>NZ_JYIT01000054.1 GCF_000956545.1 Microbacterium azadirachtae
CGCGGCGGCAGCTACCTGTGCCACAGCTCGTACTGCAACCGCTACCGCAATTCGGCCCGCAGCTCGAACACCCCGGATTCGTCGATGGGCAACGCGGGATTCCGCACCGTCTCGCTCCGAACGGAGGACGCATGACCAGCAGCCGATTCCCCCGGCGTGTCTACGACCGCGGCGAGGAGCCGGATGCCCGGTTCACGCTCGCGAACGAGCGCACGTTCCTGGCCTGGATCCGCACCTCCCTCGCCCTGCTCGCGGGCGGCGTCGCGCTGGAGGCGCTGGGGCTCGGCATGCATCCGGGATTCCGTCATGCGGCGTCGATCCTGCTCATCGTCGCGGGGCTGCTCACCCCGGTGCAGGCGTGGTTCGGGTGGATGCGCACCGAGCGGGCGCTGCGCGAGTCGACCCCGCTCGGACCGCCGTGGATCGCGATCCCGCTGGCACTGGTCGTGGTGGCGACCGGCGTGCTGGTGCTCCTCGGGGTGCTCCTGGCGTGACCGGCGAACCCGAGCGGGTCTTCGACCCCGGACTGCAGCCCGAGCGCACCGCCCTGGCGTGGCGGCGCACCGCGCTCGCGCTCGCCGGCGGGTCGGTGGTCATCATGCGCATCCTGCCCTCGGTCATCGGCGGCGTCGCGCTCGTGCTCGGATTCGCGGGGCTCGTGCTCGCGCTCGTGGTGCTGGTCGGATCCCATCGGCGGTACCGGCGACAGCACAGGGCGCTCACCTCGACCGAGCCGGTCGTGCTGCGCTCCGGTCTGCCGGTGGTGGCGCTGACGGCCGCGACCCTGCTCGTCGGCGTGCTCTGCCTGCTGTTCGTGCTGCTGCGCGGCTGACGCGAAGCCGGGTCCTCGCCCTCGTGGCACTGTCCTGGCGCCCGTAGCATGTTCAGGTGCCCGCCCTGCATGACCGTGCCTGGACCCTTCGCGAGCGTCTCGCCGCTCGGCTCCGTGGGCTGCCGTGGTGGCTCGTCGCCGCGGCGGGAGCGGTCTCGCTGCTCTCGGGCGTCGTGCTGCTGATCGCTGAGGGGGACGCGGTGCTGCTGCGGCTGCGCCTCCTGATCGGCCTCGGCTTCCTGCTGTCGGGGATCGACGATCTCGGCTCCGCGCTTACGCGTGGCCGGGGACGGATCCTGAGCGTCGTGAGCGGTCTGCTCGCGGTGGCGGGCGGCGCCGCCCTGTGCGCGGGGGCGGTGCCCGACGACGGCCTGGTCCTGATCGCCGCGCTCGTCTATCTCTCCAGCGGCATGTCCAAGGTGGTGGCGGTGGTGCGGGCGCAGAGCGAGACGCCCCGGGTCGAGCTCGTCTTCGGCGTTCTCGACCTCGCGCTCGCGGTGCTCTGCGCGTTCCTGCCGGCCTGGGGAGTGCGTGCGCTCACGATCGTGCTCGGTCTGCGCAGCATGATCGTCGGGGTGAGGATCGTCCCGCTCGCCTGCACACGGCTGCGCCGCGCGCAGCGCGATGCCGCGCGACCGCCTGTCGTCCGGGAGGAGGACGGGCGCGGGAGCGTACCGTTGCAGGGTGCAGAACCTCGCGACGCCCCTTGACCCGCTGCCCGACCGTCCCGCCCCGGACAACCCGCAGGGCAAGCTCGTGCTGCTGCGGCACGGCGAGACCGAGTGGTCGCGCAGCGGTCGGCACACCGGGCGCACCGACATCCCGCTCACGCCGCGCGGGGAGGAGCTGGCCCGTCTGGCCGGCGCGCTCGTCACCGGCTACGACTTCCGGCTCGTGCTGTCCTCGCCGCTGCAGCGTGCCCGCCGCACGGCGCAGCTGGCCGGTCTCGAGGCCGACGTCGACCCGCTGCTGGTGGAGTGGGACTACGGCGGCTACGAGGGGCGCACCACCAAGGACATCCGCGCGGAGCTCGGCTACGACTGGAGCGCGTTCACGCACGGCGTGATCCGCGGCGAGACGCCGGGGGAGACCGTCGAAGAGGTGGCCGCTCGAGCCTCCCGCGTGCTCACCCGGGTGCTGCCGGCGATGGTCGACGGCGACGTGGCGCTCATCGCGCACGGCCACTACCTGCGGATCCTCACCGCCGTGTTCCTGCGCCAGGCCCCGCGCTTCGGCGCCGCGATCACGCTCGACGCCGGATCCGTCTCGGTGCTGGGATACTCGCGCGAGCAGCCTGCCATCCTGGCCTGGAACCACGGCCCGCAGCTGCCGCTGCAGCCGTCCGAGTCCTGAGCGCCGCTCAGTCCTCGTCGGGCAGGTTGTCCGGCGCCGGGATCTCCTCCGGGCGGTAGCGCGGCAGGCGAGACGCCGGGAGGGCGGCGATCGCGCTGATGCCGGCGAGCACGAGGAAGCCGAGCCGGAGCGTGCGCAGGCGCTGCTCCTCGTTGATCGCCACGGCGGCATCGATCTGCGCCGGCGTCGCGTCCGTCTCCTCGAACTTCGCCTTGAGCGCGTCGTTGCTGAGGAAGTTGACCTGGTCCAGATCGACCTGCGTCATGATCGACGGCGGCAGCTCGTCGTGCTCGGCGACGGCCCGGGTGAATCCCATGCTCAGGAGAGTGACCAGCAGGGCGCCCATGACCGCCGTCCCCACCGCGCTCGCGAGGTTCTGCGTCGTGCCGCGGATGGATCCCACGTCCCCGGCGAGGCTCTTCGGCGCCGCGGTGACGAGCACGTTGAACACGAGCGTGACGAGCGATCCCTGACCGATGCCGAAGACGACGAGACCGAGGATCGTCGGGAACGTCTCCCAGTTGTTCGTGACGACGATCGAGAGCCAGACGAGGGCGGCGGTGGTCAGGGTGAAGGAGAACAGTGCGATGGTCCGCGGGGCGAAGCGCTTGTAGAAGCGCACGATGAGCGTCGCGGTCACGAACACGGTGAGGTTGAACGGCATCATCGCGAGGGACGTGTCGAACGGCGTCCGTCCCTGCACCACCTGGATGTAGGTCGGCACGGTGAAGTTCACCGCCGCCTCCATCGCCACGATGATGAACATCGCGTACACCGCGGCGCGCTCCGAGCGCTTGCCGAGCACGCTCAGGTCGACGAGCGGCACCTTCCCGATCCTCATCCGGCGCCGGGTCCAGAGGAAGAACGCCTGTCCGAAGATCACGCCGACCACGACGAAGACCGGGGCGGGGGAGAGCCCGAGGACGGAGAAGGGCGCCCCGGGCTCGGCGAGGACGATCCCCCAGGCGTTGAGGTTGTTGAAGCCCAGGGTGAGCAGCACGACCGCGGCGCCGATCAGCACCGACGCCACGAGGTCGATCCGGATCGCCGGGTTGCCGCGGTCGCCGCGCAGCCCGAAGCTCAGGGCGAACACCGCCACGGCGAGGGCGAGTGTGATGAAGAACACCGGCCGCCAGCCGACGAGGGTGCCCAGGGTTCCGCCGATGAGGAACGCGCTGATGCCGGAGAAGGCCCGCGCGGAGCCGAGGGAGCCGACGGCGGTCGCCTGCTGTGCGCCGCGGTAGTTCTCGGCGATGAGCGCGACGAGCGAGGGGACGATGATGGCCGCGGAGGCGCCCGCGAGCACCTGGCCGCCGATCGCCCAGCCGATGGAAGAGGCGGTGATCATCATCACGCTGCTCACCGCGAACACGGCCACCACGACGCGGAAGATCAGCACCCAGCCGACCCTCTGCCCGAGCTTGGCGCCGGTCATGACGAGGGCTGCGACGGCGAGACCGTAGACCACGATCGTCGAGCTGGCGGTGGTGGGCGGCACGCCGAAGTCCTCGACCATCCCGCCGAGCGAGATCGGCAGGGCCGCGACGTTGAACGACATCAGTACCTGGGCGAGGAAGAGCCCGACCATGGGCGCCCAGGAGCGGCGCTCCTCGACGTGCTCGGTGGCGGTGGCGGCGGTCATGAACGGCTCCTTCGAAGGGGGATCGGATCCTGTCACGCGGGGGATGGGCCTGCGGCGCGGGGTGCCGAGGCGAAGAGGTTGAGGCCGAGCGCGCGGGAGAGGAACGCGCACGCACGCTGCCCGCGCACGCTGTTGCCCGCCTCGTCGAGGCGGGGGGAGAACGTGCCGACAGCGCCCTTGCCCGGCGCGATCGCGACGATGCCTCCCGAAACGCCGGACTTCGCGGGAAGGCCGATCTCGAACAGCCACTCCCCGCTGCGCTCGTACATCCCGCAGGACGCGAGGAGGGCGAGCGTGTCGCGGGCCGTCTCGGCGGAGACCACGCGCTCGCCGGTCACCGGGTTCACGCCTCCGTCGGCGAGAGTCGCCCCCATCACGGCCAGGTCCTGCGCCGTCACCGCCAGCGAGCACTGCCGTGTGTAGATGTCGGTGGCCTCGTCTGGCGCGATCGCCAGGCGCCCGTAACTCTGCAGCAGGAGGGCCAGCGCCTGGTTCCGATGATTCGTGAACGACTCGGACCGGTACACCTCGCCGTCGAGCGCGAGGGGACGCCCCGCGAAGCGGCTGAGTCCGTCGCGGATGCGCTGCCAGCGCTCGTCCGCATGCGCCCCGGGCACCAGGGCGGTCGTGGCGATCGCCCCCGCGTTGACCATCGGGTTCATCGGGCTGCCGTCGTTGAGCTCGACGGCGACGACGGAGTTGAAGGCGAGGCCGGTGTTGTTCACGCCCACCGTCTCCACGATGGTGTCGTGGCCGATCTCGTCGGCCGCGAGCGCGAAGACGAAGGCCTTGGAGATCGACTGGATCGAGAAGGCGATGTCGACGTCCCCGGCTGCGTGGGTGCCTCCGTCGACGTCGACCACGGACAACCCGAACCACGCCGGATCCGCCTCCGCCAGGAGGGGGATGTAGTCGGCCACGGTGCCGTCGTCCTGGCCGGAGTATCGATCATGCGCCTCCGCGACGAGCTGGTCGATCCGCCCCGCGCCGGGCATGGCGCCGGTGAAGCTCAGCTGCGGGACATCGGTCACGTCGGTCTGGAACACGTCGCCTCCTCGGACGGCACCAGTATTCCGCAGACCGCCGACGGGCGACAGCGCCTGCGACAGGGAGCGCCCTCGACAGGGCACAGCGTGCCGAGCAGCGGGTCCTCGGCTCAGTCGGAGGGGAGCCCGTCCTCGGGTGCGATCACGGGAGGTTCCGGCGGTGCGGGCATCGCGCCGGTGTGCCCTTCGGCCTCGTAGTCGGGGCGAGGGGGCTGACGGCGCTGATGCGCGCCCTCGCCGCCGAGCCGTCCGCCGTAGGGGCGGCCATGGTCGGCGAACTCGTCGCGCACGAAGACGAAGCGCCACTCGCCCGCGGTGAACCGCGCGCCGGTGTGCAGGGTCTCGACCGCGCGGCCCTCCTCCTCGGCGGACTTGGCGATGTTCGCGCTGGTCTGCCCGGGGGCGAGCATCTCCAGGTCGTAGTCGTCGTGGGCGTCGTGCCGGATGACCGCGTGCACCGCGGCGAGTCCGGCCAGTCGGATCTGGCAGTCTCCCGCGGATCCGATGCGCGTCTCATCGTCGACGAGCTGATGGACCAGCCGGGTGTCGTCGGATGTGATCAGCAGATGGGGGCGCCCCGCGCCCCAGTCGGCGTGGGTCGTGGTGCCGCTCGGCTGCGCCTGCATGCTCATGATCGGGCCTCCTTCGCAGAGGCCGGGTGGCACGGATCGCTGCTCCAGGACGTTCAGCCGTGCGTCGCCCTGGTCTCTCGCATACCGCGATGCTAACCCCGCACGGGGAGCGTGGCGCCGGATCCGGCAAAGCCGCAGCCTGCCGGATCCGGCGGCGCCTCAGCCGTGGTGATCGTGCTGATGGGCCTCGTCATGCGGATGACCGGATCCGTGCGCATGACCGCCGTCGTGCGCATGACCGGATCCGTGGTCGTGTCCGCACCGGCACTCCCCGTCCGTGCAGGAGCAGGACGCGCCCTTCGCGGTGCGCGGGGCGTCCAGCGAGGGGTTGCGGTCGAAGAAGCCGAACGGCTTGAGCCAGAACGAGATCGTGTCCGCCGGCATGATCGGCCAGTCCTCGGTGCGGGTGATGTGGTGGATGCCGAAGTTGTACCAGAGCACGACGTCCTGGTCGACGAGGTCCTCATCGTCCGCGATCCAGGCGCTCATGCCGTTGTGCAGGTCGTCCACCGACTGGGTGGGGTAGTCGCCCGCGGGCCAGAACTGGTCGTCGTGGTGCCGGGTGACCCACAGCGTCTTGCCGATCACCGGGTTGCGCCTGAGGATCGGCGACGACTCGTCGAACATCGCCGGGAACGACGCCGAGGGCACGAGCTTGTACGCCACGGGCGCGCCCCACGCGTTGAGCTTGCTCGGATTCTGCACCTTCCAGCCGCGCTGACGCTCCCAGTCGAAGCTGCGGCCCGACTCGGACTCCGAGCGGATGACGGTGGCGCGGGTGTTCAGGTCCAGGCCGAACGGGTTCGCCTCGGAGATGGGCGCCGGCATCGAGTCGGACTCGATCACCGTGTTGCCGTCGCCGTCGACGTCCAGATCGAGGCGCGCGATGAGGAAGTGCTGGTGGAACGGCGCGTACGTGCGGGTGTCGATCGTGGTGCCCGTGGCCTTGCCGGTCTCGCCCTCTGCCATGGGCGTGGTCACCATGATGCCGGTGGCGCGCACCTCGCACTCGATGTTGCCGTCCTGGTAGAAGCGCCAGTACACGAGGTACTCGTAGTTCGCGACGGTCGCGTGCACCGAGACGACGAACCGGCGCTGGCGCCGCACCTCGGTGCCCGCATCGGGGTCGACGTGCTTCCAGAGCACGGCGTTGTCCTCCTCGTGCAGGCAGATCGCGTTCGTGATCGTCCACGGCTGACCGGCGGTGTCCGGCAGGACGGCGTCGAGATAGGTGATCTCGCCGAGGCAGTCGCAGCCGAGCTCGAGCGACGTGCACATGTAGCCGAGCCCCCATTCGCCCACGTCGAACGCCGTACGGCGGTAGTGGTCGAAGCTGGAGTCGCGGTAGGGCACGATCATCTCGGCGAAGGACAGGCGGTACGCGACCTCGCGGCGGGTGCCCTGGTCGTCGAAGCCGACCTGGTAGATCACCGGTCCCTCGCGGTAGTTGAAGCCGAGCCGGAAGTCCCAGTTCTGCCACTGGACGCGGGCTCCGTCGACGGTGAACGAGACGCCCTCGGGCTGCACGATCTCCAGCGGCTTCAGATCCGTCCGCGGGGTGATGCCGGCGAGCTCGGGCACGTACTCGCCGTGCACCTCGGGGAAGCCGTAGTCGTGATGCTCCTCGATCTCGAGCACCTCGAGGGTGTTCATGTCGACGATGATCTTCAGGCCGCTCACCGGGTGCGCGTAGGGGTTGCCGTCCGGCGTCGCCCGCATCCACAGGTCCACCCAGCCCAGGCGCCGGTCACGCCACTTGTCCGGGATCACCGCGCCGCCATAGGTCCACACGTCGAACAGCACGAGGTCGACGTCGACGCCGCGGGCCTCGAGCGCCGCGCGGACCTCGGGGTTCTCCTTCATCGCATGGTCGCAGTCGTGGTACTCGTCGATCGTGAAGTTCGGCGTCACCCCGGGCACGTGCGTCCACGACTCGACCGCGTCGGCGGTGAGGTTCACGACCGCCTCGTACACCTCGTTCGTCTGCTTGCGCCACAGCACCGAGAGCGAGCGCCGCACCACAGGATCCCCCTCGCGCCACGCCTTCACCTCGGCCTTGGGCGGCTCCTTGAGGATGATCGAGGCGTACCGCCAGCCCGTGTCGACGCCGTGCTCCCGTGCGAGGACGGCGGCGGTGGCGGAGAACTCGGCACCGGTGAGCGAGTCCAGAGGGTGCGGTGAGGCCATGGTGATCCCCGATCGGTCGTTCCGGGGCGCGCCTCGTTGCGCATCCCCGCGGACTTCGAGTCTGCCATCGCGGCGCCCGGCGGCGCGAGAGGCGCCGGGGCGTTCGACGGCTCGGGGACGGCCGGCCCGGATCAGTCGGCGAGAAGAGCCTCGAACTCGGCCTTCACGTCGGCGCGATATGCGTCCACGTCCAGCGTCGCCGCCGGCACGTCGCCGTCCAGGAACGCCGTCATGCCCGCCGCGAGGGCGTCGTCGTCCTGACCCACGATCCGGATGGCGCCCTCGGGGAGCGCCCCGTAGACCGAGCCGAACGAGGTCGAGACGATCGGCAGCTCGCAGATCGCCGCCTCGATGAGCACCATCGGCTGGCCCTCGTAGAGGCTGGAGAGCACGAAGCAGTCGGAGGCGGCGAGCAGCGCGTAGGGATTGCGCTGAGCACCGGTGAGGAAGGCGGCGTCAGCGAGCCCGGCGTCGTCGATCTGCTGCTGCAGGTCGGCGCGCAGCGGTCCGCCGCCCACGATGAGCAGACGCGACTCGGGATGCGCGGCGTGCACCTTCTGGAACGAGCGGATCAGGCGGGCGTGGTTCTTCTCGGGGCTCAGGCGCCCGATCGTGACGAACCAGCGCAGCTCGCCCTCATCGGCCTGGAGCGCGTCGTACCAGGCGGGTCGCGGCGGGATCTCCTGATCGGCTGCCTCGTACTGCGCATCGGACTCGGCGAAGAAGTCGCTGAGCGGGCGCCGCGCGCCGCGGATCACGTGCTCGACGTCCGGGAAGTTGCGCACGGTGCGGAAGTGATCACCGGAGGCGTATTCGGCGAGCTCCGCCCGGTTCAGCTCGGTGAGCTGATGCGAGACGGAGACGAGCTGGTCGTACTCGGAGTACATCGCGAACACGGTGCCGAGGCCGCGCTTCATGCTGGCCTTCCCGTTCACGGTGCGCTCGCGGTCGGCCGCCATCTCGTTGTGCATCCAGATGGCCCGCACGGGATCCGGTCCGCCCTCGCTCACGGCCGGGGCGTGCAGCAGCAGCGTGGTCCACACCGGGCCGTAGCCGCTGAAGTCGGCGACCCAGTCGAACCTCGCCTCGCCGAACACGCGCATCCACTCCGCGTTCCAGAGCCTCTCGTGCCACGGCTCGGTCCCCGGGGTGCGCGGGGACCCGCGCCACTCGTCGATGCGACGGCGCAGGTGCACGGCCTTGGAGCCGTTCATCCCGCCGATCCGGAACACCTGGCGCACCTCCGCGGGGATGCGCGCCTGCGTCAGCGGGTCGGTGCTCCCGCGTCGCTTCGGCAGGAGGGCGGTCACGTCGTAGCGGCTGTGGTCGATGGCCCCGAGCAGGTTCAGCGCGCTGGTGGTGATGCCGTTCGGCTTCATCCCGCCCAGATACACGAGCAGGCGCTTGCGGCCGTCGCGGGCGGTGGGACGGGCGCGATAGCCGTCACGGGCTCCGCCGAACACGATGTCGACCACCCTGGCCGTCGCCGCGCCGTCCTCGAACGGAGCGAACCTCTCGGCCCAGGCGGCGTACTGGGGATGCGGCGGCGCGCCGTGCAGCAGGGCGGCGAGGGCGCGACCGGTGCGGGCGGCGTCGGCGTCGACCGGGCCGGGGAGGGTGTCCAGGGGCATGTACGTGCCGCGCCCGGAGGAGTAGAGGTCGGCGTCCGGCGTGAAGAACGCGATCGGGCGGCCGCTGGCGAGGTAGTCGAAGAAGATCGACGAGTAGTCGGTGACGAGTCCGGCCGACGCCCCCAGCAGGACGTTCGTGGGGATCGAGTTCGGAGCCAGCGAGCGGGCCAGCGCCGGGCGTGAGGCGGCACGTGCGTGCACGATCTGGTGCGTCTTCAGCACGACGACGTGGTCGTCTCCGACGCCCTCCTGCAGCTGCGCGAGCTGGGCGGCGAGCTCGTCGATGTTGTCTTCCGGGTCGTCGAACGAGCTGCCCCGCCATGTGGGCGCGAACAGCACGATCGGCTTGCCGTCGAGCGCGACGCCGCTCTGCTCGAGCTCGGCGCGCACCGCGTCCTCCTCCGCGGCGTCGAGACGCTGCCGGTCGATGCGCGGGTAGCCCTCCTCGATGATCGTGCCGGGGTAGACGTTGGTGAGCCGGTAGGCGCCCTCGTACATGGTCTCCGCCATGAACGGGTTCGCCGCCAGCAGGTAGTCCGACATCAGGAAGTTGCGCAGGGTGTTCGCGGACTGCACGGCGCCGGCGGGCATGTCGAAGCCCATGAGCTTGAGGGGGGTGCCGTGCCAGGTGTTCAGATAGACCTGGCCCTCCCGCTTGCCGAACCAGGTCGGGAAGGTCGCGTTGTTGATCAGCCAGCCGCTGACCGACAGCGCCTGACGGTACGAGGCGGACCCCCGGCGCACGAATGACACCCGCCGGTCGTCCGCGAACTCGGCACGGAAGCGCTCGATCGCATCGTCGTCCGAGATCGCCCAGACGTGGGTGAGGTGCGCGTATGCGGGATCCGTCAGCAGGTGGCGGAAGATCGCCTCCGGGTTGCACAGCATGCCGTTGCCGGCGAACGACTCGTACAGGACCTGATCGGGGCGCACCGGACGGGACCGCCAGAATGCGATGCGCTCCGCTTCGGCGGCGCGCTTGAGACGTCGGGCGGCGGAGCGGACTCGGCGCACGGAGGAGGAGAGGGGCACGCTTCCAGGATATTCGGCGGCGTCCGAGTGAACGCTCGGAGAACATCGGATGTCGGGACGGTGCCGCACCGCGAACGGCCGGGTTGCGGGATCACCCTGCGGGGGGTGCTCGCGGGCGGGAACACGGGCGCCGGCGGGCGCGTCGGGGACAGGCGGCTGACAGGGGGTTCGGAGGAGCGGCCAAGGACGGCCCGCTAGCCTCGGGACGTGACCTCCTCCGCTGTCGGCACCGCCTCGGAGCGGTCGCTCACCTCCGGGTCGCGGGCGACGGCGGATACCCGGCGGCTGGGGCTGTGGGCGGCCGTGCTGGGCCTGTTCGCGGTCGCGACGAGCGCGGCGGGATCGTGGATCCCCTCCCTCTGGGGCGACGAGGCCGCGAGCCTCATGTCGGCGACGCGGCCGCTGCCGTCGCTCTGGCACATGCTGAGCTACGTCGACGCCGTGCACGGGCTGTACTACTTCGGGCTGCACGCCTGGATCGATGTGTTCGGGCCGAGCGCGTTCTCGATCCGGTTCCCGTCCGCGCTCGCGATCGGCGTCTGCACCGCCGCGGTCGTGTGGCTGTGCGGGCGGCTCGGCGGGATCCGGTTCGCCGTCGTCGCGGGCGTGTTCACCGCCCTCGAGCCGCGGCTGATCTTCGCGGGGGAGGAGGCGCGCTCGTATGCGATCGGCGCGGCCTTCGCCGCCGTGCTGATCGTGCTGCTCGTCGAGATCTCCCGCCGACCCGGCACCGCAGCCGGATGGTGGGCCGGCTACGCCGCGGTGCTCACCGTCGCGACCTGGACGTTCCTGTACTTCGCCCTCATGGTGTTCGCCGCGCTCGTGATCGTGCTGCTGGCGCCGCCGCTGCGCCGGCGCTGGCGGGCCTGGGCGCTCAGCACCGGGATCGCCCTCGTGCTGTGTGCGCCGATCGCCTGGTTCGGCTTCCTGCAGCGCCGCCAGATCGCGTTCCTCGCCGTGCGCGAATCGGTCACGGCCGAGGTCGTGCTGAAGAACATGTGGTTCCAGGAGTGGTGGTTCACCGCGCTCGCCTGGGCCCTGATCCTGATCGCCGTGATCGCGTTCGTGCGCGACCTCGTGCGGATCCGCCGAGAGGGCGGGCGGCTGTGGCGCACGCCCGGGGTGCGGCTCGAGGTCGTGGCGCTCAGCTGGATGCTCGTGCCGATGGGTCTGCTCCTCGCCGTCACCCCGTTCATGGCGGTCTACACCGCCCGGTACGGCACGTTCTCCGCGCCCGCCGTCGCGATCGTGATGGCCCTCGGCGTGCGGACCCTCGCCCGGATCGGCGCGCCGCCGGCGCCCGCGGACGCCCCCGGCCCGCAGGAAGGGCCGGGGTCGCGCCGCGGGGCGTGGCTCGCGGGCATCGCGATCGCCGCGGTGGTGGTCGCGGCGGTGCCGGTGGCCGCGCTGCAGCGCGGGCCGTACGCGAAGAACCAGTCGGACTGGAACGACATCTCGGCCTTCATCCGTGCGAACGCGCACCCCGGTGACGGCATCGTGTTCGACGACGGGGCGCGGCCGTCCCAGCGCACCCGGCTCGCGAAGGCGACGGATCCCGCCTCCTTCCGCAACGTCACAGATCTGCTGCTGAAGACGCCGTACCAGAAGTCGTACACCTGGTACGACCAGACCTACGGGATCCCGCGGGCGGCCGGCATGGGACGTTTCGACGGCGTGGACCGCGTGTGGGTGGTCGAGCTGTCGTTCCAGGGCGTCGAGGACGACTGGGGGCTCAGCGACCTGCGCGACCTCGGCTATCGCGAGACCCGCCGCGTCGACGGCGCCGGCAGCGTGATCCTCCTCTACGAGCGCTGAGCGACGCACGCGCCCTGCCGGTCGTCGAGCGAGCGGAGCGAGACGAGACGCGGCGCCCGGCGAGTGCACCGCGTTTCGTCTCGGGAGCCTGCGGCGTCCTCGCTCGACGACCCCGGGGGCGGTCGGCGTCAGCGGTCCTGGACGAGGGCGGCGGAGTGCTCCTGCCCGCGGACGACCGTGGCGCGCACCTGCGCGGCGAGGAACGCCTCGGGCCCGTCGCGGAACGGATCCGCGTCGAGCACCACGAAATCGGCCGAGGTCCCGGCGCGCAGCACTCCGAGCTCGCCGTCCCAGCGTGCGGCGTACGCCGCGTCGCGGGTGGCCCGGCGCACCGCGTCGGCGACGGCCATCGCATGGGCGGGGAGGTTGGCCGGGAGGTCCGGATCGAACGCCGAGCGCCGGGTGGTCGCGATGAACAGGTTGGGCAGCGGATCGAACGGCGCGGTCGGCGCGTCGGTGCCGAGCGCGAGCGTCGCGCCCGCCTCGGCGAACTCGCCCCAGGGGTAGCCCCGTTCGGCGCGGTCGTCGCCGAGCATCGCGCGCCAGTTGTCCTGGATCGCGGGATCGCAGTGCACGGGCTGCATCGAGGCGACGACGCCCAGCCGTGCCAGGCGCAGCGGCGTCGCGGCGTCGACCGTCTCGAGGTGCTCGATGCGGTGGCGGCGATCGGCGCGGGGGCCGTTGGTCGCGACCGCGGCCTCCAGCGCATCGAGCGCGAGGGCGGATGCGGCATCGCCGATCGCGTGCATCGCGATCTGGAGGCCGGCCGCGTCGGCGCGCGTGACCACCGCGGTCAGGGAGGGAAGGTCCCAGAGCGCCTCGGGCTGCGAGCCGTCGGCGAACGGCGCCCGCATGGCCGCCGTGCAGCTGTCGATCACGCCGTCGACGAAGAGCTTGATCCCGGCGATCCGCAGACCGGGGCCGGGGTGCTCCCGGTTCAGGGCGATCGCACGATCGACCGCGGCGGCGTCGCCGTCGGCGGTCCCGGTGCGATAGACGGCCCAGTGCGCGGCGACGTGCATCGGCAGGATCCCGCCGTGCCGCTCCTGGACGGCGAGCATCGCGCGGAGATCCGGTTCGGACAGCGCCATGTCGACCGCAGCGGTGACCCCTGCGTCGAGGTACGTGCGCAGCGCTGCCTCGAACTGCGCCTCGCGGTCGGCATCGCTCGTGAGCGCGTCCAGCCGCACGCGCAGGAACGCGAACACGGCGTTCTCCCGCAGCATGCCGGTCGCGCGGCCCTGTGCATCGCGCTGGATCGTGCCGCCGAGCGGATCCGGGGTCTCGTCGTCGATCCCCAGCTCGGCCAGAGCCGCCGAGTTCAGCCAGGCGGAGTGGTTGTCGTTCGCGTTCAGGTACACCGGGCGATCGGAGACGACCGCGTCGATCATCTCCCGGTGCGGAGCGCGGCCGTCGAGGCTGGAGAACAGCCAGCTGCGACCCTGGATCCGCGGCGCGTCGGGATCCGCCGCCGCGGCCGCGGCGATGCGCGCCTGGATCTCCGCGAGATCGGGCGCGTCGTGCAGGTCCACCTGCTCGAGCGACTCGCCCAGTCCGATCAGGTGCGTGTGCGCGTCGACGATCCCCGGGATCACCAGCGCGCCGTCGAGCTCGACCACGGCGTCGGCCGCGAAGGCGTCGGCGGCGGCCGTGTCGCCGACGAAGAGCACGCGGCCGTCCTCGACGATCAGCGACTGCGCCCACGGCTGCGTGTCGGAGGTGAAGATCGCGCCGCCGCGGTAGTGCGTGGTGCGTGTCTCGTTCGAAGTCATGAGAGGGGATCCTTGTCGGCGTGAGCGGTCAGAGCGAGGCCAGCGAGCGGGGCGAGCGGCGCACCAGCAGAAGATAGAGCGCGAAGGGCACGAGCAGGCCCACCGGCACCGACAGGTCGATGCCGCCGATCGCGGCGGCGATCGGCCCGGTGAAGACGAGCGTCGCGCTGCACAGGAGCGAGGCGCCGATGCCGGCCAGCACCGCGATCGCGCCGGGGACGTGCACGCCGCCGGTGAACCAGAAGCGGCTGCCGCGGCTGTCGTCGGCGAGGGCCGCGCCGTCGTAGCGGTTGCGGCGCCACAGCATGTCGGCGAGGTACACGCCCATCACCGGCGCGAGGATCGTGACCGCCAGCTGCAGCGCGCTGGAGACGCTGTCCAGGAAGTTCCAGACCAGCAGGGCGAACAGCGTCATCAGCACGCCCACCGTTCCGTCGAGGAGCACGGTGCGCGAGCGCGGCAGGCGGATGCCGACGGCCTGGAGGGCGAGTCCGGAGCTGTACGCGGTCATCGCGTTGTTGGCGATGGTGCCGACGATCACGGAGATGAGGAAGATCGGGGCGAACCAGCCCGGCAGGAACTTCTCGAGCCCCGCTTCCGGATCCGACATGTCCACGGCGCTCGCCGCGAGGGCGCCGACGAACGTGGCCAGCACGCCGGGGATCACCATCCCGAGCGTGGTCCACAGGGCGACGTCGCGCACCCGGGTGCTCGCGGGCAGGTAGCGGGCGAAGTCGGCGCTGTTCGTGTACGACAGCGGACCGGACGCGACGAGGGCGATGCCGGCGGCCATCATCGCGACCAGATCCAGGCCGTGCAGCGGTGCGGCCGGGGTGTAGCTCCACTTCGCGCCGCCGACCACGAACACGGCCATGCCCGCGAAGATCACCGCGAGCAGGATCGCGAGCGGCTGGTACAGGCGCATGATCAGGCCGTGGCCGTACACGCTGATCACCATGGTGGCGGCGGCGATCACGATCGCGCTGATCGCGATCGTCCAGCCGTTCGACGCGATGCCGAGCCGGCCGAGCAGGCCGACGGCGACGGTCGTCGCGGCGGCCCAGTTGATCGCGAGGTAGCAGACGCTGATCAGCCAGCCGGCGATGGCGACGTTGAACCGGTTGCCGGTGATGCCGTACATGGCGCGGGTGATGACCTCGCTGGGGGCTCCTGCGGCCGGCCCCGAACCGGCGACGATGCCGGTGATGATCGAGAACAGGTTGCCGATCACGATCGCGAGCAGCGCCTGCCACAGGTCCAGACCCAGCAGCACGAGGGTCACCCCGATCACGACGGCGAGGAAGTTCACGTTGGGTGCCGCCCAGACGGCGAGCAGATCGCGCGCACGGCCGTGGCGCTCCGTGTCCGGGATGTAGTCGATGCCGTGCGTCTCGATGCGGGTCGCGCTGTCGGCGGGCACGGCGTGCGTCAGCGCGGGGGACGGGTCTGCGGTCTCGGGGGGTGTCGTCTGCGACATGAGGGCTCCAGGGCGGAAGGTCGGGTGCGCGACGTCCTTGTTCGCGCTCGACACGCAACGGTAAAGAGCCAAAACGATTTGGGCAAGCGGATCCGGAGATTATCATCGCGGCATGCGCAGACAGCGATCCACGATCCGCGATGTCGCCCGCAGGGCAGGGGTCTCCGTCACCACGGTGTCGCACACCTTCTCGGGCAACGGCGTCGTCAACCCCGCCACCCAGGCGCGCGTGCGGGCGGCGGCGACCGAGCTCGGCTACCACCCCGACGTGGTGGCCAGCGGCCTGCGGCGCAGCCGGCTGGGCGTGATCGGGCTCGTGCTGCGCCCGGCGGTCGGCGCGGAGCCCCAGCAGATCCAGGACGTCGACTACTTCCCGCGCTTCGCGGGCGCGGCCGCGCTCACGTCGCTCGCGCACGGCTACGCGCTGATGCTCGTCGCCGATCCGACGGTGCCCCAGGCGCCGACGACCGCCTGGGCGTGCGACGGCATCATCGTGACCGACCCCGTGGAGGGCGACCCGCTCATCGCCGCGCTGCGCGCGGGGGGCATGCCCTACACGCTCGTGGGAGCCGATGTCGCGGATCCGGGGGATCCCCACATCGTCGACATCGCCACCGCGCTGATCACCGATCGCGTGCTGGAGCACCTCGCCGTGTGCGGAGCGCAACGGATCGCCCTGGTCGTGGGCACCGACCCGATCGAGTGGAACACGGCGACCGAGCAGCGCTATCGCGAGCGAGTGCCCGAGGAGGCGCAGATCGTCCTGTCCGTGCCCGAGCGCGCGGAGCCCGACGAAGGGGCGGTCGCCGCCGACGAGCTGCTCGCGCTGCCCCTGCCGCCCGACGGCGTGTACTGCATGACGAGCGACCACGCCCGCGCCCTCGTCGACCGCCTGGTGGCGCGCGGGGTCCGTGTGCCCGAGGACGTGCGCGTGGTGTGCGGGTCGGACGCGGAACGCCTGCGTGGGATCTCCCCGGAGATCACCGCGGTCGACCTGCAGCCGCAGGCGCTGGGCCGGCAGGCCGCGGCCGAGCTGCTGCGGCAGCTCGAGCCCGAGCTCGCACTTGCGGTGCCCGCGCCCGAGCACGGCACCCTCGTCGTGCGCGCGTCGACGGCCGGCTGAGGCGGTCCGCACGGCGTGCCGCGGCCGCGGATCAGACCCCGAGGGAGTGCGGATCCGCGGCCCGCGGCTCAGCGCAGCGACGCGTTCGCGGCGGTGAGCACGGCGTTGAGCGTCGCGGTCAGCACCGATCCGTCCCGTCCGGCGGCCCATCCGGTGCCGTGCGCCCCGCGGTACTCGATTAGCGTCAGCGCCTCGCCGTCGCTGCCGGCGCCGAGACTCGTCTGCTGCAGGTCGAGGATCTCGATGGGTGCACCGTGCGCCGCGAGCGCCTCGGTGAGCGCCTCCACCGGTCCCACACCGGGGTGCTCGGAGTCGTGCTCGGACCCGTCGACGCGCAGCCGGAACATCGTGCGCGGCTCGGCAGCGGCGTCGGTGCGCACCTGCGACAGCGCGATGCGGGGCTCCTCGTCGCCGGCGAGATAGGCGTCGTCGAAGATGCGCCAGAGCCCGTGCGCGTCGAGCTCGAGGCCGCTCTGATCGGCGTGCCGTTGCACGTGCCCGGCCAGGTCGATCTCCAGCCGGCGCGGGAGCCGGATCCCGAACTCCGTCTCGAGCAGGTAGGCGATCCCGCCCTTGCCCGACTGCGAGTTCACGCGGATCACCGCGTCGTAGGAGCGGCCGAGGTCGGCCGGATCGACGGGGAGGTACGGCACGCGCCAGGCGATCTCCCGCTCGGAGCGTCCCTCGCACGCGGCGCGTTCCCGGTGCTCGGCGAAGCCCTTGCGGATCGCGTCCTGGTGGGTGCCGCTGAACGCCGTGTGCACGAGGTCGCCGACGTAGGGATGCCGCGGGTGCACCTCGATCCGGTTGCTGTGCTCGACCGTGCGGCGGATCTCGTCGATGTCGGAGAAGTCGATCATCGGATCGATGCCCTGGGCGTGCAGGTTCAGGGCGAGCGTGACGAGGTCGACGTTGCCGGTGCGCTCGCCGTTGCCGAACAGGCAGCCCTCGACCCGCTGCGCGCCGGCGAGCACGGCCAGCTCGGCGCAGGCGATCCCGGTGCCGCGGTCGTTGTGCGGATGGACCGACAGGATGACGCTCTCGCGCCGGTCGAGATGGCGGTGCATGTACTCGATCTGGTCGGCGTACACGTTGGGCGTGGCGATCTCGACCGTCGCCGGCAGGTTGAGGATCACCGGGCGCTCCGGCGTCGCCTCCCACAGGGCGGTCATCGCGTTGCAGATCTCGAGCGCGTAGTCGGGCTCGGTCAGCATGAACACCTCGGGGGAGAACTCGAAGCGCACGTGGGGAAGCCCGCCGGCGAGCTCGAGCACGTCTCGTCCTGCGTCGAGGATCAGCGCGCGCAGCTCGTCGCGATCGCGACCGAGCACGGTCTCCCGCCAGATCGGCGCCGTCGCGGTGTACAGGTGGATGACGACGGGATTGCGGATGTCGCGGATCGACTCGACCGTGCGTGCGATGAGATCGCGGCGCGCGGCCGTGAACACGACGATCGTCACGTCCTCCGGCGCGATGCCCTGCTCGGCGATCAGGCGCACGAAGTCGAAGTCGGTCTGCGAGGCGGACGGGTAGCCGACCTCGATCTCCTTGTAGCCCATCGCGACCATGAGCTCGAAGAAGCGCCGCTTGCGCGCCGGATCCATCGGCTCGGCCAGTGCCTGGTTGCCGTCGCGGAGGTCGACCGGCACCCACAGGGGTGCGGCGGTGAGGCGCCGGGTCGGCCAGGTGCGCTCCTGCGCCGAGAGGGCGATCGAGACGCGGTCGTAGGGATCGGCGTAGCGATGCGACGGCATCTGCGAGTGCCGCTGGCGGTTCCAGGCCGGCGCGCCGGCGGGGACGGGCCCGGCGGGCGTGGAGATTCCGGGAAAGGGGGCGCGGGTCATGCTCTTCTGCTCTCTGCGAGGGGTTTCGGCGGTCGGCGCGGCGGCATCAGCCACGACGGGGTGCCGGACCGGTCAGTCCCCGCCGTGGCGGTGAAGAAGGAGGATCGCGCTCGGGAGCATGCAGGCAGTGTAGCGTTAACTCCGCAGACAAGTTGAGGAGTGGATGCGATCATGGGGCCGAGCGTGCAGCGTTCTTCGATGGCGGATCAGACCGCGGACGTGCTCCTGGACAGGATCAGGGGCGAAGAGTGGGTGCTGGGCGCCCGGCTCCCCGGTGAGACGACGCTCGCCGCCCAGCTGGGGGTGGGGCGGTCCACGGTGCGCGAGGCGATCCGCCAGCTGGCGGGCAGGGGAGTGCTGTCGGCGCGACAGGGCGCGGGCGTCTTCGTCACCGCGCTCGACGTGCGAGAGGACTGGGACGCGGTGCTGCAGCGCGCCGACATCGTCAGCGTCATCGAGGCGAGGGCGGCGATCGAGGGGGATGCCGCGGCGCTCGCCGCGGAGCGCCGCTCGCCGGACGATCTCCGCGCGATCCGCCGCGCCCTCCGTCATCGCGCGGAGCACCGCTCCCATCTCGAGGAGCACGTGGACGCGGATCTCGCGTTCCACCGCGCGATCGTCGTCGCCGCCGCCAACCCCATCCTCACCGAGCTGTTCGACGGGTTCACCCCGCGGCTGCGGCAGACGATGATCGCGATGCTGCGGATCCGCGCCTCCTTCGGCGACGACGAGGACCACGAGGCGCACGTGCGCCTGGCCGATGCGATCCGTTCCGGCGATGCCGCGGCCGCCTCCCGCCTCAGCCGGTCGCACCTGGCGTCGCTGAAGGACGGCCTGCGGTGAGCGGCGAGGTCGTCCGGCTGGACGGGGTGACGCTGCGGCGCGACGGGCGCGACATCCTGCAGGAGATCGAGCTGGTCGTGCGTGCGGGCGAGCACTGGACGCTCCTGGGCCCCAACGGCGCCGGCAAGAGCTCGATCCTCGGCATCTGCGGCGCGCGGACGCACCCGTCGAGCGGGACCGCGGAGGTGCTGGGCCACAGGATCGGCCGGGTCGACCTGCAGGAGCTGCGCCGCCGGATCGGCCACGTGGATCCGCGGCATCCGCTGCGCTCGCCCCTCACCGTGACCGAGGTCGTGCTGACCGGCCTGACGGGGACGATCGAGACTCCGATGCGCTGGGCGCCGACGCCCGCGCAGACCGCGCTCGCGCATCGGCTCATCGCCGAGGTGGGCCTCGCGCATCGGTGCGACGCCCGATGGCCGACGCTCTCGCAGGGGGAGCGGGGCCGGGCGCTGATCGCGCGGGCACTCGCCTGCGATCCCCGTCTGATCCTGCTCGACGAGCCGATGACCGGGCTCGACGTGGCCGCCCGGGAGCAGCTCCTGGAGACGATCGACGCGCTCGCGCACCGGGATCCGGGGCTCGCGTCGATCCTCGTCACGCATCACCTGGAGGATCTGCCGGAGACGACGAGTCATGCCCTCGTCATCGCGGGAGGGGCGATCGCGGCGATCGGGGCGATCGATGACGCGGTGACGACCGAGACGATCTCGCGCGCGTTCGCCCACCCGATCGAGGTCACCCGCACCGACGGGCGGTGGGCGGCGCGCACGCACCGCGACCGCCGGGCGGCGGTGCCGGCCTGACGCCGGGTTCCGAAGGCTGATGCCTCCGGAACCCGGCCTCAGAGCTCGGGGACGATGCGGATCGCGCCCTTGTCCGCCGACTGCGCGAAGTGCGCGTAGGCGCGCAGCGCGGGGCTGACCTCGCGGACGCGGTTGCGCGGCCGGTAGCCGCCGTTCGCCTCGAGGTGCTCGCGGCGGCGCTCCAGCTCCTCCCACGGCACCTCGAGCTCGAGCTTGCGGGTGGGGATGTCGATCGAGATGATGTCGCCGTCCTCGACGAGGGCGATCATGCCGCCCGCCGCCGCCTCGGGGGAGATGTGCCCGATCGACAGGCCGGAGGTGCCCCCGGAGAAGCGGCCGTCGGTGATCAGGGCGCACGCCTTGCCGAGGCCGCGTCCCTTGAGGAACGACGTCGGGTACAGCATCTCCTGCATGCCGGGGCCGCCCTTGGGACCCTCGTAGCGGATGACGACGACGTCGCCCTCCTTGACCTGCTTGTTCAGGATCTTCTCGACGGCCTCGTCCTGCGACTCGCACACGACGGCGGGGCCGGAGAAGGTCCAGATCGACTCGTCCACGCCCGCCGTCTTCACGACGGCGCCGTTCTCGGCGATGTTGCCGTGCAGCACGCCGAGGCCGCCGTCCTTCGAGTAGGCGTGCGCGACGTCGCGGATGCAGCCGCCCTCGGCGTCGGTGTCGAGCGAGGCCCAGCGCTCCGACTGCGAGAACGCGGTGGATGAGCGTCGCCCGCCCGGGGCGGCGTGCCACAGGTCCTCGGACTGCGCCGAGGCGGACCCGCCGCGCACGTCCCACTCGTCCAGCCACTCGCCGAGCGTCGCGGCGTGCACCGTGTGCACGGTGTCGTCGAGCAGGCCGCCGCGGCGCAGCTCGCCGAGCAGGGCGGGGATGCCGCCGGCGCGGTGCACGTCCTCCATGTAGTAGGTGCGGCCGCCGGCGGAGTTCGGGGCGACCTTCGCGAGGCACGGCACGCGGCGCGAGATCGCGTCGATCTCGGCGAGGCCGAAGTCGACGCCCGCCTCGTGCGCCGCCGCGAGCAGGTGCAGGATCGTGTTCGTGGATCCGCCCATGGCGATGTCGAGCGCCATCGCGTTGCCGAACGCGGCCTCGGTCGCGATGCTCTTGGGCAGCACGCTCTCGTCGTCGCCCTCGTAGTAGCGCTTGGTGATGTCGACGACGAGGGATCCGGCCTTCTCGTACAGCGCGCGGCGCGCCGTGTGCGTGGCGAGCACGGAGCCGTTGCCGGGCAGCGAGAGTCCGATCGCCTCGGTGAGGCAGTTCATCGAGTTGGCGGTGAACATGCCGGAGCAGGATCCGCAGGTCGGGCAGGCGGACTCCTCGATGCGGAGGATGTCGGCGTCGGAGATCTTCTCGTTCACCGCGTCGCTGATCGCGTCGACGAGGTCGAGCGAGCGCACCGTGCCGTCGACGAGCGTCGCACGGCCGGCCTCCATGGGGCCGCCGGAGACGAACACCGTCGGGATGTTCAGGCGGAGTGCCGCGAGCAGCATGCCCGGGGTGATCTTGTCGCAGTTCGAGATGCAGACCAGGGCGTCGGCGCAGTGCGCGTTGACCATGTACTCCACCGAGTCGGCGATGAGGTCGCGCGAGGGCAGCGAGTACAGCATGCCGCCGTGGCCCATCGCGATGCCGTCGTCGACGGCGATCGTGTTGAACTCGCGGGGGATGCCGCCCGCCTCGGTGATCGCGTCCGACACGATGCGCCCGACGGGCGCGAGGTGGGTGTGGCCGGGGACGAACTCGGTGAACGAGTTCGCGACGGCGATGATGGGCTTGCGCCCCAGGTCGGCGCCGTTGACGCCGGCCGCGCGGAAGAGGGCGCGCGCGCCCGCCATGTTGCGTCCGTGGGTGACCGTGCGAGAGCGATAAGCGACCATGGTCACCATTGTGGACCTGCCGTGCTGTTCTGCCGAGCCCGGCGGCGAGGAGGGTTTGTACTAGTACACGGAGTACTGTTTTTCCATGATCCGGCCGCGCACACCCCGCCGCGAGCAGCTGGGGGAGTTCCTCGCCTCCCGGCGCCGCGCCGCGAGCCGCTCCGCGCTGGGCCTGCCCCAGGCCGCGCGGCGCGGCGACATCGGTCTCAGCCGCGAGGAGGTCGCCGCCCTCGCCGGGGTCAGCGCCAGCTGGTTCACCTGGCTCGAGCAGGGGCGGGACATCGGCGTCTCGCGGCAGGTGCTGGGCGCGGTCGCGCGCGTGCTGCAGCTGAGCCCGGCCGAGACCGACTACGTGGTGCGGCTCGCCGGCCCGGACGAGGACTCCGCCGCCGAGGAGCAGGAGCGGATCCCGGATCATCTGCAGCGGCTGGTCGACGCACTCGCGTTCCCGGCGTTCGTCGTGGCGAGCGACTGGGCGATCCTCGGGTGGAACGCCCCCTATGCGCGACTGTACGCGCCGATCGGCACCGTGGATCCGGCCGATCGCAACCTGCTCTGGCTCATCTACACCGACCCCCGCCTGCGCCGCATGCTGCCGGACTGGGACCAGGAGAGCCGGCGCTTCCTCGCCGAGTTCCGGGCCGAATCCGGCGTGCGGATCGGATCCGACCGGCATCGTGCCCTGATCGCCCGGCTGCTCTCGGCGAGCGAGGACTTCCGCGTCCAGTGGGCGGAGCACGCGGTCGAGCGCTTCACGTCGCGCCGCCGCGTCTTCCAGCACCCCGACGACGGACGCCTGGAGTTCGAGCACCACAGCGTGGTCCCCTCGGACGCCCCCGGGCTGAGCGTCGTGATGTACGTGCCGCTCTGAGCGCGGCCGGATGCGCGACCGCGGCGTCCGCGCAGCATGCACAGGAGCGTCAGCGGGTCATGCGCAGGATCGTCGTGACGTTGATGCGATGCTCCGACCGGATCCGGTAGCCGAGCGTCTCGAGATGCCGCACGTCCGGCGACGCGGCGGCGGCCGGACCTCGCTCCACGACCCAGGCGGCCCCGCCGAGATCGGCGGCCGTGAGCGCGGTGTTCGAGCGGGTCCGGTCCCACAGCCCGGCGCGTCCCCGGTACGCGGAGATCAGGGCCGGATCGCGCAGGCCCGCGACGGCGGAGGGGTAGACCGCGGCGATCAGCCGAGGCGCCTCGGAGTCCTTCGGGCGGGCGTCGTAGACGACGGCATCGCCCGGCTGGGCGCGGGCGCTCAGGTAGGCCGCCGCCTCGCGCCAGTCGCTGCCGTCCTTCGCGTAGGGCGTGCGCTGCACCACCAGGTTCGGCACGAACGCTGCGAGCAGCACCGCGAGCAGCACGGTGCTGACGAGTGGCGCCCGCACCGGGGCCCGCGCCGCAGCCCACGCGGCGGTCGCGTGCACGCCGAGCGCGACGAGCACTGCGGCGGCGGGGGTGCAGAACGACAGGTAGCGCACCGTGTACATCGGCGCGATCGTCACGCTCGCGAGCAGGATCGCCGCGGTCGGCAGCAGCAGCCACAGCGCGGTGAGCAGCGCCAGCCGGGCGCGGTCCGGGGAAAGCCGCCTGGCGCGCCAGGCGGCCACCGCGCCGATCGCGATGAGGGCCCCGCACGGCCACGCCGTCACCGGATCGAACCACTGCAGCGCGAGCACGTTCTGCAGGGTGATGTAGTCGCGGTGGGCGAGGAAGCCGATCTGATTCCTCTCGGCCGCGGCGAGCAGCGCGATCGGCGCCGCCAGCACGGCTGCGCCGGCGGCCCAGCCGGCCCAGATCCGCATCCGCGCGCGGTGCGCAAGCAGCACGAACACCCCGTGGACCACGAGCAGCAGCGCCAGGTAGAGGAAGACGTAGACCGCGGCGGCCGCTCCGACCGCGTACGCTGCCCACAGCCACGGCGTGCGCCGCCGCTCCAGCAGGGCCAGCAGCAGCACGGTCAGCCAGACCGCGATCGCCGTGCCGATCGCGTACGAGCGGGCCTCGGCCGCCATCACGGCCGTGCGCGGCAGCAGGGCGGCGACGAGACCGGCGGTCAGGGCGAGCCGCGGCCCGCCGAGCCGCCCGGCGAGAACTGCGGTGCCGGCGGCGAGCAGCCCCGCCGCGATCGCGCTGGGCAGCCGCACGGAGAACTCGCTCGCCCCGAACAGGCCGATCCACAGATGCAGGAACGCGTAGTACGCGCCGTGCACCCCGTCCACGACCTGGAGCATCCGCCACAGCTCCGGCCAGGTGCGCGAGGCCGACATGACGCTCGCCGCCTCATCGCCCCAGAACGACGGGATCCAGGATCCGGCGATGCCGGCGGCGAGGCCCACGACTCCGGCGATGAGGGCGGCCCGGCGCCGTCGCGCCCGATCGGTGGAGGTCCGCACACGCCGATCCTGCCGCCGTCGGCTGTGCGCGGGCCGTGTGGGCGCGGGGTGCGCGGTGCGGGGGCGTGCGGCGCGCTCGGCTCGGCACGGCTCGGCTCGCGTTTCCCTCCCCGCGTCGTCTTTCCCTCCCCTGGCAGACGCGCACACGGGGAGGGAAAGGCGACCGGGGGAGGGAAACACGGCTCGGAAGCGCGCACACGGGTGCACGGCAGGGCTCCGCTCGAGCGCGGGCCGGGCTCAGGCCCGCGGGCGGGTGCCGTACCCGAGCCGGCGCTGCAGCTGGCGCGCGGTCTCGGTGACGGCTTCCACGATCGTCGTCTCGTCGACCGGAGCGTCCTCCGCCCAGGTCATGGCGACCGCCGCCACGGGCCAGTCGACGTGGTCGCGCACGGCGATGCCGACGGAGCGGAAGCCGGTCGTGACTTCGCCGTCCTCTCGGGCGACGCCCTGCCGCCGCACCTCGCGCAGCAGCTCGTTGAGCTCGCGCGGCCGGGCGGGCCCGCCTCCCGTGCGCTGCGCGAACGCCGCGGCGTCGGGATACAGCGCGCGCACCTGCTCGCGGGGGAGCGCGGCGAGCATCGCCCGGCCGGTCGCGGTGAGGTGGGCCGGAAGCCGCACGCCCACGTCGGTGATCAGTGCGGGGCGGCGCAGCGCGCGCTCCTCGACGATGTAGAGCACGTCGCGCCCGGTCATCACGGCGAGGTGCGCGCTCTCCCCGAGACGGTCGGCGAGGGCGGCCAGCAGCGGCCGGCCGAGGCGCGCGAGCGGCTCCTGCCGCGAGTACCCTCCGGCCAGCTCGAACGCGCTCGTGCCGAGACCCCAGCGGCGCTCCTGCGGGAGGTGCACCACGAAGCCGTGCGCCTCGAGCGTGGCGAGCAGGTGGTACACGGTCGAACGGGGGATCTCGAGCTCCCGCGCGAGCGCCGAGGCCGCGACGGGCCCGGCGCGGCGGGCGAGGAAGCGCAGGATCCGCAGCGTGTGGTCGGCGGCGGGCACCTGCGGCCGGTCGTCGCCCGCGCCCGGACGCGCGACGAGACGGGAGTCGGCGTCGCGGTCGGGGCTCACGCACCCAGGATCCCACGCCTCGGACGGCGACGGGAGCTGTCGTCTGCGGTCGCGCCCGTGCCGGCTCAGCGGTCGCGCACCGCGCGACAGGCCAGGTGCACGGCCAGGCGCGTCTCGGGGTCGGAGAGATCGAGCCCGAGCAGCTCCTGCACCCGGCGGATCCGGAGCGCGACCGTGTTGCGATGCAGGTTCAGTGCCTGCGCGGTCGCCACGAGGCTCGACTCGTGATCGAGGTAGGCGGAGAGCGTGGGCCGCAGATCCGGACCCGCGTCGTCCAGGGGCGCGAGCAAGGAAGCCGCGGCCGGCACGAACGTGTCGTTGCCGGTCCAGGCCAGCAGCAGCTGCTCGAGTCCCAGGCTGTCGACCCGCACGAACCAGCCCGTGGCCGACCGGGAGGCCGCGATGCGCGCCGCGTCCGCCGCCTCGTCGAGCGTCGTGGCGAGCCCCTGCGGGCCGCGCTGCAGCGACCCCACCCCGGTGGCGACGGCGAACGACCGGGCGACCTCCCCGTGCAGCGCACGCAGGCCCTGCACGTGGCCCTCGATCGCCGCCGGCGCGGGAGTCGCGGAGAAGGCCAGCCAGCCGCTCACGCCGCGCCCCGCCGTGGTGACGTGCGCCTCGGCCCCGATCCCTGCGAGCCCGGCGCGCACTGCCCTCAGCAGCCGCAGCGGATCGAGCCGGCCCCGCCCGATCATCCGGAAGCCGAGATGGTGCCCTGCGGTGCGCCAGCCGCGCTCGGCCATGCGGCGTTCGACGTCGTCGTCGGCGAGTCCTCGCGCGTCCACGAAGTCGCGCAGCAGCGCGGAGGACGCGGACACGTCGTTGACCTCCGCGACCTCGTCGATGAGGATCCGCGCGGCGATCGCCGGCATCGCCACCTCCGCCGCGACGGACAGCGACGCGAGCTGGCTCTCGCCCAGACCCTCGCCGAACACCACCAGGCGCAGCCCGGGCCGGCTCGGACTGTCCACGCGCACGGAGGCGGCCGCCTGCCCGTCGGTGCGCGCGAAGTCGACCCAGGGACGGAAGTCGATCGCCGGCAGGAGCCCCGGATCCAGTTCCCCTCCGGCCTGGTGCAGGATCTCGGTCTCGTCCACCAGGGCGAGCGCGTAGCCCAGGTTCGCCGAGACCTGACGCAGCAGATCGGGCAGGTCCCGCGCGGTGTACTCGAAGGACTGTGCGACCTTGCGCACGTGCGCGAGCGTCAGCGCGTCCTGCGCCTGCAGGAGCATCCAGCAGGCCCGGGCGAGCGGGATCGGCTTCTCCACGTCCAGCACGCAGATGCCCAGCCGCTCCGCGAGGCGCTGCGCTCCCGGGTCGAAGCCGGCGGCTCCCGGCATCGCCACGCCGCGGTAGCCGCGCTCGTGGATGCGCCGCAGCAGCGCGTCCTGCTGCCAGGGCGTCGTCGGAGCCGCCGACATCAGCACCGCCAGCGTCGCCACGGTGCGGGGGAGCAGATCGCTCTCGGACGACTCCACGACGACGTCGTCCCAGGCGGCCGACGCCGGTCCGGCGATGCGGCGCAGGCCCCCGGTGTCCGGGTGCGCCTGAAGCCCCGCGAGGGAGAGCCGAGCGCTCATGCGGCGTCCAGCTCGCGCAGGCCGTACGTGGAGGGCAGCACCCGGCGCAGGCGCTCCGGCCGCTGCAGCCACCAGTCCGGCGCGGGCAGCGACAACACGGCGACGCGCCGTCCCGGCGTGAGATCGGTGACCTGGAGGATCTCGCGCGACACCGTGTCCAGCACGACGATGATCGCCGGCGCGGAGGCGAGCAGCGCGCCGTCCCGCAGCACCGCCAGCGTCTCCGATCGGGTGACGACCCGGTCGACCGAGCCGTCCGGGCCCGTGATCTCGACGGTCTGGACGTGCGGATCCGAGGCGTACGGGGCGATCCGGTCGATCCTTCCCTCCGTGAGCAGACGCGCTCCCAGCGCCGCGGCCAGGGTGGGCATCGGCGCGGCGAGGGCGCCGACGAAGGCGCGGCCGAGCTCGAGCGCGCGACGCTGATGCCCCGGGATCGCGTGTTCGCGCAGGTCTCCGACCGTGAAGCCGGCGAGCACCGCGGCACCGGTCCCTCCCGCCTGGATGATGGCCGAGCGGATGATCCGTTCGGCGTCGACGGCCCGGTCCGTCTCCACGAGCGCGACACCGCCGGCGCCGCTGTCGCACGTGAAGACCAGCCCCGGCACGCCGTCGACGAACAGCGACATCTGGTCGAGCTCCGGCACGGCGCGGCCCGTGCAGTCCGCGTCCACGATGGTGCGCTCGCCGGCGAACAGCAGCGGGACGAGGCTGTTCATCCCGCCGCCCTCGATCGAGCACACCGCCGGGATCCGATGTCCCAGCCAGCGCTCCGCCGCGGCCACGAGCGGGGCGAACGGGGCGAGGCCCGGCATGCGCTCCCCGAGCAGGATCGTCGATCCCACGAAGGCCGCCCCGAAGCAGGGCGTCGCAGGATCCAGATCCTCCACGGACTCCAGCCGGCGCTCGCCGCGACCGTCGCCGGCCAGCATGAGCTCGACCATCGTCGTCGCGCCCCCGCCGCCCGAGCCGAGCAGCGCGCACCCGCGCGCGAGCGCCGTCACGTCCTCGGGTCGCATTCGCCACGCCATCGTCCCAGCGTAGGAGGTCGGGGCGCCGTCGGGCCGACGGTGACGGCGCGCGCTCAGGATGCGGGGCGCTCGACGGGCAGGAACGCCTCGTCGAGACCGAAGGCGGCCGGCCCGAACGCCTCCAGCGCGGCGGGGGTGCGCATCATCTCCGGCGTGGAGATGCCGAGCACCCGCACGCGCTGGCCGTAGCGCAGGCCCTCGGTCGTGATGGGCTCCGCGGTCTCGTGGTCGACGACGCAGATCAGATCCGGCACGATCGCGACCAGCGCGCCGTCTCGGTGCGCGGTGAGGTTCTCGTTCTGGAACCGGATCTCGAACGTCCCGTCCCCGTCGAGCGGCGCGATCACCGCGCGGCCCTTCGCGAAGCCCTCGGTCGTGCGCCGCTCGACGTCGACGACCTTGCCCGTGCACAGCTCGCGGACGTGCGGGTACAGGGTCGTGGAGAGCACGTCGGCGATCGCGGCGAACGGGGAGCGGTGCTGCTCGCGCGCCTCGCGGATCGCCCGGCCGAGGGCGAGCGCCATCGAGATCGTGCGCGGCACCGCGGTGCGCCGCACGTCGGCGCCCGTCATCGCGTACTCCGCGATGTGCCCGACCCCGCCGAGGCGGATCGTCACGGCCCGGGCCAGCCACTCCATCTGCCGGTCGTCGTCGCCCGTGTCGATGAGCACGGTCTCGCCGCGCTCTCCGGCGAGGGCGAGCGGCGAGCCGTGCACGCCGTACACCGCGAAGGTCTCCATCGACAGCTCAGGGAACGCCCGGCCCATGCCGTCGGCGTCCACGACCGGCAGCCCCGTCTCCGCGGCGACGACGAGCGGGATCATTGAGTTGATGCCGCCGCACTCGATCGGCATGGTCGCATCCGCCATGCGGCCCAGGTGCGCCTCCAGGGCGCGCAGCGCCTGGGTGGGCTCGGTCCCGGCCGGGATCTTCTCGACCATCACGGTCGGCGCGCCCATCTGCGCCGTCGGGATCACGAACAGATCGTCCGCGAGCTCGTCCGGATCCAGGATGGTGATCGACCCCTCGCCGAGCACGCGCTCGACGAGCTTGCTGCCGATGTACGGGTCGCCGCCGCCTCCTGTGCCCAGCAGCGTGGCGCCGCGGGCGAGGTCGGGGAGGTCGGCCGCGGTGAGGATCCAGCTCACTTCGCCTCCTCTGCGGCCGCGATGCCCGACACCGTTCCCGTCGACACCGCCCCCGTCGACACCGTCCCGTCGAAGCGGTGCGCGGGAAGGTCGTAGCCGAAGTAGCCGGGCCCCACCATCGCGAGCGCCTCGGGGCAGTGCCAGCGCTCGTCGGCCGGCGCAGCCAGCACGCGCACGCGCTGGCCGTAGCGCAGCCCCTCGGTGGTGACGGGCTCCCCGGTCTCGCCCTCGACGACCATGATCAGGTCGGGGGTCGTGGCGAGGATCCGCCCGTCGGCCTCCGCGACGAGATGCTCGTTCTGGAACTGCAGTGTGAGGACGGTTCCGCCCTCGCCCTCGATCCGGGCGCGACCGCGCGCGAAGCCCGTGGTGGTCGCGCGCTGCACGTCCACCACCTTGCCGTCGAACAGCTCGCGGCCGTCGAGCAGCGCCACGGCGGCCGTGACGGGATCCGTCTTGCCCTCGCGGGCGTCGGCGATCGCGCGGCCGACCGTGATGCACCGCGACAGGGACCCGCCGACGAGGCCGGCGCGCGCCTGCGCACCGGTCATCGAGAAGCCCGCGATCATCGTGGAGCAGCCCATCTCGACCGTGGCCACGCGGGCGATCCGCTCGGTCCAGCTGTTGTCGATCGTCTGCAGCACGGCGACGTTGCCCTTCTCGTCGCTCAGGGCGAGCGGGGAGGCGGTCACGCCGATGAGGGTCGGCAGCACCATCTGCAGCTCGGGGAAGGCGCGCCCCATGCCGTCCGCGTCGATGAGCGGCAGGCCCAGTGCGGCCGCCGCGGCCACGGGGATCGTGGAGTTGACCCCGCCGACCTCCGCGCACGCGATGTGCGTCACGGGGCGTCCCAGGTGCGCGCCGAGGGCGCGCACGGGCTCGATGACCTCGTCCAGGCTCGGGAGCTTCTCGACCATGACGGTGGGCGCTCCCATCATGGCGACGAACAGCACGTGCGCGTCGTCGGGCAGCTCGGAGAGGTCGAGCACCGCGACGGGGCCGTCCGCGAGCGCCTGCCGGGCGAGCAGGGATCCGATGTACGGGTCGCCGCCGCCGCCGGTGCCGAACAGCGCGGCGCCGCGGGCGAGGTCCTCGACCTGCGCCGTGTCGATCTGCCAGCCCATCTCAGGCCCCCATGTCCAGGTCGCCGACCGCCTTCGCGCGGATGCGCGTCGCATTGCCGGGCAGATAGGGGATCGGCACCTCGTCGAAGTCGATGATCGACACCGTGGAGGGCCGGGCGCCCGCGGCGATGGCCTTGTCGACGGCCTCGGCGCGGATGGCCGCGATGGTCTCGTCGCGCTCGCCGGGGGCGATCGCATAGACCTTGTCGATCTCGCCGCCGACCTGGGCGATCGAGGCGCCGATCGCGTTGGCGACGGCGTAGTTCTCCGGGCGGTGCACCGTGCCGAACAGCGGGAGCTCGTCCGGCAGCAGGATGGATCCGCCGCCCACGGCGACGACCGCGATCGGATCGGGTGACGTGCGCATGCGGTCAACGGCCTCCGAGACGCGCTCCGCGATGCGGTCGAGCACGCGCGCGACGAAGGCGGGATCCAGGTGCGCGACCTTCGACGGGTCGCCGACCTCGGCGCGCCCTGCGGCGACGGCGATGTCGGTCGCGGTCAGCGTGGATCCGCCGAACACGAGGGCCTCGGTGGTGAGCCGGTAGCCCACCGACGCGGGCCCCACCTCGGCGGTCTCGGGATCCACGATGCTGCCGCCGCCGATGCCGAGGGAGAGCACGTCGGGCATCCGGAAGTTCGTGCGGATCCCGGCCACCTTCACCTCGTTCGCGGTCTCGCGCGGGAACCCGTTGACCAGCAGGCCGATGTCGGCGGTCGTCCCGCCCACGTCGATCACGGCGCAGTCCTGCAGTCCGCTCGTCGCGGCCGCCCCGCGCATGGAGTTGGTCGGGCCGGAGGCGAAGGTCGCCACGGGGTAGCGGCGCACGTAGTCCTCGTCCATGAGGGTTCCGTCGTTCTGGCTGAGGAAGATCGGGGCCTCGATGCCGTGCGCGCGCACCGCGGCGGTGAGGCCGTCGACGATCTCGGACGCGAGCTCGCGCAGGGCGGCGTTGATGATGGTGGCGTTCTCGCGCTCGAGGATCCCGATCCGCCCGATCTCGTGCGAGAGCGAGATCGCGACCTCGGGGCCGAGCACGTCGCCGACGATCTCGGCCGCACGCACCTCGAGGTCGTGGTTCACGGGGCTGAACACGGAGGAGATCGCGACCGAGCGGATCCCGTGCGCCTTCATGTCCTCCGCCGCGGCGCGCAGCTCGTCGGGGTCGAGGGGCGAGATGGGGCGGCCGTCGAACTCGTACCCGCCGTGGGCGAGGTAGCTGCGCGCCTGGGCCGCCTCGACGAGCACCTCGGGCCAGTCGACGAGCGGGGGCAGCGCGCGGGTCGCGGGGAGGCCGAGGCGCAGCGCCGCGGTCGGGGCGAGCCGGCTCGCCTGCACGAGCGCGTTGATGAAGTGCGTGGTGCCGATCATCACGGCGTCGACGTCGGACCCCTCGAACGGGTGCCGGGCGCGCAGATCCTCGATCGCCTGCACGATCCCGCTGGTCACGTCCGCGGTGGTGGAGTGCTTGACCCCGGCCAGGGTGCGGGTGCCGTCCATGAGGACGGCGTCGGTGTTGGTGCCGCCGACGTCGATGCCGATGTGCATGGTTCTCGCTTTCTCGGAGGGACTGGAGGATGGTCCCGTCGCGGGGCGTCGGAAGGCGCCGCACCCCGCGACGGAGTCGGTGGTCAGGCGGCCGCGGTCTCCGCGGGGTCGGCCTGGCGGGTGGGGACGCTGCCCACACCGCGGACGAGGCCGAGCTTGCCCGCCGCGATGTAGAGCGCCATCGAGAGGAACAGGCTGATGAGCGAGGGGATGCCCCACGTCACGAAGTAGCCGACGAGCGCGGAGATCAGCCAGATCACGATCGTGGCGGGCACGATCCGCGGCGCGGCGGCCGGAAGCACGCCCGCCTCGCGACTCTCGTCGAGCTCTCCGCGCCAGCGGCGGACCACGAAGTACTCGGCGACCATGATGCCCGCGATCGGCGGGAACGCGACGCTCAGCACGATGAGGAACTCGGTGAACTGCCCCAGGATCCCCGCGGCGGCGAGCACGGAGCCGACGATGCCGAGGACGATCGTGGTGGTGACGCGGTGCAGGTTCTTCCCGAACGTCGTGGAGATGAAGTTCACCAGTCCCAGCGTCGAGGAGTACAGGTTCCAGTCGTTGATCTTCAGCGTGCCGGTGATGACGATGATGAGGCCGATGAGTCCCACCGAGCTGGTCACGATCGCGACGATGTCGCCCGACTTGGCGGCGTGCGCGAGGAGCACGCCGGCCAGGCCGATCACGAACTCGCCGAGCGTGACGCCCACCACGGTCTGCTTCACGACGTCGGCGCGCGAGCGGTTGAAGCGGGTCATGTCGCCGGTGATGATGGCGCCCACGATGAGGCCGCCGGCGACGATCCCCGTGCCCGCCCAGACGCTGATGTGCGGGCCGGGAGCGGGGCTGGACAGCAGCGCGCCCAGGTCGTGGCGGCTGAGCTCGGAGACCACCGACCAGCCCACGAGCACGAGGAACAGCGGCACGGTGATGTTCGCGAGCCACTGCATGCCGAGGAAGCCGAAGGCGACGATCGCCGTGACGGCCAGGCCGAACAGCAGGCTCCACGTCCAGGTCGGCAGGACGCCGGGCATGAGCGCGTCGAGCGACTGCGCCGAGATGGCGGACTGGATCCCGAACCAGCCGATGAGGCTGATGCCGATCGCGAGGCCGACCAGCGAGGCGCCGATCTCGCCGAAGCCGGTCCAGCGGGCGAGCAGGGCGGTGTTCAGGCCCTCGCGCTGGCCGATGAAGCCGACGATGCACATGATCACCTCGAGGATCAAGGATCCGAGGAGGAAGGCGAGCGCCGCCTCGCCGAACGTCATGCCGTAGCCGAGTGTCGCGCCGAGCAGGAACTGGGAGAGCGCCGAGACCTGGCCGAAGCGCTGCACGGCGATGCCGAACCAGGGCTTTCGCGCTTCGGGGGTCACGCGGGAGAGGGCGAAGTCGTCATGCGTGGCGATGGGGGCCATGGTCGTTTCCTTCGGGCGGGGAATGGTTGCGCCCACGCTAGTTCCGCGCCTGACGGCACACCATGTGCGATCTGCACGAATATCGCCGGTCTCTGGACGCATCGCACAATCAGAGGCGACGGCGATGTCGGGGTGTGCGCGGTCCTCGCCTTCTCCGCGCGGTATGCCGAATGTCTGGGATCGCAGACAGGCGATGCCAGATCGCCCTCGGCCGGACGGGGGAGAAGGTGTGGAATCGTCTCATGCCCCACACTTCCCCCGTCGTCATCGGTGCGGCGCCCCTGCGCCCCGAGGACGTCGTCGCCGTCGCCCGTCACCACGCCCCCGTCGCCATCGACGCCGGAGCGCTCGACCGCGTCGCCGCCGCCCGCGCAGTCATCGACGGCATGGCCGCCGACCCGAACCCGCACTACGGCGTCTCGACCGGCTTCGGCGCCCTGGCCACCACGTTCATCGCCCCCGAGCGCCGCCGTCAGCTGCAGCAGAGCCTCATCCGCTCGCACGCCGCCGGCACCGGCGCCGAGGTCGAGACCGAGGTCGTCCGCGCGCTCCAGCTGCTGCGCCTGCAGACTCTCGCCTCGGGCCACACGGGCGTGCGCCCGCAGGTCGTGCAGACCTACGCCGCGATGCTCAACGCGGGCATCACCCCGATCGTCCGCGAGTACGGCTCGCTCGGCTGCTCGGGCGATCTGGCTCCGCTGGCCCACGTCGCGCTCGCGAGCATGGGCGAGGGTGACGTCCGCGACGCGTCGGGCGAGAAGGTGCCCGCCGCCGACGCGCTCGCCGCGGCCGGGATCGAGCCGCTGCAGCTCGTGGAGAAGGAGGGCCTCGCCCTCATCAACGGCACCGACGGCATGCTCGGCATGCTCGTGCTCGCGCTGCACGACCTCGAGGATCTGCTGATCACGGCCGACATGTCGGCGGCGATGTCGATCGAGTCCCAGCTCGGCACCGACGCGGTGTTCGCGGCCGACCTGATGGCGCTGCGTCCGCAGATCGGCCAGGCCGTCTCCGCGGCGCACCTGCGCGCCTTCCTCGGATCCTCGCCGATGGTCGCCAGCCACAAGGGCCCGGACGACGGGCGCGTGCAGGACGCGTACTCGCTGCGCTGCTCGCCGCAGGTGCACGGCGCCGCGCGCGACACGGCGTCGTACGCGACCACCATCGCCGAGCGCGAGCTCGCGAGCGTCGTCGACAACCCGGTGGTGACGAGCGACGGACGGATCGAGTCCAACGGCAACTTCCACGGCGCGCCGGTCGCGGCCGTGCTCGACTTCCTCGCGATCTCGGTCGCCGACGTCGCCTCCGTCGCCGAGCGCCGCACCGACCGCGCCCTGGACCCGGCCCGCAGCCACGGTCTGCCGCCGTTCCTGGCGGACGAGGTCGGCGTGGACTCCGGGCTCATGATCGCCCAGTACGCCGCCGCCGGCATCGTCTCCGAGCTCAAGCGGCTCGCGGTGCCCGCCTCGGTCGACTCGATCCCGTCCTCGGCGATGCAGGAGGACCACGTGTCGATGGGCTGGGCCGCCGCCCGCAAGCTCCGCCGCGCGATCGACGGCCTCGGCCGCGTCCTCGCGATCGAGATCCTCACCGGCGCCCGCGCGCTCGACCTGCGCGCGCCGCTCGAGGCGGGCCCCGCCACCGGCGCCGTCCGCGACCTCGTCCGCACCGTGGCCGGCGGCCCCGGCCCCGACCGATTCCTCTCTCCCGACATGGAGGCCGTGACCGCGCTCGTGCAGTCCGGCCGGATCGCTGCGATTGCGAAGGAGCACGCGAATGACTGACACCACCCCGACCCTGTCGGACCCGACCCGCCACATCCGCGCGATCCGCGGCAATGAGCGCACGGCGAAGAGCTGGGGCGCCGAGGCCGCCAAGCGGATGCTCATGAACAACCTCGACCCCGAGGTCGCCGAGCACCCCGAGGACCTCGTGGTCTACGGCGGCACCGGCCGCGCCGCGCGCAGCTGGGAGGCGTACGACGCGATCGTGCGCACCCTCGACGAGCTCGAGCCCGATGAGACCCTGCTCGTGCAGTCCGGCAAGCCGGTCGGCGTGTTCCGCACACACGAGTGGGCGCCCCGCGTGCTCATCGCCAACTCCAACCTCGTGGGCGACTGGGCGACCTGGCCCGAGTTCCGCAAGCTCGAGGCCGAGGGCCTGATGATGTACGGCCAGATGACGGCCGGATCCTGGATCTACATCGGATCCCAGGGCATCCTGCAGGGCACGTACGAGACGTTCGCCGCGGTGGCCCGCTCGCTCGGCAGGGACTCGCTCAAGGGCACCCTCTCGCTCACCGGCGGCGCCGGCGGGATGGGCGGCGCGCAGCCGCTCGCCGTCACCCTGAACGAAGGCGCCTGCCTCATCGTCGACGTCGACGAGTCGCGGCTCGCCCGCCGCGTCGACCACGGCTACCTCGACGTCTACTACACCGACCTCGATGAGGCCGTCGCCCGGGCCGTCGCCGCGAAGGAGGCCGGGGAGGCCCTCTCCGTCGGCATCGTCGGCAACGCAGCCGAGGTCTTCCCCGAGCTGTTCCGCCGAGGCGTGCCGATCGACGTCGTGACCGACCAGACCAGCGCGCACGACCCGCTCGCGTACCTGCCCCTCGGCATCACCGTCGAGGACTGGAAGGCCGAGGCCGAGCGCGACCCCGAAGAGTTCACCCGCCGGTCGCGCGAGTCGATGGCCGCCCACGTGGCCGCGATGGTGGCGTTCCAGGATGCCGGCGCCGCGGTGTTCGACTACGGCAACTCGATCCGCGCGGAGGCGGTGCTCGGCGGCTTCGACCGCGCGTTCGAGTTCCCCGGCTTCGTGCCGGCGTACATCCGTCCCCAGTTCGAGGAGGGCCGCGGCCCGTTCCGCTGGGCCGCGCTGTCGGGCGACCCCGAGGACATCTACAAGACCGACCGCGCCATCGCGGAGCTCTTCCCGGAGGACGCGGCTCTGCACCGCTGGCTGGAGAAGGCCGGCGAGAAGGTGCACTTCGAGGGTCTGCCCGCCCGCATCTGCTGGCTGGGCTACAAGGAGCGCCACCTGGCGGGCCTGAAGTTCAATGAGATGGTCGCGTCCGGCGAGCTGTCGGCTCCGATCGTCATCGGCCGCGACCACCTCGACTCGGGCTCCGTGGCCTCGCCGTATCGCGAGACCGAGGCCATGAAGGACGGCTCCGACGCGATCGCCGACTGGCCGCTCCTCAACGCCCTGCTGAACACGGCGTCGGGCGCCTCCTGGGTGTCGCTGCACCACGGCGGCGGCGTCGGCATCGGCCGGTCCATCCATGCCGGTCAGGTGACGGTCGCCGACGGCTCCGCCCTCGCCGCCGAGAAGCTCGAGCGCGTGCTCACGAACGACCCGGGCACCGGCGTCATGCGGCATGTCGACGCCGGGTACGACCACGCGAAGGACATCGCGCGCGAGCGCGGGCTCAAGGTCCCGATGGGGCTCTGAGCGGAGCTCGGACACAGACGCGTCCCGCTCTGCGCACCTCGTCGGGGGATGGGGGAGCGCAGGGCGGGACACGACCATTTCTCTGGGAAGGCGGCGGGACATGCGGATCCTGATCACGAACATCGGCGAGCTGACGACGAACGTCCCGGTCGGCGAAGACCCCTGCGGCACTCTGCACGACGCGGCCGTCCTGATCGAGGACGGCCGCGTCTCCTGGGTCGGCCCGGCCGCCGACGCCCCCGTCGCTCCGTCTATTTCTGCCGAACCGTGGGGTTCGGCCCCCGCAGGCATCAGTTCGGCAGAAATAGACGGAGGGGTGGAGGTGGTGGACGCCGGGGGGCGGGCCGTGATCCCCGGCTTCGTGGACAGCCACAGCCACCTCGTGTTCGGCGGGGACCGCGCCGCCGAGTTCGAGGCCCGCATGCAGGGGCAGAAGTATGCCGCGGGCGGCATCCGATCGACCGTGGCCGCCACGCGCGCCGCATCCGACGACGAGCTGCGGATCCGCCTGCGCGGCTTCCTGGACGAGATGCTCGCGCAGGGCACCACGGCCGTCGAGATCAAGAGCGGCTACGGCCTCGACGTGAAGACCGAGGAGCGTCTCGTCCGTCTCGCCGCCGAGGTCACCCCCGAGGTCACGTTCCTCGGCGCCCACGTCGTGCCTGCCGAGTACGCCGACCGCGGCGACGACTACGTCGACCTCGTCACCGGGGAGATGCTCGACGCCTGCGCCCCGCACGCCAAGTGGATCGACGTGTTCTGCGAGACCGGGGCCTTCAGCGTCCCGCAGTCCCGCCGTGTGCTCGAAGCAGGCATCGCCCGCGGACTCCAGCCGCGCGTGCACGCGAGTCAGCTCGGCCCCGGCGAGGGGGTGCGGCTGGCGGTCGACCTCGGCGCCGCCTCGGTCGACCACGGCACCTACCTCACCGACGAGGACGTCGCGGCGCTCGCCGGATCCAGCACCGTGCTCACGCTCCTGCCCGGCGTGGAGTTCTCGACCCGCCAGCCCTATCCCGACGCCCGCCGCCTCATCGACGCCGGCGTGACCGTGGCGATCGCGTGCGACACGAATCCCGGATCGAGCTTCACCTCGTCGATGCCGTTCTGCATCGCGGTGGCTGTGCGCGACATGCGGATGACGGTCGCGGAGGCGATCCACGCCGCCACCGCCGGAGGGGCCGCGGCCCTGCGCCGGGACGACATCGGCCGGATCGCGCCCGGCATGCGCGCGGATCTCGTGCTGCTGAAGGCCGCGAGCCGGGTGCACCTGGCGTACCGCCCCGGCGTGCCGCTCGTCGCCGCCGTCTGGAAGGACGGCGTGCGCGCGGTCTGACGCCCGGGGCCGGGCCCGGCCCCGGCACGCGCGACGCCACGATCTGCACGCATCGCGACGATCCGCACACCGATCCGGTCGGACCGTGTGCGGATCGTCGCATCGTGTGCGGAACGTCGCGGCTCAGGAACCCCGCGCGCCGGATGGGACTCAGCCCAGCGCGTCCGCGCAGACCACGGCCGCCGCGGCGGACCACGCCTGCGGGCGGCACGACGCCGGATACGGCACCGGGGCGACGCCGAGCGCGCGGGCGTCTCCCGCGTGCAGCTCGGGCATCCGGTAGTCGAAGCCCTCGGCGGCGTCGACGAGCTGCTGCGCGATGTCGGCGGCCTCGGCCCGCAGCCCGGCGCGCAGCATCCCGTGCACCGCGATGGCGGTGTCGTGCGCCCAGACGCTGCCGCCGTGGTAGCTCAGCGGCCAGAATCCTGCCGCGCCCGACGACATCGTGCGGATCCCGAACCCGCTCGACATCGAGTCGCCGAGCAGCAGCGCCGCGCAGGCGCGCTCCTCGTCGGGGTCGAGGATCCCGGTGCCGATCAGGTGGCCGATGTTGCTCGTGAGCGTGTCGACCGCCGCGCCGTGCGCGTCCAGCGCGATCGCGGGGTAGCGGCCCTCGGACGTCGACACCCAATAGGCGGCGCGGAAGCGGGCGCGCAGATCCGCCGCCCAGGCGCGCAGCGCCTCGCCGCCGTCTTCGCCGAGCGCGTCGAGCAGGTCGGCGCCGCGCACCGCGGCCTCGTACGCGTAGGCCTGCACCTCGCTGAGGGCGATGGGTCCCTCGGCGAGGCGTCCGTCGCGCCACTGGATCGAGTCGCCCGAGTCCTTCCAGCCCTGGTTCGCGAGTCCGTGCCCGGTCTCGTCGACGTAGTCGATGAACCCGGATCCGCTCGCGTCGCCGTGATCGATCATCCAGCTCAGCGCCGCCCGCAGGTTCGGGAGCAGTGCGCGCACCTCGTCCTCAGGCATGCCCGCGTCCCGGGCGTCGGCGAGCAGGCACACCCACAGCGGCGTCGCGTCGACCGTGCCGTAGTAGAGCGGGGGGAGATGCACGCCTTCGCTGGGCAGGGAGAGCGCGCCGCTTCGCAGCTCGTGCGGGATCTTGCCCGGGGCCTCGGCCGTGGCCGGATCCTTCCGGGTTCCCTGCAGGCGGGCGAGCACGCGCAGCGTGGAGGCGGCGATCGTGGGGTCCTGGCGGAGCGCGAGCCGCGCGGCCCAGATCGAGTCGCGCCCGAAGAGGGTGAAGAACCACGGTGCGCCGGCGGCGTAGAACGCGTCGTCCGGATGCGCGGGCAGGGCGAGGCGCAGGGCGGACAGGTCACCCGCGGCGCGGTGCAGCCAGCGGCGCAGGCGCGGATCCCGGGTCTCCGGGACCGCCGGGTACGCGGGCGCTCCCGGCGAGGCCACCACGAGCGTCGGATCCTCGAGCGCCAGGTCGATGCGGAAGCCCGCCGTCGAGCGGGGCGGCAGGACCGTGCCCCAGCGGATCACCAGGGCCGCCTCCTCGACGGTGATCGTCGCCTCGGGCGCGCTCACGGCGAACGACGCCGCACCCGAGGAGGCGCGATCGCCGTCCCACCCCCAGGCCCCGGCGTCGGCCAGTCCCGCCTTGACGCGCTGGAGCGGCTCGAAGTCCGGCATGAGCCGCACGGTCACGGCGATCGGCAGCGGCACCTCGCGGTGCGACGAGATCCGGATCTCCTCCGAGAGCCCGCCGGAACGCACGGTGCGGGTGCGGTCGATGCGCACCTTGGGATCGGGCTGGTCGTCGTCGACGCCGCGCAGCACGCCCGTGAACACGGCGCGCTGCGGCGAGGGCGACGAGGAGGCGATCGCCTCGATGGCGGTGCCGTCGACGGCGACCGTCAGTGCCCGCACATGACGGACGTCGCCGTGGTAGATGCCGTGGATGGGGGCGGATCCCATGTCTCCGGTTTCGTCCGACCACACCTGGGTCGGCGCCTGGAGCGCGATGACGGCGTCGTTCAGGAGGGGCTGCAGCGGGGTGTCGGTCATGGGGCTCCTTCGTGAGGGGCGGGCGTGTGCGGGGCCCTCATCGCGATCGGCGCGGTGGCCGCCTGGCGCGCCAGGCGGCTTTCCCCGGACCGCGCCCGGCTGGCGCTGCTCACCGCGCTGTGGCTGCTGCTGCCGACCGCGGC
>NZ_JYIT01000055.1 GCF_000956545.1 Microbacterium azadirachtae
AACCAGATGGCGGCTCCGCTCCTGTCCACTGGTCGCCGTCTGCGGCATAAGGGTCGCCTATCCCGCAATCGGCGACCAGTGGACAGGAGCGGAGCCGCCATCTGGTTCGGTGGTCGCCCTCTGCGGCTTAGGGGGCCGGACACCCGCAATCTGCGACCACCGGGCGGAGGGGGTGCTCTTTGTGCGGTTCGCTGGTCGCGCTTTGCGGTTTCGGAGCGGTGTAACCCGCAATCCGCGACCAGTGAGCGGAAGGGGGATCCGGGGTCAGCGGCGGATGAGGTTCACGGGGGGCTCGCCCGCGAGCATGCGGTCGATCTGGGTGCGCACGAGCGCGGCGATGCGAGGCGCCATCGCGGTCGACGCGCCGCCGACGTGCGGGGTGAACAGCACGCCGGGCGTCGTCCACAGGGGGTGGCCCTCGGGCAGGGGCTCGGGATCCATGACGTCCAGCGCGGCGCGGATCCGGCCGTTCTCGGCGACGAGGGCGTCGGTGTCGACCAGCGTGCCGCGGCCGACGTTCACCAGCAGGGCGCCGTCCGCCATGCGCGCGAGCATGGCGGCGTCGAACAGCCGGTGCGTCGCCGGCCCGCCCGGCAGCGACAGGATCACGATCTCCGCCTCGGGGAGCACCGCGGGAAGGTCGGCCAGCGCGTGCACCGCGATCTCGCCCAGCCCGTCGATCATCTCGGTGCGCGCGGTCTGGGCGACCGCCGTGACGCTGACCTCGAAACCCGCCAGCCGCCGGGCGACGGCCTTGCCGACGCCGCCGATCCCGACCAGCAGCACGCGTCGGTCGGCCAGGCTCGACGTGAACGCCCGATCCCAGACACCGGCGTCCTGCGCGCGCACGAACCGCGGCAGCTCGCGCTGCGCGGCGAGGGTCAGCGCGAGCGCGAGCTCGGCGGTCGCCGGCTCGTGCACGCTCGCGGCGTTCGCGAACAGGACCCCGGCCGGGATCCGGTCGATCACGGCCTCGTACCCGATCATCTGCCCCTGCACGAGACCGACGTCGAGGTCATCGAGCGCGGTGAGGTGCTGCCGGCCCAGATACGACGGCACGACGATGTCGATGCGCGAAGCCGGGGGCGGCGTCGCCATGTCCCACACGCGCACCTCCACTCCGTCGGGCAGGGGGCCCCGGGCGATGACGTCGGCGGCGAGTTCGGCGGTGGGGACGGTGACGAGGAAGCTCACCCCTCGAGCGTATGCCCGTGCGCGCGGTGCCCGGCGGGCCACCCGCCCGCCGGTGGACGTCCGCGGTGCGCCCGCGGGGAGAAGGCGGCTGGGGCCTCAAGGGCGGCGGCCAGGCCATCTCGTACTGCGCCTCGAAGGGCGCCGTCGTGAACATGACCCGCGCGCTCGCGATCGACCACGGCCCGCAGGGCATCCGCGTCAACTCGGTGAACCCGGGCGACGTCGACACCGGCATGCTGCGCGACGAGGCGCGCCAGCTCGGCCAGGACCAGGCGGGCTTCCTCGCCGAGGCCGCCGAGCGACCGCTCAACCGCATGGGTCAGCCCTCCGAGATCGCCGCGGCCGTGGTGTGGCTCGCGAGCGACGAGTCGTCGTACGTGACCGGATCCGCCCTCGTCGTCGACGGCGGCGGCATCGCCTGAGCCGCCCGGACCGCGGCGGGCCGGTGCGCGTTTTCCCTCCCCGAGTCGTCTTTCCCTCCCCGTGGACACGCAGCTGCGGGGAGGTAAAGCCAGTCAGGGGAGGGAAACGACAATCGTCCCGGGTACCGCCGCGAGCGGATTACCGGACGGCCCGGGCTCTCGTCCCGCCGGCTCGCGTAAAATCGTGACAATGACCGACGCCCCCTCCGACACCCCGTCGACGCAGAGCGACCGCAGCGGCACGACAGGCGGCGACGTCGTCGGATCCGGGATCGACCCGCACGATCTCGCCACCACCCTGCGGGTGCTCGCCGAGCTGCACGAGCTCGACCAGGAGCACCCCGACTTCATCGCGGTGCGCCGCGCGACGTCCGCGATGTTCAAGGCCGCCAAGCGGGTGCGCCGTCGCGAGATCCGCGACGCGATCGCGGAGGCCGACAAGGCCGTGATCGCGGCGACCGCCACCGGCGCGCCGGACCGTATCGACGACGAGACGCGCGGGCTCGACCTCGCCAGCAGCGTGGTCGACGCCCCCGTCGCCGGGGAGCTGCTGAAGCCGCGCAACTGCTACATCTGCAAGCAGCCGTACACGACGGTCGACGCGTTCTACCATCAGCTCTGCCCGGACTGCGCCCGGTTCAGCCACGGCAAGCGCAACGCCCGCACCGACCTCACCGGCAAGCGCGCGCTGCTCACCGGCGGCCGCGCGAAGATCGGCATGCACATCGCGCTGCGCCTGCTGCGCGACGGTGCGCACACCACGATCACCACGCGCTTCCCGCGCGATGCCGTGCGCCGATTCGCGGCGCTGCCCGACTCCGCCGACTGGCTGCACCGCCTGCGCGTGGTCGGCATCGACCTGCGCGACCCCGCCCAGGTGATCGCCCTCGCCGACTCGGTCGCCGCGCAGGGCCCGCTGGACATCCTCATCAACAACGCCGCGCAGACCGTGCGCCGCTCGCCGGGTGCGTACTCGCTGCTCGTCGACGCCGAGCTGCAGCCGCTGCCGGACGGCCCGCTGCCCGAGATGGAGACCTTCGGGCACACCGCGGATCCGCATCCCGAGGCGCTGCAGGCCTCGGTCGACGCGCACCCGCTGCTGTCGATCGCCTCGCTCGGAGGCACGATCGCCGAGCAGGGCGGCCAGGCGCTCACCGCTGAGGAGCTCGCTCGGCTCGCGATGGCCCCCGGCTCCTCGTCCCTCGCGAAGCACGCCGACGGCACCGCCATCGACGCGGGCGGTCTCGTCCCCGACGTCAACCGGGTCAACAGCTGGGTGCAGAGCGTGGACCAGGTGGATCCGCTCGAGATGCTCGAGGTGCAGCTCTGCAATACGACCGCGCCGTTCCTGCTGATCAGCCGGCTGCGCCCCGCGATGGCGGCGTCGCCCGCGCGGCGCAAGCACATCGTGAACGTCTCGGCCATGGAGGGCCAGTTCTCGCGTCGGTACAAGGGCCCGGGGCATCCGCACACGAACATGGCGAAGGCAGCGCTGAACATGCTCACCCGCACGAGCGCAGGCGAGATGCTCGAGACCGACGGGATCCTGATGACCGCGGTCGACACCGGGTGGATCACCGACGAGCGCCCGCACTACACCAAGGTGCGCCTGGCCGAGGAGGGCTTCCACGCCCCGCTCGACCTGGTCGACGGCGCCGCGCGCGTGTACGACCCGATCGTGCGCGGCGAGGCGGGGGAGGACATCCACGGCGTGTTCCTGAAGGACTACGAGCCCAGCCCCTGGTGACGCATGGTCAGCGCTCCCCATCGCGGGAGGCCTGCGGCCGTCCGTAGGGTGACAGGGTGACGTCTCCCGCCTCGAAGCCGAAGAGTCCCTACAAGGGCACCGGGTACTGGGTCTCGCAGCTGCTCATCTCGGGGTTCTTCCTGCTGGCGGGGACGGCGGGCGGCCTGTTCATCCTGTTCGCGCCGGACTGCTGGCTGAACACCCGCACGTGCGCCCCGGAGGGACGCGGCGAGGGCGTCATGCTGCTCCTGGTCGGCATCGTCTTCGGCATCATGTTCTTCGCGATGCTGCGCGCCTGGCGGCGCATGTCGAAGGAGCAGCGCGCGGTGTACGCCTGGGCCATCATGCAGCAGCACGCCACGCGCACCGACGGGCACCCGGTGAACCCGCGCGCGGTGGTCGACGACCTGGCGATCATGGGAGTCGCCGCGCGGGCGAAGCGCGGCGACCTGTCCGTCGCCGAGATCCGCCGGCTGCAGGAGCTGCGCCCCGACGTGCCATACCCCGGCTCGCTGCCCCTGCCTCCGACCCGTCGCGAGGACTGATCCGGCGAACCCGGGCGGCTCACCGCGACGGCGCGGGCCGTGCGCGCGGCTCAGCGGCGCACGGCGTAGCGATGCAGCGTGACGCCCTCGTCGTAGGAGGCCTGCTCGAGGAGGTCGACGATCACCGGTGGGCGGCTCTCTCCGGGCCTCGGATCGTCGAACAGCGGCCGACCGGATCCGAGGATTGCCGGATGCGTGAACAGCACCAGCTCGTCGAGCAGGCCGGCGTCGAGCAGCGCCGTCGCGATCGTCGCTCCGCCGACCCCGATGTCCCCGTCGGTCGACTCCCGCACCTCCGCGAGCCGGGCGACCGCGTCCTCGCCGATCACGCGCGTGTTGTAGGGCGCCTCGGTGCGGGTGCGCGAGATGAGGATCTTCGGCTTGTCGGTCCAGATCGCGCCGTACTCGCGCATGTACGCGGGGAGGGATGTGTCGTCCCGCGCCGCGGGCCAGAAGTCCTCCATGATCTCGAACACGCGTCGCCCCTGCACCATGAGGGCCAGCTCGCCGGCCCTCCGGTTGAACTCGCGATGCAGCGGCTCGCCGATCCGCATCCAGTCGCCGCCGCCGTCCTCGCCCGGCACGGCCTCGATCCGCAGATCCAGCGACACGTTCATCCAGTACACGAACCGGCCCATGGGATCCTCCGCTCCTCGGCGTCGTCGATTCGACGCTAGACCGCGGTGCCACGGGGTGCAACGGATCCCGGCGACGCGATGACGTGGCGCGGTGAGGGGGCGCGGTTGCAGGCGCGCGCGGGTGCGCTGCGCGTGCGGGCGGGTGGGGCGCGTCTGCAGGAGCGCGCGACGCCTGCAGGACGAAATCGCGGATCCGAACCTGCAGGCGTCGCCGGATCGGATCCGTCGTGGGGACGGCGGGACCGGTGTTATGCGGCGACGCGTGCGACCGCGGCGATCGCGCTCGTGAAGAACGGCAGTCCGTCGACGCCGCTGCGCATGGCGGCGGCCGTGTCGGGGCCGAAGCCCGGCTCGGTCGCGTGCTCGGGGTGCGGCATGAGTCCGACGACGTTGCCTGCGGGGTTCGTGAGGCCGGCGATGTCGCGGAGGGATCCGTTGGGGTTCACCCCGGCGTAGCGGAAGGCGACGAGACCCTCTCCCTCGATGCGGTCGAGCGTCTCGTCGGCGGCGATGTAGCCGCCCTCCGCGTTCTTCAGCGGGATGATGATCTCCTGGCCGCGCGTGAACTCGTTCGTCCAGGCCGTGTCGGCGTTCTCGACCGTGAGCTTCTGGTCGCGGCGCACGAAGTGCTGGTGGTCGTTGCGGATCAGGCCGCCGGGCAGCAGGTGCGCCTCGACCAGCATCTGGAAGCCGTTGCAGATCCCGAGGATCGGCATGCCCTTGGCCGCCGCGTCCTTGATCTCGGTCATGATCGGCGAGAGCGCCGCGATCGCCCCCGAGCGCAGGTAGTCGCCGTAGCTGAAGCCGCCCGGCAGGATGACCGCGTCGACGCCCTCGAGGTCGTGCGAGCCGTGCCAGAGGGCGACGGGCTCCGCGCCGGCGATGCGCACGGCGCGCTGCGCGTCGCGGTCGTCGAGCGAGCCGGGGAACGTGACGACCCCGATGCGGACGGTCACTCCGCGACCTCGACGCCGACGACGTCCTCGATCACGGAGTTGGAGAGCACCTCTTCGGCGACGCGGCGCGCCTCGGCGAGCACGGCGTCGGTGACCTCGCCGTCGACGGTGAGCTCGAAGCGCTTGCCGATGCGGACGTCGCTGAATGCGGTCACGCCCGTCCGGGCGAACGCGCCGGAGACGGCCTTGCCCTGCGGGTCGAGCAGTTCGGACTTGGGCATGACGTCGACGACGATGGTGGGCATACCAGGAATCCTCAAGTGGTCGCGCGGGCGGGGCGCGTCCAGTCTACCCGTCGCCCTCCCCCGCTCGGTCGCGACCTCGTCGAGCGCCCGATCTCTGTTTCAGAGCGCTCACCTGGCCGGATCCGGGGTCCGGAAGCAGCCAGGTGAGCGCTTCGAAACGGGAGAGGGGAGGGGTCAGCTGTGGAAGACGGTGTGCACGTCGCCGACGACGTCGCGCCCGCCCAGCCCGTCGATCTCGAAGAGCACCGAGATCCCGGCGACCGTGTAGCCGAGCTCCTCCACGATCCGCCGGCCCGCGGCGAGGGTGCCGCCGGTGGCGAGCACGTCGTCGATGAGCAGGATCCGCGCGCCGGCGGGGAGGTCGTCGTGCATCTCGATCGTCGCCGTGCCGTACTCGAGCGCGTAGTCGACCGACGCCGCCGGCAGCGGCAGCTTGCCGGCCTTGCGGATCGGCACGAACCCGGTTCCGGCCTCGATCGCCGCGGCTCCGGCGAGGATGAACCCGCGGGCCTCGATCCCGGCGACCACGTCGAAGGCCCCGCGGAACGGCGCCACCAGGGCCTCGGTCGTCGCCTGCAGCGCCTCGCGGTCGGCGAGCAGCGGCGTGATGTCGCGGAACAGGATCCCCGGCTCCGGATAGTCCGGGACGGAGCGGATGAGCGATTCGGCGCGGGCCAGGGCGGGCGAGAAGGTCACCGGACCAGGGTACGCGCGTGTGCCGGTGTGCCCGTGTGCGTGCCGGAGTGGGGCGCCGGGGCGAGGTGAGTCGTGGCGCGCGACCACGACGCAGGAGATCCCGCCCCTATGCGATTCGGTCGGGCTTCGCCGGCGTCTCTCCTGCGTGGTGTCTCCGGAGAGGGGGTGGCTCCCGGAGGGCAGGCTGTTGACAGTCGTGGGAGCGCTCCCATAGCCTGGCCGGGATGCGCGGGCGCCTGGTCCGATCAGCCCCGCGCACGACCGACGAGCGGCCCGAGGCCAGAGCCGCACACCCGCCAGAGCCGCACACCCGAACGAGCCGCCCGCCCAGGGCCCCCACACCGAGAGCCGCACACACCGAAGGAGCATGCGCCCGCATGAGCACCGTGGATCCGTCCGTCCGCCGCTTCCCCGACGGGTTCCTGTTCGGAGCCGCCACCGCCGCCTATCAGATCGAGGGCGCCGCGTTCGAAGACGGCCGCACCGCCTCGATCTGGGATGCGTTCGCGCGCGTGCCGGGAGCCGTGCAGAACGGCGACACCGGCGACGTGGCGTGCGACCATTACCACCGCTACGCCGACGACGTGCGGCTCATGACCGACCTCGGGCTGCAGGCGTATCGCTTCTCGACGTCGTGGGCGCGCGTGCGGCCCGACGGCGGCGCGGTCAACCCCGCCGGGATCGCGTTCTACGACCGCCTCGTCGACGAGCTGCTCGCGAACGGGATCGTGCCGTGGCTCACGCTGTACCACTGGGACCTGCCGCAGGCGCTGGAGGAGAAGGGGGGCTGGACCTCGCGCGACACCGCGGACCGCTTCGTCGAGTACGCGCTCAGCGTGCACGACGTCCTCGGCGACCGCGTGCAGCACTGGACCACCCTCAACGAGCCGTGGTGCTCGTCGTTCCTCTCGTACACCGCGGGCGTGCACGCCCCCGGCCGGCTCAGCATCGAGGACGGCATGCTCGCCGCCCACCACCTGCTGCTCGCCCACGGCCGCACGATCCGGGAGCTGCGCGCGCGGGATCCGAAGCTCGACCTCGGGATCACCCTCAACCTCACCGTCGCCGATCCCGCCGACGCGCGCGACCCCGCCGACGTCGACGCCGCCCGTCGCATCGACGGACAGTTCAACCGCTGGTTCCTGGATCCGGTCCTGCGCGGCGCCTACCCGGCCGACGTCGTGTCCGACATCAGGGACGTCGATCCGGAGGCCGTGCGCCGCTGGGCGGCGGCGATCCAGGAGGGCGATCTCGACACGATCGCCGCACCCCTGGACTGCCTGGGCGTCAACTACTACCACGGCGAGCTGCTGTCCGGCTCGCCCCAGCCCGGCAGCGAGGGCACCCCGCACGACGGCGGTGGTGACGGCGCGAACGCCCGGCCCACGCGGTCCCCGTTCCCCGCAGCCGACGATGTGCACTGGGTCGAGCGTGGCCTGCCCCGCACCGGCATGGACTGGGAGGTGCAGCCCGAGGGGCTCACCCGCCTGCTGCGGCGTCTCGGCACCGAGTACGCACCGGGCCTGCCCCTCTACGTGACCGAGAACGGATCCGCCTACGACGACGTGCTGGAGGACGGACGGGTCCACGACCCCGAGCGGGAGATGTTCCTGCGCGAGCACGTCGCCGCGACGTACGACGCGATCGAGGAGGGCGTGGACGTGCGGGGCTACTTCGCGTGGTCGCTGCTGGACAACTACGAGTGGTCCTGGGGGTACGACAAGCGGTTCGGGATCGTGCGGGTCGACTACGACACCCAGGAGCGGATCGTGAAGGACTCGGGGCTCGAGTACGCCCGGATCATCGCGGCACGGGCGGTCTGAGCGATGGCGGCGCGCGCGGGGAGCGGATCCGGCGAGGCGCCTGCGCCGGATCCGATCCGGTCCGGGCGGGCGACCATCGAGGAGGTCGCGGCGGCGGCCGGGGTCTCCCGTTCGACCGTGTCCCGAGTGGTGAACGGTGCCACCGCCGTGAGCCCCGAGGCGCTCACGGCGGTGCAGGACGCGATCGCCCGGCTGGGCTACGTGCCGAACCGGGCGGCCCGCTCGCTCGCGCTGCGGCAGACGCACGCGATCGCCCTCGTCGTGCCGGAGGACACCCGGCGCTTCTTCGGCGATCCGTACTTCGGCGCGGTCGTGGCGGGCATCAGCGACAGGATCGCCCGCTCGGACTACATCCTGAACCTGCTCATCGCCAGTGACGACCCGGGCGGCCGGATGACCGGCTTCGTGCGCAACGGCGGCGTCGACGGCGCGATCATCCTGTCGCACCACACGAGCGACGCGTTCGTCGACCGTATCGTCGAGGCCGTACCCGTGGTCTTCGGAGGACGCCGCTCCGGCGGGGGCGGGGAGGACTGGTTCGTGGACGTGGACAACGTCGCCGGCGCCCGGCAGGCCGTCGGACATCTGCGGGACACGGGCCGGCGACGCATCGCGACGGTGACCGGCCCGCTGTCGATGGCAGGTGCCGTGGACCGTCTCGCCGGCTTCCGGGACGCGCTGGCCGAGGCGGGGCTCACGCCGTTCGCCGAGATCACGGGGGACTACTCCGAGGCCGGCGGCGTACGGGCCGCGCAGGAGCTGCTCGCCCGCGCCGCCGGGCCGGGCGGCGAACTGCCCGACGCCGTCTTCGCGGCGAGCGATCTGATGGCCCGGGGCGTGCTGCGCACACTGCGGAGCGCGGGGGTGCGCGTTCCCGAGGACGTCGCGATCGTGGGGTTCGACGACTCCGCGGTGGCCCTGTCGACCGACCCGCCGCTGACCACGGTCCGTCAGCCGATGCACGCGCAGGGCGAGGCCCTCGCCGGGGTGCTCATCGACCGCCTCACCGGATCCGCGCCGCCCCGGCGCACGATCCTCGGCACCGAGCTCGTGGTGCGCGGCTCGGCCTGAGGCGCCGAGGCGCGCCCCGCCTCCGGGCCGGGGGACCGGGAGGCGGGGCGTCGGCCGCCGAAGTCCCCAGCACTCCGGCGTCCCACGATCACCCTCCGAAGGATCGCAGGAGGTTCCCCCCGAACAGCGCGAACGCGGTGATCCCGGCCGAGAGGATCACCGCCGCCGCGGTGGCGGCGACGGCGAGCAGGGACACGCCCTGCCCGCCCAGGCGCTGTCCGCCCAGACCGATCGTGACGCCCTCCGCGTGCGCGATCTGTCGGGCGGTCTCGTCGCGGTAGGCGGCCGTCCGCGCCGCGAGGCGGCGGTGCAGCTCCTCCGCGAGCTCGATGATCCCGCGCATGACGTCCGGCTCGTCGAAGCGGGTGCGCGCGGGAAGGTACAGGTAGGCGCGGTCCTCGACGAGCTCGAGCTCGCCGCCCGAGCCGAGATCGAGGACGCGGGCCATGAGATCCGGCGTGAAGAGGTAGAGCGCGTCGCGCTGATACCCCTCGGGCACGAGCAGCTGGAATGTCGTCGCGAAATGGCCTTCGAGATCCATGCGCGCGCCGCGCAGCCCGAGCGTCGGCACGATGCTGCGGCGCCGGTTGCGCAGCACGATGTGCGGGACCTTGGCGGCCAGCGGGAGCTCGACGAAGGCGAAGGGGCGCTGCAGGGTCGCCCCCTCGTCGCGGCTGCCGACCGAGTGCGCCGTGCCGAGCTCGAACGGGATCCGCGGATCGTCGGACGCCACGACGCCACGCTCGACTGAGCGCCGCATCCGGGCGAACGCCCCGCCGGGCCGGCGGGTGCCCTGCAGCAGGTCGGCGTAGGCCCAGCCGTTCGTCCAGGCGAAGAGCGCGAGCTTGGTGCGGCGGGACAGCGCCACGGCGTACCAGAGGAAGCCGGCGGCGCCGAGCAGCCCGTAGCCCACCCCGAACGCGGCGATCAGCGGCACCCGCGCGAGAACGCCGATCCGTCCCAGCCACCAGAGCCCGACGACGATCGCCGCGGTGAGCAGGAGCACGCCCGCGAGCACCACGAGGAAGCGCCGATGCAGGGGGATCCCGGCCGCGCGCTCATAACCGAGCAGGGTGCGGATGCCCGGTGCGGAGCGCAGCGGCGAGAGGTCGACGCGGATCGGATCCGCAGGGGGCACGGGTGCGCTCGGTGTCGCCCCGGTCACCCGATCCGCCAGGGCAGGCTCGCCCAGGGGCCGTTGCGCTTGGCGGTCGCGGCGGCCTTGAAGTCGCTCCACCCGTCGCCGAAGCGGTCGAAGGTCTTCTCGCCGATCGTGCCGTCGCTCCAGTGCATGACGCGACCGACGATGTAGCTGAGGCCGAAGTCGGCCCAGGAGGTGAACCCGGGACGTCCCTCCTCGTTGATCCGGCGGATGAGGGCGCGCGCCTCCGGCACCTCGGCGTAGCCGAGCGCGACGCCCCACGTCGCGAGGGCGACGGCCTGCCCGAGCGCGTAGGCGTCGAGGGTGCGCACGTACACGTCGGGCGTCACGATGTCCTTGCCGACGAGCTTGCGCACCTGCGCCTCGACGCCCTCGATCGCGGCGACGAATCCCCGGGCGTCGCGCTTGTCGCCGCCGGCCTCGACGATCGCGGCGATCCACTCCTTCGACCGGGGGACGCGGCCGAGGCGCTGAGCGAGCTCGGACCGGATCGACAGACAGGAGACCCACAGGTCGCGGCGACGACGGCCGTTGACGAGGCGCTCGATCCCGGCGAGCCACTGCTCGCGGTCCGGCACGCCCCACATCTCGACGAGCTGCTTCTTCTCGTTCGCCGTCAGCGCGGGGGCGGTGGGGTCGTTCCAGGGGCCGGACGGCTGGTTCACGATCTGCAGGAAGCCGAGGGCGATCTCGTTCGCCTCGCGGTCATCCGTCGAGTACTGCTCGGAGGGCTTGACCTTCGCGGCGGGCATGAGCCAGACCACGAGGATGAGGAGCACCACGACCCCGACGATCACCCACACCCACCACTGGGCGGCGAGCCAGCCGAGGATGCTGCCGAGGTCGTTCAGGTCCACGCGGGCGCTGCCGTGCATGGGTGTTCCTCCGTGGGGGATTCTCGTAGGTTGAATACGTATTCAGTCATTAATGTAGCGAAAGGATCCGTCACCCGGCAACGGACCCGGAAGGCGCCGCACATGGCACGCTCCCCGGAGCAGAACCGCCTGGCCAGGGAGCGCTCGCATGAGGCCCTGCTGCAGGCCGCGATCGACGTGTTCGCCGAACGCGGCATCGAGGGCGCCACGATCGCCGACATCACGGGTCGCGCCGGCGTCGCGCAGGGCATGGTCAATTACTACTTCGGAGGCAAGGAGCAGCTCGTCGAGGCCGTGATCGACCGCTGGTTCGCGATGCTCCTCGGGATCGCGCGCGGCGAGGGGATGGATGCGCCCGCGGCCTCTCCCGCACCCGCGGAGGACGCGCCCGCCGAAGTGCGGCTGGCGGCCATCATCGACACCGCGCTCGGCATGACCGCGGTCGCGCTGCCGCTGCAGCGCGTGGTCGTCGCCCTGCAGCAGCAGCCGGCGACCCGGGCCCTGTTCGCGGCCGCCGAGCAGCGCCACATCGCCGGCGTGGCCGCCGCGGAGGACGCGGTCCGCGGGATCTTCCGGGAGCGCGGTGCCGACGACCCCGCCATGGAGGAGATCATGCTGCGCAGCGTGCTCGACGGCATCGTCGGGCAGTGCATCATCTACGGCGAGTCCTACCCGCTCGAGGCGGCGCGCCGGTGGGTGCACCGCAGCTACGGGCTGCCCGAGCCCGTCGCCCCGCTCCCGGGGACGACGACACCCGTGCCGGACTCGGGATCCGAGCCGCGGGCACGGGCTTCGCGCTGATCAGGCCGGGTCGCCGCCCATCGGGCCGACCGCCTCGAGGGGCCGCGGGTCGTCCGCGCCGCTCTTGCGCAACCGCGCGATCGCGTTGCCGCCGTGGTAGATGACGATCGCGGCGACGGTGGCGATCACGATGCCGCCGAGCATGAAGCCCGAGTCCTTGATCGAGATCGAGAAGCCGCCGACGGCGATGATGAGCGCGACGGCCGCCGTGTACTGGTTCACCGGACGGGAGAAGTCGACGCGGTTGTCGACCCAGATCTTGATGCCGATCACGCCGATGAGACCGTAGAGCCCGGTGGTGATGCCGCCGAGCACGCCCGCGGGCACCGAGTTGATGATCGCGCCGAACTTGGGCGAGAGGCTGAGCAGGATGGCCGCGATGCCGGCGACCCAGTACGCCGCGGTCGAGTAGACGCGGGTGGACGCCATCACTCCGATGTTCTCGCCGTAGGTCGTCGTCCCGGATCCGCCGAAGAAGCCGGCGAGCGTGGTGGAGACGCCGTCGGCGATGAGAGCCTTGCCGGTCTGCGCGTTGATCTGCGGATCCTCGACCATCGTGGCGACGCCGCGCACGTGGCCGACGTTCTCGGCGATCAGCACGAGCACGACGGGGAGGAACATCGCGATGCCGCTCCACACCGTGGGGGTGCCGAAGTCCGGGAGGTGGAAGGTCGGCAGGCCCACCCAGGCCGCCTTGTCGACCGCGGAGAAGTCGAGCTCGCCGCGGAACGCCGCGAAGACGTAGCCGGCGATCACGCCGAGGAAGATCGAGATCCGCCCGAGGAATCCGCGGAACAGCACCGCGAACACGATCGTGATCGCCAGCGTGAAGGTCGCCGTGACCGGGGCCTTGGCGAAGTTGCCGTAGGCGGCGCCGGCGAGGTTGAAACCGATGAGCGCGACGATCGTGCCGGCCAGCACGGGCGGCAGGAAGCGGTCGACCCACTTGACGCCGGCGACGTGCACGACGACGCCGATGAGGGCGAGCAGCACGCCGACCGAGACGATGCCGGCCAGCGCGGCGCCGATCCCCTTGTCGGCGCCCGTCGCGTGCGCCGCCGTCGCGGCGGTGACCGGGGCGATGAACGCGAACGAGGATCCGAGGTAGCTGGGCAGCTTGTTGCGCGTGATCAGCAGGAACAGGATCGTGCCCACGCCGCTGAACAGCAGTGTGGTGGGCACGGGGAATCCGGTGAGGATCGGCACCAGGAACGTGGCGCCGAACATCGCCACGACGTGCTGCACGCCGATCGCGATCGTGGCGGGCCAGTTCAGGCGCTCGTCGGGGCGGACGACGGCACCGGGCTCGACGGTGCGTCCGTCGCCGTGCAGGGACCACAGGGCCATGCGGGCTCCTCGGGATCGGGGGAAGGGGCTGCCCAAACCCTATCCTGGGCGTTCCCTGGGCGCGGGAGCGCGGCGCCCCGCCCCCGTGTTCCGTCTGTTTGCGTCAAACCGTGGGATCTGGGCCTCCGGGCCCCCGGTTCGACGCAAATAGACGGAAGAGGGGATCCGGTCAGGCCGTGAGGCGGTGCAGCAGCTCCGCGTAGCGCTCGGCCGTCCGGGCCACGACGTCGGCGGGCAGCGCGGGCGGGGTGCCCTGCTTGTCCCAGTGCGCGGCGAGCCAGTCGCGCACGATCTGCTTGTCGAAGCTCGCCATGCGCTCGGCGGGCGTGGATCCGGTGCGCCAGGCCTCGGCGTCCCAGTACCGGGACGAGTCGCTCGTGAGCACCTCGTCGGCGAGGCGCAGCACGCCGTCCTCGCCTGCACTGAGCCCCGTCGAAGGTTCGACGCCGAACTCGAACTTCGTGTCCGCGAGGATCAGGCCGCGCTCCGCGGCGAGGGCCGCAGCCCGGCGGTACACCGCGAGCGAGACGTCGCGCAGCTGCGCGGCGCGCTCGGCGCCGACGAGCTCCTCGGTGCGGGCGAACGTGATGTTCTCGTCGTGCTCGCCCATCGGCGCCTTGTAGGCAGGGGTGAACAGCGGCTCGGGCAGGCGGTCGCCGTTCTGCAGGCCGGCGGGCAGCGGGATGCCGCACACGGTGCCTTCGGCCTGGTACTCCGCCCATCCGGATCCGGTGAGGTAGCCGCGCACGACGCACTCGATCGGCAGCATCTCGAGCTTCCTCGCGAGCATCGCGCGGTCGGCGACCTCGGCGGGGATCTCGCCGGCGACGAGGTGGTTCGGGATCGGGTCGGATCCTTCCGCGAGGCGGTCGAACCACCAGCGGCTGAGCGCGGTGAGCAGCGCGCCCTTCTGCGGGATCCCGGGCTCGAGCGCGAAGTCGAAGGCGCTCACCCGGTCGCTCGCGACGACGAGCAGCCGCTCGTCGGACGGATCCTCCGGCGAGTACAGGTCGCGGACCTTGCCGGAGTAGAGGTGACGCCAGCCGGGGAGATCGAGGGGTGTGCTCACGCGTCCATTATCGCGGTGCCCGGAGCGGCCGATGTCCGAGGCCGCGCGTAGGGTGCACGGGTGAGCGCCGCCGACCCCTCCGAGATCACCACCGACCGACTCCTGCTGAGCAGGCCTGTGCCCGGCGACCTCGCCGCGGTGTTCCGGATCCACGCCGATCCGCGGGTGTGGACGCACTTCCCGAGCCTTCGGCCCTCGGATCCCGAGGAGATCGAGACGATGATGGCGCGCTGGCGGCGCAGCTGGGAGCGCGCCGGGCTCGGCACCTGGACGGTGCGGCTGCGCGAGACCGGCGAGATGATCGGCAACGGCGGCTGCACGCTGCTCGCGCCCGACCCCGACGATCCCGCGGCGCACGTGTGGAACCTCGGCTACCGGCTCTCGGCCGACCACCACGGCCACGGCTACGCGACCGAGCTCGCCCGCGCGGCGCGGACCGCGGCGGCCGGGATCGCCCCCGAGCGCCCGGTGATCGCCTACCTGGTCGAGCACAACCGCGCCTCCGCGGCGGTCGCGGAGAAGGCGGGGCTGACCCTCGTGCACCGCGCTCCCGACGCGGGCAATCCCGATCCCGCCGTGATGCGGCTGGTCTACGCCGACCGCGCGCTGACCGACGCCCAGCTCGCCACGGCCCTGCGGTGAGCGGCGGATCCGGGCTGGTGCCGGCGGGCGTTCCGGCGTATAGTCCAACACGGATAGTCCACATGGACTAGTTGGAATGGAGTGAACGTGAAGGATCCGGCGCTCACCCCCCTGGGGGTGATGGTGCTCGCACTGCTGCGCGAGGGCGACATGCATCCGTACGAGATGGCACGGCTGCTGCGCGCGCGCCGCGACGACCGGATCATCCCGATCTCCCACGGCACGCTGTACCACACGGTCTCCCGTCTGCACGGGCAGGGCCTGCTCGAGGAGGTGGGCGTCGACCGCGACGGCAACCGCCCCGAGCGCACCACCTACGCCGTCACACCCGCGGGCACCGAGGCCGTCCGCGAGTGGGTGCGGCGCGAGCTCGGCGGCAGCCGGCGGCAGACGCCGTTCCGGGTGGCGCTCGCCGAGGCGCACAACCTCGAGCGGGACGAGGTCGTCGACCTGCTCACGCAGCGGCTCGCACTGCTGAGGGACGAGCTCGAGACGCTGAGCACCTCGCTGGACGGCGCCGCGACCCGTGCCGTGCCCGAGCAGTACCTGATCGAGGTCATCCGGCACCGGCTGCTGCTGCAGGCGGAGGTCGACTGGCTCGACACCCTGATCCCCCGGATCGCCTCCTCCGACCTCGCGTGGGGGCCGGATCCGGACCACCTTCTTGCCAAGCGAAAGGCACATCACCATGGCTGAATCCGTCAGCACGTCGACCGGGGCGTACGCCGCCGGTCACAAGCCGAAGAGCCCGTGGCCCGCCCTCTGGGCCCTGGTCATCGGCTTCTTCATGATCCTCGTCGACACCACGATCGTCTCGGTCGCCAACCCCGCCATCAAGGCGGCTCTGGATCCGGCGACGAGCAACCTCGACAACGTCGTGTGGGTCACGAGCGCGTACCTGCTCGCCTATGCGGTGCCGCTGCTGATCACCGGGCGTCTCGGCGACCGGTTCGGCCCGAAGAACATCTACCTCATCGGTCTCACGATCTTCACGCTCGCCTCGCTGGGCTGCGGCCTGTCCGGCACGCTCACCGCGCTCATCGCGTTCCGCGCGGTGCAGGGCCTGGGGGCGGCGCTCATGACGCCGCAGACCATGGCCGTGATCACGCGCACCTTCCCGGCCGAGCGCCGGGGTGCGGCGATGGGCCTCTGGGGTGCGACCGCCGGCGTGGCGACCCTCGTCGGCCCGCTGGCGGGCGGCCTGCTCGTGGACGGCCTGGGCTGGGAGTGGATCTTCTTCATCAACCTGCCCGTCGGCGTGATCGGCTTCGTGCTGGCCTGGTTCCTGGTCCCGCGCCTGCAGACGCACGAGCACCGGTTCGACGTGGTGGGCGTGTTCCTCAGCGCCATCGGCCTGTTCCTCATCGTGTTCGCACTGCAGGAGGGCGAGCACTACGACTGGGCCGGCTGGATCTGGACCATGATCGCCGCGGGCGTCGTCGTGATGGCCGTGTTCCTGTGGCAGCAGGCCAAGACGCGCAGCGAGCCGCTCGTGCCGCTGGAACTGTTCCGCGACCGCAACTTCTCGGTCGCGAACCTCGGCATCGCGGCCGTGGGCTTCACCGTCACGTCGATGTCGCTGCCGATGATGTTCTTCTACCAGCTCGCCCGCGGCCTCACCCCGACGGAGGCGGCGCTGCTGCTCATCCCGATGGCGGTGCTCTCGGGTGTGCTCGCCCCGCTCGCCGGCCGGATCCTCGACCGCGTCGATCCGCGACTGCTGCTCGTGCCCGGCCTCGGCCTGACCGTGCTCGCACTCGTCTGGTACGCGCTGCTGATGAACCCCGACACCCCGATCGGCATGTTCCTACTGCCGTCGGCGCTCATGGGCATCGGCCAGGCCGGGATGTGGGGGCCGCTGGCCACCACCGCGACGCGCAACCTCGCGCCGCGTCAGGCCGGCGCCGGCGCGGGCATCTACAACACCACCCGCACGATCGGCTCCGTGCTGGGATCCGCCGCGATCGCCGCATTCATGCAGAACCGTCTCGTCGAGAACCTGCCCGGGGCGGCCGACCACGGCGGCGACTTCGGCGCGGGCAAGCTGCCCGAGTTCGTGGTGATGGGCTTCGCCGCGGCGATGTCGCAGACAATGGTGCTGCCGACGCTGGTGCTGGCCGCCGGCGTGATCGCGATCCTGTTCATGAAGCGCCCGGAGCACCTCCGCGCGCGCTGAGCCTCCGGGTCGGGACTCTCCACCCCTGGCGTTTCCCTCCTCCGACCGTCATTCCCTCCCCCACGGACGCCCGGAGGGGGGAGGGAATGACGGTATGCGGGGGGAAACGCGCGCTCGCGCCGCGGTGGCGTCGCGCGCCGCGGCCGCTACTCCGCCGCGGCGGCGGCTACTCCGCGACGCGGGCGGCGATGTCGGTGCGGTGGTGGGCGCCGTCGAGGCGGATCCGTCCGAGCGCCTCGTACGCGCGGGCGCGCGCGTCCGCGAAGCCGGATCCGGTCGCGACCACGTTCAGCACGCGGCCGCCGGTCGCGATGAGGTTGCCGCCGGGCGCGTCGGGGCCTGCCGTCGCCGCGTGCACGATCCCGACCCCTTCGACGGCGGCGGCCTCGGCCAGGCCCTCGATCGGCCTTCCGGTCTGCGGCGCCTCGGGGTAGCCCTCGCTCGCGAGCACCACGGTGATCGCGACCTCGTCCGAGAACTCCGGCTGCGGCTGGTCCTCAAGGGTGCCGGTGGCGGCGGCGAGCAGCAGCTGCGACAGCGGCGTGCGCAGCCGGGGCAGCACCACCTGGGTCTCCGGGTCGCCGAAGCGGGCGTTGAACTCGATCACGCGCACGCCGGCGGGGGTGAGGATGAGGCCCGCGTAGAGCAGGCCGATGAACGGCGTGCCCTCGGAGTCGAGCTGCTTCACGACGGGGAGCGCGACGGTGCGGGTGACCTCCTCGACGAACGCCGCCTCACTGCCGAACTGCTCGGCGAGCCAGGGCAGCGGTGAGTACGCGCCCATGCCGCCGGTGTTCGGGCCCTCGTCGCCGTCGAAGGCGCGCTTGAAGTCCTGGGCGGGGCTCAGCGCGCGCACGGTGTCGCCGTCGCTGAGGAAGAACAGGGAGACCTCGGGGCCGGTGAGGAACTCCTCGATCAGCACCGGGCCGTGCGGCAGGTAGTGCTGGGCGTGCGCGAGGGCGGCCTCGCGATCGTCGGTGACGATCACGCCCTTGCCCGCGGCGAGGCCGTCGGCCTTGACCACGTACGGGGCGCCGAGGTCGTCGAACGCGGCCTCGACCTCGGCGGCGGTCGCGGCGCGGACGGCACGGCCGGTCGGCACCGAGGCGGCCTCCATGATCCGCTTGGCGAAGGCCTTGGAGCCCTCGAGCTGTGCGGCCGCGCGCCCGGGCCCGAACACCGGGATGCCATGCTCACGGACCACGTCGGCGACGCCGGCGACCAGCGGCGCCTCGGGTCCGATCACGACGAGATCCACGCCGTGCTCGTCCGCGAAGGCACGCACGGCGGAGCCGTCCATCGGGTCGACCTCGACCAGGGTCGCGTCCTGCGCGATGCCGGCGTTGCCCGGCGCGCAGAGGATCTCGTGCGCGGACCCTTCGGCGCGCAGAGCGAGGATGATCGCGTGCTCACGAGCACCGGAACCGAGGACGAGGATCTTCACCCGCCCAGCCTACCGAGCGGGACTTCGGCGGCGCGGCGCGTTTCGCGGGGCCGTCTCCCTCGACGCGCGGCCATTCTGCAGGGCGCCGTGGTGTTGTGCAGGGTGAGAGGAGCGACCAGCCCGGTCTTCCGGGCGGATCTCCGCGGATTCGGCGGGGTCACCCTGCAGAACGGCCGGCCCTCCCTGCACAACGGCCCGGACGCTCCCGTGACCTCTGCCGCGCTGGTCAGACCTCGAGGCGGATCGGGCGCTCGTCGGCGCGGTCCCAGGGCAGCGTCCACCCGGCGGCGTCGAAAAGCCCGTCCAGGACCATCGCGGTGAAGCCCCAGACGATCGTGCCGTCGACGTCGAACGCCGGACCGCGGAACGTCTGCCCCATCCGGGTCAGCGTCGAGGTGAACCGGGTCGCCGGGTCGAGCAGCGTCGCCACGGGCACCCGGAACACCTGCACGGTCTCGGCGTGGTCCACCGCGACGACGCGGGAAGGCTCGCGCCACCACCCCAGCACCGGCGTCACGAGGTGGTTGCTGGCGGCGAGGGGGATCTCCGGCAAGGTCGCCAGGATCTCGACGCCGGACGGATCCAGTCCGGTCTCCTCCTGCGCCTCGCGCAGTGCGGTGGCGGCCGCATCCGCATCCTCCGGCTCGCTGCGCCCGCCGGGGAACGACACCTGCCCCGGATGCGAGGAGAGGGTCGCGGCGCGGCGCTGCAGGAGGACGTCGAGGTCCGCCGGCACGGTGATCGCGTCGGCGTCGGAGGGCTCGTCGTCGAGCCGGCCGAAGAGGATGAGCACCGATGCCGGGTTCGGCTCGTCGACCGCGGGAAGGCGGTCGAGCCCGATCGTGCCCCGTGCCGCCGCCGCGAGCAGATCGGCGCGCGCACCCGCGGCGGCGCCGGCGGCGGAGGTCTCGGTCGAGGAAGTCATCACGCCGAGCCTATGCCCGCGTGCCTAGGCTGGATCCATGGCCAGCAGGATCGACACGACCGCGGGGCGCGCCGCGCTCGACGCCGCCCGTGCCGCGCTCGCGGCCGGGGAGAGACCCGCGCGCGCCGACTACGCCACGGCGGTGCGCTATCTGCTGCAGCTGCTCGACGAGAAGGCGCCCGGCAACAGCGTCGAGGTGCGGGTTCCGCCGTTCGGGGCGGTGCAGGTGGTGCAGGGCCCCCGTCACACCCGGGGCACACCGCCGAACGTCGTCGAGCTGGATCCCGCCACGTGGATCGCGGTCGCGACCGGATCCGAGACGTGGGCGGCGGCGGTCGACGCGGGCCGGATCCACGCGTCCGGGACGCGCGCCGACCTCACCGAGCTGCTGCCGCTGCGCCCCTGATCCGGCGACGCAGCGCGCGGTGCGCGCCTGCCGAGATCCGGTGACCTGACCGAGATCAGGCGATCCTCCCCGAATCCTCCTGTTCTCGGTCACCTCGCCTGTTCCCGGGTATCGATCCTGAGAGACCGTGGGAGGCCGGGGGACCCCGGGGCGGCGCACAGACCGGCGTGGGACAATGGATCCATGAGCACGTCGCAGCCGCACCGCACGCCCGAGATCGAGATCGCGCGTGTCCGTCGTGCGCCGCGCTGGGGCGTCTTCCTCGGGATCGGCGTGGGCGTGGGCGTGGTCGTCGCGTTCCTGCTGACGGCGTTCGGCAGCTTCGAGGCGTCCAAGGCCACCCAGGTGGCCTATCCGTTCGGCCAGGTCTTCGGCTTCCTGCTGCTGTGGACGGTGCCGGCCGGGATCGCCGTGTTCGGCGTGATCGCCCTGCTGCTCGAGCGCGCCGCGCGCCGCAGCGAGCGCGTCGTGCGCGTCGACCACGAGACGATCGCCGAGTAGTCCGCGTCCGCGGGCGCTCTGAGGCGCGGGACGCGCAGGCCGTAGGTCGAGGCCGTCTCAGGCCACTTCGGCGATCACGGGGCGGATCGCGGTGTCGAAGTCGACCGGGTCGTGCCGGAGCGTGTCCGTGACCGCGATGCTGAACGCGCCGATGCGCCAGATGCCGCGCTGGGCGAGCGGCAGCACGTGCACGTTCAGCTCGAACGAGTGCGCCCGGCGCCCGGTGTCGCGCTCGAACTCCGCGAGCGCCGCCGCATACGCGCGGTAGGGATCCCCGGTGCCGGAGACCGAGCGGGCGTAGCGCTGCTGCGCGTCCTTCGCGTAGTGCAGCACGTCGGCGGCGAACGGAATGATCGCGGTGCGCAGCCGCTCGGCGCCGCGGGCGGGCAGCGCCACGATGGTCTCGAAGCCGTCGATCAGCTCCAGCGGCGTCGCGGACGGGTGGGTGACGGGCTCGACGGTCATCTCCCAGTAGGCCCGCCACTGCCGCTCGAGCGCGTCGTCGGCCTCGCCGTCGTCGAAGGCCCGGCGCGGATGGTCGCGCAGCGGGGGCAGCTCGGCCGGCACCTTGATCCCGAGCCGCTGACGCAGGGCGAGGGCGACCAGCACCGGGATGCCGGCCTCCTCGCGCACAAGCCACTGCGGCTTCTCCGTCATGGCCTAATGGTACGGATTCCCGGGCTCCGTGGAGCGGCCGATTCCGGTTTCGAGGAGCGATGTCCGTCGTGGAGCCGCAGGGAGGCGACGAACACCGCTCCTCGGACGGAAGGGCGGGTCAGCCGATCGTGCGTGCGACGGCGTCGAACGCACGGATGGTCCACAGCAGGCGCTCGCCGTCCTGCGGCGTCGGCCAGCTCGAGAGCTTGGCGGCGACGACGTCGGCCGCACGGTTGACGTAGACCATCTGGCCGTGGATGCCGAGCGCGAGGAACACGTCGGATCCCGGATACGGGAACCAGAAGCCGTTGCGGTACATGCCGCCCGGCATGAGGGTGGGCTCGGCCGCGTTGGCGAACGCCGCGCGCGAGTCGGGCGCTCCGGCGAGTGTCTCCGCGATCCACGCGGCAGGCAGCACCTGCCGGCCGTCCAGCGCGGCCCCGTCGCGCAGGAACAGCGTGCCGAAGCGCAGCAGATCACGCAGCGACGCCGAGACGCCGCCGTCGAACATCCCGGATCCGACCGCGTCGACGCCGACGTTGGCCCCGAACTCCGCGCCCATCGGACCCCACAGCCGCTCCGACATCAGGTCGGCCGCGTGGATCCCGGTCGCTCCCTCGAGCACGAACGCCAGTGCGTCGGTCTCGCAGGACTTGTAGTCGAAGCGTCCGCCGTGCGGGCCGTCGGCGCCGAGGGTGGCGAGGAAGTCGCGGAGCGTGTGCGGGGTGTCCGGATGCCGACGCGGCGCCCAGCCGATGGCCTCCTCGAGCAGGCGCACCTCGGCGTTCTCATCCAGATACGCCTCGGAGAACCGCACCCCGGTGCGCATGTCCAGCAGATCGCGCACGCGTGCGCCGTCGTACCCGGAGCCGGCCAGCGCCGGGACGTAGGCCGTGACCTGCGCACCCGGATCCAGCTCTCCCGCGCCCATGAGCGTGCCGGCGACGGCGGTGGTCAGCGACTTGCTCACCGACATCAGCAGATGCAGCACGCTCGGCGACATCGTCCCGACGTACTGCTCGCCCATCACCGCGCCGTCGCGGGCGACGATCCAGCCGTCCGTGAAGGTCGAGGCCATCACGTCCTCGAACGGCGCCGAGCGGGGCTCCCACGGATGCGGGACGTCGATGTGCGCGAGATCCGCGGGCACGCTGGGCAAGGCCAGGGTGCGCCCGTGCGAGGAGATCTCGTGCACCGGCAGGAAGTCGGCCATGTGCTGCATCGACCAGCGCAGGTTCGGCTCCTGCTGCCACGCTTCGAGGGGTGGGATGAACCCGTCGACGGGGCGTCCGTCCGGGGCGGGCGGGGGCACGGCTGCCGCGGCCGGGGTCATGCCGTTCCAGAGGTCCGTCGACGGGGGCGTCACATCACCGCTCATGGTGTCGATTCGGTTCCGATCAGTTCAGGCTCAGAGGGTTCCATCGCGGGCGGCAGCGGCGTGGCCGCGTACATCGCCCTGATGGACTCGATGAGGTGCTTCGCGCGGATGGACAGACGACCCGTGGGCGTCTGCAGCCGGCCCTTGGTGACCAGGATCCCCAGATCCGCGCCCTTCCAACGGTAGTCGCCCGGCCCGTAGATCCGCAGGAAGAACGACTCGGACTCGTTTCCGAGCAGGTGCCAGTCGAGATCCCCCTGCGAGAACGCGAGGCGGCCATAGGCGTCGAAGACGTACCGTCCGGTCGGGGGCGCCACGTCGATGTGCTCCACCGTCGCGTCGGTGTGCTTGATGATCATGTGGCTCCACTGGTCGGCCGCGGCGAGCTCCTCCCAGCGGTCGTTGATCTCGTCGACGTCGAGGTCGAACTCGACGCCGGAGTACTCCAGCAGGTGGAACAGGAACAGCGGGATGTCGGCGTAGGCCCCCGCGGTGACGTTCGTGATGGCGGAGGCGCCGGAGATGCGCGGGTTCAGCTCGCCGAGGTAGACGTCGCCGGTGTCGGTGTCCAGCAGCACGTCGACCTCGAAGAAGCCGCGGTACCCCTCCGCGCCGAGCCGGTCGCCGAGCGTGCGCACGAGCCGCGCGGCCGTGCGCCGGGTGCGCTCGTCGAGGACGTCGGGGAACATCTCGTTGCCGGCCCAGCCGCCGCGGTAGGGGGTCAGGTCCTTGTGGCCGGTGATCTCCGTCATGAACGGGCCCACGATGGTGCCGTGGCGGGTGAGCACCGCCTCCACGGCGATCGGGCGGTTGTTGATCCTCTTCATGACCTTGAGCTCGTGCCCGACGATGTCGTCCTCGTGCTTGGCGAAGGAGGCGGCATCGGTGACGAAGTAGGTGGTCTTGCCGGAGTCCCCGTACGCGGTCTGCACGACCAGGTCGGATCCGAGTCCCGCCTTGGTGGCCTGCTCCTGCAGATCCTCGTAGGAGCCGGCCGTCGTGATCACGTGGGGGACGCTCGGCACGCCGACCGATTCCGCGATGCGGGTGGTCACCATCTTGGAGTCCAGGTGCTCGCGCAGGGCGGCCGACGGCAGGATCAGCTCGTAGCCGAGCTCCTCGCAGATGGCCTCGGTCTCCGCGTCGAAGAACACCATCGCGATGCGCGGCCGCTCTCCCGCGGGCGTGAGCCGTGCGATGTGCGCGCGCACCTCGTGGTGGCGCAGCAGCCAGTTGTTGATCTCCTCGCCGCTCTGGAACTCGATGTACGGCTTGTGGATCGGGCTGAACACCCGGGGGTGCGCGCCCTGCCAGCCGTCGTAGTACGTGATGTACGAGAACCCCCGCACCCAGCGGTCCAGGCCCAGCAGGTTGAACGCCGAGGCGCCCAGGAAGAAGATCGGCGCGCGGTTGGTGCGGAAGAAGTGCCGGATCTCCGACATGTTGCGCAGGCCGTGGGAGCGTGCCGGCTTCTCGCCGGGCGCGGTCTCCGGATCCAGCGTGGGCAGCGCCACCGGAAGCGGGTTGGTCGCCGGCCCGGCGGTCGTGGCGGAGCTCGGCACGGGCTTGCGGGCCCGGGAGCGGGCGGCGCCCGTCTTCCTGGGCGCTGCGCCCGCCGCGTCCTTCTTCGCGAGCGAGGCGCTCGACGCACGTCTGCGAGGCGACGGTGTGACGGCTTCGGATGTCTCCTCGGCCGGGGTCTGCGCCGACCCCGGGTCCTTCTGAGTGCGTGCCACGATGGTCCTCTCCATTCGCGAAGGCGCGGCCTCGTTGCCGCGCTGCAGAGTTCTCTCGGGATCGGGGGAGTCAAGTAATACCAGTTCTCCCGCGGCAGCACCAGAGCCGGGGGCGGCCCCCCCGGCAGCGGTCGGGGCGGTCCCGGCGCGGGGCGACGGCGGAGTCCGACGCCGGGCGCCGGCACAGCCGCCCGCCGGTAGGATTGCCTGGTGTCCTCCCGCACCTATGCTGAGGCCGGCGTCGATACGGCTGCCGGCGATCGCGCCGTCGAACTCATGAAGTCCGCCGTCCGTGCCACGCACGGACCCGAGGTGCTCGGCGGGGTCGGCGGATTCGCCGGTCTCTTCGACGCCTCGGCCCTGCTCGGCTACCGCCGGCCGCTGCTCGCCTCGAGCACCGACGGCGTCGGCACGAAGGTCGCGATCGCGCAGGCGATCGACAAGCACGACACGATCGGCCACGACCTCGTCGGCATGGTCGTCGACGACATCGTGGTCGTAGGCGCGAGGCCGCTGTTCATGACCGACTACATCGCCTGCGGCAAGGTCGTGCCCGAGCGCATCGCCGACATCGTGCGCGGCATCGCGGAGGCCTGCGAGCTCACCGGAACCGCCCTCGTCGGCGGCGAGACGGCCGAGCACCCCGGCCTGCTCGGCGTCGACGACTACGACGTCGCGGGCGCGGCGACCGGCATCGTCGAGGCCGACCGGATCCTGGGCTCGGAGCGCGTGCAGGACGGCGACGTCGTGCTCGCCCTCGCCTCCAGCGGCCTGCACTCCAACGGCTACTCGCTCGTGCGCCACATCCTGGCGAAGGCCGGCATCGGCTACGGCGACCGCTCCGACGAGCTGGGCACCACATGGGGCGAGGCGCTGCTCACCCCGACCCGCCTGTACACGACGCCGCTGCTCGGGCTCACCGAGCGCTTCGAGGGCGCGGTGCACTCGCTCAGCCACGTCACCGGCGGCGGCATCGCGGCCAACCTGGCGCGCGTGCTCCCGCAGGGATCCTGGGCCGAGGTCGACCGCTCCACGTGGTCGCCGGCCCCCGTGTTCCGCGTGCTGAGCGACATCGCCGGCACCTCGCTGGAGTCCAGCGAGGGCACCTGGAACCTCGGCATCGGCTTCCTCGCGGTCGTCGACGCCTCGTCCGCCTCCGCGATCGCCCAGGCGCTCACGGCCGGCGGCATCGACACCTGGCAGGTCGGGACGGTGCGGCTCGACGCCGTCGCCGCGCGCCCGGCCGGCGAATTCGAGCAGGGCGCCAAGGGCGTCGACGGCGGTGCCGTGCGCCTGGTCGGCGCCTACGCGAACGGAGCGAACTGACCCCCATGTGCGGCATCGTCGGAATGGTCGGGCACGCCCCCGTCAATCAGGACATCTACGACGCGCTCCTGCTGCTGCAGCACCGCGGGCAGGACGCGACCGGCATCGCCACCGCCGAGCCGAACGGGGTCATGCACCTCGCCAAGGCGCAGGGCATGGTGCGCGAGGCGTTCCGCACCCGCGACATGCGGTCGCTGCTCGGCAACGTCGGCCTCGGACACGTGCGCTACGCGACGAAGGGCACCGCGTCGAGCGAGGAGGAGGCCCAGCCGTTCTACGTGAACGCGCCGTACGGCATCATCCTCATCCACAACGGCAACCTCACCAACACCCGCGAGCTGACGGCCGACATGGCGCAGCGCGACCGCCGCCACCTGAACTCGTCGAGCGACACCGAGCTGCTGCTCAACGTGCTCGCCCACGAGCTGCAGACCACGACGTCGACGGTCGACCTCGACTCCGAGCGCATCTTCGAGGCGGTCGCGCGCACGCACGAGCGCATCGAGGGCGCCTACGCGGTGATCGCGATCATCGCGGGCTACGGCCTGCTCGCGTTCCGGGATCCGTTCGGGATCCGTCCGCTGATCCTCGGCAAGCGCATCCGCCCTTCGAGTGCCTCAGGGACCCCTTCGAGTGCCTCAGGGACCCCTTCGAGTGCCTCAGGGACCCCTTCGAGTGCCTCAGGGACCCCTTCGAGCGCCTCAGGGACCGACCGGGAAGAGTGGGTCGTGGCGAGCGAGTCGCTCGTGCTGGAGAACGGCGACTACGAGGTCGTGCGCGAGATCGCGCCCGGCGAGGCCGTGTTCATCGCGAACGACGGGACGCTGTTCTCGAAGCAGTGCGCGGCGGATCCGACCCTCGCCCCCTGCGCCTTCGAGTACGTGTACCTCGCGCGTCCGGACTCGGTCATGAACGGCGTCTCCGTGTACGAGTCGCGCCTGCGCATGGGCGACCGCCTTGCCGACACGATCGCCAAGCACGTGCCGCTGGACGAGATCGACGTCGTCATGCCGATCCCCGACTCCTCGCGCCCCGCCGCCATGGAGGTCGCCCGCAAGCTCGGCAAGGAGTACCGCGAGGGCTTCTACAAGAACCGCTACGTGGGCCGGACGTTCATCATGCCGGGCCAGGCGGTGCGCAAGAAGAGCGTGCGCCAGAAGCTCAACGCGATGTCGACCGAGTTCAAGGGCAAGAACGTGCTGCTGATCGACGACTCGATCGTGCGCGGCACCACGTCGAAGCAGATCATCCAGATGGCCCGCGACGCGGGCGCCGCCTCGGTGATCTTCGCCTCCGCCGCGCCGCCGATCCGGCATCCGCACGTGTACGGCATCAACATGCCGTCCAAGCACGAGCTCATCGCGCACGGCCGCACCATTCCGGAGATCGCCGAGGAGCTCGGCGCCGACCGGCTCGTCTACCAGGAGGTCGACGACCTCAAGGCGGCGATCACCGAGGGGTCCGAGCTCACCGACCTCGACCTGAGCCCCTTCGACGGGCGGTACGTGACGGGAACCGTGACGGCGGAGTACCTGGCCTGGCTCGAGGGGTCGCAGACCTCGTGACGGGCGATGACCGGCCCCTGAGGAACTCGGAGGTCCGGCCGCTCTGGCGCGGGCGGGCACTGGCGGTGCTCGGCATCGTGCTCGTCGCGTTCTCGCTGCGCTCCGCGGTGGCGTCGCTGTCGCCGGTCGTCGACCACGTGGCGCGGGACTTCCCGATGCCGTCCGCCGTGGTGGGCCTGATCGGCACCGCGCCGCCGGTGTGCTTCGCCCTGTTCGGGCTGCTCACGCCGCTCATGGAGCGTCGCCTGGGCCTGGAGCGGGTCGCCGTGATCGCGCTCGGCGCCGTCACGGTCGGGCTCGTCGCCCGCGGTCTCGCCGTCGACTCGTCCACCCTGCTCATCGCGACCGCCCTCGTGTTCGCGGGTGTCGGGATGGCGAACATCCTGATGCCGCCGCTCGTGAAGAAGTACTTCCCCGACCGGCTCGGGCTCATGATGACGCTCTACACGACGGTCATGGCGTTCTCGACGTTCCTGCCGCCGCTCGTGGCGGTCCCCGCGGCCGACGCGGCCGGCTGGCGGGTGTCGCTGGCGATGTGGGCGGTCTTCGCGCTCGCCGGCACCATCCCGTGGATCGTGATGCTGCTGCGCTCCCGCACCGAGGCCGCGGCGGCCGCAGCCCCGCCCGCCGAGTCGGGGGATCCGGTCGCGGCAGGATCCGACCGGCTGTCGTTCGAGGACGCCACGGCCCTGTCCACGGGGCCGATCGTCACCGCGCCGTCGAGCTCCCGGGTGTTCTCGCGCCTGGCCCGGATCCCCTTGGCCTGGACCCTCGCGGGCGTCTTCGGCACCTCCGCGAGCATGGCCTACACCGCGTTCGCCTGGCTGCCGACGATCCTCGTCGAGCACGCCGGCACGACGCCGCAGCAGGCGGGCCTGCTGCTCTCGCTGTTCGCGTTCACGGGTCTGCCCGCGTCGCTGATCGTGCCCGTGCTGATCGTGCGCTTCCGCGCGACGACCGCGCTGTACGTGATCGGCGCTCTCGGCGCCGTCGTCGGCCTCCTGGGCCTGCTGCTCGTGCCGGCGCCGTCGATCGTGTGGCTGTGGGTGCTGCTGTACGGCCTGGCGGGCCTGCTGTTCCCCCTCGCTCTCGTGCTGATCAGCATCCGCGCCCGCGAGCCGGAGACGGCGGTGGCCCTCAGCGGCTTCGTGCAGAGCACCGGCTACGTGCTCGCGGCGGTATTCCCGTTCCTGCTCGGCGTGCTGCACACCACGACCGGCGGCTGGCAGGTGCCGCTCATCGTGCTCACCGCGCTGCTCGTGGCCTCGATCCCCGCCGGCGTCTATGCCGGGCGGCACATCACCGTCGAGGCGGCGTGGGAGCGCCGCCACGGCCGGATCTGGTAGCACCGGGACTCCGCCACCCTGAGAACGGTCGCACGCTCTCCGACGGGGTCAGCGTCTCCGCGAGCACCAGGGCGCCGTCGAGCGTGCGCATCTCCAGGCGCAGGGCCTCGGGATCCGCCCGCACATCGATCCAGGTCGCGGCCTCGGGGGACGCGGCGTCCAGGTCCGGGCCGCCGGCGACGACCTGCGCGTACGGGAACGTCGCGTCCGCGGGGATCAGGGCGGGCTCATGCGTGTGGCCGGAGACGATCAGCTGCGCGCCCCACGCGACCAGGGCATCGTGCCAGGCGTCGCGGCTCATCCGGCTGAACCAGTCGTACCCGTCGCGGTCGTAGTCGGCCGGGGTCTCGTCGGTCCAGCGCAGCGGGATGTGGCAGAACACGAGACGGTACGGGGCATCGCGGATCTCGGGCCGTGCGATCTCCTCACGCAGCCAGTGCGCCTGCTCCGCGCGCAGCGGCTCGAACGCGACCCGTCCCCGGAAGGTCGGATGCGCATCGGGCTTGTCCTCGCCGGTGTGCAGGAAGACGCACGCCACGGGGCCGATCCGCACGGCGGAGAAGGGCCGGCCATCCCGCATCGCCACGTAGTCCTGCAGCTGGAACGCCCAGTCGCCGCGCACGTCGTGGTTGCCGATCGTGACCTCGAGCGGCCGGTCGGCGCTGATGTCGCGCTGGGCGGGGGAGAGCACGGTGCTCACGAACTCGCCGGGTGTGGTCCAGTCGTTGCAGAGATCCCCGTTCCAGACGAGGAGGTCGACCGCGGGCGTCTGCGCGTCGAGCGCACGGATCGTGTCGTCGCGCTGATGCGTGTCGTTCCACACCGCGATCCGGGCGCTCTCGGCGGATCCGTCCGCCAGGCGCACCGTCTTCCAGGCGCTCACGTGCTGCGCACCGGGCGCGGCGACCGCGTCGGTCACGGCGCGCACCTGCACGGTCGCGCCGGGGCGGAACCCTTCGGTGCGCACGCGCAGCACGTGATCGCCCTGCGGGGTCATGCCGAACGCGTCCATGCGCGCCTCGCCCTCGCCGTCGTCGGTGCGCCACTCCAGCCGGCCCCGGCTGAGCCGGCTCACCGCCCACACCCCTTCGAAGCCGTCCGGGCGCACCGCCATGATCACCAGCGGGCTCGTCACGAGCTCGCTGTCTGCGGTGGACGCGCGGGGGGCGGGGGTCATCGGTTCTCCTCATCGGGATCGGGGGCGCCGCCGAGGTCCAGCTCGAACCGATAGCGCAGGTCGTCGTCGAACCACATCCGGAAATTGGTGCCCCACACATTGTTGTGCAGATTCACGGAGAACCCGTCGGCGGGATCCGGGATCGCGTCGTCGAAGCGCAGCAGGGCCGGGGCGCCGACCGCGACCAGGGGCGCGTCGATCGCGCGCAGGCGCAGAGGCCGCGATCCGCTGCGCACGACGGCCGTCGCCGCGTGCAGGGTGCGGTTGCCGCGGCGGACGACGCGCTGCGGGTCCACGGGCGCACCGAGCTTGTGCAGCGTCCAGGTGTCGTCCGCCGCGGGGGAGCCGGGGGCGGGGCGGAAGCCGAACCAGCTCGCCTCCGGCAGCCGGGACGCCTCGCGGCCGCACACGTCGAGAAGGATCCGGATCGGGCCCTCGCTCGCGGGGAAGCGGTACTCGATGCGGATCCGGGCCGGCGCGCCCGTCGCCGCGACGAGTCGCGCCGGAAGGGACAGGTCGGCCGTCGCGACGCCGGTGCCGTCGGCGTTCGTGACGACCCGCAGGGTCCGCACGGCGGGTGCCGTGACGCGCGCGGGGAGGCTGTCGGCGATCGCCAGGCCGGGGCTCGCCTGGTCGGGGATCGCCCAGAAGCCGTGCTGGTCGAGGTCCCGGCAGTACTGCCGCAGCCAGCGCTGCTCGTCGCGTTCGTCGAAGGTCTGGTGGCGGAACGCGCCCAGCGCGTGGTCGTCATCCGCCCACACGCTGCCGTGTGCGTCGCGCAGCCCGGTGATCGACCCGTCCGCGCCGAAGCGCACCGCGAACCGTCCGAGGAGCACCTCCTCGCCGACGGCGAGGGTGCGCTCGGTTCCGTCGACCGGTGTCGCGCCCTCCGCCGCTGCGTCACCCCGGGGCTGCAGCTCGGCCAGTGCCGCCCGCGCCTCGGCCGCGCGCGCGGGCGCCAGCGCGGCGATCGCCGCATCGAGATGCGCGCGCTGCTCGGCCCAGGACTCCTCGAATCCCGAGTACGTCAGGGGGTTCCGCGACGGGTGCTCGGCCCACGCCCAGTCGTAGGCGTGCGTGTCCGCGGGGTTCGATGAGGGATCGACGACGTCGCGGGCGCGAGCCGCGCGGAACTCGTCCTTGAGGTAGTTCGCGTAGTCGGGGAGGTGGGTCTTCAGGTCCTCGCCCCACGTGTGCTCGGCGATGCGCAGCAGCGCCACCCCGAAGTCGTGGTGCTCCGCGGAGGCGGGACCGAGGGCGCCGTCGCGGACCCACGCGGTCCGCAGCCGCTGCAGGGCGCCCAGGCCGGCGGTCAGGAGAGGATCGGCACCGGCCCCGTGGATCCAGGTGTCGCCGATCTCGTCGGTGAGCACGGGCAGCGCGTCGCGGTGCGCGAGCACCGCGCGAGCGAAATCGTCCAGGTTCGAGGCGACGATGCGCGCCCCGGGGTGCGCGGCTGCGAGGGCGGCGAAGAGCTCTTCCACCTCGTCCACCGTGGGCGGGCCGTCGTTGTCGCCGGTGTGCGCGAGGTGCAGCGCGTCGGTGCCGCCCGGCACGACGGCGAGCGCCAGCCCCTCCGAGCCGTAGGAGCGCGCGTAGTTCACCACGACCTCGGCGCCGTCGGGAGCGCGCCAGACGAAGAACTCCGGCACGTCGGGCACCGCCGAGGCGCCGTTCACACCCAGGTGCAGGTACTCGATCCCGGCGGCGTCGAGCACGGGCACGAGCCCGATCGTGTGGCCCGGCACGTCGGTCATCTTCGCGGCGATGGTGCGGCGGCCGTAGCGTGCGTCGAGATCCTGCGACAGCGACGTCGCGAACGCGGCGAGCGACGGATCCAGGAGCTCGGTGTGCGTCGTGAGCGGCAGCGCGTGCCACCGGATCCGCCCCTGCCGCAGGGCGGCATCGAGCCGGGCGACCTGCGCTGCGCTGCCCGTGCGCAGCACGTGGTCGATCAGCCAGGAACCGGTCGTCCACACGAAGCGCGCAGGTCCGCCACGGCGTTCCAGCTCCTCGGAGAGCTCGATCGCGCGGGGCAGGTAGCGCTCGGTGTAGCCGGCGATCACGTCACGGGCGAGGGCCGTGAAGCCGATGTCGAGGTGGGTCTTGAAGACGACGTGGATCGTGTCGATCACGGCGGATCCTTCCGGGGGTCAGGGGCGGTCCTGCGAGGCAGGTCGAACATCGCGGCGCTCGTGCCGCAGGGAGCGTGCCGCTGTTCCGGGTGGGTCGCACGGCACCCGGAACAGCGGCGCCGGATCAGTGCAGCGGCTTGCAGAGCAGCGCGCTCGGCACGCCGCCCTGAAGGCGCTGATAGGTGTAGGCGACGCCGGCGATGTACTCGCCGTCGGCGCACTGGCCCTTGAAGCGCCCGGGCGCCCAGTCGCTCGCGGTCGAGCCTCCGCCGGCGGGCCGGTTGTCGGCGCGGTCGAACCAGAGGGTGCGGCCGTTGCTCGACGGCAGCGCGGACGCGCTCGGTGCGCAGAGCAGCCGGGAGGCCGCCCAGCGGTTGACGGTGCCGATCGTCAGGCTGAGGCCCACGGCGATCTCCCCGTTCGCGCACTGCAGCTTGCTGTAGCCGCCGGCCCAGTCGACCTGCACGTTGGCCTCAGTGCTCACGACATGGCGGACGGTCGTGAGGCTCGGCTGTCCCGCATCGGTGCACAGACCGCGGTTGCTGCTGCGGGAGAGGCCCTGCAGCCGCTCGGTGTCGGGGCAGACGCCCTTCCACTGACCCGGATCCCAGTCGGGCCGGTCCTGCATGAGCGCGGAGGCGTTGGTGTCGGGCAGGTAGCTGTCGCTGCCGAGCATGTTCCAGCGCACGGCGGGGTCGACGTGTCCCGTCCTGCCGGGGGAGGTGACGAGCTTCTGCCAGCCCGCATACCGCCAGTCGTCCGCGATGCTGATCCGGCTGCCGTCCGGCCGGTAGCCGAGCAGCGCATAGGTGTCGGCGAGGTCGCCCGCGGCGTCGGCCTGGGTGACCAGGGGCCAGGCGGCGAAGTCGGTGTCGTTCGCCGCGAGGAGGTCGGTGAAGTTGTTCCACCAGTCGATGTTCTTCTGATCGGTCTCCCCGGCTCCGCGGATGCCGAATTCGCTGATCCACACCGGAGCCGTGTAGTGCTGGCCGGCCGTGGTCACGAACAGCGCCTCCTGCGTCACCGCGTCCGCGAGCTGTGTCGCGGTCATGTCCCGATAGCGCAGGTCGTGGGTCTCGCCCAGCCCCGTTGCCCCGGTGTGCTGCGGACCCGTGTAGCCGTACACGTGCGCGGAGTACACGAGCTTGTCCGGGTGCAGGATCGTGTTCGACGTGTTCGCGACCGGCTTGAGCATGGGCCGGTCGTGGAACAGGCCGTCCAGCGGCACGCCCTGCCAGTTGATCCCCTCCATCACGATGAGGACGTCGGGGCTGACCTTCTGGATCGCGATCGCCGCCTGCTGATACGCCTTGTACAGGTCGTTGCCGTCGCCCATTCCCCAGTTCGCATCGTCGGTCACGTCGCGGCGCACCTCGTTGCGCAGATCCATGCCTACCACCCGCGGGTTGGCCCGGTAGCGCTGGGCGAGCATCACCCAGTCGGAGATCCACTTCTCCGTGGTCTGGCTGCTGTACCACTTGGTGTTCGCGTCGACACCGCAGCACCACAGCGACGTGGTGGTGTGGTTGTTCAGGATCACGGCGAATCCGTCGGCGGTGAGCGCGTCGACCACGGCGTCGAAGACCTGGAGCGGCGTCTTGCCGCGCAGCTGCGGGTTGGCTGCGACCGCCGCATCGGGCGCCGCCGTCATCCCGAGCATCTCGTTGGAGAACGGCAGGCGGATGCTGTTGATCCCGATCGAGTGGAAGTCGCTCATCAGGGTCGGCAGCGCCACGCGGTCGAGCCCCATCGGGATGTCGTAGCTGTCGCCGCTGTTGTGCGTGGCGGGGTCGTCCTTGGATCCGCTGCCGCTCCAGTGCCCCTGCGCTCCATCCCAGTTCGCGGAGATGAGCTTGAACCGGTCGCCGTCGGCGTCGACCACGTACCGTCCTCGGGTGCTCAGCGGTGCGGTCCATGACGCGGAGAGCTCGGCGCCGGTGAGCACGGGGATCGTCGTGGCCCGCGCCTGCGCGGACGTGGCCTGCGCCTGCGGCTGCGCGGCTGCGGGGATCGGCGCGGCGAGGCCCGTGGCCAGCGCTGCGGCGCCGAGCGCCGCGAGCACCTGATTCCGTCGTCGTTGCATGGATCCAACTCCTTTGTCTTCTGTCCATCTGGTCGGACTCCGTCTCCTCCGCACATCGTCCATGCGGTGGATTCTCGACGGATTGGCAACGTAAACATCACGTTTTCGAGGCGTGAGTTGTTTACGTAACCATAGTGTGCCTATAGTGCTCTTGGTAACGCAACCAATCACGAGGAAGTGAGACACGGATGTCGATCGCGACGCCGCTCCGACGCTCCCGCCCGTCCTGGGCGGGCTGGTGGTTCGTCGGTCCGTTCATGCTCGTGTTCGCGCTGGTGCTCATCGCGCCGCTGCTCTACGCGATCTATCTCAGCCTGTTCCGCGACTCGCTGATCGGCGGCACGCACTTCGTCGGCCTGGAGAACTACGCCACGGCGATCGTCGACCCGAAGTTCTGGGACGCGACCGGACGCGTCGTGCTGTTCCTGGTCGTGCAGGTGCCGATCATGCTGGTGCTCGCCCTGGTGGCCGCGTTGGCGCTCGACAGCGCACGGCTGCGGTTCGTGCCCTTCTACCGGCTGAGCATCTTCCTCCCCTACGCCGTCCCCGGCGTGGTCGCGGTGATGATCTGGGGCTACATGTACGGCGACCAGTTCGGACTCGTGGCGGATCTGAACCGCTGGCTCGGCGACATCGTGCCCTCCCCGCTGTCGTCGACGTGGATCCTGCCCGCGATCGGCAACATCGTCACCTGGGAGTTCGTCGGCTACAACATGCTGATCTTCTTCTCGGCGCTGCAGGCCGTGCCGCAGGAGCTCTACGAGGCGGCTGAGATCGACGGGGCCGGCGCCCTGCGCACGGTGTTCAGCATCAAGCTCCCGGCCATCCGCGGCGCGATCGTCGTGGCGACCATCTTCTCGATCATCGGCAGCTTCCAGCTGTTCAACGAGCCGGCCGTGCTGCAGAAGATCGCGCCGAACTCGATCTCGAGCTACTTCACGCCGAACATGTACGCCTTCAACCTGTCGTTCGCCGGATCGCAGTTCAACTACGCGGCCGCGATCGCGATCATCTCCGGCGTGATCACCATGATCATCGCGTTCTTCGCGCAGTCCCTCGGATCGAAGGAGCAGAAGTGATGAGCGTCATGACGTCCCAGGGCGCGGAGCCGCTGAACACCGAGGCCGTCGTCACCGGCCGCCGACCCAGCCGGCTCGCGAGCGGCCGGATCCAGGGTCGTCCCGCCCGCCGCGCCGGCCGGCGACCGGCGCGCCGCACGCGCACCTCGATCACCCTCATGATCGTGATGACCCTGATGCTGCTCTACAGCCTGGGCCCGCTGTTCTGGCTCGTGGTGAACTCCACGAAGTCGCGGCAGGACCTCTACACCACGTCCGGCCTCTGGTTCGGGCCGAAGTTCTCCCTCTTCACGAACATCGCCGACGTGTTCGCGTACGACGACGGGGTGTTCCTGCGCTGGTTCCTCAACACCGTGCTCTACGTGGTGGTCGGCGCCGGCGGCGCCACGCTGCTGGCCACCCTGGCCGGGTACGGGCTCGCCAAGTACCGCTTCCCGGGCCGGCGCGCGGTGTTCGCGATCATCCTCGGCGCCCTCGCGATCCCCGGATCCGTGCTCGCGGTGCCCCAGTTCCTGCTGTTCAGCAAGCTCGGGCTCACGAACACCCCGGCCTCGGTGCTCATCCCGTCGCTCGTGAGCGCCTTCGGTCTGTACCTGGTCTGGGTCTACGCGGCCGAGGCGATCCCGGACGAGCTCATCGAGGCGGCGCGCCTGGACGGCGCCGGCGAGCTGCGGATCTTCTTCTCGATCTCGCTCCGGCAGCTCGCCCCGGCCTTCATCACCGTGCTGATGTTCGCCGTCGTCGCCACCTGGAACAACTACTTCCTGCCGCTCATCATGCTCTCCAGCCCCGAGTGGTACCCGCTCACGGTCGGACTCAGCCAGTGGGCGTCCGCGTCCGCGTCGATCGGCACGCAGCCGATCCCGCAGCTGGTCATCACCGGCTCGCTGCTGACGGTGCTGCCCATCTCGGCCGCCTTCCTCTATCTGCAGCGCTACTGGCAGTCCGGCCTCGCCGCCGGAAGCGTCAAGTAGCCGCAACCCCTCTGTTCACCTCCCCCGCACGAAACTCTGCATCACCTCCGGAAAGGACCCCGCAGTGAAGAAGAACATCTGGATGCGCGCCGCCGTCGTCGTCGGCGCCGCCTCGCTCATGATGGGCGCCCTCGCGGGCTGCCAGGGCGGCAGCGACGCCGCCCAGGGCGGTTCGAAGGCCGACATCGACGCCGCTCTCAAGAAGGGCGGCGAGCTGACCTGGTGGACCTGGAGCGACGCCACGCAGAAGCAGGCCGACGCGTTCACCAAGGAGCACCCCAACGTCAAGATCAAGGTCGTGAAGCTGGACAACCCGGATGCTGCGGTGACGAAGCTGCAGAACGCCGTCAAGGCGGGATCCGGTGCTCCCGACATCGTGCCCGTCGAGTACCAGACCATGCCGCAGCTGACCATGGCCGGGGCGCTCGCCGACATGACCTCCTACGGCTTCGACGGCTACAAGGACCAGTTCACCGCGTCGACCTGGAGCTCCGTGAACGTGAACGGCAAGCTCGTCGGCATCCCGATGGACTCCGGTCCGATGGTCTTCATCTACAACAAGGACCTCTATGCCGCCGCCGGCATCACCGAGGCGCCGAAGACCTGGGACGAGTTCGTCAAGGACAGCGCGGCCATCCACGCGAAGGATCCGAACACCTACATCGCCACCGGCGGCGACGCCGGATTCTTCACCAGCATGATCTGGGCCTCCGGCGGCCATCCGTTCAAGACCGACGGCGAGAAGGTCACGATCGACCTTCAGGACGAAGGCAGCAAGAAGTTCGCCGACATGTGGGGCGGCATGCTGCAGCGCGGCGAGCTCTCTCCGCTGGCCACCTGGTCGGACGAGTGGAGCAAGGCACTGAACCAGGACAAGCTCGCCACGCTCATGATGGGTTCCTGGATGATCTCCGGAATGGATGATCACGGCGCCGGCAAGTGGCAGGTCGCCCCGATGCCGACGTGGGACGGGACTCCCGGATCCGCCGAGAACGGCGGAAGCGGACTGAGCGTCACCGACCAGAGCAAGAACAAGGCCCTCGCGGCCGCCGTGCTGCAGTTCATGGCCGACGGCACCGGCCGCACGCTCATCAACCAGAACGGCTTCCCGTCGACGGTCAAGGAGTTCGACAACGCCGACTGGAAGAACATGACCTTCGCGGCGTACGGCGACCAGAAGCCGAACCCGATCGGCGCGGACTCGGCGAAGTCGGTCATCGCGGGCTGGCAGTACCTGCCGTTCCAGGGATACGCCAACAACGTGTTCGGCGACTCGGTCGGCAAGGCGATCGGCGCCAAGGGCGATCTGAACGCGGCTCTGAAGGAGTGGCAGAAGACGCTCGTCGACTACGGGAACCAGCAGGGCTTCCAGGTCAACAATTAACCCGCCGCCGCTCGGTGCGGGGTCCGCTGCGGCGGGCCCCGCACCTTTCCCGCCGCCCTCCACGACCCCTCGATCCTTCCCGGAGTCCGCAATGCCCACCTTCGCCATCGGCGAGACCGACTTCCTGCTCGACGGAGCGCCGTTCCAGGTGATCTCGGGCGCGATGCACTACTTCCGCATCCACCCCGGCCTCTGGGAGGACCGTCTGCGGACGGCCCGTCAGATGGGCCTCAACACGATCGAGACCTACGTGCCGTGGAACGCGCACGAGCCGGTGCGCGGCGAGTTCTCCGCGGAGGGCGACCTCGACCTCGGCCGCTTCCTCGACCTCGTGCAGGCGCAGGGGATGCACGCGATCGTGCGCCCCGGCCCCTACATCTGCGCCGAGTGGCACAACGGCGGACTGCCGGAGTGGCTCATCGCGGATCCCGGGATCCGCGTCCGCTCGCAGGATCCGCGCTATCTCGCCGAGGTGGAGCGCTATCTCACGCGCGTGTACGACATCGTCCGGCCGAGGCAGATCCACCGCGGCGGGGGAGTCATCCTCGTGCAGATCGAGAACGAGTACGGGGCGTACGGCTCCGACAAGGCGTACCTGCGCGCCCTCACCGACCTCACCCGTGACGCCGGCATCGAGGTGCCGCTCACGACGGTCGACCAGCCCGCCGGCTCCATGCTCGACGACGGGACGCTGCCCGATCTGCACAGCACCGCGTCGTTCGGATCGCGCGCGGCGGAGCGCCTGGCGGCGCTGCGCCGGCACCAGCAGACGGGGCCGCTCATGTGCTCCGAGTTCTGGTGCGGCTGGTTCGACAGCTGGGGCGAGCCGCACCACACCACCTCCGCGGCCGACAGTGCGGCGGAGCTGGAGACCCTCCTCGCCGCGGGCGCCAGCGTCAACATCTACATGGTGCACGGCGGCACGAACTTCGGCTACACGGCGGGCGCCAACGACAAGGGCGTCTACCGGCCGATCGCGACGTCGTACGACTACGACGCGCCGATCGCCGAGGACGGCACGCCCACCGAGAAGTACTGGCGGTTCCGCGACGTGATCGCCGCGTATGCGCCGGTGCCGGAGGACCTCCCTGCGCCCCGGACGCCCGCGCGCGTCCTGGAGGCGCCGCTGGTGCGCGCCGTCGCGCTCGCCGACGCGGGGTTGGAGAGCTGGACCCGGCACGAGACCGCGCCCGCCGCGACGTCCTTCGGTTCCCCGCGCGGCTACTCCCGGTATGCGGTCGCGGTCCCGCACGGCGGCGCGCTCACCGTGGGCGAGGCGCGCGACCGCGCACATGTGTTCCTGGACGGACGCCCCGTCGGGATCCTGGATCGCGAAGCGCACGACCGCGTGCTCACGGTGCCGGCGGCGGGCGAGCTCTCGATCCTCGTCGAGCATCTCGGCGGCGTGAACTACGGTCCGCGGATCGGCGAGGCCAAGGGCCTGATCGGCCCCGTGCGTCTGGACGGCGAGGAGCTGCACGACTGGGCCGTCTCCCCCCTCGAGCTGACCGCCGACGCCGTGCGCGCGGCACTCGCCGCGCACGGGACGGCGGTGCGCCCCGGCGTTCCCGTCGCCGGTCCGGTGCTGCTCGGGGGCGTCTTCGACGCCGACCCCTCGGGCGACCTGCATCTCGACGTGAGCGGCTGGGGATCCGGCGCGGTGTGGATCAACGGCTTCGCACTCGGCCGCCACTCCGCGCGCGGCCCGCAGGAGACGCTGTACGTCCCCGCGCCCGTGCTGCGCGCCGGAGGCAACGAGATCCTCGTGCTGGAGCTCCGTGGCGCGGAGCGGCCGACGGTGCGCTTCGCGGAGTGGCCGCGGCTCGGCCCGACCGAGTTCTGAATGCGGTCAGGTCAGAGCCGGTGCGGGACCGGTGCTGTCCCGCACCACGAGCCGGGTCGGGATGAGCGGGTTGTCGGGCAGGGGATCGCCGTCGATCATCGCGATGAGCAGCTCGGTCGCGCGCTGGCCGACCACGTCGAAGTTCTGGTGGACGGTGGTCAGGGCGGGCCAGTAGCTGTCGCTGTCCTCGCTGTCGTCGAAGCCGATCACGCTGAGATCCTCGGGGATCCGCAGTCCCGCCTCGTGGGCCGCGTGCATCACGCCGAGCGCCATCTGGTCGTTCGCCGCGAACACCGCCGTCGGGCGCGGGCTCTCGGCGAGGATCTCCCGGCCGGCGGCGCGGCCCGAGGCGGCGGTCCAGTCGCCGCGGTGCAGCGTCGGCGCGTGGAGCCCGTGCTCCTGCAGCACATGTGCGTAGGCGTCCTCACGGCGGCGTGCGGAGAACGACTTGAGCGGGCCCGCCACGTGCGCGATGCGGGTGTGGCCGAGGTCGAGCAGGTGCTGCATGGCGATCCGGGCGCCCTGCTCCTGGTCGGTGTCGACCAGGGTGTGCTCCGCGGTCGCCGTGGAGTCGACGATCACGAGCGGCAGGCCCGCGGTCAGGGCGTAGTCGTCGGGCGAGCCGAACTCGGCGGACATGATCAGGATGATGCCGTCGACGGCCTGCTCCTCGAGGCGCCCGAACGCGCCCGTCACCGAGACGCGCGTGGGGTCGGCCACAGGGATCAGGGTGGTCGTGTAGCCGGCCGCGGCGCCGGCCTCGGCGACCGCTTCGAGGGTGCGCTCGTTGCCCAGCGTCGTGATGTTGAAGGTGACGACGCCGAGGCTGCGGAAGCGGCCGGACTTCAGATTGCGCGCGGCGCTGTTCGGCCGGTACCCGAGCTCCTTCATCGCGGCGAGCACCTTCTCGCGCTTCTCCGGGCGCACGTGGACATAGCCGTTGGCCACGCGCGACACGGTCTGCGGAGAGACGCCCGCGCGCTGGGCAACGTCCTTGATCGAGGCGCGCGGAGCGCCGTCCTTGGTCCGTTGCACATTGGTCCCTTGCATGGCAACGTAAACAATACTCGAACCGCTGAGGAAGAGGAATCATGTCGTCATCGACCGTCGACCACGCCGTCGTGGATCTCGGCATCGTGCTGCAGACCGAGGACGTCGCTCTCGTCCTGGACATCCGCGGCGGCGGGCTGCCGGAGGTGGTGCACTGGGGCGCGGCCTGCGGACCCCTCGACGCCGCGTCCTTCGACGCGCTGACGCGCACCGGCGTCTTCCCCGACGCCGGCAGCGAGGTCGACGCGGTCGTGCCCGTATCGCTGCTCCCCGAGCTCTCGCGCGGATGGAGCGGGACGCCGGGGATCAGCGGCTCCCGGGACGGCGCGCACTGGTCGCCGCGCTTCGAGGTGACCGGGGTCCGGGTGGACGGCGCCCCGCTCGAGGACGGATCCGGCCCGGTGCCGACCGGACGCCGCCTCGTCTCCCTCGGCCCTGCTTCGGTGCAGGTGTCCGCCCGCGACGACGAGGCGCAGCTGGAGCTCGAGCTCGACGTCGAGCTCATCGCCTCCGGCGCGATCCGCACCCGCGCGGCCCTCCGCAACGCCGGCGACGACGGGTACGCGCTCGATGCGCTCCTGCCGACGTTGCCCGTGCCGCTGGAGGCGGACGAGGCGCTGGACTTCGCGGGACGCTGGGCGGTCGAGCGCGTTCCGCAGCGGCGCCGCCTCGGCGTCGGCGCGCACCGCAGGGAGAACCGGCGCGGGCGCACCGGCCTCGGGAGCGCGCTGGTGCTCGCCGTCGGCCGGCACGGCTTCGACGAGGCCTCGGGCGAGGTGTGGGGGATCCACGTCGGCTGGTCCGGCGACCACGTGCATCAGGTCGAGCGGGTCGCCGAGGGCCGCCAGGTGCTCGCCGGGGGCGAGCTGCTGCGGCCCGGCGAGATCCGGCTGGGTGCCGGCGAGGAGTATCGGAGCCCGTGGCTGTACGGCTTCCACGGGCAGGGTCTCGACGCGCTCGCGGCGCAGTCGCACCGGATGCTGCGCGCGCGGCCCCAGCACCCGCTGTCGCCCCGCCCGGTCACCCTCAACGTGTGGGAGGCCGTGTACTTCGACCAGAACGAGCGGGATCTCGTGGAGCTGGCCGATGCCGCCGCGTCCGTCGGGGTGGAGCGCTTCGTGCTCGACGACGGCTGGTTCGGTGCGCGCCGCAACGACCGCGCCGGGCTCGGCGACTGGACCGTGTCGCCCGAGGTGTGGCCGCAGGGGCTGCATCCGCTCATCGACCATGTGCGCGGCCTGGGCATGCAGTTCGGGCTCTGGGTGGAGCCGGAGATGGTGAATCCCGACTCCGACCTGGCCCGCGCGCATCCGGACTGGATCATGTCGGCGCGCTCGGAATGGCCGCTCACGGGGCGCCATCAGCAGGTGCTCGATCTGGCGAACCCGGCCTGCTACGCGCACGTGCGCGACGCGCTCATCGCGCTGCTCGACGAGTACGACATCGCGTACCTGAAATGGGATCACAACCGCGACCTCGTCGAGGCGGGCACCGGATCCCGGCGCGCACCGGGCGTGCACGGGCAGACCCTCGCGTTCTACGCGCTCGTGGACGAGCTCAAGCGCCACCAGCCGGGGCTCGAGATCGAGTCGTGCTCCTCGGGCGGCGGACGCGTCGACCTGGGCGTGCTCGAGCGCACGGACCGGGTGTGGGGATCGGACGACAACGACCCCCTGGAGCGCCGGCGGATCAACGCATGGACGGCCCAGCTGGTGCCGCCGGAGCTCATCGGCGCGCACATCGCGTCCGCCCCCTCGCACGTCACCGGCCGCACCCACACCCTCGCGTTCCGCGCCTCCGTCGCGCTCTTCGGGCACCTGGGCGTCGAAGCGGACATCCGCCGTTGGAGCGACGAGGAACGCGCCCAGCTGGCGGAGTGGATCGCCCTGCACAAGCGCGAGCGCGCCCTGCTGCACGGCGGCCGGATGGTGCGTGCGCAGACACCGGACCCGGCCTTCGCGCTGCAGGGCGTGATCGCCGAGCACGGCGGACGCGGGCTCTACCTGTTCACCGCACTCGCCGTCGGTGCGACCGCGACGGCGGGGCGCTTCCGTCTGCCCGGGCTCGACGACGGCCGGCGCTACCGGGTCGAGATCGAGCCGCTCAGCCTGCGGGGACTCGCGGGCAACGCCGCGGCGTGGCAGCGGGACGGCGTCGAGCTGACCGGGAGGATCCTCGGCCGCATCGGCATCGTGATGCCGTCGGTGCATCCCGAGACCGCCGTCATCCTGAGAGCGACAGCGGTCGACTGAGCGTCGGCGTCGCGCCCTCAGTCCACGAGCACCTCGTCGCCGACGCGGATCGTGCCGCCGACGCCTGCGGGGTCGCCGACCGCGCCGCTGATCCCCGGCAGCACGAGCAGGCGGCCGAGCGTCGGCTCGTCCTGGCCGAGGGATCCGGTGAGCGTCTTCAGCACGCTCGCGTCGCGCTCGCCGGTGTCGGGGTTCGCGTGCGTCGCCAGGCAGCGCACGATCGGGCCGGCGGTGCGCAGCCGCACGTCGCCGATGCGCACCTCGCCGTGCCAGTTCAGCTCGTCCCACGCGTCGACGCCCCCGATCACGACGTTCGAGCGGAACCGGCGATCGTCCACCTCCTGTTCGAGCGCGGCGCCCAGCGCGGCGACGCTCGCCTCGCTGTGCAGCGACACGTAGCCGCGTCCCCGGTCCTGGAACCGCGAGCGGGTGCCGTCGCCGACCAGCGCCAGCGGGAGGCGTCCCGGCCGCTGCAGGCGCTTGGCGTCGGGGGAGTCGAGCACGAAGGCGGTGACGGCCTCGGAGAGCGCGTGGCGTCCGTCGTTGTCCAGATCCGCGTCGGCCAGCGTCTCGCCCGCGTGCTCGATGCGCACCCGCCGCGCGTCGTGGTCGTAGGTCAGCCGCAGCTGCGCGAGCGCGGGGAAGGACTCGAGCGCGAGCCCCTTCGACTTCGGCCAGTGATCGAGGCCGTCGCGCTCCTCGGGTGTCGCCGCATCCGCGAAGCGGAACGCGAGCACCCGGTCGCCGGCGATCCGGCCGTCCGCCTGCACGGTGAGCGAGGAAAGGCTCTCGGGCGTGAATCCCTTGACGGGGTGGCGATAGAGCGCGACGACGTGAGGCATGGATCCATCCTCGCAGGGACGCGCGGACGACCGGTGCCAACGACGAACCCCGCCGCGAGCATGCTCGGGCGGGGTTGCGGATGAGAGAGCTCAGGCCCTTTCGAGCTCGTCCTCGTCTTCGTCGGCGTACTGATCCGCCCACTTGTCGACGTACTGGTCTTCGGTCTCCGGATGACCCAGCTCGCGCTCCAGCGCGGAGTAGTTCACCGACGGACTGTAGGACTTCAGTTCGCGGGCAATCTTGGTGTGCTTTGCCTTCTGACGGCCACGGCCCATGCGCGAGACCCCCTTACTGTAAGCAGCGGACGAAACGGGGCCCGCTGTCTATTTCCGGCACCGGCTCGCGGCCGGTAAGAGTAGCATCCAGGATAGCACGAGGGCCACCTCACCTCGCCGTGACGGGGGTCGCAGCAACCCGGCCGGAAGGGAACGATGAGATGAGCGACACCGCCCCCACCCCTGAGGAACGAGAACTGCAGAACACGCAGCTGCAGAAGGCCGTGATCGTCGCCCTGCGACCCGGTCAGCCGCCGCGCGTGCTCGCCGAGGCGATGCGCTACGCGACCCTGCTCTCCGCGCCCCTCCTGATCGTGCACGTCGACGTCACGCGCTTCGTCACGTTCGAGGATCCGGACGGCATGGTGCACTCCGCGCCGATCGACCTCAACATCGACACGGGCGCCGAGGAGTTCGCCGAGCTGCGCGCCGAGGTCGAGAAGGTGCTCGCCGGATCCGGCCTCACCTGGACCGCGCGTCAGCTGGTGGGTGACCCCGCGCTCGCGATCAAGCATCTCGCGGGCGAGGTGGATGCGCAGCTGATCGTGGTCGGCACGCGCAGCCGCGGGATCGGGGAGTCGATCCGCGAGTTCTTCACCGGATCCGTCGCGGCACGGCTGTCGCACCGGCAGTCGCGGCCGATCCTCGTCGTGCCGCTCGAGGAGCCCGTACCCGACACGCAGAAGGAGATCTGGCCGGAGTAGCCGGATCCGGGTCGGCGCCTTCCCTTCCCGGTCGTTGAGCCGAGGACGCGCAGTGCCCGACCCTTCCGGCCGTTGAGCGAGGACGCGCAGCGCCCGAGACGAAACGCGGTCACCCACCAGGGCGCCGCGTTCCGTCCCGTCGGCCGTCGGCCGTGCTCGCTCGCCGACCCGGTGAAGGGCCTCAGCTGCGCAGCCCGGCCAAGGCCGACGTCACCGCGTGGGCGGCGGCGTCGAGCGCCGCGTCGAGGTCGCTCACCACCGGGGCGGGCAGCAGGCCGCCTTTGGCGACGTGCGTGCGCAGATCGGCGCGCACGCGGGCGCGGAACTCGTTGATCGACGCATCGGCGCGACGCAGCTCCTCCCGGCTGGCGATCCGCTCGTCGGCGCGCGCGGTCGCCTCCCGGTAGGAGGAGGCCGTCGCTCCGGAGCGCTCTTCGCGGGCGGCGGCGGCGAGGTCGGCGCGCAGGCTCCGCATGGCCTCCTGCACGCTCTGGCGCACCTCGTTCGCGATCAGGCGCACGGAGTCGTTGAGTCCGGCCTCGATGCCCTGCAGGTCGCCCTCGCGCGCGGCGAGCTCGGCCCGCCCCGCGTCGGTGATGGCGTAGATCGTGGTCCGGCCGTCGGCCGTCTTCGTGACGAGTCCCTCCTCCTCGAGCTTCGCCAGGCGGGGGTAGATCGTGCCGGCGCTCGGCGTGTAGGTGCCGCCGGTGCGATCGGTGAGCGCCTGGATGATGCCGTAGCCGTGCTGCGGGGACTCGGCGAGCAGTGCCAGCAGGTACAGGCGCAGGTCGCCGTGGGAGAAGACCGCGGGGCTCACAGCAGATCCTCCCCGTCGGAGGTGAACGACACCGGCGCCTCGGCCGCGTCGCGGCGCAGCACGGTGACATCGCCAGAGACGGTGTTCACGCGCACGTCGGCGAAGGTCCCGGACAGCTCGCCGCGCGAACCGGCGAAGTTCGACGGGCCGGAGGTGCCGCGCGGCACGCCGTCGATCGTGATGCGGCCGCTCAGCGTCCGGGCCACGTAGTTCGCGGCGAGTTCCTCGTCCAGGCGCACGGTCGCATCGCCTGAGACGCTGTTGAGCGACACCGTGTTGACGGGGCCGGTCGCGTCGATGAGCATCGCGCCCGAGACGCTGTCGATCGTGGCCTTGCGGATCTCGCCGGTCAGCGCGACGCCGCCCGAGACCGTGTTGGCCATGGCGGTGCCGGTCAGGCCCCGCACCTGCACGTCGCCCGAGACGGTGTTCACGTTCAGGTCGCCGCGGTGGGTGTCGACGATGAGATCGCCGGAGACGGTGTTGAGGCGGGCGTCCTCGGTGAGGCCGGAGACGAGAGCGCCGGCGCTCACGACGCCGAGGGTGAGCGCGATGTCCCGCGGGACGGCGACGCTGATCTCGGCCTTGGGGCCGCCTGCGCCGAAGTTGCGGAACACCTCGAGGAAGTTGTCCCACCCGATCTGCGGGTGGTCGATCTCGATCTGGGTGCCGTCGGACTCGATGCGTAGGTCCTTGATGGTGACGTTGTGCACCTCGATACGGATGCCGGGCTCGTCGTGGGCGATGACGTCGACCTGCCCGCCGACGAGTCCGATCTTGAGCTTCGACGCGCGCTCGATGTCGATCACGCGCTCCTGCCCGGGGGCGATGAGCCACTTCTCGGTCATGTCTGTTCTCCTGGTTGGGGATGCATATCCCGAGGATCGAGATATATCGTGTTTCCGAGCATAACACGATATATCTCGAATCCGTCAAGAGGTCTTCGCAGATCCGTTCCGCTCCGAGGCCGAGAAAGGGCGGACCCTGCGAGGAGTCCGCCCTTCGCCGCCGGCTCAGAGGTCGACGTGGTTGTTCTGCGGATCGCGCTCCCGCTGACCGCTCGCGAAGCTGACCAGGGCAGGTGCGTCCGACGTCTCCCTCCTCCTGTCGTCTTTCCCTCCCCCTGCGGGCGCACGTGTGAGGAGGGAAACGCGCTGCGGGGAGGGAATCGCGGTGGGGGATGA
>NZ_JYIT01000056.1 GCF_000956545.1 Microbacterium azadirachtae
GGGTCCGGTCATGTGCGGACGGGCGTCCGATCCTGTCCTCCGCCCTCGACGGGAAAAACTCTCCCTCCCCGTGGTGCCCTTTCCCCAGCGTTTCCCTCCCCTGGGTGCCATTCCCTCCGCCGGCTGACGCAACTGCGGGGAGGGAACGATGCTGCGGGGAGGGAGAGTTTTTCCCGTCGAGGGCGGAGGACAGGATCGGACGCCCGTCCGCACATGACCGGACCCTGCGAGGATCTGCACCGGTTGCGTGCTCCGGATCCCGTGGCCGGCGCCGCACACTCACAATCTCGGCATGACGAAGACCCTCGGCATCGCCGACGCCCGCGCCCTCGTACACTCTCGCGAACAGTTGCAGTCCTCCGGGACGACTGACCGCGCGATCGAGGCAGCACTCGCGGCAGGCGCGTTGCTGCGACTGCGACGCGACTGCTATGTCGACGCGAGCGCGTACGAAGGCCTGTGGACCGAAGGCCGACATCTCGTCCAAACGATCGCCGCGGCCAGGAACCTCAACGACCGCGGCACGGTCTTCTGGGGTCCGTCCGCAGCCGTGCTGCACGGCTTGCCGCTCTACCGCCTCCGTCCGGCGATCGTGCACACGGTGGCGACCGGCGCACATCACGGCCGCACGCGGGCGGGCGTCCGGCAGCATGAGGTCGCTCTCGGCGAAGACGACGTCGTCGACATCGACGGCATGCTCTGCACCTCACTCGACCGCACAGTGCTGGATCTGGCGTGCACCCTCCCTACTGACGCGGCGCTGTGCGCAGCCGACGCCGCGCAACGTCGGGAAGCGGTCGACGGGCACGAGTTCGATCCGGATCGCGCCGCCTTATGGCAGGCACGGATGCACCATCGCGCCTCCGCGAGCCGGGCCTGGGGGATTCGGCGCGCCCGCGAACTGCTCGCGTTCTCCGACGGCCGCGCTCAGTTGCCGGGCGAAAGCGTCAGCCGGCTGCAACTGCAGCGACTCAGTTTTCGCGATGTGCTCCTCCAGGTTCCGATCACCGGTGCGGACGGTGACAGATACTGGCTGGACTTCGGCTTTCCGGGCTCGAAGGTGTTCGGAGAATTCGACGGCCGGGGCAAGTATCTCGACGACGACCTCCGCAGCGGGCGCACTGCGGAGGTCATCGTGCTCGATGAGAAGCGGCGCGAGGACGATGTGCGTGGCGTCACCGGCTGGCGCTTCGCGCGTTGGGACAGCACGCACATCCGGACGGCCGAGATCCTGGGCCGACGCCTCACGCAGTTCGGCCTGCGTCCGCCCGGCTGAACCGCCCGGGCGCAGCTCGCATTCCCCTCCGCGGTCTGACTTTCCCTCCCCTGGCACACGTCCATGCGGGGAGGGAAAGTCGCCGTGGGGAGGGAAAGTCCCCCTGCGGGGAGGGAAAGCACAGGATCGCGGATGACCGCCCCGAACCGTAACCTTCCGCGCTCGGCGGTTCGCACCCGGGAGAATGGATCCATGGACTGGCAGACCACCTCGGAGGACACGGTGCCCTCGGCGCGCGTCTCGGAGGCGGACGCCCGCCTGCTGCGCGCCCGCCCGCCCGCCACCGGCGCCTGGCGGGACGGGGACCCGGCCGGGGATCGGCTGTTCGAGGCGTTCGGCCCGTTCCGCACCGAGGGCGGCGAGGAGCTTCCGCTGATCCGGATCGCGTACGAGTCCTGGGGCCGCCTCAACGCCGCCCGCGACAATGCCGTGCTCGTCCTGCACGCCCTCACCGGCGACAGCCACGTGGTCGGCGAGGCCGGCCGCGGGCACGCGACGAGCGGCTGGTGGGGCGACGTCGTGGGTCCCGGCCGCGCGATCGACACCGATCGCTGGTTCGTGATCGCCCCGAACATGCTCGGCGGCTGCCAGGGCTCCACGGGGCCGGCGAGCATCGCCCCCGACGGCTACGAATGGGCGTCGCGCTTCCCCTACCTCACCATCCGCGATCAGGTCGCCGCGCAGGTGCTCCTCGCGGACGCCCTCGGGATCGAACGGTGGGGCGCGGTGATCGGCGGGTCCATGGGCGGCATGCATGCCCTCGAGTGGGCGGTCGGCCAGCCGGCGCGCGTCGAGCGTCTCGCGATCCTGTCCTCTCCCCCGGTGACCACCGCCGATCAGCTGGCACTGAACTTCGTGCAGCTCGAGACGGTGCGCATGGATCCCCGCTTCGCGGGCGGCGAGTACTACGACGCCCCGGTGGGCGAGGGACCGCACCGCGGGCTCGCCCTGGCCCGGCGCATGGCGCTGCTGAACTATCGGAGCCCGATCGAGCTCAATCAGCGGTTCCAGCGCTCCTGGCAGTCGGATGTGTCCCCGCTCGGCCACGGGGGGCGCTATGCGGTCGAGAGCTACCTCGACTTCCACGGCAACAAGTTCACCCGCCGCTTCGACGCCAACAGCTACCTGACGCTTGTGGAGGCGATGAACTCGCACGACATCGGACGCGACCGCGGCGGCGTCGAGGACGCGCTCAAGCGCGTGACCGCGACCACCCTCGTGCTCGGCATCGACACCGACCGGCTGTTCCCGGTCGACGGACAGCATCGCATCGCGCGCGGGATCCCGCGCACCCTCGACGGCAACGAGGCGGTCGTGCTCTCCAGCGACTTCGGCCACGACGGCTTCCTCATCGAGACCGACGAGGTCGGCATGCATCTGGAGCGGCTGCTCGGATCCTGATCCGCCCGGCGGAACGTCCGGTGGAACGGATCCGCGCCGTCGCCGGCTCCGCGATCAGCGGCCCTCGAGCCGCCAGACAGGGTCTTCCGCGATGAGACGCTCCCGCGAGCCGACCGGCGCTCCGGCGAGCTCGTCGCCGTCCCAGAAGAAGAGGATTCCCGCGGCCGTGCGCTGCATCCGGGTGCGGAAGACGCCCGGATCCGCGACGCGCGCCAGAGCATCCTCGACGTCCGTCGCGCTGCACAGCGCGTGCAGCGTGCGCCAGGTCGGCGGCATGAGCGCGATCTCCCCGGCGTCCCGCGCCGCGAGCGCCGACTCCGGCCCGAACCACCGTGTCTCCACGACCTCGTCGGGCGCCGGACGGATCGCGTCGCCCGGATCCGGAGCGAGGAAGAACCAGGTGCGCACGCGTTTGGGGATGCCCGCCGGCGGCACCCAGCACGACAGCGGCACGAGGCGCTCGAGCTCGAGTCCCACCTCCTCCGCGGTCTCGCGCACTGCGGCACGGCCCGCGTCCTCCTGCTCGGGCGCGCCAGTCACGCGGTCTCCGGGGTCGACCATGCCGCCCGGGAACACCCAGGCGCCCGCGAACGAGCCGCGATCCGGCCGGCGCAGCAGCAGCACCTCGACGCCTCGCGGTGCGTCGCGCAGGATCACCGCGGTTCCCGCGACGGGCAGGTCCTCGTCCTCGTCGACGCTCATCCGCCCATGCTAGGGCGTGCGCCGGATCCCCGCGGCGAGCGGTCTGACGGCCTACGCCAGGTCGCGCACCCGCACGGATCCGGTCTCGGTGTGGTACCGGCGCTGCACCGCGTACGACGCGAGCGCGATGCCGAGGCCGAGGACGGCGAGCCCGGCACCCACCCAGGACGGCGCGGCGAAGCCCCAGCCCCAGGCGATCACGAGTCCGCCCAGGAACGCGCCGAGGCTGTTGCCGATGTTCAGCGCGGAGTGGTTCAACGCCGCGGCGATGGACTGGTTGTCGCCCGCGACCTCCATGAGCCGGGTCTGGATGGCAGGGCTCAGGATGGACGACAGCAGCGCCATCACGAACGACAGCGGCACGAGCAGCCAGATCGAGAACGACAGGACCGCCAGCAGCACGAGCACCACGGCCATCGCGGCGAGGCCGACGAGCAGCGTGAGCCGCAGGTTGCGGTCGCCGAAGACGCCGCCCAGCAGGTTGCCGATCGTCATGCCGAGCCCGAACACGACGAGCGTGATCGGGACCATCCACTCCGGCGCGCCTGCGCGCTCGGTGACGACGGGGGCGATGTAGCTGTACACCGCGAAGAAGCCGCCGAAGCCGATCGCCCCCGTGGCGAGCGCGAACCACACCTGCGGACGGCGGAACACGCGCAGCTCGGCCCGGAAGGTGCGCTCCGGATCCCCCGCGTGCTGCGGTACGAAGAGGGCGATGCAGACGGTCGCGAGCGCGAAGACGATCGTGACGACGAGGAAGGCGCTGCGCCAGCCCACGTGCTGTCCGAGGAACGTGCCGGCGGGCACGCCCACGACGTTGGCGATCGTGAGGCCGGTGAGGATGAACGCGACGCCCTTCGCGCGCTTGCCCGGGCCGAGCACGTCGGAGGCGACCAGGGCGCCGATGCCGAAGTACGCGCCGTGCGGGAGCCCGGCGATGAAACGGGCGAGGCCCACCGTCTCGAACGTCGGCAGGACGACCGCGAGCCCGTTGCCGAGCGTGAGGGCGATGGCGAGGCCGACCATCACCCGGTGTCGCGGGAACCGGGCCACGAGACCCGCGATCGTGGGGGCTCCGAGCACGACGCCGAGCGCGTACAGCGAGACGAGGATGCCGGCGCGGCCGATCGCCTCGTCGGGGTTCTGCGCCCACAGCTCGGGCAGCAGATCCTGCGCGATGTTGGGCAGCAGGCCCATGGCGACGAACTCGGTCATGCCGATGCCGAAGCTGCCGATGGCGAGGGAGAGGAGCGCCCGCATCGCCGCACCCCTCGAGAGGCTCGAGGGTTTCATCCCCCCAGCTTAGAGGGCGCCGCCGTCCTCGATCGCACGCTCGAGCCGCGCGATCTTCCCGTCGATCTCGCCGCTGTAGCCGGGGCGGATGTCGGCCTTGAGCACGAGCGACACCCGGGATCCGAAGGGCATCACGGCCTCGGTCGCACGCTTGACGACGTCCATGACCGTGTCCCAGTCGGGACCCTCGATCTCGGTGAACATGCTGGTCGTTCGATGCGCGAGCCCGGAGGCGCGCACGACGGCGACCGCGGCGGCGACCGCGTCGTGCACCGAGGCGTCGGCGCTCTCGGGCCGGTCGGGGGCGGATCCGCTGGGAGCGACGGAGAAGGCGACGAGCATCAGGACCTCCGGGTTTCGGTGACGGCAGGGACGGCGATCGGCGTGCGCACGATCGCCCGGATCGCGACCACGCAGATGACCACGACGAGGATGTTGCGGGCGCTCAGCAGCGCGATCGGCAGCGCCTGCGCGGCCAGCAGCTGGTCGTACACCACCGGGTAGACCGCCTGGGTGAGCGCGTAGTCGATCAGGACGAGGATCGCGGGAACCCGCACGCGGGGCCCGTCGAACAGCCACCACAGCACCAGGGGTGCGAGCATCCACACCTGGAACTGCGGGGATCCGACCTTGTTGCACGCGATCAGCACGGTCACGAGCGCGAGCGCGGTCGCGGGCAGCAGCCGGCGCGCGGAGGCTCCGGCGCGGAGCTTCCACAGGGCCAGGGCGGCGATCGCCAGCACGGCGAGGGCCATGAGGGGCGTGAGCACGGCCGCCACGAGGTCGACCCCGGGGCCGGCGAGCTGGAAGGTCAGGATCTGCCGGTCGTACTCGATGCGCGTCACGCCGACCTGGGTGAGCCACAGCAGCGGCGTGGCTCCGACGGCCTCGATCTGCAGACCGCGGCCGCTCATCTGGCTGAGGAAGCCGAGGAGGTTCTTCCCGCCGCCCAGCAGCACGAGCCCGAGGACGACGACGAAAGTGACGATCGCCGCGGAGACGATCATCCGGATCCGGCCTCGCAGCAGCGCGAGAGCCGCGACGAACAGCGCGCCGGGCCAGATCTTGATCCAGGCGCCGATCGTGAACAGGGCGCTCGCGACCGCGGGCCGGGAGAACAGCCACAGGCCGCCGATGATGGCGATCGGCACCGTGACCGCGTCGATGCGGAACATCGCGATCGGCCCGAGCAGCACGAGGGCCGCCATCCAGAACAGCCCGGCATGCCGCCGGATCCGGCTCCGCCGCGCCTTCGCGCCGCCGAGCAGGAACGCGAAGCCGACCGCGTCGAGCGCGGTGATCAGGATCGACCACGCCACGACGTAGCTCGCGGATCCGACCGCGTAGGCGCCGGGGAACAGCGGATGGATGAGCTGCGAGATCCCCTGCGCGACGAGCATCGGCAGGAGCGCGAGCTGCGGGTAGACCCAGCTCTCCGTGACGCCCACGATCGCGCCGCCTCCGAGCGCGTTGCGCGACCACGGCTCGTAGACGAACACCGTGTCGCCCATGGGCAGCGCGGGCATCCGCCAGCCGATCGTGGCGACGTACACGTGGGCGACGGCGAAGGCGACCCAGAGCAGGGTCAGCGGCAGTCCCGCCCCGCGCACGACGGCGGCGCCTCGCGCCACCGCTCCCCCGCTCGTCTCGGCACGGGTCGCGCCCGTCGGCTCGGCAGCGCTCACGCGTGGTCCTCCTCGGTCCGGTGGTCGTGCATGTCGTCGGCGACGTCGGCCAGCGCTGCGGCGATCGCCGCAGGCAGCGCCTCGGCGACGTCCAGGGCGACGAGGGGGCGGCCGGGGCGGCCGCCGTCCACGTGGGCGGCGAGGCGTCCGGCTCGTCCGTGCAGCCAGGCCGCCGACGCGGCGAGCGCCGCCGGCGCAGACCCGCGTCCTGCGGCACGGTCGGCCGCGACGAGCGCACCGATAACGCCCGCGAGCACGTCCCCCGTCCCCGCGGCGGCGAGCCAGCCGGTGCCGGCATCGATGGCGATCACGGGCGCGGCTCCGGGGCCTGCGACCAGGGTGGTCGCGCCCTTCAGCAGTACGGTGCCGCCCAGCGCCTCGGCCGTCTCGCGCACGGCGGCGGCGCGCCGTGCCGGATCCTGCAGCGCCTCAGCGCGTTCCGGCGCCAGGCCGAGGCGCGCGCGCAGCCGGGCGAACTCCCCCTCATGCGGGGTGGCGATCACCGGGGCGTCGGCCGGGAGAAGATCGAGCGCGCCCGCATCCACGACGACCGGCACGGCACCGGCGAGGAGATGCCGCAGCGCGGCGGTCTCCTCCGGCGGGCGCAGCGCGGGGTCGGTTCCGGAGCCGATCACCCACGCATCGGCGTGCACCGCGGAGACGGACGCAGGCTCGGCCACGACGGTCTCCGGCCGGCGCGCGAGCACGAGGTCGGCCGGTCGCCGGGGGCCGATGTACCGCACATACCCGGCCCCGGCACGCCAGGCGGCCTCGACGCCGAGCACCGCGGCTCCGGGATACGCGTCGGATCCGGTGCGCATCGCGACCGTGCCCCTGGTGCGCTTGTCGTCGGACGCACCGGGGACGCGCAGCAGTGCGCGGACGTCACCGCCCGTCCACACGAGACGGCCCTGCGCGTCGAGCGCGCCGGCGGACGGAGAAGGCATGGGACCAACGGTACTGGGCCGCGGCTGTGGATGCCGCCGACGTGCGCGATGCGCTCGGATCGTGCGCGGGCGCGCCCGCACCCCCGTCACGGCGGGTAGCGTCGTCCCGTGAGCCTTCTGTTCTCCCCGCTGACCCTCCGTTCCCTCACTCTGCCGAACCGCCTGTGGGTGTCGCCCATGTGCATGTACAGCGCCGTCGACGGCGTGCCGCAGGAGTGGCATCACACCCACCTCGCACAGTTCGCGTCCGGCGGCGCGGGTCTCATCGTCGCCGAGGCCACCGCGGTGCTCCCGGAGGGACGGATCAGCCCGCGGGACACCGGTCTGTGGAACGACGCGCAGCGCGACGCCTGGGCGCCGATCGTGGACGCGGTGCACGCCCGCGGCGCGCACCTCGGCGTGCAGCTCGCGCACGCCGGTCGCAAGGCGTCGACGTGGTGGCCGTGGGCGGCCGAGAACGGATCCGTCCCGGAGGATCAGGGCGGATGGCCCACGGTGGCGCCCTCCGCCATCGCGTTCGACGGCTTCGCCGAGCCTGCGGCCCTCGACGCCGACGGCATCTCCGCCGTGATCGAGGGCTTCGCCGACGCCGCCCGCCGCGCCCTGGATGCGGGCTTCGACGTGCTGGAGATCCACGGGGCGCACGGCTACCTGCTGCACCAGTTCCTCTCCCCCCTCAGCAACCGCCGCGACGACGAATACGGCGGGTCGCTGGAGAACCGCGCCCGGCTGCTGCGGGAGGTCACCGAGGCCGTGCGCCGGGTGGCCGGAGACGCGGTGCCGGTGTTCGTGCGCATCTCGGCGACCGACCACGCGCCCGGCGGATTCACCCCGGAGGAGGCGGCCCAGGTCGGCGAATGGGTCATGGCCGACGGCGCCGACCTCATCGACGTCTCCAGCGGCGGTCTGGTCGCGCATCAGCGCATCGATGTGCACCCGGGCTATCAGGTGCCGCTCGCGGCCGCCGTACGCCAGGGCGGCCGCATCCCCTCCTCCGCAGTGGGCCTGCTCACCGACGGCGCGCAGGCCGAGGCTGTGCTCGCGAAGGGCGACGCGGACGCGATCTTCGCCGGGCGGGAGTGGCTGCGCGACCCGCACTTCGGCCTGCGGGCCGCGCACGAGCTGGGCGACGACGTGGCCTGGCCCGACCAGTACCTCCGCGCCCGCTGGCGCTGAGGCACTGGTCGCCGGCGCCGGATCAGCGCCCGAAGCCGCGCCGGGTGATGTCGCGCACCTCGCCGACCAGCTCCTCGATGATGTCCTCCAGGAACAGGATCGCGGTGGTGCGGCCGGCCGCGTCGCGCACCTGCGCCAGGTGACGTCCCGCGCGGCGCATGATCGCCAGCGCGTCCTCCAGATCCGTGTCCTCCTGCATCGGCACCATCTGGTGGATGCGCTTCGGGGGGATCGGGTGACCGGCGCGGGCGGCGGCCTCCGGCCCCTCGGCCGAGCGGATCACGTCCTTGAGGTGCACGTAGCCGAGCGGCAGGCCCTCGGCGTCCACGATCACGTAGCGCGAGAACCCGTGCTTGGCGACCGCGCGCTCCACGTCGTCCGGCGTCGCGCCGAACGGGAGGGTGACCAGGTCCGAGAGCGGCACCGCCACGTCGCGCGCGTCCTTGTCGGTGAACTCCACCACCGCGCTGACGGTTCCGGCGGAGTCGTCCAGCACTCCCTCGCGGCGGGACTGGTCGACGATCGTCGCGACCTCCTCGAGCGTGAACGTCGAGGCGGCCTCGTCCTTCGGCTCCACCCGGAACAGGCGCACGACGCCGTTCGCCGTGGCGTTGAGCGCCCGGATGACGGGGAAGAAGATCTTCGAGATCCAGACGAGCGGCGTCGCCAGGATCAGCACCGCGCGATCCGGCACCGAGAACGCGAGGTTCTTCGGCACCATCTCGCCGAACACGACGTGCAGGAACGAGACGATCACCAGGGTGATGACGAATGCGATCGCGTCCACGGCGCCCTCGGCGAGCCCGATCGCGCTCAGCGGCGCGGCGAGCAGATGGTGCATCGCCGGCTCCGAGACGTTCAGGATCAGCAGCGAGCACACCGTGATCCCGAGCTGCGAGGTGGCGAGCATGAGCGTCGCGTGCTCCATCGCGTACAGCGCGGTGCGCGCGGAGCGGGATCCGCGCTCGGCGAGCGGCTCGATCTGCGAGCGCCGTGCGGAGATCACGGCGAACTCCGCGGCCACGAAGAACGCGTTGAAGGCGAGCAGCACGAACAGCCATGCGATTCCGGCCCAGTCGCTCATCGCTCGCCCCCTTCCTCGGTCGCCGGCGCCGCGGTGAAGCGGATCCGGTCCACGCGGCGGCCCTGCATGCGCACGACGTGCAGCATGCCTCCCGGCACGGGCACCTCGTCGCCCGCCTTGGGCAGCCGCTCCAGCACGCTCATGACGTAGCCGCCGACGGTGTCATAGACGTCGCCCTCCGGCACCTCGATCCCGGTGCTGGCGCGCAGCTCGTCCGGGCGCAGCTCCGCGGGGAAGGTGATCCCGTCGCGGCCCCTGACCACACCGGCCCTGCTGCGGTCGTGCTCGTCGGACACCTCGCCGACGATCTCCTCGACGAGATCCTCGAGGGTGACGATGCCGGCGGTGCCGCCGTACTCGTCCACGACGATCGCGAGCTGGTACCCGCCTCCGCGCAGCTCCGCCACGAGAGCGTCCAGGTGCACCGTCTCCGGCACGCGCAACGGCTCGGACGACAGCGCGCCGACGGGCACGTCGGTGCGCCGCTCGCGCGGCACCGACACGGCGGCCTTGAGGTGCACCACGCCGGTGATGTCGTCGAGGTCCTCGTCGTAGACCGGGAAGCGGCTGTGGCCGGTGCGCCGGGCGAGGCCGATCACGTCGTCGGCGGAGTCCGCCGCGGCGATCGCGTGCATGCTGGGGCGCGGGGTCATCACATCCCCCGCGGTGAGGCGGGCGAAGCCGAGGCTGCGGTCCAGCAGCGTCGCGGTGTCCTCCTCGAGCACGCCGGCGCTCGCCGACCGCCGCACGAGAGAGCTGAGCTCCTCGGCCGAGCGAGCTCCGCTGAGCTCCTCCTTCGGCTCGATCCCCATCGCCCGCAGCACGGCGTTCGCGCTGCCGTTGAGCACGGCGACCACCGGACGGAACACCATCGTGAAGACGGTCTGGAAGGGGATGACCACCTTGGCGGTCGCGACGGGCAGCGCCATCGCGAAGTTCTTGGGCACGAGCTCGCCGAGGATCATCGACAGCATCGTGGCGACCGTCATGGCGACGATCACGGCGATCGTCACGGTGACGGGCTCGGGGATCCCCCATGCGCTCAGCACAGGACGCAGCAGGTTCGACAGCGCCGGTTCCATCGTGAATCCGGTGAGCAGCGTCGTGAGGGTGATCCCGAGCTGCGCCGAGGACAGATGCGTCGAGGTGATCTTGAGCGCCGCGATGGTCATGCCCAGCCGGCTCTCGCCGCGGTCCCGGCGCGCCTCCAGATCGGCGCGGTCGAGGTTGACCAGGGCGAACTCGCTGGCGACGAACAGTCCCGTCCCCACGATCAGCAGGAGCCCCACGCCCAACCAGATGTAATCCATCACGGTGTCACCTCCGCCGGAGCGGAGAACGGGCAGTGGGGCGATGTACTACACGAGGGAGGGTCGTCCATGGTGCGCTCGATTCTACTGGCACCCGGCGGCGACGAAGCTGAGCGATCGCTCCGTGCCGCCACGCGCCCGTCCGCGCAGTTCTGCACGAACCCGACCCGGATCCGATCCGCTGCCGAAACCTGACGACGCTGCGAACATCCGAGCAGCGCCCACGGCTTTCGACAGCGCAGCCGGTAACGCGTGTCGCACTCACCATTGCGCACCGCTCCGGGGGCGCGACAGGCGCGAGGGGAGGCCATCGGCGGTGAGGATGTCGTAGAGCAGCCGTGGATCCCTCAGTGCGGGTGTGCGCCATCGCGACAGCGTGCGCACCTGTCGACGAAGCGCGTCGCCGCGGTCTTTCTCGGCGAGAAGGGCCTGCTCGGGCGAACGACCGCCGAGGAGCACCGGATCCAGATACTTCCCGGTTCCGTCGAACTCCCCGACCTGATCGCGCTCCTCGAACCAGAAGTCCGCGCGTGCGATCCCGAAGCCAGGCAGCGCGAACTCCTTCTGGAGAACGGGTGCCGGGAATCCGAGGAGATCGATGAGCACTCTGCTCTGCGACTCGCGCACCGAGTCCGAGAGCTGCGTCGAGAACTCGACGGCACGGCGCACGCGGCTGCGCTCGCGCCGCTGTCCCGCGAGCGTCGTGCGGATCTGCTCGAGAGTCGCCAGCCGCCCGCCTCGCCTCCGCGCCCAGCGAGCCTGGTCGAGGGCGATCACGCCGTCGACGAACCCCGCCTCGGCGGCGAGATCGATCACGGTCTGTGCGGGCGAAGTGATCAGGTGCCCTCTCCACGGAACGAGGTCCACCCCGTCATAGCCCAGCGCACGCCGGCGGATCGCGCCCGACGATCGTCCGCCCGAGGCTGTCGGGATCCTCACCTCGACCTGTGGAGGCCACGCGGCGATCCTCTCGACACCCCAGCACGCTGCCGCGGCGGAATGGGTGAAGACGAGCGGCGCGCGGGCCCGATCCGCGACTTCGAGGACGCGCACGAGGTGCCGCTGCCGGGGTGTGAGATCGCGCCACCCCGAAGCGGACGCGTAACTGCCCGCGACGATCCGCACCTGCTGTCCCTCGCGGACGAGCCGCCGAAGTCTGCGGTCGTCGACGGGGCCGTGCTGTTCGCGCCGTCGATGGACGACGATCGGATGCTCGGTCTCGGCTCTCATCCGGCTACCGTGACACGCGGTTCGCTCCCCCAGGACGACTCCCGCTCGAAGGGTACGCAACTCCACTCGGAGCACAGCTGTGGAGGATCCTCCTCCTATCCCGGACGGCCGTGGACCCTGCCGCCCGCGCTGCGGAAACCTGATGATGCTGCGAACATCTGAGCCGCGTGAACAGCTTTTGACAGCGCGAGCGCTCCCGACTCAGGAGATCGCAACGCGAGCAGCAAACTGCAGCGCGACCGAGCTGCCGCTCGACGCGCTCACCAGCTGACCGGCAGTGCCTTGCCCTCTTCGTAGCCCGCGGCGGACTGCAGCCCGACGAGCGCACGCTCGTGGAACTGCGGGACGGAAGAGGCGCCCGCGTACGTGAACGACGACCGCACGCCCGAGGTGATCATGTCGACCAGGTCCTCGACGCCGGGGCGCAGCGGATCCAGGTAGATCCGCGACGACGAGATCCCTTCGGCGAAGAGCTCCTTGCGCGCGCGCTCGTAGGCGTCGAGACGGCCGAAGCGCGCCTGCACGGCCTTGGTCGAGGCCATGCCCCAGGACTCCTTGTAGATGCGCCCGTCGGGATCGGTCTGCAGCTCGCCCGGCGCCTCGATCGTGCCGGCGAACCAGGATCCGATCATCACCGAGGCGGCTCCCGCCGCGAGGGCGAGCGCGACGTCGCGCGGGTAGCGCACTCCACCGTCGGCCCAGACGTGCGCGCCGAGCTCGGCCGCGGCCTGCGCCGTCTCCAGGACGGCGGAGAACTGCGGGCGCCCGACCGCGGTCATCATCCGGGTGGTGCACATCGCGCCGGGCCCGACGCCGACCTTGAGGATCGATGCGCCTGCCTCGACGAGGTCGCGCACACCGTCCGCGGTGACGATGTTGCCCGCGACGATCGGGATGCCGAGGTCGAGCGCGGCGACGGTGCGCAGCGCCCGCAGCATGCCCTCCTGGTGGCCGTGCGCGGTGTCGACCACGAGCACGTCCACGCCGGCGGCCGCGAGGGCCTTCGCCTTCGCCGCGACGTCGCCGTTGATCCCCACGGCCGCGGCGACGGCCAGCCGCCCCGAGGCGTCGACCGCGGGGCGATACAGGGTGGAGCGCAGCGCGCCGCGGGCGGTCTGCGTGCCGACCAGGTGCCCGTGCTGCAGCACCGTGACCATCTCGGCCTCGACCGCCGTGATCGCGTCGAATGCCGCCCGCGGATCGGACACGTCCTCGGCGTCGAGGGACGGCGAGTCGGCGCGCGTGAGGTCGCCCAGCTGCGCGTCGCGCAGGGCGGTCGCGAGGCGCGACGCGGGCAGCACGCCATGGATCGCGTCGACATGGAGCCCGTCCCGGCCGCTCGGCGCGTCGGCGACGACGATCCCGTGCCCCTCGGAGGCGGGCATCAGGCGCAGCGCGTCCTCGACGGTCGCGAGCGGCGACAGCACGATCGGCGTGTCCCAGGCGACGGGCTGACGCTTGACCCAGCGGATCGCCTCGTCCAGATCCTGCAGCGGCATGTCCTGGGGCAGCACGCCGATCCCCCCGCGGCGGGCCAGCGTCGCCGCGAGCCGGGGGCCGGTCACCGAGTTCATGTTCGAGGACACCAGCGGGATGGTCGCGGGGGTGCCGTCCTGCGGGGCCAGATCCACCTGCAGCCGGCTCGTCACATCCGACCGGCGCGGCACCAGGAACACGTCGGAATAGGTGAGGTCGACCATGGGGAGCTCGCCGGAGAACTGCATGGTCTCAGGGTAGCCGTCCCGTCGCTCCGCGTCCCCGTGACGTGCCCCGGGCCGCCCGACGGGGGCGCACGCCGGATCCCCCACGGAGCCGGTGCGCGGACCAGTCCGGATCCGACCCGCCGCAACAGCGCTCAAGGGGCCCGCGATGCGCCCTCGACAGGTTAGGCTTGACACCCGGATGAGTGGCCATACCCGGAGACCACCGGGGACGGATCCCACCGATTCAGCGATGAAAGAGGGCGATCGAGCGTGTCGAGCCAGGTGACCGGCGTCGGGACTTCTGGAGATGGAGAGTTCGGGGCCAATTCCTGGCTCGTCGACGAGCTGTACGAGCAGTTCAAGGTCGATCGCAACTCCGTCGACAAGGAGTGGTGGCCGGTTCTCGAGAACTACCGTCCGTCCGACGCTCCCGCTGCCGCCCCCGCTGCTCCGGCCATGCCCCATTCGGCGGCGCCTGCCGCGGCGCCCGCCGCGCATCCGGTGACGGCGCCCATCCCGGTGATCGGCCAGCAGCCGGTCGCCCGCACCACGACCAAGCCGGCGCGTCAGGCGCCGATCCCCGCCCAGGCGCAGGACCGCGCGACGGGCGAGGCCGGCGCCGAGCAGCACGAGGACGTCGTGACGCCGCTGCGCGGCATGCCCAAGACCCTCGCGGCGAACATGGACGAGTCGCTGACCGTCCCGACCGCGACGAGCGTGCGCACGGTCCCCGCCAAGCTGATGATCGACAACCGCATCGTCATCAACAACCACATGTCCCGCACCCGCGGCGGCAAGGTGAGCTTCACCCACCTCATCGGCTGGGCGCTGATCCAGGCGATCAAGGAGTTCCCGAGCCAGAACGTCTACTACGCGGAGGTCGACGGCAAGCCCAGCGTCGTCGCCCCCGCGCACGTCAACCTCGGTATCGCGATCGACATCCCCAAGCCCGACGGCACCCGCGCCCTGCTCGTCCCGTCCATAAAGCGCGCCGAGACGCTGACCTTCAGCGAGTACCTCTCCGCGTACGAGGACCTGGTCACCCGCGCCCGCGGCAACAAGCTGACGGCCGCCGACTTCCAGGGCACCACGCTCTCCCTCACCAACCCCGGCGGCATCGGCACCGTGCACTCGGTCCCCCGCCTGATGAAGGGGCAGGGCTGCATCATCGGCGCCGGCGCGCTCGAGTACCCGGCCGAGTTCCAGGGCTCGAGCCAGAAGACGCTCGACGTGCTCGGCATCGGCAAGACCATCACGCTCACCAGCACCTACGATCACCGCGTGATCCAGGGCGCCGGATCCGGCGAGTTCCTCAAGAAGGTGCACGAGCTGCTGATCGGCGAACGCGGCTTCTACGAGAGCATCTTCCGCGCGCTGCGGATCCCCTACGCGCCGATCCGCTGGAACAAGGACATCGCGGTCGACCTGGCCGAGCGTATCGACAAGACCGCCCGCGTGCAGGAGCTCATCAACTCCTACCGCGTGCGCGGCCACCTGATGGCCGACATCGACCCGCTCGAGTACGTGCAGCGCACGCACCCCGACCTCGAGATCGAGACGCACGGGCTGACCTTCTGGGACCTCGACCGCGAGTTCGTCACGAACGGCTTCGGCGGGCACCGCCAGCTCAAGCTGCGCGAGATCCTCGGGGTGCTCCGCGACTCGTACTGCCGCACGATCGGCATCGAGTACATGCACATCCAGGATCCGGAGCAGCGCCGCTGGTTCCAGGACAAGGTCGAGGTCAAGTACGTCAAGCCCGGCCACGATGAGCAGCTGCGCGTGCTCAGCAAGCTCAACGAGGCCGAGGCCTTCGAGACGTTCCTGCAGACGAAGTACGTCGGCCAGAAGCGCTTCTCGCTCGAGGGCGCGGAGTCGCTCGTGCCGCTACTGGACGAGATCCTGCAGGGTGCGGCCGGCGCGGGCCTGGACGGCGCCGCGATCGGCATGGCGCACCGCGGCCGCCTCAACGTCCTCGCGAACATCGCGGGCAAGACGTACGGACAGGTGTTCCGCGAGTTCGAGGGATCCACCCTCCCGGGCAACCAGCGCGGCTCCGGCGACGTCAAGTACCACCTGGGCAAGGAGGGCACCTTCGTCGCCGACGACGGCGCCGAGCTGCCGATCCTCCTCGCCGCGAACCCGTCGCACCTGGAGACCGTGGACGGCGTACTCGAGGGCATCGCGCGCGCCAAGCAGGACCGCAAGCCGATCGGCACCTTCACCTGGCTGCCCATCCTCGTGCACGGCGACGCGGCCTTCGCCGGCCAGGGCGTCGTCGTCGAGACCCTGCAGATGTCGCAGCTGCGCGGCTACCGCACCGGCGGCACCGTGCACGTGGTCGTCAACAACCAGGTCGGATTCACGACCCTGCCGAACGACTCGCGCACCTCGGTGTACGCCACCGACGTCGCCAAGACGATCCAGGCCCCCGTGCTGCACGTGAACGGCGACGACCCTGAGGCCGTCGTGCACGTCGCACAGCTCGCCTTCGAGTACCGCGAGCGGTTCCACCGCGACATCGTGATCGATCTGGTCTGCTACCGCCGCCGCGGGCACAACGAGGGCGACGACCCGTCGATGACGCAGCCGCTGATGACCGACCTGATCCAGGCCAAGCGCTCGGTGCGCAGCCTCTACACCGAGGCCCTCGTCGGCCGCGGCGACATCACCCAGGAGGAGTACGACCAGGCCAAGGCCGACTTCCAGAACCGCCTGGAGATCGCCTTCGCCGAGACCCACGCGGCCGAGACCGGCGCGACGCCGATCGCCCCCGACCTCCCGCCGGTCGATGAGCAGATCGGCACCCCCGAGGTCACCGGCGTGCCGCTCGAGGTCGTGCACCTCATCGGCGACGCGCACGCGAACAAGCCCGAGGGCTTCACCGTGCACCCGAAGCTGCAGCAGGCGATGGACAAGCGCGTCGACATGAGCCGCAACGGCGGCATCGACTGGGGCTTCGGCGAGCTGCTCGCCTTCGGATCGCTGCTCGTGGAGGGCACCCCGGTGCGCCTCGCCGGCCAGGACTCGCGCCGCGGCACGTTCGTGCAGCGCCACGCCGTCCTGCACGACCGCGCGAACGGCCAGGAGTGGTTGCCGCTGGCGAACCTCTCCGACAACCAGGCCCGGTTCTTCGTGTACGACTCGCTGCTCAGCGAGTACGCGGCTCTGGGCTTCGAGTACGGCTACTCGGTGGAGCGCCCCGAGGCGCTCGTGCTCTGGGAGGCGCAGTTCGGCGACTTCGTCAACGGCGCCCAGTCGGTCATCGACGAGTACATCTCGGCGGCCGAGCAGAAGTGGGGCCAGCAGTCGAGCGTCGTGCTGCTGCTGCCGCACGGCTACGAAGGCCAGGGACCCGACCACTCGTCGGCGCGCATGGAGCGCTTCCTGCAGCTGTGCGCGCAGGACAACATGACCGTCGCACGGCCGTCCACCCCGGCGAGCTACTTCCACCTGCTGCGCCGGCAGGCGTATGCGAAGCCGCGCAAGCCGCTCATCGTCTTCACCCCGAAGGCCATGCTGCGTCTGCGCGGTGCGACCAGCCCGGTGGAGGACTTCACGCAGGGCCGGTTCGAGACGGTGATCGACGACAGCCGCGAGCTGGACCGCAACGCCGTCAAGCGCGTCCTCTTCCACTCGGGCAAGGTGCACTGGGATCTGGTCGCCGAGCTGGAGAAGAACCCGAACCCGGAGATCGCCCTGGTGCGGGTCGAGCAGCTCTACCCCGTGCCGCTGCGCACGCTCAAGTCGATCGCCGACACCTACCCCAACGCCGAGATCGTGTGGGTGCAGGAGGAGCCGGAGAACCAGGGCGCCTGGCCGTTCCTCGCCCTGCACTTCCAGACCGTGCCGGGACCGCGGGTCGTGCGTCCGATCACCCGCCCGGCGTCGGCGGCGCCGTCGACGGGATCCTCCAAGGTGCACGCCGCGGAGCAGGCGGATCTGCTCTCCCGGGCGCTGACCCTCTGAGCGGTCCCGCTCACACCACCGACGCGGTGTCCCGGTTCTCCGGGGCACCGCGTCGTCGTTCCCGCCCGCGTCGCACCAGCGTCACGCCGACGGCGATGACAGCGACGACGGCCGGGACCACGAGCGCGATGCCCGCCAGGAGCAGCAGTCCGATCGTGCACACCGATGCGATGACCGCCATCCACCAGCCGGCCGTGCGCCGGGGCAGGATCCGGATGGCCGCGATCATGCCGATCGTGTACACGGCCACCATGCTCGCCGTGTGGATGAGGATGAACGGCTGCAGCTCGAAGCCCGTGGCCACGGCGACCGCGAAGTACCCGAGCACCAGCGCCATCGACAGCATCAGCGCACGCCGCGGGACGGCGCCGGACTCCGCTCCCCTCGCGAACCAGCGCGGCAGGTCGCCGTTGGAGGCGAGCGAGGCGCCCAGCTTGCCGAACGCCGCGAGATACACGTTGAGCACGCCGAGGGCCACGACGGCCGACACCACGCCGATGAGCGCGGGCGCCGCGCGCACCCCGCCCGCCTCCGCGAGGTCCAGCAGCACCACGTCGCCCTGCCCGGCGCGCTCTCCGAGCGCGCCGACCGTCACGACCTGCAGCGCGAGATAGCACCCGCCGGCGAGCACCAACGTGATCGCGGTCGCGAGCGGGATGGTGCGCCGGGGACGCGCGAACTCGCCGGAGATGTGCGTGCCGACCTCCCAGCCCGCGAACGCCCACACGAACATGACGATCGCCGTCCCCACCCCGCCCCAGCCGTGCGGGAGGAACGGCGTGAAGCTCTCCGGGCGCACGGCGGGCGCCGAGACCGCGACGACCACGACGACGATCGCGAGCAGCAGACCGGTGAGCACGAGCTGGAGCCAGCCGGTCAGCCGCACCCCGAACAGGTTCGCGACGAAGGGCACTACGAGGAAGCCGAGAGCGAGCCAGGGGATCCCCGACCTGTCGATGCCGACGACCGTCGCGATGTAGCGGGCGCCGAGGATGGCGACGACCGGTCCCCCGGCCGCGACGCCGAAGAGGAACCAGTAGCCGGTGGCGCGGGCGGCCGTGGGCCCGAGCGCCGTGCGCGCGTAGCTGGCGACGCCGCCCGGGTCGGGGTGGCGGGCGGCGAGCGCCGCGAAGGCGCCGGCCAGCGGCACGGCGAGCACGGTGATCACCCCGACCGCGACCAGGCTGGCGGGCCCCGCCGTCTTCGCGGCCAGCCCGGGAAGCACCAGCAGGCCCGTGCCCAGCACGGACGCGAGATAGAGCGCGATGCCCTGCGCGAGCCCCAGCCCACCCGGCCGGAGAAGGCCGCGATCGGCGTCGTCGGATCCCTCGGCGGGACGCAGTGCGGTCATGCCCTCACGCTAGCGACGGGCACGGACGTTCAGTACCAGATGGTGAGCGCGGGCGCGACGGCGCACGCGAAGGCGTCCTGGACGGCCGCGGCGACCTCAGCGGACGCGGAGATCCGGCCGGCCGCGCGGAGCGTCGTGGCGCTCACTCCGCCCAGATACAGCGAGGACAGGGCGTCCACGCCGAGCACGAGATCCGGCGCGTCGGTCGTCACCTCGACGATGGCCCGCCCGTCCGATCCGATCCGCAGACGCCAGGAGCCGTCCGCGAGCCCGAGCGGGTCGGACACGCGCAGCACGAGCTCGAGGGGCGCGCGGTATGTCCGTGCGGCGAGGGCGGCCGGCACGTCCAGGATGCGCAGCCAGCCGTGGTCGTGCACGGTGTTCTGCACGGCGCGCTGGTTCGCGACCAGCCACGGCAGCGGATCGTCGACCGGCCGGAGATCGGCGTGCACGTCGCGCACGAGATCGTGGTTGACCGCGAACGCCCAGAGGGCGCGCAGAGCCTCGGGGGTCTCGGCATCGAGGTGGCGGATCGCGAGATCGGCGGCGAACTCGTCGTTCCGCTCGTCGAGCGTGTAGGCGAGCACGCCCCGCGTGACACCGTCGGCGTCGACGGCGCGCACTCCGCGCACGTGACGCGCGCGGTCGTCGCCCGGCACGAGCCCCGCCATCCGGCGCCAGCGCAGCGGCCAACCCGGCACATCGCCGACGCGGTCGAGACGGGCGCGCTCGTGCACCTCGTCGAGCGCCGCGATCAGGTCCTCCGGCTCGATGTACTCGACGGTGACGTCGTCGGCCGCCGGCAGGGAGATGCCGCCCGCGCGCCGCGCCTCCACCCGCAGCTTCGAGACGGGGACGGCGGGACCGAAGCCGTAGCGTCCGTAGATCGTCGCCTCGGTCGCGGTGAGCCCTGCCACGGGCACACCCGCCGACGCCGCCGCGCGCAACTCGCCCTCCAGGAGGTTGCGCGCGATGCCGCGCCGCCGATGCGTCGCCGCCACGGTGACCGCGCTGATCGCCCACAGGTCGATGCTCGCCCCGGATGCTCCGGGCACGGTCATCGGCGTCACCCAGGAGTCGACGGTCGCGACGGGCATGTCCGCGCCGGGCGCGTACACGCCCAGGTTGCGGCGTTCGCTCATCATCTCGCCCATCAGGCGGATCGTCTCGTCGTCCGGCTCCTTGTCCAGGAACCCCCGTGCGTCCGCGCGGGCGAAGCCGCGCCGCTGGCCGGGATCCGACATGTCCACGACGCGGTACTCCAGGCCGGAGGCGCTCAGACGCTCCTCCGAGACCGGGTCGGCGGGGACGTCACGGGCGTCGATGGCTGCCATGCCCCCAGCCTAACCACGGCGTCCGACACCGTGACGGCCGCGCGCGACGGCCCGGTGCGTCAGTGCACCGCGGCCTGGACGGCGCGCAGACGCGCCAGCACCTGATCGCGCAGCTCCTCGGGGGCGGTCTCCTTGCACGCCCGCGAGACGACCTCGGTCAGCGTGGTGGCGACCAGCGCCTCCTCCGCGCACGAGGCGCAGTTCTCGAGATGCTCGCGGATGTCGGAGTGCTCCGTCTTGCACATCTCGTTGCGGAGGTACTCCTCCAGGTCCTGCCGCGCCTTGGCGCATCCGCAGTCCGTCATTTCGTGCTCCTCGTGCCGGCCGCGGCGATGCCTCGCTCCGCGGCGTAGTCCGCCAGCAGCTCCCGCAGCATACGGCGCCCGCGGTGCAGGCGGCTCATGACGGTGCCGATGGGGGTCTTCATGATGTCGGCGATCTCCTGGTAGGCGAAGCCCTCGACGTCGGCGAGGTACACGGCCAGCCGGAAATCCTCCGGAACCGCCTGCAGGGCCTCCTTGACGACGGAGGCGGGCATGCGGTCGATCGCCTCGGCCTCGGCCGAGCGGCTGTGCGAGGCCGTGGTCGACTCGGCGCCGCCGAGCTGCCAGTCCTCGAGCTCGTCGATCGTGCCCTGGTAGGGCTCGCGCTGCCGCTTGCGATAGATGTTGATGTAGGTGTTCGTCAGGATCCGGTAGAGCCACGCCTTCAGGTTGGTGCCCTGAGTGAAGCTCGACCACGAGGCGAACGCCTTCACGAAGGTCTCCTGCACGAGGTCCGCGGCGTCGGACGGATTGCGTGTCATGCGCATGGCGGCGGCGTAGAGCTGATCCATGAAGGGGATCGCCTGCTCCTCGAATTCCCGGCGCGCGGAGGAGTCCGCGTCCGGCTGCGCGCCCAGCGGTGCCTGATCGTTCATCGCCAGCCAGTCTAGGCCGTCGACTTCACGGGGCACCCGCTCGAGCGTCGCCAGCATGAGCCCGTCCTTCTCCGTCTTCCCGCGGTCTCCGATCGGAGGCCTTCAGTAGGGTAGGAACCGATGAGCGCTTCGACGTATTCCCCCGCGCCGCGCGGCCGCTGGATCGCACCGCATGCCGCAGGCCCCCTGAGCGCGCGGCTGCGCGTCCCCGGATCCAAATCGCTCACGAATCGCGAGCTCCTCCTCGCGGCGATCGCCGACGGCCCGGGGCTCGTCACCGCGCCCCTGCACTCCGACGACTCCGCCCGCATGATCGATGCCCTGCGCGCGCTCGGCATCGGCGTGGAGGAACAGGACGGGACCGGCGACTTCGGGCCCGACCTGAGGATCACCCCGGGGCGGCTGACCGGTGGCGGCACCGTCGACTGCGGTCAGGCCGGCACCGTCATGCGCTTCATCGCCCCCCTCGCGGGCCTGGCCGACGGAGACGTCCTGCTCACGGCGCACGAGACCGCCCTGCACCGGCCGATGGGCGCCATGATCCACGCGCTGCGCGATCTCGGCGTGGATGTCGAGGACCACGGCAGCTGGTCGCTGCCGTTCACCATCCGCGGACGGGGCCACATCCGCGGCGGCCGGGTGGAGATCGACGCGTCCGCGTCGAGCCAGTTCGTCTCGGGGCTGCTGCTCGCCGCCCCGCGCTTCGACGTGGGCCTGCACCTCGTGCACACCGGCGAGCGGCTGCCCAGCATGCCGCACATCGACATGACCGTGGAGACCCTGACGCGCCGCGGGATCAAGGTCACGCGGCCCGGTCCGGGCGAGTGGATGGTCGAGGCCGGCGTGCCGCGGGCCCGCGAGACCGCGATCGAGCCCGACCTGTCCAACGCGGCGCCGTTCCTCGCCGCGGCCCTCGTCCTGGGCGGCGAGGTGTCGATCGCCGGCTGGCCGACCCGCTCCACGCAGCCGGGCGCCCTGCTTCCCGAGCTGCTGGGCGCCCTCGGCGCAGAGGTGCACCGCGCGGGCGACGTGCTCACCGTGCGCGGCACCGGCCGCATCCGCGGCGGCGAGTTCGACCTGTCCCCCGTCGGCGAGCTCGCACCGACCGTCGTCGGACTCGCGGCGCTGGCCGAAGCGCCGACGAGGATCACGGGGATCGGGCACATCCGCCTGCACGAGACCGACCGCATCGCCGCGCTCGCCGGAAACCTGCGCGCGCTGGGCGGCGAGGCGGAGGAGCTCGAGGACGGCATCAGGATCGTGCCGGCCGATCTGCACGGAGGCACCTGGCCCGCACACCACGACCACCGGATGGCGACGACGGGGGCGCTCATCGGCCTGCGCGTGCCGGGTGTCGAGATCGACGAGATCGGCACCACCGCGAAGACGCTCCCCGAGTTCACGCAGCTCTGGGAGCGCCTGCTGGCGAGCCGCACCCCAGGGAGCGAGACGGCGTGAGCTGGCTGGACGACGACGGCGACGACGACCTCGACGACTTCGACGAGTCGCAGATCCGGATGCGTCCCAACCCGAAGGCGAACCGGCCCCGCACCAAGCGCCGCCCGGCGCACACCGATGCGGAGATCGGGCGCGTGCTGGGCGTCGACCGCGGACGCTATGCAGTGCTGCTCGGCGAGGGCACCGACGACGAGCGCACGATCACCGCCGCCAGGGCGCGGGAGCTCCGCCGCACCCCGATCGTCACCGGCGACGCGGCGCGCGTGGTGGGCGACGTCACGGGCGAGGACGGCACCCTGGGGCGGATCGTCGGGATCCTGGAGCGCTCCTCGCTGCTGCGCCGCAGCGCCGACGACACCGATCAGGTGGAGCGCGTCATCGTCGCCAACGCCGATCAGATGCTCATCGTGGTGGCGGCCGCGGATCCGGAGCCGCGTGAGCGCCTGGTCGACCGCTACCTGGTGGCCGCGCTGGACGCCGGGATCCGACCGCTGCTCGTGGTCACCAAGACGGACCTGGCGGATCCCTCCGAGTTCCTCACGCACTTCGACGGACTCGATCTGGAGGTGTTCACGAGCGCACAGGGCGAGATGCCGGTCGACGAGATCGGCGCGGCGCTCATCGGGCACTCCACGGTCTTCGTGGGGCACTCCGGCGTCGGCAAGTCCACGCTCGTCAACGCCTTGGTGCCCGGGGCGGGCCGCGCGACCGGCCATGTGAACGAGGTGACGGGACGCGGCCGGCACACCTCCTCGTCCACGGTGTCGCTGCGCTATGTGGCGCCCGCGCTCGCACCCGGTGCCCCGCTCGGCTCCGGATGGGTCATCGACACCCCTGGTGTGCGCTCCTTCGGCCTCGGCCACGTGGATCCGCAGAACATCCTGGCCGCGTTCACCGAGCTCGCCGCGATCGCGGAGAACTGCCCGCGCGGCTGCACGCACCTCCCCGACGCCGAGGACTGCGCGCTCAACGAGGCCGCCGCGGACGGCGCCCTCGGGGATGCGGGCCTGGCGCGCCTGGAGTCCCTGCAGCGGCTGCTGGCGACCTTCGCCGACAAGCGCTGACCGGATCCGTTCCCCCGCCGACCGGTAGCCTGGAGGGGTGACTGCACAGCGCCTCGAACCCGGCAACACCGCCCCCGACTTCACCCTCCAGGATCAGGACGGCGCGTCCGTCTCCCTGCACGACCTGCGCGGGCGGAAGGTCATCCTCTACTTCTACCCGGCGGCGATGACCCCGGGCTGCACGACCGAGGCCTGCGACTTCCGCGACAGCCTGGCCTCGCTGCAGGGAGCCGGGTATGCGGTGCTGGGCGTCTCCCGCGACGACGTGGCGAAGCTGAAGCAGTTCGCCGAGCGCGACGGGCTCTCGTTCCCGCTGCTCAGCGACGCCGATCTCGCCGTGCACCACGCCTACGGCGTCTGGGGCGAGAAGAAGAACTACGGCAAGGTCATCCAGGGCGTGATCCGCTCGACCTTCGTCATCGACGAGGACGGGGTCGTGGAGCACGCGCTGTACAACGTCAAGGCCACGGGGCACGTGGCCAGGATCCGCAAGCTGGTCGGTCTGACGGCCTGAGGCGCCGGCGGTCCGCCTCAGTCCTGTCCGGCGCCGGCGTCGTCGGCGTGCCGGCGCGCCTCGGCCCCCGCGCGTCGCGTCAGCACGAACAGCATCACGACGCCGAGCACGGCGGGGACCAGCAGCGACAGCACGAACACGGCGGGGAACGGGCGCACGCCGATCGCGCTGAGCGCCACCGCGATGGCCAGGATCTGCGCCACCATGCCGCCGCTGCGACCGAACGACCGGCCCCGCAGCACGGCGACGGCGAGCACGGCGAGCCCGGCGGCGCCGACGACGCTGAGCCCGATGAGGCCGAGCGCGGACGGCAGGGACGCCGCGTCCCCCGAGCTGAGGCCGAACACCTCGATGAGGGTGAGCACGAGCAGCGCGACCGCCTCCAGGGCGAGCAGCGCCGCCGCCGCGATGGTCAGACTCGACGGGCGCATGGTTGGTCTCCTGGAAGGTCTCGAGGGCGAGGCGGTTCGCGCGCGGTTCTCCGTCCGTTCACTCCCGGTCCAGAAAAACCTTGATCGTTCGCCTTTCATGTAAGAGAATAGATGACAGCCATGTGCTCCCACAGCGGCGTGGGGCGAGCATCCGCTCGCATCACCGATGGGCGTCGGCCCCCGAACGCCGCCTACGAACTCAGGGCACGCGAACGTCGCGCGCCCACGATATTTCCACACTGAGGAGCCCCCATGGATTGGCGCGACAAGGCCGCCTGCCTCACCGTCGACCCCGAGCTGTTCTTCCCCGTCGGGAACACCGGTCCGGCCGTCGATCAGATCGAGAAGGCGAAGGCCGTGTGCGCCCGCTGCACTGTCACCGAGGTCTGCCTGCAGTACGCCCTCGAGTCCAGCCAGGACTCGGGCGTGTGGGGCGGACTCAGCGAGGACGAGCGCCGCGCCCTCAAGCGCCGCGCCGCGCGCGCCCGTCGCGCCGGCTGACCGGCCGCACTTCTCTCGCGCAGACATCGAGTCGGCACGCCGAAGGTCCGCAGAGCGGACCGGGAACGTGCCGACTCAGCCGTTCACCCACCGCATCGGGATGTCGATCGTGACGGTCGTCCCTTCGCCGTCCGAGCCCTCCCAGACGATGGTTCCTCCGAGCTCACCCTGGATCAGGGTGCGGATGATCTGCGTGCCGAGCCCCTGACCGATCCGGCCCTCGGGCAGCCCGTGGCCGGTGTCGCGCACGGTCACCCTCAGATTCTCGTCGGTGCGCTGCGCCTCGATCGTGACGAGCCCCTCCTGGCCCGCCAGGCCGTGCTCGACCGCGTTCGTGACCACCTCGGTCAGCGCCAGCGCCAGCGGCGTCGCGTACTCGCTCGGAAGCACGCCGAACCGTCCGGTCGACTGGGTGCGCGCCCGCGTGTTGGGAGCCGAGGCCACCTCGGCGACGAGCTTGAGCACACGGGCGAAGACCTCGTCGAAGTCGACCTTCTGCGCCAGCCCTCCGGCGAGCGTGTCGTGCACGACGGCGATCGACTCCACCCGGCGCATGGCCTGGGTGAGCGCATCGCGCGCCTCCTCGGAGTGCGTGCGCCGGGCCTGGATCCGCAGCAGGGACGCGACCGTCTGCAGGTTGTTCTTCACGCGGTGGTGGATCTCGCGGATCGTCGCGTCCTTGGTGATGAGCTCCTGCTCCTGATGCCGCAGCTCGGACACGTCGCGGCACAGCACGATCGCGCCGATCCGGGTGCCGTGGTCCTTGAGAGGGATCGCGCGCAGCGACACCGTCACCCCCCGCGCCTCCACATCGGTGCGCCAGGGCGCACGACCGGTCACGACGACCGGCAGCGACTCGTCGACCTGCCGTGACGGCGGGACGATGCGCGTGGTCACCTCGACGAGCGACTCGCCCTCGAGCTCCTCGTCGAAGCCCATGCGGTTGAAGGCGCTCAGCGCATTCGGGCTCGCGAACGTCACGACGCCGTCGACGTCGATGCGGATGAGTCCGTCCGAGGCGCGCGGGGCGCCGCGCCGCGGCGACGTCGGGGCGGAGAGATCGGGGAACTCGCCCACGGAGATCATGCTGAACAGGTCGTCGGCGGCCTCGTTGAACGTGATCTGCTGCCGGGACGGCGTGCGCGCCTCACCGAGATTGGTGTGCCGGGTGAGCACCCCGATCGGGCGGGACCGCTCGCCGTCGCCGCCGTTCCTGCGGGCTCGGACGATCGGCACGGCCCTGACCCTGGTCGGGGTCTCCTCGAACCAGTCCGGGTTGGCGGAGTCGACGATCTCGGCCGTGTCGAACGCGCCCTGCACCTGGGTGCGCCACTGCGGCCGCACCCGCTCCCCCACGATGTCGCGGTAGAACAGCGTGGCCGCCCCGCTCGGGCGCGTGTGGGCGACCGCGATGAACGATCCGTCGGCACTGGCGATCCAGATCACGATGTCCGCGGAGGCGAGATCGGCCAGGAGCTGGCCGTCCCCGGCGAGACGGTGCAGCCATTCGACGTCTTCGTCGTCGAGGCAGCCCTGGGCCTGGGCGAGATCACTGAGTGTCGACACCCTGACAGCCTAGGGCGTGTCGGTCATGCGTCGCCTGCGCGCCGAGGCGTCGCACGGCCGTCAGAGGATGGCGAGAGAGGTGGCGCGCCAGCGCCGATCCAGCCCTTCCAGGCGCACCGCGACGGCACGGGCCCGTCCGGGCGTCTGCACGATCAGCGTCGCCTCGACGACCCCGTCGGCCGGCTCGCACACATGCGTCGACAGGATGCGGAAGACGGGCCGCGCCGGCACGACCCCGCGCGCGCTGCGCGCCCTGGTCGAGAGGTTCGCGCGGGCCGTCAGCGAGAGGAACGCGTCCTGGGAGAGCCAGCGGGCCAGCTGGTCGGCCTCGCGAACGCCGGCGAGCACTTCCAGCACCCCGCGCGTGAGGCTCTGCAGCAGCGGCGTGGGATCGGGCAGGTCCGCGCTCGGCGTGGGCTGCGGTGCGAAATCCTCGAGCGTCATCATCGGCGTTCCCCCTCTGCCGTCCGGATGGGCGTGCCTCGCATTCGAGCACGATCGAACGCCGCGCAGTGCGCGGGCGCCGAGGAATGTGGATAACCCGTATGCCGGTCTCGCCGCTCCCGTACGCTCGTCCGCATGGAATGGGACCGGCTCTTCGAGGACCTCGAGGATCAGATCGCCTCAGGCTGGGAAGCCGAACGCGCCGCACTCGACGCCGAGAACGAGCGGCTGCGGATCGCACGGCTCGAGCTGCGCACCCGGCTCACCGCGCTCGCCGCCGAGGGCTGCGTCGCGACCGCCGTGCTCGCCGACGCGACCCCGGTGCGCGGCCGCCTCCGCGCGGTGGGCGCGGACTGGACGGCGGTGCAGCCCCACGAGTCCGCGGGGCTGTCGCTGCTGCCCGAGCACGCGGTGGAGCTGTGGTCGCTCGACCACGGCGCACTGCTGGCCAGCGGCGTCGCCACCGAGCCGCTGTCCCCGCTGCGCGAGCGGATGACGTTCGGTTTCGTGCTGCGCGACCTCGCCCGGCGTCGCCGCGGGGTCACGCTGCGGACCCGCACCGGGGCGCTCCTCACCGGTACCATCGATCGCGCGGGCGCCGATCACCTGGATCTGGCGCTGCACGACGCCGGGGCCCCTCGACGGGCGCAGGCGGTCACCGGATTCCGCGTCGTGCCGTTCGCGTCGATCCTGGCGGTCGGCACCGACGTCCCACCGCCCGGGGTGCCCTGAACGCACGCCGCCCGTATGGTGCCGACCGGAGACTCCGTCGACGCGGCGGGGTCAGTCCGCGCGAACGATCGGAGGCCCCCACAGCTCGGGGAAGCTCGCCGCGTTCGCCTGCCGCCACAGCGCCCGGAGGCGCGCCTCCTCGGTCTGCTCCGCGAGATACTCGGCGATCGAGCCCTCTTCGACGCGCCAGGCGCCGGGAGCGCCCAGACGCGCTCCGCGCAGCCGGCCCTGCATGATCAGCTCGACGATCTCGCCCGCCTGCACGTCGAGGAGCTCGGCGACCTGCGCCACGGCGAGGTAGCGCGGCACAGGAGCGGATCCGTCGAACATGCCCCCATTGTGCTCCGCTCCCGGCGGAGCGTGGTGCGCCGCCCGGTGCTGTGGATAACTTTCCCGGCGGAGGATCCGATTCTGTGACCATGGCCCGATGAGCACCGCACGAGCAGGCCGCCGACCATGGGCCGATCTGCGCTTCTTCATCGGCCTCCTGCTGATCGCCCTGTCGGTCGCCGGGGTGTGGCTGATCGTGGGCGCCGCGAAGCAGACCAGCCCCGTCCTGCAGGCGGTGCGCACGATCGTCCCGGGCGAGCCGCTCACCTCGGCCGACGTGCGCGTGGTCGACGTCGCGCTCGGCGCGGCGGGGGCAGGCTACCTCACCCCAGCCGGGCTCGGCACGGGGAACATCGCGACGCGCACGATCGCCGACGGCGAGCTCGTCCCGACCTCCGCCGTGGCCGACGCCGATCAGGCGCGCACGACCTCGGTCGTCGTGCGCAGCACGGCGCCCGTCCCCGCCTCGATCCGGACCGGCTCGGTCGTGGAGCTGTGGGCCGCCGCGCCGCTGGCGGAGGGCAAGGGCTTCGCGGCGCCCCGCGTGCTGCTCTCCGAGGCGACCGTGTCCTCCGTCGACCGGGACGATGGTCCGCTCTCCACAAGGGCGACCACGCTCGAGCTCGTGGTGAGGTGGGCGAGGTGCTCGCCGCGCTGACGGACGCGTCCTCGCTCTCCGTCGTCCCGATCGGCGCCCGCTCGTGACCGCGGTGCTGCTGGCCGTCGCCGCCGCGCGGGCGGAGGCGCTCGCGGAGGAGCTGGAACTCGCCGGCATCGACGTGCTCCGCCGGATCCCGCCGGCGCACGTCGTCGGCCTCGCCGTGCGCGCGGACGAGCTCCGCGGAGCCGGCGCCCTCGTGATCCCCGCCGAACGGGCGTGCCTCAGCGGCGCACTGCGCGAGACCTGCGATCGCGCCGGCGTGCGGATCCTGGCGCTGGGCGACGGACCGGCCGCCGCCCGATTGACACGCCGTCACGGAATCGGGGATCCGCTGCCCGCTTCCGCCAGCGGATGGGACATCGCCGACGCCCTCCGCCCCCGAGGCGCCCCTGTCGTCCCGCCGCCGGATCCGGCAGCCGGGACGGCGCAGACAGGCCGCCTGATCACCGTGTGGGGGCCGCACGGAGCGCCGGGACGGAGCACCGTCGCGGTGCAGCTCGCCGCGCTCCTCGCCGGTGCGGACCGCGCCGTCGCGCTCGTCGACGCGGACACGCACGCGCCCGCGGTCGCGCTGCTGCTGGGTCTCACGGACGACGGCCCCGGCATCGCCGCCGCCTGCCGTCGCGCCGAGCTCGGTCTGCTGGACGGCGCCGAGCTCAGCCGCCTGGCCACGCCCGTCGAGACGTCCGGCGGCACGCTGGACGTCCTGGTCGGGATCAACCGCCCCGCGCGGTGGCCCGAGCTCTCCCCCGCACGTCTCCGAGGCGCCCTGGACGCATGCCGGCGCGGGAACATGCTCACCCTGGTCGACGTGTCCGCCTCGCTCGAAGCCGACGAGGAGATCGTGAGCGACCTGGACGGTCTGCGCCGCAACGCCGCGACGCTGACCGCCGTGCACAGCGCCGATCGGATCGTCGCGGTGGCGGCGGCCGACCCGCTCGGCATCGCGCGCTTCGTCCGCGGCTACGCCGACCTGCGCGCCGAGATCGGCGACGTCCCGGTCACGGTCGCCGTCAACAAAGTGCGCCCCGGACCCCTCGGCGTCGATGCGCGGGGACAGATCCGACGTGCGCTGGACCGCTTCTCGGCGATCCGCGACGTGCACTTCCTGCCCTACGACCAGCGCGCGCTGGACGCCGCGGCCCTGCACGCGCGCCCGGTCGCGGACGTGTCCGGGCGCTCCCCGTTCACGACCGCCGTCCGCGCGCTCGCCGCGAGCCTGCTGCGCGATGAGCAGGCGCCCGCCACGACGCGCAGGGCGCGACGCCGCGAGGCCGCCGCCGGGTGAGCGTCGGCGGCAGCCCCGTGGGCGCTACTGCCGGTAGCTCGCGAGGAAGTTGCCGAGGCGCTCGATCGCCTCGGTGATCACGCGCGGCTCGGGAAGCGTGACCACGCGCAGGTGATCGGGCGTCGGCCAGTTGAAGCCGGTGCCCTGCACCAGCAGGATCCGCTCGGCGACCAGCAGGTCGTAGATGAGCTTCGCGTCGTCGTGGATCTCGTGCACCTCGGGATCCAGCCGCGGGAACGCGTACAGCGCCCCGGCCGGCTTCACGCAGCTGACGCCCGGGATCGCCGAGAGCCCCTCCCAGGCGGCGTCGCGCTGCAGGTGCAGGCGGCCGCTGGGGGCGATCAGGGCCTCGATCGACTGCACGCCGCCGAGCGCCGCCTGCACCGCGTGCTGCGCCGGGACGTTCGGGCACAGGCGGGTCGAGGCGAGCAGCGTGATGCCCTCGATGAACCCCTTGGCGTGCTGCTGGGGCCCGGTGATGACGAGCCACCCCGAGCGGTATCCGGCGACACGGTAGGTCTTGGAGAGGCCGTTGAAGGTGAGGCACAGCAGGTCCGGGGCGAGCGTGGCGGTGGGGATGTGCTGCGCGTCGTCGAAGAGGATCCGGTCGTAGATCTCGTCGGACAGGAGCAGCAGATCGTTCTCCCTGGCGACCTGCACGATGCCCTGCAGCACCTCACGCGAGTACACCGCGCCGGTGGGGTTGTTGGGGTTGATCACGACGATCGCCTTGGTGCGGGGCGTGACCTTGGAGCGCAGGTCCTCCAGATCGGGGTTCCACCCGTTCTCCTCGTCGCACAGGTAGTGCACGGGCGTGCCGCCGGCGAGGCTCGTCATCGCCGTCCACAGCGGATAGTCGGGCGCCGGGATGAGCACTTCGTCGCCCTCGTCGAGCAGCGCCTGCATGGTCATCGTGATCAGCTCGGAGACGCCGTTTCCGAGGTAGACGTCCTCGGGGTCCACGAGCGGGAAGCCCTCCACCTGCTCGTACCGGCTCACCACGGCCCGGCGCGCCGAGATGATGCCCTTGCTCTCGCTGTACCCGTGCGCGGTGGGCAGCGTCGCGAGCATGTCGCGCACGATCTGCTGCGGAGCCTCGAACCCGAAGATGGCGGGGTTGCCCGTGTTCAGCTTGAGCACCGAGTGGCCTGCCGCCTCCAGCCGCGCCGCCTCGACAAGCGCGTTGCCGCGGATCTCGTACAGGACGTTCTTCAGCTTGGACGACTGGTCGAAGGTTCTCGGTGTCATTGCGAAAGCCTATCCGCCGATCGCGGGTGCCCTTCGCACACGGGAGGCGCGGAAAGGCCACGTGCCGTCGATTGGCATGGAGCGGTCGTGCACGGCACCCCGCCCTGCGGGGTCAGCGATCGCCGGCGCGCAGCCCCTGGACGCGCGCGACCCGTGCCCGCCTGCTGGTGTCCACGTGCGCCGCGGCGAGATCCGCCGCCCGCTCCCCGTCGCCCGCCCGGATCGCTTCGAACAGGGCGACATGCTCCTCGCTGATGTGCTGCAGATCGTCATGCTGCGAGAGCGCCCAGCGCAGCCGGCTGCGGATCCCCTTCATCATGTCGCTGAGCAGCCGGTTCTCGGCCAGTTCGGTGACGATCTCATGGAAGTCGGCGGCGGCCCGGCGCGACCCGATCCCGTCGCCATCCCGCGCCCCGCTCTGCTCAGCCTCCAGGGACTCCTGAAGGCGGCCCAGGCCGTCCTGCCGGCGCCGCTCGGCGGCGAGCCGGAACGTCAGCGGCTCGAGCACGGCGCGCACCTCGTCCAGATCGGCGAGATCGGCCTCGGTGAACTCCCGCACCACCGCCCACGTGTGCGGGCGCAGCTCCACGAGGCCCTCGGCCACGAGCACCTTGAGGGCGTCGCGCACCGGAACGCGGCTGACGCCGAACTCGGACGCGAGGTCGCGCTCGATCAGGCGGCTGCCGGGGGCGCGCACGCCGTCGAGGATCGCGTCGCGCAGCCATGCCGCGATCCTCGTGGATTCGAGCTGCCGTACGTCCGTGCTGGTCACGCGCCCATTCTTCCATCGAACGCGCCTTCAGCCGACGCGGCGGCACGGCGGTCGACGCTCCCCGCAACGCGAAGAGGCCGGCACCCGAGCAGGGGCCGGCCTCTTCGCATTCCGGGGCGGCGGTTACTTCTTGCGCCCCTGGGCGCGACGCTCCGCGCGGTTCGCCGGAGCCGACTCCGCGGCGTCGACGCGCTGCCCGAAGGCGCCGCGCGCCGCCGGTGCGGCAGGCTCCTCGGCGTCGGTCTGGGCGCGGGCAGCGGCCTGACGGAGACGGTCCGTGGCGGCCTGCTGCACCTGGCCGCGGTCGTTGCGGACCTCGACGTCGCCGGCGTCGTTGGGCGCCGAGTACTCCAGCCTCTGGTCTCCCGCCGATTCGGCGAGCCCCTTGGCCTCGACCTCGGTGATGCCCTCGTCGCCGGCCTGGCGCACCTCGACCTCGAGGTTGTAGAGGTAGCCGACAGACTCCTCCTTGATCTGCCCCATCATGGCCTGGAACATCGAGTAGCCCTCGCGCTGGTACTCGACCAGCGGGTCGCGCTGCGCCATCGCACGCAGGCCGATGCCGTCCTTGAGGTAGTCCATCTCGTAGAGGTGGTCGCGCCAGCGGCGGTCCAGGACCTGCAGCACCACGCGCCGCTCGAGCTCGCGCGTCGCGGCCTCCCCGAGGGCGGCCTCGCGCTTCTCATAGGCGACCATCGCGTCGGAGACGAGCTCGCGCTTGAGCCCGTCCGCGGTGATCCCGCCCTTGCGCCCGCCCGCCTCGGCGACGACCTCGTCGATCGTGACGTCGACCGGGTAGAGCGTCTTCAGCTCGGTCCAGAGGCTGTCGAAGTCCCAGCTCTCGGTGTGGCCCTCTGCGGTGTGGTCGTCGACGACGGCCCCGATCGCGTCCTCGATGAAGTGCTTCACCCGGTCGGCGATGTCGTCGCCCTCCAGGATGTGCCGGCGGTCGGCGTAGATCGCCTCGCGCTGACGGTTGAGCACGTCGTCGTACTTGAGCACGTTCTTGCGCATCTCGGCGTTGCGCGCCTCGACCTGGCTCTGAGCGCTGCGGATCGCGCGGGTCACCAGACCCGACTCGATCGGCATGTCCTCCGGGAAGTTCGTGCGCGCGAGGATCGCCTCGGCGGCGCCCTGCTGGAACAGCCGCATCAGGTCGTCGGTGAGGCTCAGGTAGAAGCGGCTCTCGCCGGGGTCGCCCTGACGGCCCGAGCGGCCGCGGAGCTGGTTGTCGATGCGGCGGGACTCGTGACGCTCGGTCCCGAGCACGTACAGGCCGCCGGCCTCGACGACCTTGGCGCCCTCGGTCTCGACCTTGGCCTTCATCGCCTCATAGGCCTCGTCCCAGGCCTGCTCGTACTCCTCCGGGGTCTCGACCGGATCCAGGCCGCGGGACTTGAGCTCCTGCACGGCGAGGAACTCGGCGTTACCGCCGAGCATGATGTCGGTGCCGCGGCCGGCCATGTTCGTGGCGACGGTGACGGCGCCGAGGCGTCCGGCGCGAGCGACGATTTCGGCCTCGCGCGCGTGGTTCTTCGCGTTCAGGACCTCGTGCTTGATGCCCTTCTTGCTGAGCAGCCGGGACAGGTACTCGCTCTTCTCGACGCTCACCGTGCCGACGAGGACCGGCTGGCCCTTCTCGTGCCGGGCGGCGATGTCCTCGACGACCTGCGCGAACTTGGCCGTCTCGTTCTTGTAGACGAGGTCGGGCTTGTCCTGGCGGATCATCGGCCTGTTGGTGGGGATCGGAACGACGCCGAGCTTGTACGTCGACATGAACTCCGCCGCCTCGGTGTCGGCGGTGCCGGTCATGCCGGCGAGCTTGTCGTAGAGGCGGAAGTAGTTCTGCAGCGTGACCGTGGCCAGCGTCTGGTTCTCGGCCTTGACGGGCACGTTCTCCTTGGCCTCGATCGCCTGGTGGATGCCCTCGTTGTAGCGGCGTCCGACGAGGATGCGGCCGGTGTGCTCGTCGACGATCATGACCTCGTCGTTCATCACGACGTAGTCGGTGTCGCGCTTGAACAGGGCCAGCGCCTTGATGGAGTTGTTCAGGAAGGAGATGAGCGGCGTGTTCGCCGACTCGTACAGGTTGTCGATGCCGAGGTAGTCCTCGACCTTCTCGATGCCGGGCTCGAGCACGCCGACGGTGCGCTTCTTCTCGTCGACCTCGTAGTCCTCCCCCGGCTCCAGGGTGCGCGCGATCTTCGCGAACTCGGCGAACCAGCGGTTGGCCTCGCCCGAGGACGGACCGGAGATGATGAGCGGCGTGCGGGCCTCGTCGATGAGGATCGAGTCGACCTCGTCGACGATGGCGAAGAAGTGGCCGCGCTGGACCAGATCCTCCTTGCGCCACGCCATGTTGTCGCGCAGGTAGTCGAAGCCGAACTCGTTGTTCGTGCCGTAGGTGATGTCGGCGTTGTACTGCTCGCGGCGCACCTCGGGCGTCTGCCCCGACACGATCACGCCGGTGGTCATGCCCAGCGCGCGGTAGACGCGGCCCATGAGCTCGGACTGGTACGACGCGAGGAAGTCGTTGACGGTGATGACGTGCACGCCCTTGCCGGCGATCGCGTTGAGGTACGAGGGGAAGGTCGCGACGAGCGTCTTGCCCTCACCGGTCTTCATCTCGGCGATGTTGCCGTCGTGCAGGGCCGCACCGCCCATGATCTGGACGTCGTAGGCGCGCATGCCGAGCGTGCGCTTGGCGGCCTCCCGGACGGCCGCGAACGCCTCGGGCATGAGCTGGTCCAGGGTCTCGCCCTGCTCGAACCGTGCGCGCAGCTCGGAGGTCTCGTTGCGGAGGTCCTCGTCGCTGAGCTTCGCGAAGTCGTCTTCGAGCGCGTTCACGGCCTTGACGACGCCGTTCAGACGACGCAGGATCCGTCCCTCGCCGGCGCGCAGCAGCTTCTCAAGAGGATTCGCCACGGATTCCATCTCCCTAGGGGTTCTCGTGCCCGCGCGCGTCGCGCGCACGGCATACGGGTTCATGTTACCGGCCCGTGACCTCCGGATCCTGTGCACGTATGCGGACCGCCGGGGCGTTCGCTCCGAGCGTCACGCTCGACGAGCGCGCCCATGACACGCCGCGGACCCCGGACCCCGCGGGATTTCCCCGTATGCATATACTCGGCAACAGATTGCAGGAGAGGGGATGCGGATGTCGGTGCGTCAGAGCCTGCTCGCCATCCTCGACCAGGGTCCCTGCTACGGCTACCAGCTGCGGGCGGAGTTCGACCGCAGGACCGGATCCACCTGGCCCCTCAACGTCGGCCAGATCTACAACACCCTCGAGCGCCTCGAGCGCGACGGTCTCGTCGAGCGCGGGGAAGCCGACGAGCAGGGTCACGTGTACTGGGCCATCACGGACGCCGGGTCCGCCGAGGTCGCGGGCTGGCTCTCCTCCCCCGTGGAGCGCGGGAGCGGCACCAGGGACGAGCTCGCGATCAAGCTCGCGGTCGCCGCGACCCTTCCCGGCGTCGATCTGGCCGCGGTCTTCCGCGCGCAGCGGGCGGCCTCGCTGGCACGTCTGCAGGAGCTGCAGCGCTCGGCGTCCACCGCCACGGCGACGGACGGGCCGGAGCAGCTCGCCCGGGCGCTCGTGATCGACGCGCTGGTCTCCACCGCCGACGCCGAACTGCGCTGGCTCGATCAAGCCGAGCAGCGCATCGCCGCGCATCCGCAGCACACGCTGGCGCTGGAGCTGTCGACCGACCGTCCCAAGCGCGGTCGCCCCGCACGCGTCGTCGTCTGAGCGCCGCCGGCCGGCCGCGATCGGCGGCTGATCGCCGAGGGCGTAGCGGATGCACAGCCGGGGCACGGCCGGGGACCATAGGATCGGCCCATGGCCGGTTTCTGGGGCAGACGCAAACGTGAACAGGAAGAGCTGCAGGCGCAGGACGCGGATCTCGCGCGTCGCGCCGAGCAGGCGATCGTCGCCGCGGACGAGCGGATCCGCACCTCGGCCGACGAGCTCGCCTTCGCGTCCGCGGAGCTCGGCGACGACATGACCGCGGACTTCCGCGCCGCGCTGGACGCGGTGCGCACGCACATGGGCGAGGCGTTCCAGCTGCACCAGCTGAACCACGACGAGATCCCGGACACGGCGGAGGAGCTGCGCACCCGCAACGCGCGCATCGTGCAGCTGTGCCAGTGGGCCGAGGATCTCATCGACGAGAAGTCCGCCGCGATCGCCGACGCGGTCAACCGCGTGCGCAACGCGCCGCAGGTGGTCGCGAGGGTGCGCGCGGACGCCGCGGCGCTCGAGGCCAGGGTGCCGCAGGCGCAGTCCTCGATCGACCGCCTCGCCACCCGCTACTCCGACGCCGCGATGCAGCGCATCGCCAAGAGCGCGGAGGAGGCCGCCCAGCTCGTGGTGTTCGCGAACCACGGCGCCGACGTGTTCGAGCGCCGCCGCGATGCCGGCCGCAATCAGGAGGCGGTGCTCGCCCTCGAGACCGCGACCGAGGCGACGCGCCGTGCGGCATCGCTCCTCGATGCCGTGGACGACTTCGAGATCGAGGCCCTGCGTGCCGAGTCCACGCTCGCCGAGGTCGTCGCCGACTCCCGCAACGACCTGGCGGCGCTGCCGAGCGCTCCCGGATCGCCCGCGGTCTCCGCTGCGGCAGCCGCTCTGCAGCAGGCGCTGAACGCGCTCGCCCCCGCCGGCAGCCGCACGGATCCGTTCGGCGAGCTGACCCGGCTGCGCGCCGCGAACACGGCGCTGGATGCGGCGATCGCCGCCGCCCGGTACCGCGCGGAGCACCCTCTGCCGACGATCGAGGCCGTGCAGCATGCCCTCGACGACGCCGACCGCCAGCTGGGCATCGCCCGCGGCCTCGTCGAGGGGCACCGCGGCTGGATCGGCGCCGACGCGCGCACCCGTCTCGCCGAGGCCGAGCGCCTGCGCGTCGACGTCCCCTCGCTGATCCCCGCCGAGGAGACCAGGGAGCAGGCGCTGAGCACCGCTCGTCGCGTCGCCCAGCTGGCGGCGGAGGCGCTGCAGCTCGCCCAGCACGACATCGATCGGTCCCGCCCCGACCAGGGCTGGGGCGGAGGCGGAGGCAACGGCTGGGGCGGAGGCGGAGGACGCGGGTCGGGCGGCGGAGACATCGTCTCCGGAGTGCTCGGCGGCCTTGTGATCGGCGGCCTCCTCGGCGACATCTTCGACTGAGGCCCTTGCACAGCGGAGCGGCCCGGGACATCGTCCCGGGCCGCTGCGTCGTGTTCAGGGGATCCTGATCACGAGACGAGCTCCTCGGCGGGGGCCGCCTGCGTGGTGAGCGAGATCACGCCGTAGTCCCAGCCCTTGCGGCGGTAGACGACGCTCGGGTGGTCGCTGCGGGCGTCCACGAACAGGAAGAAGTCGTGACCGACCAGCTCCATGCGGTCGACGGCCTCCTCGACGGTCATCCACTCCGCATCGAAGCTCTTCGTGCGGATCACGACGGGCGAGTACTCCTCCTCGACCTCGAGCGTCGGGATCGCGCCGGTGGAGACCGCGTGCAGGGTGTCTGCGGAGACGGGGTGCACATCGATGCCCGACAGTTCGCCGGTGCCCTTCTCGAAGCGCGCACCGCGCGGATGATGCCGGCCGTCGATGCGGCGCTCCTTGGCCCGCCGCACCTGTTCGATGAGCTTGTCGACGGCGAGATCGAGAGCGGCGAACTTGTCTGCGTCGCGCGCCTCCGCCCGGACCAGCGGGCCCTTGCCGTTCAGGGTGAGTTCGACGGTCTCGTCCTCCACGTGACCGCCGCGATAGGAACGATGAGTGACCTTCACGTCCAGGCTCGTCGCCTTCGTCGCGATAGTCGCGATCCGCGCGGTCTTCTCTTCGACCACCGCTCGGAATCGATCGCTGATGCCGACTCCGACACCGACGATGTTCGTTTCCATCCTGACCTCCTTGTTCCGGTCCGCCCGGCCAAGGGCGGACCGTGGTCGCCTTTGTGAGTCCCCACCGTAGTCGCCGTATCCCGCGATGTCATCCACTATTCATCTGTGTGTCGTGGGGATCTCCCCCGAGACCGGCCAGGATGCGCTGCGACGCTGCCGGGACCGCGGCGGACCGTCTCATCCGTGCCGCGGCGTGGCGGCGACGGCCACCGCGCCGACGATGTGGAAGCCCGCCGCCCGCAGCGCCCGGACGGCCTCCGCGCACGTCGCGCCGGTCGTGACGACGTCGTCCACGACGAGCGCGCCGGCGCCGGCGCCGGGGCGCTGCGCGATGAGCGCACCCTCGACGTTGCGATGCCGGTCCTCGGCGCCGAGCCCGCGCTGATCCCGCACGCGCCGCGCCGGGACGAGCAGGCGCCGCATCGGGATGCCGGTCCCCCGTGCGAGCAGTTCCGGCACCCGGAATCCTCGTCGCCGGAACGCCGACCGCGACGTGGGGATCGGCACGACGACGTCGATGCGGTGCCGCTCGTCCAGCCCCGCGCGCTGCGCGTCGACGGCTGCGGCGAGCGCCGGCCGGAGCGTTCGGATCAGCGACGTCTGACCGTCCTCCTTGATCGCCCGGAGCACGCCGGCGGCGACGCCGTCGAAGGCGAGCCCCGCCCACAGCGGCACGCCTCCGGACGTCCTGCGGATCGGGCTCGGCACGAGCGCCGCCTCGCAGGCGCGGCAGAGCGCTGTCCCCGCCGTGCCGCATCCCGCGCACACGGATGCGAAGACGAAGTCGGCGACGTCGAGGAGCAGTCGTCGGACGCGATCGCGGTCGGAGGGCGGGAGCGGACGGATCTCGGCGGGCATCCTGCGAGCATGGACCGGCCCGGCTCGCGTCCCCGGCGCCCGACCGCGATCGGTGCACAGCGCCTCCGGCGCGACAGCTGTGCGGAACGTTGCCGCTCAGCCGGTCGCCTGGCCGCCGAGCTGCACGGCCAGGACCTTGACCCCGCTGCCCTCCTGCTGCCAGTTGGGGCCGCTGCGCTGGTACAGCACGCCCCCGCCGAGCACCCGGACGTTCGCCGTCGGAGACCCGGGCGCCACGGTCTGGGCCGCATCCGGCGCGTCCACCGTCTTGGCGGGCCCGCCGACCTGCTGCTCGCGCAGCACCACGTTGGATCCGTCGACGCCGAGGATCCCGACGGTCGAGTCGTCCAGCCAGGCCACGTCCGCGGCGCCCGAGGGCCACGAGATGACGTTCGGCGCGCCCAGGGCGGACGGCGCTCCCCGGTCGTCGCGGGTGATCGCGAAGACCTCGACCCGGAACTGGCCCCCTGCGACCACGGCCATGGCGAGGCGCGAGCCGTCCCTGCTCACGGCGAACGACGTGACCTGCGCGGCGTCCTGCGGGCCGCCGACGGGCCGGGCGTTCCCTCCGGACGCCGGCCACGCCTCGATCGAGGCGGGCGCCTGGGCGGGGACCGTCCAGATGTAGCCGAACGGGTCCAGCGTCGGCGCGATGAGACCGGCCCTGCCGTCGATCTGGTCGGTCTTCCCGTCGGAGATCGCGGAGACGACCCCGTCCGCACCCTGCACGGCGATGCGCTGCGCCCCGCTCGCCGCACTGATCGCGGTGACCTGCTGCGGGAACGCCTGCAGCTGCGCGGAGACCCCGCCGATCGCGGCGAGCTCGCCGGCGGCGAGGTAGCCGAAGCCCTTGTCCGTGAGCACGAGGGGCCGTGGGTCGACCGCGGTGGACGCCGGGGACGCCGTCCCGGCGTTCGTGTCGCGACCGCCGATCGTGATCTTCACCTGCAGCACGCCGATGCCGGACAGGCTCCGCTCCAGCTGGGTGCGCATCCGCGCCAGCATGACGGGATCCCGCGTGGGCAGAGCGTCGTTGAGAACGACCTCGGCCACCTGCGACTCCGGAGTCACGGTGTTCCGCGCCAGCGCCACGTCCCCGGTGAACGCGGTGCGCACGCCATTCGCCAGCCAGGGGCTGGGCTTGCCTGCCACGAGCGACTGCACGATCCTGCTCGCCGTGTTCTCACGCTTCGGGAACCACCGGACGTCGGGCACCAGATAGGTCCACGACGGGTCGAAGTACTGCAGCGCGTACGGTGCGAACACGTCGGCCGCGGCGAACGAGTCCGCGTCCAGCACGATCCCGTCCGGCGCCTGAGCGATCCGCCACTGGCCGTTCTTGTTCTTGGTGAGCGCGAAGGGCAGCTCGGCCGCGCGGCCTGTGGGCTGCCCCGAGTACGCGCCGGTCTCGTCCACGGTGGCCGTCTGCTGCAGCGTCAGGCGCACGGAGGTGGACGTCGTCTGCTTCGTCACCTCGGGGACGTCGAAGCGCCGCTCCGTCGAGCCGGTGTCGATGGTCACCCCTGCATCGGGCTTCCACTTCTGCGCCTCGTCGGGCGTGAGGAACTGCCGGGCGATGCTCCAGCTGTCCTTGGGGCTGGACGCGGCGTCGATGAACCCGCGCACGATCTCCTTCGGATCCATCCCGTCCGAAGGCCCCTGCGGCACGAACGCCAGATCCGACCCGCCGCTGTTCTGGTCCGCGGCCAGGCCCGGGCGCACATCGCCGGTGACGGGGAGCGACGCGCAGGCGGTCAGCGCGAGCAGCGTCACCGCGACGGCCGCCGCGTGGACGATGCGTGCGATCCTCATGACTCCCCCTCGGCGTTCTCGGGCTCCTGGCTCGGGGCGCTCGCCGTGCCAGCCGGCGCGATCACGATCGGGTCGGTGCTCACCCCGATCTCCGCGATCGCCTCGACGGGCTCGAGCGGCACCGGCGACGTCCCGTCCAGCGGACGGGAACCGCGCGGCAGCGTGAGCACGAAGTTCGTGCCCTCCCCGGGACGCGACCAGACGGCCAGCGTGCCGCGGTGCAGCCGGGCGTCGCCCAGCGCGATCGACAGCCCGAGCCCGGTGCCGCCGATGGTGCGCTGGCGCGACGGATCCGCTCGCCAGAACCGATCGAAGACCCGCTCCGCGTCCTCGGGCGTCATGCCCATCCCCTGATCGCGCACCCCGACGGCGACCGCGTTCTGGTTGCTGTCCACCGTGATGACGATGGGACGGCCCTCGCCGTGCTCGATCGCGTTGCCGATGAGGTTGCGCAGGATGCGGCGCACCCGCCGAGGATCGAGATCGACCGGGGTGTGACCGCCCGGGGCGACGAAGCGCAGCTCGGTGTCGTGGGTCTGCGCCAGCGGGCGCATCTCGTCGGCCATGTCCTCGGCCAGGTGCGCGAGGCTGATCGCCTCGGTCTCCAGCTGCACGGATCCGGCGTCGTACCGGCTGATCTCCAGCAGGTCGGCGAGCAGCGTGTCGAAGCGGTGCACCTGCGTCTGCAGCAGCTCCGCGGTGCGCGCGGTGGTCGGATCGAACTCCTCGCGGCGGTCGTTGAGCATCTCCGCGGCCAGCCGGATCGTGGTGAGCGGCGTGCGCAGCTCGTGCGAGACGTCGGACACGAACCGCTGCTGGACGAGCGACAGCTCGCCGAGCTCCTTGATCTGCGCCTCGATGCTGTCGGCCATCGCGTTGAACGACCGCCCGAGCGTCGCGAGCTCGTCCTGACCCCGCACGGGCAGGCGCACGTCGAAGTCGCCGCCGGCGAAGCGCGCACTCGTGTCGGCCGCCTCGGTGATCGGGTGCACGACGGTGCGCAGGGCGAACCACGCGATCAGCCCGATCAGCGCGACGAGCACGATGCCCGCCACCCACAAGCTCCCCTGCACGAGCACCAGGGTCTGCTCGGTGTCGGTCAGGTCATAGGCGATGTAGAGGGCGTACGAGCCCGACCCGGAGGCGGTGAGCTGCTGACCCACCAGGATCCCCGCGTGCGTGGATCCGTCGACGTCGCGGAGCGCGATCGGCTGCCACCACTGCTTGGCGCTGTCCTTCGCCACGCGCTGCTGCAGCTGATCGGTCACGAGCTCGTCGCGGCTGAAGCCGCCGAGCGTGAATCCGGCGGATGACGGCCGGGAGTCGAGCGGGAAGACGCCGACCACCCTCGACGAGGAGACGCTCTGGACGGTGTCGCTGACGTCGCGCATCAGGCCGAATACGGCCGTCTGCGTCCCCTGCGTGTTGGCGGAGCTCAGTACCGTCTGCGCCGACTTGGCCGCACGGGACGCGTCGTTGAGCGCCTGGTCCTTGCGCGACTCCCAGAGGTTGTTCTGCACGGCGAGCGCCATGAGCACGCACGTCACCAGCACCGCGACGCTGGTGAGCGCCAGGGCGATGACCAGGGTGCGGAACCGGAGCGACTGGCGCCACAGCCGTGCGAGACGGCGCCCGCTGCGGCGCGCACCGCGCACCGCAGCGTTCGCCAGCGCCACGGTGTTCGTCATCGGCGGACCTTCATCGGCGGGAGGGCTCTGCGGCGGCGGTCGGCGCGGACGGGACCCCGAGGGGTCAGACCACGCTCCCCGCGCGGTAGCCGACGCCGCGCACGGTGGTCACGATGCGCGGGTTGTCCGGGTCGAGCTCGACCTTCGCGCGCAAGCGCTGCACGTGCACGTTCACCAGGCGGGTGTCGGCCTTGTAGTGATACCCCCAGACCTGCTCCAGGAGCATCTCCCGGGAGAACACCTGCTGCGGCTTGGAGGCGAGGGCGACCAGCAGCTGGAACTCCAGCGGGGTCAGCGCGATGGGCGCGCTGCCGCGCCGCACCTCGTGCGCGTCCACGTCGATCGTGAGGTCGCCGATGCGCAGCACCTCGCTCGTGGACTGCGGCGTCGGACGCAGCCGGGTGCGGATGCGGGCGACGAGCTCCTTCGGGTTGAAGGGCTTGACCATGTAGTCGTCGGCGCCGACCTCGAGTCCGCGCACGACGTCCGCGGTGTCGCTGCGCGCCGTGAGCATGATCACGGGGACGCCCGACTCGGCACGGATCCGCGTGCAGATCTCGATCCCGTCCATGCCGGGCAGCATCAGGTCCAGCAGTACGAGGTCGGGACGCTGCGCGCGCCACTCGTCCACGGCCTTGGCGCCGTCCGCGCAGAACACGGGCTCGAAGCCCTCCGTGCGCAGCACGATTCCGATCATCTCGGCCAGAGCCGTGTCGTCATCGACCACGAGGATGCGTGAGGTCATGGGCGGGCAGTCGTCTTTCGGATCTCGCGGTGTTCGGATCTTCTGTGACGTGCGGGCGCGTACCGGCGCCCCCACGTCGGTCCAGCGTACTTCACCGCCCGCCGAAGTGGCCCGAGCAGCCGCGCCGGCGCCTTTCGCGCCGTCCTCCCGAGCCCGTCGGCGGTGTGACACGATGGAGCGACACGCGAACCGGAGGACTCGTGAGCCAACCCAGCTGGACCCCTGCTCCCAAGCCCGGCCTGATCCCGCTGCGCCCCCTCGGCTTCGGCACGGTGCTGGGCAAGTCGTTCGCCGCGCTCCGGCACAACCCCAAGGTCCTGTTCGGGTTCGCGGTCGTCGTGCAGCTGGTCGTGATGCTCGTGGTCCTGGCCGTGGTCGGCGCCGTCGCATTCACCACGCTGAGCCGGCTCAACACGGTGCGGCCCGGCAGCGACGAATGGACCACCCTGTCATTGGGCTCGATCGCGTTCATCAGCGGCGCGGGTCTGCTCATGGGACTGTTCTCGGTCGCGTTCACCGCGATCGTGCAGGGAGTCGTGGCCGCGGACGTGCGCGCCGCCGTGCTGCGCGAGAACGCGACGCTCGGCGCCCTCTGGGCACGCGTGCGCCCCGCGGCCTGGCGGCTGATCGGCTACACCCTGCTGTACGGCGCGGCCGGCGTCGTCGCCGCCGCGGTGATCCTGGGCGTGCCGTTCGTCGCGGTCGGCCTGCCGACGGGCTTCGACGCCATGGGAACCCTCTTCACCGTGCTCGGGATGCTGTTCGGGATGCTGTGCCTCGTGGTGCTGGCGGCCTGGATCGGCACCAAGCTCATGCTCGTGCCGTCGCTCCTGGTGCTCGAGGGCGCCGGCGTGCGGGACGCGATCGGCCGCTCCTGGCGGCTCACCCGCGGCCGGTTCTGGTTCGCCTTCGGGATCGTCTTCGTGATCGGGGCGATCCTGTGGGTCGTCACGCAGACCATCAGCGTCGTCGGCAACGTCATCACCTCCTTGTTCGGCCCGGTGTTCAACCCCACCGGCATGACGGAGCTCTCGGTGGGCGTGGGCGGCATCGTCGGACTGGTGATCACCCAGGTCCTCATCGTGATCCTCCAGTCGATCGGCGCGGTCGTGCAGTCCACCGCAGGAGCGCTCGTGTACGTCGACTGCCGGATGCGCTACGAGGGACTCGATCAGGATCTGATGGCGGCCATGGAGCGCCGGGCCGCCGGCAACGACGACGGATCCGATCCGTTCCGACCGGATCCGGCACGCGCCGTCCGGACCGGGTTCCGCCCGCCACGGCCCGTACCGCCCTCTCCTCTGCCCCCGGGTCCGGTGCCCGGCTATCCGGCCGCCCCGGGTTATCCGGCGGCTCAGGGCTATCCGGCCGCCCCGGGCTACCCGACGGCTCAGGGCTATCCGACGACTCAGGGCCAGCCCTCCGCACCGTCGCCGTATGTCGCGCCGGCGCCCTACACCGCGCCGGCCGCTCCTCCGCCGCCGCCCGTCGCGCCGATCCCGCCCGCGCAGGAGAGCCCGTGGACGCCGTCGCAGGACGAAGGCTGGGCCGCGCCGGGATCCGATCGCCCATGATCGTCTCCTCCGTCCTCGTGGCGCTCGCCTCCACGCCGCTGATCCCCGACGGGGACGGCGCGCGCGAGCTCGCGGAGAAGGAGCTCGCCAAGCCCGAGTACCAGGCCGCGAAGCCGACGCTCATCGACCAGTGGGCGCGCGCCGTGGCGGACTTCCTGATCGACCTGTTCACGCCGCAGCACGGCGCGGACCTGGGTCCGTGGGCCGCGATCGTGATCGGCGTCCTCCTCGTCGCCGTCCTGATCGCGGTGCTGCTGATCTGGGGGCGCCCGCGCCGCTCCCGGGTGCGCAGCTCGCCGTCGGTGCTCCTCGGCTCCGCCGACGACCGCACCGCCGCCGAGCTCCGCGCCGACGCCGACCGTGCCGCCCGCGAGGAGGACTGGGCTGAAGCGATCGTGCTGCGCTACCGCGCCGTCGCCCGGTCGCTCATCGAGCGCGACCTCATCGCCCCGGCACCGGGCGCGACGGCTCAGACGATCGCCCGCGAGGCCGTGGCGCCCTTCCCCGCCGAGAGCGACGCGCTGCATGAGGCGGCCGTCGCGTTCGACGACGTGCGCTACCTCGGCCACCCGGGCTCCGCCGACCTGTACCACGCGCTGGTGCAGACGGACGAACGGCTCCGCTCCCAGCGCCCCGTGCCGATCGAAGCGGTGCCCGCGTGACCGCGGCACCGCCCGCGGCCCCGGCGCGCGTCCCGAAGCATACGGACGCGGACCCCGCGCCGTCCGGCACGCTCGTGCGGATCCCCGGCCGGCTGCGCCGCGCCCTGGGCTGGGTCCTCGTGATCGTCCTCCTCCTCGCCGTCGCCACGGCAGGACTGCTGCTCTCCGCGCCGACCGCGGCACAGCGCGACAGTCTGGATCCGGAGCGACCGGGGCCGGGCGGCATGCAGGCGCTCGCCCAGATCCTGCGGCAGCAAGGGGTGACCGTCGACGTGGTGCGCAGCCGCACCGAGGCCGCGCGCAAGCTCGACGGCCAGACCACCCTCGTGATGAGCGACCCCTTCCCTCTCACGGATGCCGCCGTCACCGAGCTGACCGACGCCGCGAGCGATGTGGTGCTGGTGTCGGCGAGCGGGCGGATGCTGCGCCTGCTCGACCTCGGCGACTACGCGTTCTCGTCGGCCCCGCCGACGGTGAGCGCCGGGTGCGACGTGCCGTCGTTCGCGCATGTCGGCACGATCGCGCCCGGGCAGCTCTTCACTCCGGGCGCCGGCGTCACCGCGTGCTTCGGCGACGCGGACGGTGCCGCGGTGCTGATCTCGCAGCACGACGGCCGGCGTCGGGCGATCGTCGACGGCACCGCCCTGCTCACGAACGATCGACTCGCCGAACGCGGGAATGCAGCCCTCGGCCTCGCCCTGCTCGGCACGCGGCCGCACGTGATCTGGTACGTGCCGTCCTTCGACGACTCCGACCGCTCCGACATCGACGTGCCGAAGAGCCTCGCCGACCTCACCCCCGGCTGGGTGACGCCCGTGATCGTGCTCGGCATGATCACGGGGCTGCTCGCCGCCGTCTGGCGCGGCCGCCGTTTCGGCCCGCTGGTCGCGGAGACCCTGCCGGTCACCGTGCGCGCCTCCGAGACGATGCTCGGCCGCGCCCGGCTCACCGCGAAGGCGGCCGACGCCGCCCACGCCGCGGAGGCGCTCCGCGGCGGCGCACTCGCCCGCCT
>NZ_JYIT01000057.1 GCF_000956545.1 Microbacterium azadirachtae
CTGCGCGACCTGGATCTCGACGTGGCGCCGGGGGAGCGGATCCTCGTGACCGGATCCAGCGGCGCGGGCAAGTCCACCCTCGCCGCGGTGCTCGTCGGCTTCCTCCGCAGCGGAGGCTCGTACCGGATCGGCGAGGACGACGCGGGCCGCGTCTCCGGGCCCGAGCTGCGCCGGCACGTCGGGCTGTGCGAGCAGGATCCGATGCTGTTCGACGAGGACATCCGCCAGAACCTCCTGTTCGCGCGGGAGACGGCGACCGATGCGGACCTGCTCGCCGTGCTCGACCGGGTCGGGCTCGCCGGCTGGGTCGCCGGGCGCGGCGGTCTCGACGCCCGCGTGGGGGAGCGGGGCGCGCTGATCTCGGGCGGCCAGGCGCAGCGCCTCGCGCTCGCCCGGGCGCTGCTGCGCGGCTTCCCGGTGCTCGTGCTCGACGAGCCGACCGCGGGAGTGGATCCCGACGCGTCGGACGCGCTGCTGCGCGACCTCCTCGGCGCCGCCGGGCGACAGACCGTGATCCTGGTCTCGCACGTCGCGCCGCCCGATGGCCTGGTCGACCGCACCGTACGGCTCGACGCCGGCCGTATCCTCCCCGTCGCGGGCTGACGTCGCGGCGTGCGTGCCGACGCCCGCGGCCGCCGCGCCGGGACCCGGGCTCGTCAGCCGGGCCCCGCGCGGTCGGACCCGGGTCAGGCCGCGATCCCCGGGATCTCGTCGAGTCGGCGGAACACGGGGATCCCGCGTCCTTCGGCGATCGCGACGTCCTGGTCGGCTCCGCGGGACTCGCCCGGAAGGCGCAGCACGGCGTCGCAGTGCTGCAGCAGGCGTTCGGCTGTCGGGTACATCACCTCGGCCGCGAGGGGGTCGCCCGGGCCGGTCGCTCCGGCGCTGGACAACACGGGCAGCGCGACCCATTCGCCGATCATCGGGATGTGACCGGCGCGGAAGATCGGCCACGCCGCCTCCTCGAGCCGGGCGAGGTTCTGCGCCATGAGGCCGGGGTCTCCGCCGGTGCCCGAGGCGTAGGGGCCGGCGATGAGGATCATGAGTGGTTTCGTCATGTCGGGTACAATACAGCAGGAACGTGCAACAATCGGAAGGAATCGGAATGCTTGCTGCGGCGCGCAAGGAGATGCTGCTCGAACGGCTCCACCGTGACGGGCGCCTCGTCGCCAAGGAGGTCGCCGCCGAACTGGGGCTGTCCGAGGACAGCATCCGCCGGGATCTGCGGGAGCTGGATGCGGCGGGACTCGCCGTGCGGGTCTACGGCGGTGCCCTTCCTGCCTCGCCGGCCGTCGTCGACTACGGCAGGCGAGCGGCGGTGTCGCCGGCCAGCAAGGAGCGGGTCGCCCGCGCGGCCGCAGCCCTCATCGAGCCCGGCGCGACCGTCATCCTCGACGGCGGCACGACGACCCTCGCCGTCGTCGCCGCGCTCCCGCTCGACAGGTCGTGCACGGTCATCACGCACAGCCCGACGATCGCCGCGGCCCTGCTCGACCATGCCGCAGACGTGTTCCTCATCGGCGGACAGCTGTTCAAGCACTCCGCGGTCGCCTGCGGTGCGGCGGCGATGGAGGCCGCGCAGCGGATCAGCGCCGACCTGTTCCTGCTCGGCGTCACGGGCGTGCATCCCACGACGGGTCTCACCACGGGGGATCCGGACGAGGCGGCGATGAAGCGGGCGCTGGCGGCGCGGGCCGCCGAGACGTTCGTCCTGGCGAGCGAGGAGAAGCTCGGAGCGGCGTCGCGGTTCGGCGTCCTGACGCTCGACGAGGTCGCAGGCGTCGTCACGGATGTGCCCGCCGACGACCCGACCGTCCGCGCGCTCGCGGAGGCCGGGGTCCGCATCGTCGCCGCGGACTGACCGCGCGGGAGCGGCTGGTCCCGCGAAACCGTGCGGAACCGGCGGCGTGAACGCGCCTACGCTTTTCACTATGACGAGCCCCCGAGGAGCGCTGCTGGTGGGCAGCGTGAACTACGACGACGCCGAGACCACGATGCGCACCGCGGCAGAGCTGCTCGGTCCGCGGCTGCGGCGCATCCCCGACGGCGAGGTCGGGATCCGGTTCCACTGGATCATGTTCCAGCCGGATGTGCTCGGTCAGGCCGACGGCATCGAGCGCGTGGGCGCGGAGCGGATCCCGTTCGGCGCGGGCCTCGACGCCCGCCCGCTGCGGATCGCCGGCGGGGCGGACGCCGCGTCGATCGTGCTGCCGCCGCTCGGCTATGCGGCCGCGGCGAAGGAGTCGTACGGCACGTTCCTGCGCCTGCGCGCGGAGGGGGCGATTGCCGACGACGTGCGGTTCCAGGTGTCGCTGCCGACGCCGCTCGCCGTCATCGCGTCGTTCTTCTCCGGGGATGACCGTGCGGCGATCGAGCCCGTCTACACGGCGGCGATGCTTCGCGAGCTCGCCGAGATCCTCGACGCGATCCCGCAGGCGGATCTCGCAATCCAATGGGACGTCGCGAGCGAGATCGGCATCATCGAGCGTGCGGCGGGCTACGGCAAGGTCATGGAGGCGTGGTGGCCCGGCGACCCGTTCGACGGGCTGGTCGCACGGCTGGCGGAGCTTATCGATGAGGTGCCCTCCGGCGTCGAGGTCGGTGTGCACCTCTGCTACGGCGACGCGGCCGAGAGGCACTTCATCGAGCCCGCCGATGCCGCGACCCTCGTGCGCTACGCGAACGCCGTCATCGCCGCAGCGCACCGCCCGCTCACCTGGCTGCACCTGCCGGTGCCGATCGAGCGCGACGACGACGCGTACTTCGCGCCGCTCGACGGGCTCGCCCTCGGCGATCAGACGGAGCTCTACCTCGGCCTCGTGCATCGCGAGGACGGGGCGGACGGAGCCCTCCGCCGCATCGCGGCCGCGGCGCCGCACGCGCCGCAGTTCGGCGTCGCGACCGAGTGCGGCATCGGCCGCGCTCCCGCCGGATCCACTGAGGGGATCCTCCGCACCCACGCCGAGGTCGCCGAAGCCTGGTGACCACGGTGCAGGGCCTTGCGGCCGCGAGAGGGGATCCCGTCCAGGCGACGCGCCCGGCCGGATCCGCTCGATTCGCGATCGATCCCGCGGTCGCGTAAGCTTGTCCGCGGTGACGTGTCCGAGCGGCCGAAGGTGCAACTCTCGAAAAGTTGTGTAGGGTAACCCCCTACCGTGGGTTCAAATCCCACCGTCACCGCCACCACGAAGGCCCCGAATCCCCTGGAAATACTGGGATGCGGGGCCTTCGTCATGCGCGAGCGGTGCATGGCGGTAACGCAGCGGTAACGCGCTGTAAAGCCTGTGCGCGAGTGGGTGGTTCGGCGTTCATGCCGGATAGGCTCCTGGAGCGTCCACGTCCTGCGAACTGGGCGGGGGGTGTTGCCGAGCTGAACAGCTGATGGCGCCTTCAAGGGAAGCTCATGACGAAAGGGGCGTCTATGTCCGACTCTGTGAGAAAAAGCACCGGAATCGGAGTTATCGGCGCGGGGTTCCAATCCCGCGTCAATGTCATCCCGGCTCTGAGGCTCGCGGAAGTCCCTGTCGTCGCACTCGCGACAAGGAGCGCGGCCAGCGCTCAGCGCGCGGCGAGCCTCTTCGGCGAGCGAACCGCGGCCTATGGCAGCGCCGACGAGCTCCTGACAGACGCAGCGGTTGCGGGTGTGATCATCGTGGCTCAGCCTGACGACCAGGTGCAGATCGTCGAGGACGCCGTCATAGCTGGCAAGCATGTGCTGGTCGAGAAGCCGCTGGGACTCACTGCTGAGCAGGCGCGACAGGTGGCGCGCCTGGCCGATCAGCATGGCGTTTCGGTGTCCGTGGCGTTCATGAAGCGATTCGCGCCGGTGTATCGGCAGCTGAAGGCGGCGATCGACGACGGGACTCTCGGTCGGCTGCAGTCGTTCACCCTGGCGTTCGCGTGCGACAGCTCCTCGTTCGCCGCCTCTCCGCGAGAGCATCTGCTGTATGCCGCGATACACATGATCGACCTCACGCGGTGGCTGTTCGGGGAAGCCGGCTCGGTCGTGACCGCGATGAATCGCGACGGACAATCGCTGTCCCTCTCGGTGGCGATCACCTTCGGCAGCGGCGTGGTCGGCACTCTCGATCTGGTGAGCGCTCCGAGCCGCCAGTCCGAGGTCGAAGCGATGACCGTGTGCGGAGACGAGGGGTGGGCCGAGACCACCGGCAGTCGAGAGCTCGTCATCCACCGCTCCGCACTTTCTGACGGCGACTTCACCAGTGTCGGGGACGTCGCCACGCGCTTCACCGCGCCGGAGAGCACGATGTCGGGCGGGGCGGCAGACCTGCACCATCGGGGGTTCGTCGGTGAGATGCGCTACTTCGAGGCCGTGGTCCGTGGCGAGCGCAGCCCGCTGAGCTCCGCGTGGGACAACGTGCGCACGATGGAGCTCTGCGACCTGATCCTCGCGTCGACGCAGGATTCACCAGAGCCGACGGAGTGGGCGCTGGGAAGTCCCGGACCAGTTCGCGAGGAGTTCGTCCGGCGCATCGTTGAGGGAAGCAAGTCGGGATCAACGACGCTCTCGCTCGCCTACCGGATGAGCGGCGAACGGATGCCGGCTGTCGGAGACCGGCGGATGCTGATCGATTCGACCGGGCAGCCCGCGGCTCTCGTCGAGTACACGCACGTTCACGAGGGTCTGCTCGGCGAGGTTCCCCGCTCTGTGAGCATCCATGAGAACGCGGAGCACGCGGACTTCGTGCGATCGCATCTCGAGTACTTCGACACTCTGGCGCCAGACGTGAGGGCCTTCCTGGGCGACGATGACTGGAGCCCCACGAGCGATTCGCAGGTCGTCTCGACGGTGTTCCGCCTGATCCGAGCGGTGGTTCCGTCCGCCTGAGGCCTGGGTCGGCATGACGATCAGACGCACACTCGACGGTGCCCATGATCGGGCAGGATGGGAACATGCCTCGAATCGTGGATCCACAGGAGCGCACCGACGAGATACTCGGGGCTGCGATCAAGATCCTCAGCGAAGGCGGGTTCGCGCGACTCACTCTCAGCAACCTCGCGAAGGAGCTCGGCGGCTCGATCCGCCTGGTGACGCACTATTTCCGCAATCGTGAGGAACTCATCCACGGTATTGTCGAACGCTTGACTCGCGAGACGGACGTCATCCTGGACGAGCTTCGTTCCCTCGATGACCCGCGGGAGCGTCTCCGTCGGGCGCTCGCCTGGTTCCTGCTGGGGGACCTCCAGGACACGCGCGAGGAGAGCGTTCGGTTGGCTCTTCGAGATCATCAAGGAGACCCCGCCGTCGACGAGTTCTTCGACGTGGTCGAGCCATCCATGAGACGTGTGCTCCGCGTCGCCCTGGGCGGAGACGAGACGACCGAGGTCCACGAGTCCGACGTGGATCTCCTGCGCATCTGGACCAGTGGTATCGCCCTCAACGCGATCGAGCGACCAGCCCTATGGACGATCGAACACCAGGAGCGCGCGCTCGATCACCTGCTGCAGGTCTTCACGTCTCGCTAGCGCCACACGAAACAAGATCGTAACCACGAAGAAATCACTGCACGCCGTTTTTATGTAAAAGTCTTTACATCTCTTCGGATGGGGGCCATGATGGCTCTCATGCCACCGGCGGCATCCCGCGTCGGCGACTTCCGAAATCCCGCGAAGACGAAAGTGTGGAACTGCCGATGCGATTGACAACAGGAGTAAGCACGGCCTACGGCCTCGGATCCTTCATCCGTGTCGGTGAGAACCTCATCGGCTTCTACCTGCTCTTCTACCTGACGACCGAAGTGGGGCTTCCTGCCGGTACGGCAGGACTCATCAGCGGGGCATCGGTGCTGCTCGGAGCACTGCTGAGCCCGATGATCGGAGTCGTCTCCGATCGCTCGAGGTCTCGGTGGGGTCGCCGCCGGCCGTTCCTGCTGATCGCGGGTGTGCCGACCATGGCCCTGCTGGCGCTGCTGTTCACGAAGGTCGACTTCGGTGGTGCCACGTCGACGTACTACTTCGTCGTGGCGGCGGCGTACATCATCGCCTACTACTGCTTCCTCGTGCCCTACGACGCGCTCGGTGCGGTGCTGACGGAGGATGCGGGGCGCCGCGCGACCATCCGTGCCATCTGCACGGCGGCGCTGTACCTCTCGGTTCTCGTCGGCGGTTTCCTCGTGCTGCAGCTGCAGACACTGTTCGCCCCGGCCTACGGCTCTGCGACGGCATGGACGCTCGCCGTCGTGGTGAGCTGCAGCCTCCCGGGCGGCGTGTTCGCTCTCCTGGCCTGGCGTGCCACTCGTGGCTACGAATCTCAGGGTGCTGTCCTCGATGAATCCTCTGTCTCCTTCAAGTCCGTCGGCCGCGTTCTGCGGATGCGTCCGGTGATCGTCATCCTGGTCTGGGCGCTCATCTACTTCTTCGCGAACGCTGTACTGGCCGGCACCATCGTGTATGCGGCGGTGTACGTCCTCGGGCTCGACGAGGGAACAGCGTCGACACTGTTCTTGATCAGCGCGCTCGCCACATTCGTGAGTGTCGCTCCGGCAGCCTTCCTCGCCCGTCGCATCGGCAAGCGTGCGACGCTCGTCTACGCGATCATCTTCTTCGTGATCGTCGCCGGCATCGTGCTGCTCGTCGGATTCAATGGATACGCCCAGGCTGCTGTGCTCGCCGGCGCGTTCGGAGTAACGAACTCCATCGCCCTCGTGTGCAGCTACGCGATGGTCTATGACCTGCGCGAGGTCACCGAGCTGCGGTGCGGGCAGGATCTCACCGCTCTCCTCGTCGGCCTCTTCACGCTGCTCATCGGAGTGACGAGCTCGTTCGCGCCGGTGGTCATTGGTGCGCTCCTCGAAGCCGCCGCCTTTGACCCGATGTCGGCCGCGTCCCCCGCCGTCGCGAGCGTTCTGGTCGCCTTCCAGACCTGGGTGCCAGCCGGGCTGCTGCTCCTGTCTGTGGTGCCGCTCGCGTTCTGGAATGTGAATGAACGGCGTCATGCCGCGATCGTCGAAGAGCTTCGCACAGCTCAGGTCGAGGTCGAGCACGCGTCACCCTGAACCCTCGCCGAGCGTGGCGACTGCGCCGAACAACAGAACCCCACTGAAATACAAGGAATCTCATCGTGACCACGTCTCTCCGCCCCACTGTTGACCTCGATCTCTTCCCGACTACGGAGCGCATCCACGGTTGGATCGACGATCTGGCTGCTCTCGGGCACCGCCGCACCGGCACGCCTCAGGGGAGGCGATCGGCCGAGTACATCGAGTCGGTGCTCCGCGAGGCCGGACTCGAGGAGGTGCGCATCGAAACCGCGCCGACGCCGTGCCCAGTGGTGCGCAACCAGGGCCTCACCCTGGGCGGCGAGCGCATCGACACGTTCTGGGCGAATGGCACCGGGCGAACCGCACCCCTCGGGCGTTTCGTGCATTCCCTGCCCGATGAGACACCGATCGTGCACGTCGGAGCGGGATGGCAGGCGGACTTCGAAGGTGTCGATGTCGAGGGAAAGATCGTCGTGTGCGACATCGAGTTCCTGCCGATGAACGCGGAGTCGATGATGGCCCGCAACGACCGGATGGAGATGCTCGACCCGGACGGCACCCTGGCTGAGCCTGTGAACAAGTTCGACATCTACTCGCCCAACAACTGGCCGAACAACTATTTCTTCGCTCAGCAGCGCGGTGCAGTCGGATTCGTCGGGTCGCTTCGCGACTATATGGATGCGTCCTACTACAACGAGGACTATACGGAGAACGGGCTCGCTCTCGGCGTGGACGGATCGCGTATCCCCGCTCTGTGGGTGTCGCGTGCTGACGGCGACCGCATCGTCGAGACGATAGCCGTGCCTGGGCGCGCTGTCGCGGCGCTTCAGCTCGATGTCGAGTACACGCTCGAGGACGCACTGAACGTTCGCGGGACTCTCCCGGGGCAATCCGAAGACATCATCCTGGTGCACTCGCACCACGACGCCGTCTTCGCCGGGGCGGTGCAGGATGGCTCAGGTGTGTCGGAGGTGCTGGCGCTGGCGGAGTATTTCGCGAAGACGCCGATAGATCAGCGTCCGAAGACGATGATGTTCGCGCTCACGGATACGCACTTCACCGACTATGTCGGACACGAGGCGTTCATCGCGGCCCGTGACGAGGCCGCGGACAGGATCGTGCTGGATCTCTGCATCGAGCACATCGGCAAAGAAGTCGAACTGTCGGACGACGGCGGGGCTGTCGAGACCGGGCGTTCCGAACCTCGCATCGTCTACGTGTCGAACGAATCGGGCCTGCTTCCGGACGTGAGGGATGCGTTCGAGCGCAACGGGCTCGGGCGAACGTTCCTCGCGCCCGTGTCCGCGTCCGAGCACGCGAACGATGAGGTCTACGAGTTCCACGCGGACGAAGTGATCTCCGATGCGTATTCGTTCGCGGAAGCCGGTATCCCCGTTGTCAGTCTCGTCGCTGGGCAGATGTACCTCTTCCACCCCTCAGACACGATCGATCGGGTCTCCGTCGACGATCTGCGGCCGGTCGGCATCGCCTTCGCCGAAATCGCCCTCGCGGCCGGTGAGAAACTCTGACAGATGGCAATCCCGACAGTTGCCTATGGCCACGACCTGCGAAACGACCTCGCAGAGATCCGTGATTCACTCGCCGGCGCGAAACGTGCGTGTTTTTGGCTCGATGACGATCGTCGGCCTGTCCCGCGGCAGTCCCTCGCGGAGGACATCTGTGCCGATCTCGTCGTCGTCGGGGGTGGATACTGCGGGCTGTGGACCGCGATCATCGCCAAGGAGCGAGACCCCGATCGGCGGGTCGTTCTGCTGGAAGGGGACCGGGTCGGCGGAGCGGCAAGCGGTCGGAACGGCGGGTTCGTCGAAGCCGACCTGACCCATGGCCCTGAGAACGGGCGACTGCACTTCGCTGCAGAGCTGGACGTGCTCGACCGTCTCGGGCAGGAGAACTTCAGTGCGATCGAGGACGCGATCGATCGCTACGGCATCGACGCATCCTGGGAGCGCGCCCCGATGCTCACGGTCGGGACCGAGCATCATCAGGTCGAGGCGCTGCACGCCGACAATGAGAGTCAGATCCTTCGAGGGGACGCACTCTCCGTTCTCGCGGATTCACCGCTCTACCGCGCGGGCATCCTGGAAGAACGGGGGCACGCATATGTGAACCCGGCACGCCTTGCCTGGGGTCTCGCCGACGCCGCTGAGTCGCTCGGCGTCGAGATCCATGAGAACAGCCCGGTGTTCAGTATGCGACTCGCAGACGGGCGTCGCCGAGTGCGCACGGCGACCGCAGAAGTGAATGCTGCGGCCGTCGTGCTCGCGACCAACGGCTACCCGTCGCTTCTACCGCACCTGCGCTTCTTCACCGTGCCGATCTACGACTACGTGCTGATGACGGAGCCCCTCACTCCCGCCCAGTTGCGGTCGATCGGCTGGACGGGCCGACACGGAATCACCGATTCCGGGCGCGAGTTCCACTATTACCGGAAGACCGACGATGACCGCATCCTGTTCGGCGGGTACGACGCTGTCTATCATCGCGGCGGCAGGGTGCGCGCAGAGCACGATCAGCGGGACGAGACATTCGAGCGGCTCGCCGACCACTTCCTCTCGACATTCCCACAGCTGGACGATGTGAGGTTCTCGCACCGGTGGGGAGGGATGATCGACATGTCGACGCGCCTCGTGGCACATCATGGCAGAAGCAGGGACGGAACTGTCGCGTACAGCGCCGGCTATACGGGACTCGGCGTCGCCGCGACCCGATTTGGTGCGGAGACGATGCTCGACCTCCTCGACGGCGACGACACAGAACGGACTCGGCTCAGGATGTCTCGTAGTCTGCCCTTTCCCATACCGCCGGAGCCGTTTGCGAATCCGCTGATCCAGATCATGCGCCGCGCCGTCGCCAAGTCCGATGCTCGAGGGGGAAGAGACGGTGCGCTTCTGCGTCTCGCCGGTCTCTTCGGCATCGGCTTCGACTCCTGACCCACCCGTCAGCCCTACTTCTCCATCGATCCACTCCGAAGGGTTCACCAATGAGTGCAATGCACGACGAGGTCGCGTACCTCTCCGCGACCGAGATCGCCGCGGCCTACCGAGACCGAACACTTTCCCCGGTCGAAGTTATCGACGCGGTGCTCGACCGCATCGATGCGGTCAATCCGGTGGTCAATGCTTATCTGACGGTCACCGCCGCTTCCGCGCGAGAGGGTGCGCTCGCCGCCGAGCGGGCGTTCGCGGCTGCGGATCCCGGCGCCCTTCCCCCGCTCTTCGGCGTTCCCGTCTCGGTCAAGGATCTGGAGGAGACGGCCGGTGTCCGCACCACATACGGATCAGTGAGCTTCCGAGACCACGTCCCCGATACGGACGCTCCCATCTGGGCGCGTCTGAAGGGTGTGGGCGCGATCCTGATCGGCAAGACCGCCACGCCGGAGTTTGGCAACGGCGTCACCACCGAGAGTGAGCTATCAGGCATCACACGTAATCCCTGGGATCTCGATCGTTCCGCCGGCGGATCGAGCGGAGGTGCCGCGTCCGCGCTCGCCGCGGGGCTCGGTCCGATCGCCACAGGGAGCGACGGCGGCGGCTCGATCCGTGTGCCGGCCTCGTACTGCGGTGTCGTGGGACTCAAACCGTCGGCGGGACGCATCCCCTTCAATGACCAGCGGCAGGCCTGGGAAGCCGTCACGACAACCGGTCCGATGGCGCGGACCGTGTCTGATGTCGCGATGGTGCTGTCTGCTACCCACGGCCCCGACCCATGGGATCCGTACGCGCTGCTCGAGAGCGGGATCGACTTCACGGAAGGACTCGACAGGGCGTCTCTCTCCGGACTTCGCATTGCCTACAGCCCGGACCTCGGACGGGGTCCCATCGCGACGGAGACCGCACGTGTCGTGCGGAACCTGATCGACCGCATTGATCGTGACAACGGCGGCACCGTGAAGGAGGTCGACATCCAGCTGCCGGACCCGGTGGACTATTTCTGGTCGTACTGGTCGCCGATCATCGCGCTCGAGATCGTCGATGATCTGCTCGACGGGCGTATCGACGACGCTGCGCGTGCCAAGTACGAGGTGATCCCTCGTGCCGAGAGGGCGAGCTCGCTGGACTATGCGAAGACGTTCCTCACGGCTCGGACGCAGATTCATCATGCATTCGCACGAATCTTCCTCGACCATGATGTCCTGATGTGGCCGACCACGTCCGCGCCTGCATACCTGCATCCCGGAGTCCACGGATACCCGACCGAGATCGATGGTCGCCCGGTGGCCGACCCGCTGATCGAGAACCAGATCCTCACCGAGGCGATCGCGCACGCCGGTTACCCGGCGATCAGCATCCCGGCCGGATTCACTGCCGACGGTCTTCCTGTGGGCCTACAGATCGCAGCGGGTCATGGCAAGGACGCCCTAGTGCTCAAGGCCGCTGCTGCGGTCGAGGCCGCCTATCCTTGGGTGCAGCATCGACCCATGATCTAGCGATCGGTCGGCCGAGGGCGCGCGGGGTCTGTCGTTTGCGGACTCCGCGCGCTTGTTCGCTGATTCCTTCTATCCCTGAGGGTTCGACTCACGGACTCCGAGGGCAGAGGTCGTGGTGTTCGTCGGCGCGAGCTCATCGAAGCGCTGGAGCACCGCAGCGAGCATCCCCTCGGCCGACTTTCTGTGTTCGGCGACCCACTCGCCTTCGTAGTCCCGCACGGAGATCTCCGTGACGAGTATCACCGAGAAGTACAGCCGATACAGCGCGAAACGGGTGGGTCCGGTCGGGGAGGCGAGCTCTGCGGCGAGGATGCCTCCATGCTCGGTGTTCCCCTCGAGGAGATCTGGGTCGACATTCCAGAGGCCGAACTGGTCCGCACCGATGAGATCGAACAGCGGATCGCCCCACAGGGTCCGCTCAGTGTCGATCAGCCCGACGATTCGCTGGGCGGAGTCCAGGAACAGGTTTCCTGCCCAGAGGTCGCCGTGCACGACCGACGCGGTCGTGCACGCGTCGAGGGCGCTCCCGTGTGCGGAAAGAACGTCGCGGACCCTGTCAGCAGGAACGGGCGCGCCGGCGTCCGCGGCGTCCTGCAGGATGCCCTCGACCATCAGAGTGAAGGCTGATCGCCAGTCGGGGGCCTGCATGCGCGCCGGTATGGAGGGGTAGCCGATTCGGATCAGTTCTGTGGACGCGGAGGTCGATGACGCTGAGCGGGCGCTGCGGGAGACTGCGAACGAAGCTCGAGCACTCCTGGGTTTGCCTGACGAGGGCGCGCACGATGCCATTGTCGAGCACCTGCGATCGCGATCGCGAACCGAGGCGCCCAAGGAAGAAGAGCTCACGCACCTCGAGGGGCTCAGGGCCGTTCTTCACTCGGTGAGCAACATGCGCGCGGAACTCGGCGACCAGCGGGCCGCAACCCAGATTGAAGTGGAGGCAGCTCGCGCGGCCGACGCTGCGAATCTCTACGAGCGGTGGGTAGGCGATGAGGGCTCGGTCCTGATTGATCGACTAAATGAAGTACGAACCGAGCACCTTGGCCTGCCGGAAGTGGGGCTGCCGCAACTCGTCGACGGATATAGTGAGGCGCGCGAGACCTTGTCCACAATGCAGCGCGCTCATCAAGCCGCTAGTGTCGCTGACCGAGAGCGGGCCGACCGTGTTCGCGTTCTCGACGAACAGATCCGAGATCTGGACGCGACTATCCGCGCCCTCGAAGCGGAGGCGCAGGCCATCGACGTGCCAACTGACGTTCGAATCGTCATCGAGCTTCTTGGCGCGATTCTCCCGCAGGTTGCGGATAATATCTGCCCTGTATGCGATCAGGAGTTCATCGGCGTCGGCGCCCTGTCGGATCACATAAGACGCAAGTTGCGGAGTCTCAGCGACCGATCGAAGGACTTAGTCCGAATCGAGTCGGCCGTCGCGTCGGCGAAGGAAACGCGGTTGGCTGCAGTCCGAGAAGCTGTGTTGCAGAAGAGTCTCCCCCCAGCCGCTGACAACGTGGATTTCGATCGCATCGTGCGGATCACGAATGGTATGGAAGGCGCGGTCGAAAGGGGAGCACGACTCCGCTTTGAAGTCGACCAGGCTCAACTCAAGGAGGCGGACGCTCGGTCGGGTGACGCGCAGTACCGCGTTATCGACCAGAGGATCGCGGATGTTGCCGAAGCGCTAGACCGCCCGAGGGCGGCACTTCCCCTGGCTGAGCCGGAAGCAACGTTACTCGAATTGGTGGAAGAGCGAATTCAGAGTCATAGGTACCGGGAAACGCAGCGACGCTGGGAACGAGGTGTTCTCGATTCGGTGCAAGAGACAAATGGTCGACTTCGATCAGTCACTCAACACCCTGTGGGCCCAGTTGTTCAGTCGCTTCGCCCCCACTGAACGCTTCGTTCCGAAGTTTGTCAAGCAGACGAGGGCGACGAGAACAGTCGACGTCCGCTTGGAGACCCAACTCCCCAACGGGACAACGTCCGGAGCCCCCGGGGCGATGTTGAGCTACGGAAACACCAACTCGGCGGCACTCTCACTGTTCATGGCAGTTCACCTTTCGGCACCGACAAGGCTGCCTTGGCTGATCTTCGATGATCCGGTCCAGTCGATGGATGACATTCACATTGCAAACTTTGCCGCCATTGTGCGCCAGCTGGCGTTCACTCATGGGCGTCAAGTCGTGATCGCAATCCACGAGCCCGAGCTCTTCGAGTACCTGTCATTGGAGCTCGCTCCGAGCCGTCCGGACCAGACGCTTGTCAAGATCGTCCTCGAGCGCGGAGCAGGAGCGACTCAAGTCGCGGTGGACCGAGTCGAGCACCATCGTGAGCAGCAGTTGGCCGGGTCGGAACACGGCACGCAGTCGGATCCCCGGTAAGGCAGCAGTAACAGAATGCCTGCAGGGGCTCGGGAGCTGATGTGAACAGGTGGGAGTTGATTCCCCGAATTTCTGGCCTTCTTGACGTCACGTCCTGATGATGCTGGATATCGATATGGGTTCAAATCCCACCGTCACCGCCATGAAAACCCCCGAGAGATCGGGGGTTTTCGCATATCGGCTGGCAACGTGGTGCATCCGTGGTGCACCTTTCCATGGCTGCCTGGGCTCTTGGGAATATTGGTCCACCGTGGAAGAGATCCGTGAGTGCGGCGCCGATATGGATCGCACCATGAGATCGGGCCATTCGGAGCGGTTGCTCTTGGCGAGCGCCGGCGAGCTCCGTCGCCCAGAGATAGAGGTCGACGGCCCGGTTGAGATCTCCGTTGGATGCAGTGAGATACGGGACCATGCGCGCAGGGCTGAGCAGTACCCCCAGCGCATGTTGACCCGTCACGCGCATCAGCGTATGCGTTGCATGCACGAGCGCCGGACAAGGGCTGGCGTGATTACCTCGGAATCCCCTCGCTACGGCGAGGGGATTCTTGTTTCTTCGGGTCGTCAACGGGCCGCGGGACGGAGCTCAGGCCACGGGGGGAGACCTGCGCGATCCTCGCGGCGACGGTTTCGACGTCGAGGTCGGCGGGCGGTGCCTCGTTGATGCGCTCGATCATGGACCCTGACGTCCTCATCGGCGAAGTTCCTGTTCCGGAGAACTGACGCAGGAGTGCCCCGGATTCGTTGATGGGCCGGGCCGCTCCTGCGCGGATCTCCTCGTCAGGGTCTGGTGCCCTGCTGCTGCCGGCGGGCGTCGACCAGCGCGCAGCTCACAGCCGCGATGAAGCAGATGAGTCCGGTCGCCCAGCCGACGAGTGCCAGCTGCACCTGAAGGAAGTTTGCGCCGAGCACGAGGGCAGCCCCGACGAGGGTGAGCGCTGTTGCCCAGCCTCGCCACGTTGATCTGACCACGGTTTCGTTCCAGTTCCTTGCTGGCTTCAGGCCTGGGCGTTCTCGGACGGTGGGCGTCGGCGTGCGAGCGAGCGACGCAAGAGGATGGCTCCCACGCCGATGACGACCGCCGCGATGAGTGCAGTCTGCGCCCAGCCGATGGTCGCATTGAACGCGGCCGATCCGCGGTCGAGGCCCGTGAACGCGTAGACGGTCATGGCGATGCCGGTTGCCAGGAGCACGGCGGTCAGAGTCATCGACGTGTAGGTCAGTGCCTTGAAGCGGCGGGGTGAGCTGGTCATTGGTCTGGTTCCTTTCTTGGGCGTGTGGTGCCTTGTGAGGATCCGGCGAGGGGCTCACCGGGGGCAATGCGCAGCCATCCGGTGAGCCCCTCAGTGTCTAGTGTGACCCGTTACTGGCCCCAGCAGAACGGGGTACCCGTATAGAGCGTGTTCCAGTAGATTCCGTTGCCCCACGAGGCGCACACGCCGAGCGCTCCGGCGCCGATGGTGAGCGCGGCGGCCGCGATGGCACCGGCGGCTGCCCCGACGCCGGTCTCGGAGGAGATGATGCCCGCGAGGGCCGCCGCCCCAGCCCCAGCCCAGATCGCGTTGATGAGCGCGCTCGTCACACACGAGTCGGTCGCCGTCTGGAATCCCCACCAGTACACGCCGTACCCGTTGCGCCCGTTGCACGACGCCGCGGAGAGCATCTGGGCGCCCTTGGCCTCGGAGGCGGTGGTGACATCAGCGGGGGCGTTGACGATCTTGCCGCCTCCAGCGATGACGCCACTTGCGAACTCGGCAGCGAAGGACGCAGGGACACCTCCTGCCACGGCAGCACCGTAGTCGAAGCTGGCGACCTCGTTGGAGGTGGTCACGAAGGTTCCGGCGAGGTTGCCGTTGTCGATGTCTTCCTGCGGGACCTTCGTGGTCGTGTCACCAGCCTGCTGCACCGTGGTGGCGACCGGAGCCAGATCCGGGGTTGTCGACGCCATCGCGGGAGAGGCGACCGTGAGCATCGCAGCTGCGGCGACTGTGGCGGCGACGGTCAGCGTCGCCAGCTTCCTCAACGTGGGAATGGATCTGGACACCGTGACTCCTTCGTGTTGGTGCGAGCGACAGGACGGCCCTTCGTGGCTTGAAGTGACCCATCGACACAGCACCACCGTGTGGTGCAGACGGTCAAGCCAGGCGGCTCCCCTCTAGCCCTGGGGCTACGAATGCCAGTTCTGCTGGTCAGCGCATGAGAACCGTGGAATGGTGCAGGCGCAGGGGGAGAATGAGCAAGGGAGAAGTGGATGAGAACGAAGAAGAAGTTCGGTCTGGCCATCGCTGCAGCGTTCGCCCTGGTGATCGCGGTGCCAGCTGCGGCCAGCGCCGACTCCGGTGAGGGGGCACCGCCGTCGGACACCTCCGATCTCGCGGCGCAGATCGCTAACGCTCCCGATCTGCGGTACGTCTCGGTGGCTGAAGCCGTCGAAGAGTTCGGCTTCGATCCCTCTGCGCCGGTCGAGAGCACGCCGAGCTCAGATGAGTCGGGACTGGTGCTCACCCCCATGAACGAGTGGTGGGGATGCGAGTGGGACGGCAAGGCCGACTACCCGCACGTGACCAACGGCGAGGCATCGGTGCACGGGTACTGGGTGTACAAGAGCGGCAGCTGTCCGTCCACGGCCGACATCACCGCGAACCTCCAGGCTCTCGGATGCAGCTCCCTCGGCTGTACCTGGATCACGCAGGCAACGGGTACGGCGACGGCGGTCACCCCAGGATCCGGAACCGGCCACTGGGCCACGCCTCACAAGGCATGCGCGAACTCCAACCCCGTCGGCTGGCGCGGTGAGGTCTACGTCGGCCTCACGAACTTCTGGCACCCTTACGGCCCGAGCTACGGCGCCCAAGTCGATCTCAGCTGCTCGCCCGCATGACCAACGAGTCAGATCGCGTTCAGTACGTGCCGATTCATCCCGAGTCGGCACGTACTGAACCTGCGCAGCGTGTCCCCTTCGACCTCTCCGCATTGACGGTGACGGGCCTCGTCATCGTCTGCGAGCTCGATCACAGGCCGACGGCGAACGCGGGGCCTTCGATGAGCATGAAGATGACGCAGTATCTGCGACTCTCGGACGACTCGATGATCCGTCTGGATATGGATCGTGGGGTGACCGCCGCCAGGTTCGGAGCTGTCGAGCCCGTCTCGTGGAAGCGAAGCTCGGAAGAGGTTATCGCCGAAGTTCTAGACCTGATCCAGGGCGATGAGCCGGATCCCGGGTTCTTCCCGTGGGAGGAGTATGCGCAGGCGGCGAGGCTCCGTGGGATGTCAGTCGATGCGGACTCGCTGCGAGGTCTCCCGCACACCGTCCTGATCTCCGACGAGCTCGCCAGGATCTTCGAGTTCTGATCGAGGGACGATCAACCTTCCCTGTTCAGCGACAGCCCTGGCCGGCACTGGCTCACAGGGTGATAATGCCCAGTTCTGTGGCACGAAGGACGATCTGGAGACGGTTCTCTACGCCCCATAGATGGTTAATGTGGCGGATGTCGGCCTTCACAGTGCTCTCGGCGTAGTGCAGCTCCTCGGCGATCTCAGCGTTCGACAGCCCCTTGGCGATCAGTTCGATGACCTGCCGTTCTCTGTCCGTGAGTGCGGGTGCGCTAGGGGTGCGCGTGGCGCCCGACTCGATCGCAGCGCGTACGAAACGCGCCTGTACCTCCGGGGAGACGACTCGGTCGCCGGCGTGCGCGGCGACGACAGCGTCGATGATCTGCTCTGGCGTCGAGTTCTTCACGAGGTAACCGCATGCCCCCGCGTGAAGCACCTCGAGCGCGCGCCACTCGGTGGTGAACGTCGTCAGCGCGACGATCCGGCAGCTCGGGTTCCACTCGAGGACTCGCTTCGTGGCCTCGACGCCGCTGACCCCGGGCATCTTGATGTCCATGAGGACGACGTCGGGCTGAACCTGTTTACACGCGTCCACGACTTCGGAACCGTCGGCGGCTTCTCCGACGAGCGTGATGCGTTCATCGTCTGCTATGAACGCGCGCAGCGCATGGCGTACGAGAGCCTCGTCATCGACGACGAGTACACGCACGGCATCGCTCACCCCTTCACGCTATCGCGGGGAATTCGACAGAACCGTAGCCCCAGGGCTACGGTTCTCAAGCCTTGGAGGTCAGCGACGTAGTGTGAGAAGAGCATCCGTGTGCGTGACGACGTCGAACCCACGGGCCCGGCGTCGGCTCGCGACCCCGACCTTTAGGAGCCACATCATGCCCACCCTGAACGTCTTCGGCTTCGGTGCATTCGCAGGCCTGGTGGTCAGGTCCAACGCCGACCTCGGTGATTGGCTGTGCAAGATGCTGGGCATCTGTGCCTGATGAACATCCTGAGGCGGGCCAGAAGCTGAGGTTCTCCGACCCGGGACGGACATCCTTCAGGCGTCTGTTTGGCTCCAGGCGGTTCTGGCAGCAACGGACTCTGCACCCGATCGCGCGCATCCTGCTGCTCGCGGCGGTGACCGTGCTGTTGTGCATCGCGATCGGCTTCATCGTCGCGGCGGGCCGTTTCGCGCGCGCTGACCTGCTTACGCTCATGCTCTACGTCGCGATCGCTGCTTTCGCTTGGCACCCGCTCACTGCGGCGTTCATGGTCATAGTCATCTGCAGTCTGGGCGCTGTGCTGACGGGCAGCGGCGGAGATCTTGTCGAGCTGGCGATCGCCCTCGGCCTGGTTGCCGCAACCTGCGCGCCGTGGCTGATCGTCCTTCATGCTCTGGTGCTGAGTGTGCTGACTGCGGACATCGCCATCAACGGCTCCTCCCTCACGGACGGAGGGGTGTACGGGATCACAGGTATCGCTGCGATCGCCTTCTTGGCCGGTCTCACCTTCCGCATCGTCACCGCCCGAGAAGAGATCGTCGTCGCCGAACGGGCACGTGTCGTGAAGGACCTGGAAGCTCTGGCACGAGAAGAGCAGGAGCGGATCGCGGACGAACTGCACGATGGGATCGCGCATGACCTCACCCTCGTGCTGTTCCATGCGCGCGCACTGCCGAGACAACCCGACGAGGCATCACGGCAGGTGTCACTCACCACGATCGAGGAATCGGCCGAGAAGGCGCTGCAGAGCATCCAATCGCTCTTGTCGTTGATGCGCGAGACGAGGCCTGAGGGCGCGGATGGGTGCCCCGCGCGGTACGACGGCGACGTGATCGAAGCCGTGACCTCTCTGGCCACCTTGCTGAAGGAGGCGGGGATCCCGACCAGGGTGTCGCTCCCGCAGGGCGCACTCAGCGTCACGCCGGCAGCCGAGCGGGCTCTCGCAGATACAGCCATCGAGGCCGTGACGAACATCCTCAAGCACGGACCCAACTCGGAAGCCGCGAGTCTCGACGTCGTGGGGAAGCCCGGCTTCGTCGAGCTGTTGGTGACGAATGTCGTTTCAGACGCCGATGCGCGCACTAAGGCACGCTCGAGTGGGCGCGGGCTGCTTCGCGCCCGCCAGAGGCTCGCTCAATATGGAGGCGAGCTGGAAACGGATCTGAGTTCAGGGACGTGGCTCCTGTGGGCACGGATTCCGGTTGCACACACTGATCCAGGTGTCCGTGTCGCCGCGTAGGCTCCGAGGATGCGAACGACTTTCGACGCCGAGGCAGATGCTGCCTACATCACGCTGGTCCCTGAGATCGAGTCCGGTCGGTCCGTGCGCAACGAGATCGTCGAGACTCCCGCGACGAACCGTGATTCGCTTGCGGGTCGATGATCAGTGTGCGGGCGGCTGGCTGATTCCCGCCGCGGTCAGGCTGCGACGTACTCCTGGCGGACGCGGCCGTCGGTCGCAAGCTCGATGTATCCGAAGTCGTGGTCAGAGTTCAGGATCACGGCGTCGTTGACGACAGCGTAGGCAGCGATCAGGCAGTCGAACGCCGCGGCGGCGCGCACGAGCCCCTTCTCCCAGAGGGCCTGCTGGATGTCGAGGGCGTCCTGCCCGTCTGGGTGCTCCCACGCCGGCAACAGCCCCTCCATGTCCTCGCGGAGGTCCAGGTACTCGCGCGGATCCCGCGCCGAATGGCAGTACTCGAGCACCTGGGGTGGGCAGGTGATGATCAGGTGGTTCGGCGACAGCGCCCTGAGCCTGTCGGCGATCGCGGTGCTGGTTCCGGCCTTCTGCCAGATGCTGTTGTCTACGAGGTAGGTGGTCACGGGCGAGTCGCTGTCGGCGCGATCGTGGGCGCGTCGATCTGGTCAGGCGTGAACCTGCGTCCGATGATGCGCTCCACCGCCGCCGGCTGGCGACGAACAGCGATGAGCGTGCGCAGGGCAAGGTCCACCGTCTCGCGATTGGAGGACGTGCCTGCGAGCTCCTTGGCTTGCCGCAGTTCGTCGGGATCGATGTCGATGGATGTGACGGTCATGGTGCCCCCTCGCTGAACCGATTTGTATAAGTAAGTATATAGAGCTCTGGGTGAGGGGGTCCGGAGTCTGTCGCATTCACCACGTAGGCTCACCGGATCATGACTTTGCCCCCTGACACACGGAGGCCGCTGCCGGGCGGAGAGGTGCGTGCAGTGCTGCTGATGGCGGCTGCTCTGCTCTGTCTCCCCGTTCTGCTCATGCTCGCCATCCAGTACATCGACTCACACGAGAACGTCGCATCGCAGTGCATGTACTCGCAGCCTGCGGGGGTCGCGAAAGTGAATGACCCTCTGGTGACGGCGTCGACGACGGCGATGCCCGCCGGACGACTCTGCGTCTATCTCGCCGAAGGCGGCGGGGAGATCGTCGTGCAGACCGGGTGGCCCACCACGGTGTTCGGCCTCGCGGCGACGGCAGCGATCGCTGTACTGACGCTCTTCGCGCTCGGGGTCCGACACGGTCGAGGCGTTGTCGTCACCCTGCTTCCGGCCATCGTCGCCCTGGGTCTCTGGGCCGTGGTGCTGCTCAGCGCGCACACAGCGCACTGACCGCGAGCAGTTTCGCACCGAGACGATACGCGGTCGTCAGAGAACGGCTCGCTCGCTACGTCTCACCCGACGGGGTGGTCATGCCGGGCGCCGCGTGGCTCGTGACCGGGCGCGCGACCTGAACTGCCGTCGATGTCCTCGGCCGTGAGGTGGATGCCGCCGGCCGAGTTCGCGGCGTTCGCGAGCTTCGCCAGGTACGGCCGGTCCAGGTCGGGTGCCACCGGCTCGGCGAACACGAATCGCAGCGGCACGGCAGGGTGCAGCCAGATGGAGCTGCGTCCGGTCGGCTCGCCGTCGCCGTGCGGCCACGACACCGTGAAGCTCTCCCCGCGGCGCAGCTTGGTCGTGATCACGATCTTGAGATGAGCGAGCACGCGATCGTCGATGCGGATCGGAGCGGCCGATCCTCCGTAGTACATGTCTCCCACGGGTCGCCTACTCCGGGCGTCCCGTCGTCTGCCGATGATCGAGCCGGTCTGTCGTCCTGGGAGCCATCACTCCCTCACCGTAGATTCCACGGTGGTGAAGATCTTCACCCCAAAGGGTGAAAGTCTCGGCGTAGGGTGTGCACATGGTCATCTCCATCGCGCTCGTCAACGACTACGAGGTCGTGGTCCGCGGACTCTCCTCGATGCTGCGCGCCTATCAGAACCGCGTGCGCATCCTCGAGCTCGACGTGAACCGGGAGCTCAGTCAGCCCGTCGACATCGTGCTCTACGACACGTTCGCCGCCACCCAGGGCGACCGCGCGGAGCTGCACGCGCTCGCCGCGAACCCGCTCGCCGCCAAGGTCGCGGTCTACTCCTGGAACATCGACGACGCGCTGGTCCGTGCGGCCCTGGCCAACGGCGCCCACGGGTACATCTCGAAGGGGCTTCCCGCCCGGCAGCTCGTCGCCGCCCTCGAGGAGATCCATCACGGCTCTTCGAAGATCTACGCCGCGCTCCCCGGCACGGGGGCGGTCGTCGCCGGTGACTGGCCCGGGCGCGAAGAAGGCCTGACCCAGCGCGAGGCGGAGGTGCTGGCGCTGATCACCCAGGGGCTCTCCAACACGGAGATCGCCGATCGCGCCCACTTGTCCGTGAACTCGGTCAAGACCTACATCCGCAGCTGCTACCGGCGCATCGGCGTGAACAGCCGTACCAACGCCGTGCTGTGGGGCATCGAACACGGGTTCCGGCCCGACCGCATGCGGGTGACCAACCCCGAGCCCGAACCGGGCGCAGGATGACGGTGCCGGGGGAGCGGTCCCCGGGCCGCACCCTCCTCGTCGGCTGCGGCAAGCTCGGCGTCGCTCTCGGTGAGCGGCTGGTCGCGGGCGGCCAGGAGGTGCTCGCGATCCGCAGGACGCCCGGAGCGCTGCCCTCCGGCTTCCGCTCGATCGCCCAGGATCTGCGTCTCGCCGCACCGCGCGACCTCCCTTCCTGCGACTCGATCGTCATCACTCTGCCGCCGGATGCCCCGGACGAGGACGGCGAGGGGATCTACGCCGCGGCGCTCGCCCACCTCGCCGAGGCGCTGCCCTCGCACCCCTCGCGCGTGCTGTTCGTCTCCTCGACGCGCGTCTTCGAAGGGCGGCCGGGGCCGCGTCCCCTCACCGAGGCGGATGCGCCCGCTCCGGCCGGCTCTCGGGCGCACGTGTTGCTCGACGGCGAACGGCTCGCGGCACGGCTGCTCGGCGCCCGCGTGATCCGCCCGGCGGGGATCTACGGCCCCGGCCGGGAGTCGGTGATCCGCCGGGTGCGCGAACGCGTCCCGGTCGACTACTCACGCCGCACCAACAGGATCCACGAGCACGACCTGGTCCGGCTGCTGGACGCGATGCTCCGCGCCGAGGATCCGCCGCCGCTCGTGCATGCGGTGGATCAGGCGCCGGTGCCGATGGGCGAGGTCGTGACCTTCGTCGCGGACCGCCTGGGGGTCGAGGCACCGCCGCGGATCGAGCCGGAGGGGAACGGCGGAACCGTGCTCGACGGCGCCCTGATGCGCGAGGTTCTCGGGTCTCTGCGCTTCCCGTCGTTCCGCGAGGGCTACGCGGAGCTGCTGGGCGGTTCGGACTGACGCCCAGCGGTGCACCCGGCAGAACAAACGCCGCGCGGCGCGGTGAACGGGCCGTGACCGTCATATCTCAGTGCGGTCACGATCCCGCGGGATCCCGTCCGAGGGTCCGAACCTATGCATCTGCTCGGAATAGGGTGGATGGTGACCATGGCTGTCGCGCCCTCACGGACCGGCAGCCACATCTATGGAGACCGGAGAGCTCACATGAACAAGGCAACCCTCGCACGGATCGGCGGCGTCGCCGCTGCGATCGTCCTGACCGCCACGATGACCGCCTGCTCGGGCGGCCAGAGCGTCGCCGACGCGTGCAAGATCGCGAACACCGAGATGACCAAGGCGACCTCGAGCGTCTCGAGCGACGTCAACGCCGCGATGCAGAAGGCGACCCAGGGCGAGAAGGTCGACTTCGCCGAGATCTTCGCTCCGGTGCAGAAGGGTCTCGACGAGGCCGGCAAGAAGGTCACCAACGAGGCAGTGAAGGCGCCGCTCACCGCCTTCGCGAACGAGTTCAACGGCTTCGTCAAGGCGTTCGACGGTTTCGAGATGCCCGACCTGAAGAACATCGACGCGACCGACCCGGCCGCCATGGACAAGATCCAGGAGGCGCAGAAGAAGGCCGAGGAGATCTCGACCAAGGCGCAGGATGCCAGCGCCAAGCTGACCGAGCAGGGCAAGAAGCTGCAGGAAGTCTGCAACAAGGGCTGATCCGAGCCCCGCGGGCCTCTTCCCGCCCGAAAGGCGCTGTCCGGGAGCGATCCCGGGTGGCGCCTTTCCGCATCAGGGGAGGATGGATCCGGTCGCGGATCCTTTCCTTTCTCAGGCGATTCTGTTCCCTTGCATAGGGTTTTCACGGTAATCCTGATTCTTGTGCGCCTGACCGGCGCATGACATCCGCACCGTCGCGGCAACCCCCGCGGTGATGCCTGGAGGGAGAATCAATGTCAGAGAGAAGCGTCCGCGCACGCCGACGTGTCGCAGCGACGACATCCGCGTTCGTGCTCGCCGCAGCCGGAGTGGCGACGTTCGGGGCCGTCCCCGCCGTCGCGGCGCCGAGCGTCTCGGCGCCCGGCGTCCGTCCGACCGCCGCTGCGACGACGGGAGTCGCCAGCGATCACTACATCAACTACGTGGCGCCGCGTGCAGACGCGATCCTCGACGGGGCCGACGACCAGCCGGTCGCCGACCTGAGCGGCAATGCCCGTGCGCGTAAGGGCGTCAGCGACGCCGCCTTCGAGCGGGCGAAGGAGAACGACGAGAAGCACGCTCAGGGCAACCCTGTGGCGGCCGAGCAGCTGGCCAAGACCGAGGCGGAGGCGGTGCAGAGCGGCGAGAGCCCGAAGAACCTCAAGCACGCGGACAGCACGCAGCAGGCGAAGCTCCTCACGATCCTCGTCGAGTTCGACGGCACGGAGGACTTCTCGAACCTGCAGGTCCCGACCGCGTTCGGCGAGACGACCTGCAAACCCGGTGACGTGCAGGGGCCGACGCTGCACAACAACATCGCGAACCCGGCCGATGCCGTCCACAAAGACAACAACAGCATGTGGGTGCCGGACTTCTCGAGCGACTTCTACAACAAGATGCTGTTCTCCGACGAGGGCATCACCGAGCGCGTCCGCACCGATCTGACCGGCCTGGACGGCCAGCCCGGCTTCGACATCTCGGGCCACACCATGAAGAAGATGTACGAGGAGATGTCGCGCGGTGCGTACTCGCTCACGGGCGAGGCGACCGCATGGGTGAAGGTGCCGCACTCCGAGGCGTACTACGGCGCCACCGTGTGCCACAAGGATCCCGCCACGGGCGACTACGTCGCCGGCCCGATGCAGGACATGCAGGGTCACCCCGACAACCCCCTCGGCCCCGGCCAGCTCCCGATCGACGCAGTGGCGGCGCTGGCGCAGTCCGATCCCTCGTTCCCGTGGGCGGACTATGACATCGAGGACCAGGGCGACCGGGACGGCGACGGCAACCTGCACGAGCCGGACGGGATCATCGACCACGTCGTGCTCGTGCACGCCGGTGAGGACAAGTCGGGCGGCGGCGGCAAGGAGGGGACCTACGCGATCTGGGCGCATTCGTCCGATGTCGCGGGCGGAGCCACCATCCCCGGCACCGATTTCAAGATCCAGAACTACATCGTCCAGCCGGAGAACTCCGGCGTCGGCGTGTTCGCCCACGAATACGGACACGACCTGGGCCTTCCCGACCTGTACGACACCTCGAACGCCGGCGACTCCGACGTCGACTTCTGGGATCTGATGAGCTCCGGGTCGCATTCCGGACCGATCTTCCAGTCGATGCCGACGCACATGGGCATCTGGGACAAGTGGGTGCTCGGCTGGGTGGACCCGCTCGAGATCAACCCGGGTGACGGCACGAAGACGATCAAGGTGGGACAGGCGTCCCGGCCCGCGAATGGCACCGAGGACGGCGTCAAGATCAACCTGCCGGACAAGGTCAAGACGCTCGCCACCCCGCACAGCGGCGCCGAGATGTGGTATTCGAACGCCGATCAGGACTGGGCCGACGTGACCCTGAGCCGCACGATCGACAACGTGCCGGCCGGTGCGACCTTCTCGATGTGGAACAACTACGTGATCGAGGAGGACTGGGACTTCGGGTTCATCGAGGTCTCGACCGACGGCGGCAGCACGTGGACCGAGCAGAAGGTCTACGACGACAGCAACGCCCTCGTGTCGACCGATGACGGCTACAGCGACCCGAACGGTCGGATGAAGGACTTCGGCAACAAGAAGTACGGTCTGACCGGATCCACGGACGGCTGGCGCCACGACCACATCGATCTGTCCTCGTACGCGGGCCAGAACATCCAGGTGCGTCTGCGTCAGGCGACCGACGCGGCGTTCGAGGAGCGCGGCTGGTTCTCCGACGACTTCGCCCTCAGCGCCGGCGGATCCGACGTCTGGACAGACGACGTGGAGTCCGGCGACAACGGCTGGACGGCGACGGCGGGCACCTTCACGGACACCACGGGGGTCGGCTGGGCGCGGGACACCGGCATTCAGACCAAGAAGCAGTTCTACCTGGTCGAATGGCGCAACTTCGACGGTTTCGACGAGGGGCTGAAGTACGGCTACACCACGGTCTACAGCGACCAGGGCTGGAAGGTCGAGAAGGTTCCGTACAACGCGCCGGGTGCGCTGGTCTGGTATCGCGACGCGGCCTACGGCTCGTCGAACCAGATCACGTCGTATCTGACCAATCTGCCCAGCTACGGGGCGAAGGGCGGCCTTCTGCTCGTCGACAGCCACTTCGACCCGCTGCGCAGAACGGGCGCGGAGGCGGAGCTGGATCCGTCGCTGCTCAAGAATCTCTCCAGCCGTGCGCAATCGTCGAACGCCGCTTTCGGTCTCACGCCGACTCTGCCGTTCAAGGACTGCATGGTGGACGCCGACTTCACCGAGGCGTGCACCGACATCGCCGCCCAGCCGCCGGTGAGCAGCTTCACCGACGACCAGGGCTGGGTCGCCGGCCTGGAGTTCCGTGACGGCGATCTGTACAACCGTCTGCGCGACGCCTCGGTCGTCGTGCCCTCGGTCGACGATGCGGCGTACACCACGCGCGTGGTCAACCCTGACGGCACCCCGGCGACCGACCTGTACGGCACCGTGCTGCCTTTCACGACCCTCGGCACCGGCAACCCCGCCGACGCCGGCGTCGGATACGGCACCGTGGTCACGGTGAAGAAGGCGCTGCAGAAGAACACGGCAGCCCTGCTCACGGTGCGCGCCCCGCTCTCCGACGCCCCGTCGAAGCCCGCCGCGCCGGCGATCACGTCGCCGGCGGACGGTGCCAAGCTCGACACGGCGCCGACCGCGGTCAGCGGCACGGGCGTGCCGGGAGCCGTCGTCGAGGTGACGGTCGACGGCGCAGCCGCCGCGGCTGCCGACGCCAAGGCTGCGGCTCCCGCCGCGGCGAAGGCCAAGGCGGCGGATGCCGCGGTCACGGTGGAAGAGCCTGTGGTCGTGGGCGGCGACGGCACGTGGACGGTCCCGCTCGTCGGCACTTTCGCGCCCGGGCCGCACACGATCTCCGCGGTGCAGAGCGTGGGCGATCTGAACAGCGACCCGGCGGCGAGCGCCTTCGTCGTCGCCGAGGTCACGACGCCGAGCACTCCGACGCCGACTCCGCCGGTCACCGGCGGCGACGGTGACGGCAAGGGCGGCACCGGACACGGTTCCGGCGCCCTCGCCGCGACCGGTCTGAACGGCGACGCGCTGCTGACGACGGGCATCGTCGGCGGTCTGCTCGTACTGCTCGCCGGCGTGCTGCTCGTCGTGGCGCGTCGTCGCCGTCGGCTCGACGGCGGCAGCGCTGCAGAGCCGAAGAGCTAGTCGCACCCGCGACAGCGCCCGGAGCGCCGATCCTCGTCTTCGAGGGTCGGCGCTCCGTCGTCGTCGCGGTGCCGCACCCAGCGCGAGGATCGCGCGAGGATCGCGTGAGGAAGCCGTCTCCGCCACTCCGTGAGGATTCCGTGAGGAGGGCCGGGTGGCGCGGGAAACGGGATCTAGGCTTCGTCTGTGAACAGCCAGGCAGTGATCGATCAGAAGGCTCCCGCCGCGACCCGCAGTCCGCTCCGGCTCGCCCTCGTGATCGGCGCGCTCGGGGTGGTGTTCGGCGACATCGGCACGAGCCCCATCTACGCGCTGCAGACCGTGTTCAACCCCGAGGATCCGCATCCGGTCCCGCTCACGACGGAGAACCTGTACGGCGTCGTCTCGCTCGTCGTCTGGTCGGTCATCCTGATCGTCACGATCACCTACGTCCTGCTCGCGATGCGCATGGACAACGACGGCGAGGGCGGCATCATGGCGCTCCTCACCCTCCTGCGCCGCTGGGCGCCGAAGGGGCGCACGCGCACCGTGGCGATCCTGTCAGGCCTCGCCGTGCTGGGGGCGGCGCTGTTCCTGGGGGACAGCATGATCACCCCGGCGATCTCGGTGCTCTCCGCGGTCGAGGGGCTCAAGACCATCAATCCGGGGCTCGACGAATGGGTCGTCCCCATCACCGCCACGATCCTGCTCATCCTGTTCCTCATCCAGAAGCTCGGAAGCTCCGTGGTCGGGCGGCTCTTCGGGCCGATCATGGCGATCTGGTTCGTGGTCGTCGGCGTGCTGGGCATCGGCGGGATCCTTCACGATCCGCAGATCCTGCTCGCCCTGCTGCCCACCTACGCGATCGGCTTCATGGTCAGCCACTTCCACATCGCGTTCTTCGCCCTGGCCGCCGTGGTCCTCTCCGTCACGGGCGCCGAGGCCCTCTACGCCGACATGGGCCACTTCGGCCGTAAGTCGATCTCGTTCGGGTGGCTGTTCCTGGTGTTCCCGGCGCTCGCGCTCACCTACCTGGGTCAGGGGGCGCTGCTGCTGGAGGACAAGGCGAACATGTCGGCGCCGTTCTTCCTGCTCGCGCCGGAGTGGAGCCGCATCGCGCTGGTCGTGCTGGCCACGGCGGCGACCGTGATCGCGTCGCAGGCGGTGATCTCCGGCGCCTTCTCGGTCGCGGCGCAGGCATCCGGGCTCGGCTACCTGCCGCGACTGAGGGTCACCCACACTTCTTCCGAGACCCAGGGGCAGATCTACGTCCCATGGATCAACTGGCTGCTGATGGTCTCGGTGATCACGCTGGTGTTCGTCTTCCGCAGCTCCGCGTCGCTCGCTTTCGCGTACGGCATGGCGGTCATCGGCACCATCACGATCACGACGCTGCTGTTCTTCTACCTGGCTCGGCGACGGTGGAAGACGCCGAGCTGGATCCTCGCGATCGGCGCGGCGGTGCTGCTCTCCGTCGACCTGCTCTTCCTCGCCGCCAACGCCACCAAGTTCGTGCACGGCGCCTGGCTGCCCCTCGCGATCGGTCTCATCGCGTTCATCGTGATGACGACCTGGCAGCGCGGACGCGCGCTCATCACCGCCCGCCGCACCGAGGCGGAGGGGTCGCTCGCCGACTTCGTGAGCAACCTGCGCACGCATCCGAAGCTCATCGACCGCGTGCCCGGCACGGCGATCTTCCTGAACCCCGGAGGCACCACGACGCCGCTCGCCCTGCGCGCCAACGTCGAGCACAACCACGTGCGTCACGCCCGGGTGATCATCCTGTCCGTGGACATCCAGAACGTCCCGCGGGTCCCGCAGTCCCAGCGCTGCACGGTCGACGATCTCGGGGATCCGACCGACGGGATCCTCTACATCTCCACGAGGTTCGGCTATGCCGAGAACCCGGACATCCCGCGCGCCCTGCGCACGATCCCTCCGCACAAGACCCAGGGCTGGCTGGATCTCGACAACGCCACGTACTTCCTGTCGAAGATCGAGCTGCGCGAGGGGCGCAGGGGTGGCATGGCGCGGTGGCGCAAGCGTCTGTTCCTCGCCGCGTCGCACATCACCACCGACGCGAGCGACCACTTCGGCCTGCCCCGCGACCGCGTGATCGTGATGGGGTCGCAGATCGAGCTGTGAGGCGACGCGGCGCACCGGTCGCGGCGCGGCTCAGACGACGGCGAGCGCGTCGATCTCGACCAGCATCTCCTCGCGGGGGAGCCCGGTGAACACAGTGGTGCGGGAGGGGAGCACGCCGCTCGGGGTGTGCCGGGTCACGAAGGAGCCGTAGGCCTCGTTCATGAGGGCGAAGTCCTCGCGCTTCGTGAGGTAGACGCGCAGCATCACGACGTCGTCGAAGGTCGCCCCCGACGCCTCGACGATGGCGCGCACGTTCTCCAGCGTGCGCAGGGTCTGCGCGGCCACATCGCCGGGGAACAGGTATTCGCCGGTGGCGGGATCCACGGGCCCCTGGCCGGAGACCTGCACGATCGGACCCTTGCGCACGCCCTGCGAGAACACATGCGCCGGGGCGGGGGCGTCGGCGGTCAGCACACGGGTCTTCTCGGTCATGGTCGTTCCTCTCGGTCGGCGGCCGGACGCGGCGATCGACATGCTACGCGACGCGTCGTCGCGCGCGGCGCGTCATCATGGAGGAGTGGAGACGTCATCGAGTGCTGCCCGCCCGCTGTCCGTGCGCGACAAGTCGTTCCCCCCGTCGGCGCACGGCCTCACGCGGGAGCAGTTCCTCGCGACGGCCCCTCGACGTTCCGACTTCGCGACACCGCTGCTCACGCTCGACGCCGGCGCGATGGTGCACAACGTCGCCCGCATGGCCGACTGGGCGCAGGAGGCGGGGGTGCTGCTCGCGCCGCACGGGAAGACCACGATGGCTCCGGCGCTGTGGCGGCAGCTGCTCGATCCCCGTCCGCGCGGCGCCGGCGCCTGGGGTCTCACGCTCGCCACCGCATGGCAGGCGCAGGTCGGTCGTGCGCACGACGTGCGCCGCATCCTCATCGCGAACGAGGTCGTGGATCCGGTCGGCCTGCGCTGGATCGCCGACGAGCTGGCGGCGCATCCCGACGTCGAGATCCTCAGCTGGGCCGACGGCGTGGACGTCGTGCGGGCGATGGAGGCGGGGCTCGGCGCCGACGTGCGCCGGCCGCTGGCGGTGATGGTCGAGCTCGGCGGGGCGGGCGGGCGCACCGGCGCACGCGACCGTGCCGCCGCTCTCGCCGTCGCAGAGGCGATCGCGGCGTCGCCCGTGCTGCAGCTGGCAGGCGTCGGCGGCTATGAGGGCGCCCTCGCGCACGACGCCGGCGACGCGGCGATCGCCCGGGTCGACGCGTACCTCGACGAGCTCGCCGCCGTGCACCGCGCGATCGGCGAGGCCGGACTCTACCCGGAGGGCGCACGCCCGGTCGTGACCGCCGGGGGCAGCGCCTACTTCGACCGGGTGGGGGCCGTGCTGCCGGCACTCTGCCCCGATGCGGACGTGGTGGTGCGCTCCGGCGCCTTCCAGATCCACGACGACGGGTTCTACGCCGGCATCAGCCCGATGGGCCGCACGATCGGCGATGTGCCGTTCCGCTCGGCGATGCACGTGTGGGCACGGGTGCTGTCACACCCCGAACCCGGACTCGCACTGCTGGACTGCGGCCGTCGCGACGCCTCGTTCGACGAGGGGCTGCCGGTGGCGCAGCGCATCGCCGGCCGCGCGAGCGACGACGTCGTGCTCGCCGGCAGCCGCGTCACGGCACTCAACGACCAGCACCTGTTCCTGCGGCTCGGCGACGACGTCGTCGCCTCCGGGGCGGCCGAGCGGCTGGCGGTGGGCGACGTCGTGCGGCTCGGCCTGTCCCACCCCTGCACGGTGCTCGACAAGTGGCGCCTGATCCCCGTCGTCGCCGATGCGGACGCGCCGGACCCGGTCGTCGTGGACGCCGTGGAGACCGTGTTCTGAACGCGACGGCGTCCGTGACGCGGGCGGATGCGCCGTGGCGCGCTGGTCGAGCCGCCTGGCCGGGGGAGCGGGCGGGGGCGTCCGAGGCGTTCGCCGCCTCCCCCATAATGAGCTTGACCGGTGTGGAGCGGAGGTGGGCGTGGCTGTGGAGAGCGAGCCGTCTCGCGCCCTGAACATCCGCGACGTGGCGCGTGAGGCGGGCGTCTCGTACCAGACCGTGTCGCGGGTGCTGAACGGCAGCGACCGCATCAGGGAGACGACCCGCGCGCACGTGCAGTCGGTGATCGACCGGCTCGGCTACCGTCCCAATCCGGTCGCGCGGGCGCTGTCGACGAACCGCTCCCGCACGATCGGGGTGCTCACGGCGCAGAGCGCCCTGTACGGACCCGCCACGGCGATCGCCGCGATCGAGTTCGCGGCGCGCGACGCCGGCTACCGGCTCTCGATCGCGAACCTGCGCTCGGGGGAGACCGAGGCGGTGCGCGCCAGCATCGACGATCTGCTCAGCCACGCCGTCGAGGCGATCATCGTGATCGCCCCTCAGCAGCAGGTGCTCGGCGAGGTCGGCGAGATGAGCGTGGACGTGCCGATCGTGGCGCTCGGTCCGAGCGGTGAGCGGCACTCGATGGCGATGGATCAGATCGCCGGCGCCAGGGCGGCGGTCGGGCATCTCGCCGACCTCGGACACGAGTACATCGTGCACCTCGCGGGACCCCAGGACTGGACCGAGGCCGAGGCGCGCATGGTCGGGTATCTGCGCGAGCTCGATGCCCGGGATCTGCGGGTGCGCGCCCCGCTGCTGGGGGACTGGACCGCGCAGTTCGGCTATGAGGCCGGGCGGAGCCTGCTGCGGATGCCCGACTTCACCGCGGTCTTCGCGGGCAACGACTCGATGGCGCTCGGCTTCCTGCACGCCTGCCGCGAGCTCGGCGTGCGGGTGCCGGAGGACATCAGCGTCGTCGGGTTCGACGACATCCCTGAGGCAGCGCATTTCTTCCCGCCGCTCACGACCGTGCGGCAGGACTTCAGCGAGCTCGGGCGGCGCACGATCCGCATGCTGCTGGCGCAGCTGAACGGCGAGGAGCTGCCACAGGAACCCCTGATCCCGCAGCTGATCGTGCGCTCGTCGACGGCCGCTCCCCGCTCCCTCTGAGGGTTTTGCGGCCACGACGCGAGCTGTCGGCGACGAGGCAGGGGCACGTCCATCTTGGATCCGGCTCTTGACAAATGTGACCGGTTCGCCAGAGGATCGCTCGTGCGGGTGTGATCGGTCACAGCCGCGGGCGACGAAGGGGTCGGATTCCGGCCTCCTCGTCATCCGAGCAGGAGATCGGCGGCCACCGGCCTCCCGCGAGAAGCATCACGAACCGACGGCCGCAGCGATGCGTCCGTCTGCCTTGCCTCGCCCCGCGTCCTCGGGGCGAGGGTCCTGAACGGGCGCCCCGAGCATGCCGTCGGCGCGCCCTCTGCGGTCCTGAGCGCGCCATGGCGGCGTGCTCGACGAAAGGAATCACATGAAGTTCTCCAGACTGGCTCTCGGCGCTGCGGCCGTGGCCCTCGCCCTCACGATGACCGCCTGTGCAGGCACCCGTGGCGGCGGCGGCTCCTCGACCGCCGAGCCCGGCGCGAACAAGGGTGCTCTCGTCGGCGTCGCGATGCCGACGAAGACCTCGACCCGCTGGATCCACGACGGCGACGCCGTCAAGGCAGGACTCGAGAAGCTCGGCTACAAGGTCGACCTCGAGTACGCGGACGACGACATCCCCACCCAGGTGCAGCAGATCTCCAACATGCTCACCAAGGGCGCCAAGGTGCTCGTCGTCGCATCGGTCGACGGGACGGCGCTGTCCAGCCAGCTCGACCAGGCCGCGTCCAAGGGCGTCAAGGTCATCGCCTACGACCGTCTGATCAACGGCAACAAGAACGTCGACTACTACACGACCTTCGACAACTACAAGGTCGGCGTGCAGCAGGCCACCAGCCTCCTCGAGGGCCTGGGCGTGCTGGACAAGAGCGGCAAGGACACGGGTGCCGCCGGGCCCTTCAACATCGAGCTGTTCGCCGGAAGCCCCGACGACAACAACGCCACCTTCTTCTTCAACGGCGCGATGGACACCCTCAAGCCCTACCTCGACAAGGGCGTGCTCAAGGTCGGCAGCGGCCAGACCGGCTTCACGCAGGTCGCCACGCAGGGCTGGCAGGCCGACGTCGCCAAGAAGCGCATGCAGGACCTCATCGCCTCGACCTACTCGAACGGTCAGACGGTGAACGGCGTGCTCTCCCCGTACGACGGCCTCTCCATCGGCATCATCTCGGCCCTCACCGGGGCCGGCTACGCCACCGACAAGCTGCCGATCATCACCGGCCAGGACGCGGAGATCCCGTCGGTCAAGTCGATCATCGCGGGCCAGCAGTACTCGACCATCTACAAGGACACCCGCAAGCTCGCGGGTGAGGCCGTGAAGATGACCGACGACCTGCTCAACGGCAAGACCCCCGAGGTCAACGACACGAAGTCCTACGACAACAAGACCAAGGTCGTTCCGACGTTCCTGTTCCAGCCGGTGGTGGTCACCAAGGACAACTACAAGGAAGCCGTCATCGACACCGGGTACTACACCGAGGACCAGCTCAAGTAAGGCACTCCCTCGACACGGGTGGCTGCGGACGCTCCCGCAGCCACCCTCCTCTGACGAAAGGAGAGCGAGATGAGCGACAACATCCTCGAGATGCGCGGGATCACCAAGACGTTCCCGGGCGTGAAGGCTCTGCAGGACGTGTCGATCAGCGTGCAGCGCGGCCATGTGCATGCGATATGCGGAGAGAACGGGGCCGGCAAGTCCACGCTGATGAAGGTGCTCTCGGGCGTCTACCCGCACGGATCCTACGAGGGCGAGATCCTCCTCGACGGGGAGCCGGTCGCGTTCAAGAGCATCAACGAGTCCGAGCACGCGGGCATCGTCATCATCCATCAGGAGCTGGCGCTGAGCCCGTACCTGTCGATCGCCGAGAACATCTTCCTCGGCAACGAGCGCCAGTCCGGCGGCTGGATCGACTGGAACACCACGAACCAGGAGGCGGCCAGGCTGCTGCGCAGCGTCGGGCTCGACGAGAACCCCGCCACGAAGATCGCCGACATCGGCGTCGGCAAGCAGCAGCTCGTCGAGATCGCCAAGGCGCTCTCCAAGAGCGTGCGGCTGCTGATCCTGGACGAGCCGACCGCCGCGCTCAACGACGACGACTCCGCGCACATGCTCGAGCTGATCCGGAGCCTGCGCGACGAGGGCATCACCTCGATCATCATCAGCCACAAGCTCAACGAGATCCGCGCGATCGCCGACGAGGTCACCGTCATCCGCGACGGGCGCAACATCGAGACCCTCGAGATGCGCACCGACGACGTCAGCGAGGACCGGATCATCCGCGGCATGGTGGGGCGCGACCTGGCCAGCCGGTTCCCCGACCGGATCCCGAAGATCGGCGGCGAGCTGCTGCGGATCGAGGACTGGACGGTGCACCACCCCCTCGACCACGAGCGCAAGGTCGTCGACGGCGCCAACCTCTTCGTCCGCGAGGGCGAGATCGTCGGCATCGCCGGGATCATGGGCGCCGGGCGCACCGAGCTCGCGATGAGCGTGTTCGGGCGCAGCTACGGGGTGAACATCTCCGGGCGCGTCTACAAGCGCGGATCCGAGATCTCCACCAGGACCGTGTCGGACGCGATCGGCCACGGCCTCGCCTACGCCACCGAGGACCGCAAGCGGTTCGGGCTGAACCTCATCGACGACGTCGAGCGGAACATCACGATCGCCGCCCTCGACCGGATCGCCCGGATCGGGTGGGTCAACGAGAGCCGCGAGCGGATCGTCGCAGAGTCGTACCGGAAGAGCATGAACATCAAGACCAGCTCGGTCGAGGCGGTCGTCGGGAAGCTCTCCGGCGGGAACCAGCAGAAGGTCGTGCTGTCGAAGTGGATGAACACGTCGCCCGACGTGCTCATCCTCGACGAGCCCACCCGCGGCATCGACGTGGGCGCGAAGTACGAGATCTACGGCATCATCAACCAGCTCGCGAGCGAGGGCAAGGGCGTCATCGTCATCTCCAGCGAGCTGCCGGAGCTGATCGGGCTCTGCGATCGGATCTACACCCTGGCCGAGGGGCGCATCACCGCGGACGTGCCGCGGGCGGAGGCGTCGGCCGAGAACCTCATGCGTTACATGACCCAGGAGAAGGAGGTGGGCTCCGCATGAGCGGCTCATCCATCACCCCCCAGACGAGCTCGCTGCGCTCCGCATTCGAGTTCCTCACCGGCCAGCTGCGGCAGATCGGCCTGTTCATCGCCCTGATCGTGATCGTGATCTTCTTCCAGATCACGACGGGCGGGATCACCCTCGCCCCGATCAACGTGTCGAACCTGATCATCCAGAACAGCTACATCCTGATCCTCGCGATCGGCATGGTGATGGTGATCATCGCGGGTCACATCGACCTGTCCGTGGGGTCCGTGGTCGCCTTCATCGGCGCGGCGGCGGGCGTGCTGATCACCAAGATGGGCGTGCCCTGGCCGGTCGCCGTGGTGCTGTGCCTCGTGCTGGGTGCGCTCATCGGCGCCTGGCAGGGCTTCTGGGTCGCGTACTTCAAGATCCCGGCGTTCATCGTCACTCTTGCGGGGATGCTCACGTTCCGCGGCCTCACCGAGATCACCCTGCAGAACACGGCCATCTCCCCGTTCCCCGACGGGTTCCGCGCGATCGGCGCCGGCTTCCTGCCCGACCTGGGCGGCGGACAGACCGTGGTCGAGCCGCTCACGATCATCCTCGCGGTGCTCGTCGTGCTCGGGATGATCGGCTTCGGGATCCGCGGGCGCATGACCCGCCGGAAGTTCGCCGTCGAGGACGAGCCGCTGTGGTGGTTCATCGCGAAGCTCGCCTTCACCAGCCTGCTGATCGCCCTCGTCGCCTACCTGCTCGCCAGCTACAACGGCACCCCGATCGCCCTGGTGATCCTCGGCGTGCTCACCGTGGTCTACTCGGCGATCATGGCGCGCAGCGTGTGGGGCCGGCACATCTACGCGATCGGCGGCAACCCGCTGGCCGCCAGCCTCTCCGGCGTGAAGACGCCGCGCGTCACGTTCACGCTGTTCATCAACATGGGCGTGCTGTCGGCCCTCGCCGGGCTCGTGTTCACCTCGCAGCTGAACCTCGCGAGCCCCCGCAACGGAGACGGCTTCGAGCTCGACGCGATCGCTGCGGTGTTCATCGGAGGCGCGGCCGTCACCGGCGGCATCGGCAAGATCACCGGGGCGATCATCGGCGGCCTCATCATCGGCATCCTGAACAACGGCATGTCGATCCTCGGCGTCGGAACCGAGTACCAGGCGCTGATCAAGGGCCTCGTGCTGCTCGCCGCCGTCGCGTTCGACGTCTTCAACAAGCGCCGCTCCGGGCGCTGACGCGGATCCGTCCCGGGCTGCCGTCGCCCTCCGGCGACCGCTGCCCGGGACGTTCCGCGTTCGCGCTACCTTCGTCGTATGACGCTCGGCCAGGCACTGCTCTCGTTCGCGCTCGTCGTGGGCCTGCTCACGATCATCCCCGGCCTGGACACGGCGCTCGTGATCCGGGGCACGGTGACCCGCGGCCGCCCCTACGGGTTCGCCGCCCTTCTCGGGATCCAGGTCGGCACGCTGATCTGGGGCGCCGCCGCGGCCACCGGGGCGGCGGCCCTGCTGGCGGCGAGCGAGGTCGCATACCGGGTGCTGTCGTTTGCGGGCGCGGCGTACCTCGTCTACCTCGGCGCGACGATGATCGCGAAGACGTTCCGCCCGGGCACGGATGCGTCGACGGAGGGCCCGGCTCCTTCACGGCGGAGCACACGGAGCGGCTTCCTGCTCGGGCTCCTCACGAACATCGCGAACCCGAAGGTCGGGGTGTTCTACATGGCGACCATCCCGCAGTTCGTTCCGGCGGGGCAGTCCCCGCTCCTGGTGGGTCTGCTGCTCGCACTCGTGCACTGCACCCTCGGCACCGTCTGGCTGGGCGCGATCATCCTGGGAGCGAACCGGCTCGCGCCGCGCCTGCGCTCCACCCGCGTGATCCGCTGGATGGACCGGATCACGGGCGGAGTTCTGATGCTGTTCGGCGCACGCCTCGCCCTCGACGTGCGCTGACCGCCGCCCGAAGGCCTCGCGGCTCACGCAGCCGGAAACGCCGCCGCGAGCCGGGCGGCGACGGCGTCGACGTCCACCCCGACGTCCGCCGACTCCGCGATCCGCTTCACGAGGCGGACGGGCCACGTCACCAGCACCTCGGAGATCGAGAACGGGCTGCCGAAGAAGCCCCAGTCCGCCTCGAGGAAGCACAGCGCTGCGGCCACCGGGGTGGCGTCGCCGAGCGCCGCCGCGACCAGCGCCGCCTGCTTCCGCACGCCGTCGACGAGCGCGGTCCCGTCGCGTCCGCCGATCCGCAGCGTCTGGATGCGCGGCCCGAAGACGCCCCCTGTGGCTTCCCGCGACGGGCGGCGGCCCTTGTACCTCTTGGCGTCGATCACCCAGACGCCGCCGGGGGAGACGACGATGTGGTCGATGTTGGCCCTGGTGCGCGGGATCCGCCGATCGTGCAGGGCGCGCGCCGACGTCGGCAGATCCTGAAGCCGCCGGGCGAGCAGCTCCTCGCCCATCGCCCCGCGTGCCCAGGCCTGCGTGCTCTGCGGGTCGTCGGAGAGCGCGAGGATCAGACCCCCGAGCTTCGGGTGCGCCGTGCGAATCCGCTCCTCGCGCCGGCGGTGGCGTCTCTCGTACTCACGGCGTGCGGATGCGCCCGCCGTGCCCGGCTCGAGCGTCTCGGGGGCGGGCGGCTCATCCAGGGCGCACTCGAGGCACCGCACCGTCCGCCGGTCGCGCTCGTAGACGGCGTCCGTGCCCGCGGGCAGAGCGCGACCGCACAGCCGGCACGTCCCGGCGTAGCGCAGGCGCATGCGCGTGTCCCGCGGTCCCAGCTCCGCAGCCATGGCGCCGACGGTACCAGCGGACGAGCCGGGCGGGAAGGGTGGCCCGGACGAGGAGGCGTCTGCGTATATCGAACCGATTCGGGCGGATCCTCAACGGATCCCGGCGCGGATCCCTCGGATGCTTTCGGAATCCCCACCGAGGGCGCCGATATTCTCAGCGCGTCCATAGCTTCAGGGAACATCGACGAAATCAAGGTCTGGTCCTCTAGTTGCAAGGATGCCCGGGGTGCTAACGTCCCTCTGTCATCCCCCATACCCGACGATGAGACAGGGGAACAGAGTGACCCAGAATCCACTCGAGACGGATACGTCTCTGCAGCGTGCGATCGACTATCAGGAGCACGCACTGCAGGCCGGAGGCGTTTCCAAGGCCGGCTCGACGCTGATGGCCGTGGCAGGCAGCGCGCCCGCCTACTCCATCGCGGCCAGCACCGCGCTTCTGATCGGCGCCGCCGGCGTCGGCGCCCCCGCCGCACTGCTGTGGTGCGGCATCCCCATGCTCGGCATCGCCTTCGCGTTCGGCTACCTCGCGCGCGTCGACACCCACGCGGGAGCATCGTTCTCCTGGGTGGCGCGAGGCCTGCATCCGATCCTCGGCTTCCTCGCCGGCTGGGCCGTGGTGATCTCGGCGACCATCTTCATGGTGGCGGGGGCCCTGCCCGCCGGCCAGATGACGGTCGCGCTGTTCGCCGGCGACAAGGTCGCCAACGAGAACACGCTGCTCGTGACGCTCGTGGGAGCCCTCTGGTTCCTGGTGATGGCGGCAGCGGTGATCTTCGGCGTGCACACCACAGAGCGCGCGCAGTGGATCATGTCGATCATCGAAGTCGGAATCCTCGTGGTGTTCGCGGCCATCGCGATCCCGCGCGCGATCACGACCTACCACCACGGCGAGACCTTCTCCTGGGACTGGTTCGGCTTCGGCCACCTGACCGGCGCGGGCGTCTTCGTCGCGGCGGCCCTGATCGCGGCCTTCTACTACTGGGGCTGGGACGTCACGGCCAACCTCGGCGAGGAGACGAAGAACGCGCACAAGACCACGGGCCTCGCGGGGATCCTCGGCATCGTGATCGTGTTCATCCTGTTCGAGATCTACACGACGACCACCCTGGTGATGCTGCCGGGCAAGACGATCGAGGCGAACAGCGGAAACGTGCTCAGCGTGCTGGGCGACGCGATCATGCCCGGCATCGGCGGCAAGATCCTGATCATCGCGGTCGCGCTCTCGACCATCGCGACGCTCGAGACCACGCTCGTCCAGGTGAGCCGCACCCTGTTCGCGATGGGTCGCGACCGCACCATCCCGTTCGCCTTCGGCCGGATCAACCGCAAGTGGAAGACGCCCGTCTTCGCCACTCTCGTGGTCGTGGGCGTCTCGCTGCTGCTGTTCGTGCTCGCGAACGTCTTCGGCGACAGCGTCGGGCAGATCCTGGGCTGGGCGATCTCGTCGATCGGCCTGCAGATCGCCTTCTACTACTCGCTCGCCGGCTTCGCGCTGATCATCGGCTTCCGCAAGGTGATCTTCCGCTCGCTGAAGAACTTCCTCCTGATCGGCGTCTGGCCGTTCGTCGGAGCGGTGTTCATGCTGTACATCTTCTTCGCGGCGATCCCGAACAACGAGCCGGTCGTGAACATCCTCGGACTCGGCCTCATCGCGATCGGCATCATCCCGCTCGCGCTGTTCTACCGCAAGGCGAAGGACGCGTACTTCTCGCGGCGCCCGCTCGAGGTGCCGGAGGACTTCGCCGCCTGACGCGGGCGACGGGACCGGGGTGCGCGCACGCATCCCGGTCCCGCCGTCTGTGGGGCGCGGCAGGCCGAGCGCGGCCCTGCCTAGACTGACCGGGATGTCCGATCCCGTTCCCCGCCAGATGCGGCACCAGGTGCACGCGGTGGCAGCGCAACCGCCGACGCCGCCGACGGTGCGGGCTCCGCTCTGGCGGCGGGCGCTGCGGATGCCGCTGCTGTGGGCGCTGCTCTGCGGCGTGCTCGCCGTTCCCGGCTATGCCGCCGGCGGGGATGCGTTCCTGCCGTTCCTGCTCACGCTGGCGGGCGGCTGGCTGTGCGGGATGTCGTTCGTGAACGCGACCGCGCGCATGTCCCCGCCGCGTCGCGGTGCGATCGTGCACGGGCTCGGCGCCATCGCGGCGGGCCTGCTGCTCGCGTTCCTGGCAGCGGTGGTGCCCGACCTGCTGGCGCCCAAGCCGAATCCCGCCCGCGCGGTCGTCGCCGTCGTGCAGATGGCCGCCGCTCCGGCCGCGGGATGGATCTGGCTCGCCCTGATCGGACGACTCACGAGCGCCCTCCGCCTGCGCGCGACCCCGGCCGTGCTCGAGGGCTCCGAATGGGAGGGCGCGGAGCGGGGATCCGGATCCGTGCTGCGCTTCGCCGCCGTGCCCCTCACGATGCGGGCGCTGACGCTGTGGATCCTGCTCGTCGTGGTCGTCGTCGCGGGGATCGGCGTCGCGCTGATGATCGCGTTCGACGCCTTCGTGATGGCCGCCGGCCCGCGGCTCGTCATCGTCGCGCTCGGGATCGTGCTCGGCCTGCCCGCCTACCTTCTGCTCAGCGCCCTGCTGCGTCGTCGCACCGTCGCGTGCACGGTGCGCTTCGATGTCGACCGCCTGCAGCTCGAGCGTGCGGGGAGCACGCTGTCGGTGCGCTACGCCGATGTCGAGCGCCTGGTCTGGCGCAGCGACAGCGAGTATGCACGCCTGGAGGTGCGCGGTGAGGGCGTCGAGCTCTCGCTCATCGCCGGGATCGCTCGCGTGCCGAAGGGGAGGACGCCCGCGCTGCCTCCGCTGTCCCGACGCGTGCGCGTGCTGCTCGAGGGGGCAGGGCTGTCGCCGTCGCCCTCGCGCAACGGGCGTGTGCAGAGGTTCGTCCGAGACGCGGGGTGATCCGAGCGCCGGACGGGGTCCCGGTCGCGCCGAGCCGCATCGGAGGGTCGCGATTGTCGGAGCGTCGGGGGAGGATTGGCGCCATGGACACGAACGGTCGAGCCTGCGCGCCCTGCCCCTCGACGGCGGGCGCGGGCGCATGATCGTCGCGGGGTTCCTGCTGCTGGCCGTCGGCCTCGCCGACGTGCTGCGCGGTTTCCTGCGCGGTCGTGCGTTCTGGATCGGCGCCGGGATCGCCGCTGCGGTGCTGCTCGCGCTCTCCGTGCTCGGGGATGCCGCGCCGTTCGCGCTGCTCGGCATCGCGCTCGCCGCGCTGTGGACGTGGCTGCTCCCGCTCGAGGGGCGTCCGCGGCTGTCGTTCTGGCCCGCGGTGCTGCTCGCGCTGATCGCGGTCGGCGGCGTGGCCCTCCTGCCCGCCCGCACCTCCGCCGGACTGCTCTCCGGCGCGCCGCTCCCCACGCCGATCGGCCGCGTCGGCTTCGACCTCGCGGTGCTCGCGGTGGGCGTCTTCGCGGTGCTGCTGGAGACGGGCAACGTGATCGTGCGCGCCGCCCTGCTCGGCGAGAAGGCGGAGCTCCCCGCCGACGTCGAGCCCGGACAAGCGCCGCCCGCCGAGGCCGTGCACGGACTGGTGCCCGCGCGGGCGCTCGATCCGGGCGTCCCGACCGCGCCGACGCCGTCGCTGCATGCCTCCGCTCCGGATTCCGGGTTCCGCGGCGGGCGCCTGATCGGTCCGCTCGAGCGTGTGATCGTGCTCCTGCTGACATTGTTCGCGGCCTATCCTCTGCTGGCCGCGATGCTCGCGGCCAAGGGGATCGTCCGCTTCCCCGAGATCTCCCGCGACGGCGCCCACGGCGGCCGCGCAGAGTACTTCCTGGTCGGCAGCCTGGTGAGCTGGGTGGTCGCGCTCGGCGGTGCGCTGCTGCTGTGGTGGGCCACGCACACCGGCTGAGCGCGCCGTTCGCCGGCCGGGTCGACCCCGGTCCGGCGCACCGGTCACGTCCTGCCGCTCCGGAATGCGGAGAAAGGCAGGACGCGACCGGCGCACCTCGGGAGGATCCGAACGCCCGGGGGCCTCAGTCCTCGTTCTTGCGGCCGCGGGCGAGGGCCCACGCGCCGACGCCGACGCCCACGAGCACGACGGCCCCGATGCCGAGCCCGATCCACAGGCCCGCATCCGCCGACGCCGAGGCGGTGGGCGCCTCGGTCGACTCCGACGCGGCGGGCCCGCAGACGGGCTTCGCCGAGCCGGCGGCAGCCGGGGTGGCCGTGCCGTCCGGGGCGTACGCGAACGTGTAGCTGCCCGAGATCGGATGCCCGTCCGAGGACACCACGCGCCAGAGCACCTCATACGTGCCGGCCGGCCCCAGCGCGACCGGGGACGACACCACGGGGCCGTTCAGATCCGGGCATGCCGTCTCGTAGTACTTCTTGTCCGGACCGATCAGCTGGATCACGGTCGCGCCGTCGGTGCCGAGCGGGTCGGCGCTGAAGGTGAGCGACACCGCCGAGAGGTTCGTCACGGTCGAGCCCTGGGCGGGATCCGTGCCGTCGAGCGTGTCGTGAGCGCTCGCCGCCGCAGCCCCGGAGACCGCGAGCACGGTGCCGACGCCGACGGCGGCGGCGAGCGCCGTGAGCCGGTGGCGCAGTCTCACGCGCCGGCCTTCCGACGCCCGAGGGCGAAGCCGCCGAGCAGGGCGCCGCCGGCCGCGACCACGAGCGCCGCGATGCTCAGCCCCAGGGCGAGTCCGCCCTGGCCGCCGGCGGGCTCCTCGGCCTCCGCCATCGGCGCCGCCGTCGCGGACGCACCGCCGTGGTGATCGGCCGGAGGCGCATCGTTCACCCACAGCACGGGCGCCGGCTCGAGCGTGTCGTCCTTCTTCACCTGCTCGGGCGTGGCCGACCACTCGACGACCTTGCCGTCCGAATAGGTCTGCGTCGCCGGGATGACGATGTGCCCCGTGTCGGGCACGGGGCCGAGCGACAGCGTGAACGTCTGGAACTGGCCGGGGGCGATGCCTCCCGCGTCGGCCGTGAAGGTGATCTCGGTGGTCGCCTCGCTGATGGTGTTGCCCTCCACCTTGACGGGCTTCGGCAGGGTCGTCTTCGTGGCGGCGCCGGTCCAGCCCGCAGTGGGCTGGTAGCTGACGCTCGTGAACGGGCTGTCGGACGGCAGGTGGATGTCGAGCTTGACCGTGCTGGCGGTCGCCGACTCGTTCGGCACCCGGAAGGTGACGTACGTCCAGGATCCGGCTTCGGCCTGATTCGGCGTCGCGGTGACGTGAGCGGACGCGGCGAGGGGGACGGCGACCGCGAGGACGGCGCCGGCGGCGAGGCCCGTGAGCACGCGGGAGAGAGGGGTGTTACGCATGGTGGGAGTGTCTTTCTGAGTCGTGTGGGTGCACCGCGGCGCGCGAAGCGACGCCCGGAGTGCGGTGCGGAGGGAGGAGGGGGTCAGGCCGCCAGCGGCGGACCCCTCCTCGACACGACGGTCAGCGAGAACAGGGAGCGCAGCACGGGCACGCGCACGGACGGCGCAGCCGTCCCACGGTGCGCCGGCGCCGGTGCGGCCAGGAGCAGCCGCGCGACGAGGTTCCAGCCGGTGAGCTCGAGGAGGGCCCGCAGCGCCTGCTCGCCCCGGCCCAGGGCCAGCACGGTGAGCACCGCCGCGATCGCGTGGGCGATCCACATGGCCGGCCGCAGGTGCAGGACGTGGCCGGCGTCGACCGCCGTCGCACCCAGGGCGCCCGCGAGCTCCGTGCCGTGGAGGTGCGCACCGAGCCCAGGCGTCACGGATCCGGATCCGGATCCGACCCCGATCAGCAGCAGGCCGTGGAAGGCGATCTGGCTCAGCCCCACCGCGAGGGACAGGCGGATCCAGCTCAGCCGGCGGCCGGCGAGGGCGATGCAGACCGGGGCGGCGAACAGCAGCGCGAGCACCATGCCGATCAGGGGCGCGGGCGCGCCGTCGGCGGTGGAGTGGGAGACGGAGGCGACGAACGTCGCGACCAGGGCGGCGATCAGGCCCCGGACCGTGCGACCTGCGCGCGTTCCCCACACAGCTGCCAGCCTAGCCGGACGTTTCCGGCGGGCCGAGCGGGCCGATCCGCGCTGATACCCTGAACCGGTGTCGAACCCATCCCTGACGACCGCGACACCGGCCATCGACCCCTCGTTCGAGAACGTGTGGGACGAACTGGTGTGGCGCGGACTCGTCCACGTGTCCACGGATCCCGAGGCGCTGCGCGCCCTGCTCGCCGGGCCCGCGATCACGTATTACTGCGGCTTCGACCCGACCGCGCCGAGCCTGCACCTGGGCAACCTCGTGCAGCTGCTCACCCTGCGCCGCATCCAGCTCGCCGGCCACAAGCCGCTCGGCCTCGTCGGCGGATCCACGGGACTCATCGGCGATCCGCGCCCCACGGCCGAGCGCACGCTGAACACGCGGGAGACGGTCGAGGAGTGGGTCGGTCGCCTGCGCGCCCAGGTCGAGCGCTACCTGAGCTTCGAGGGCGACAACGCGGCGCGCATCGTGAACAACCTCGACTGGACGGCGCCGCTGAGCGCGATCGACTTCCTGCGCGAGATCGGCAAGCACTACCGCGTGGGCACGATGCTGAAGAAGGACGCGGTCGCGGCGCGGCTCAACTCCGACGCGGGCATCAGCTACACCGAGTTCAGCTACCAGATCCTGCAGGGCCTCGACTTCCTCGAGCTCTACCGCCAGTACGGCTGCGTGCTGCAGACCGGCGGCAGCGACCAGTGGGGCAACCTCACCAGCGGCACGGATCTGATCCACCGGGTCGAGGGCGTGTCGGCGCATGCGATCGGCACCCCGCTGATCACGAACAGCGACGGCACGAAGTTCGGCAAGAGCGAGGGCAACGCGATCTGGCTCGACGCCGAGATGTGCAGCCCGTACCGGATGTACCAGTTCTGGCTGGGCACCGCCGACGCCGACGTGATCGACCGCCTCAAGGTGTTCACCTTCCTCACCCGCGCGGAGATCGAGGAGTACGCGGCGCTGGTCGAGGCGGAGCCGTTCCGGCGCGCCGCGCAGAAGCGCCTCGCGCTCGAGGTCGTCGCGACGGTCCACGGGATCGATGCGGCCGCGGCCGTCATCGCCGCGTCGGAGGCGCTGTTCGGTCAGGGCGACCTGGCCGTGCTCGACGCCGCGACGCTGCGCTCCGCACTGGAGGAGCTGCCGAACGCGCAGGTCGCCGCCGGATCCTCCGTGGTCGACGCGCTCGTCGCGACCGGCCTGGTGTCCAGTGCCTCCGAGGCGCGCAGGGCCATCGCCCAGGGCGGCGTCTCGATCGACGGCGTCCGCGTCGAGGCTGACGACGCGACCGTGCCGCTGGGACTGCCCGGCGGCGTCTCGGTGCTGCGTCGCGGCAAGAAGACCCTCGCGGGACTGCTCCCTGCCTGAGACCGGATCCGATCCCCGGGACCGCATGCGCGCGATCCCGGGGTCCGGGGCGCGACACACGGCGAAACGCAGTTCGCGCGACCGGTGCGCGTATGATCCACTCGGATGCGCGGGGCGCGCCCTTTCCGCATGCACTTTTCACTCTGAACGGAGTCTCTCCATGTCTCACCGTCGCATCGCCCGGATCGCCGTCGGCCTCGCCGCATCCGCCCTCGTCGTCACGCTCGCCGCCTGCTCGGGCGGCGCGTCCGGCAAGCCCACGGCATCCTCCGGCGCGGACACGGCGTCCTACGGGCTGGTGAAGCCGGGCACGCTGACGGTCGCGACCGAGGGGACCTACAGCCCGTTCACGTACCACGCGGACGGCGGATCGGGCGAGCTCGTCGGCTACGACGTCGAGGTCGCGCAGGCGGTCGGCAAGGAGCTCGGTCTGAAGGTCGAGTTCCAGGAGACGCAGTGGGACGGGATCTTCGCGGGACTCGAGGCCGGCCGCTTCGACGTCATCGGCAACCAGGTCTCGATCAATCCGGAGCGCCAGGCGAAGTACCTGTTCTCCACGCCGTACACCGTCTCGCCGAGCGTCGTGGTGGTGAAGAAGGGCGACACGTCGATCAAGAGCTTCTCCGATCTCAAGGGCAAGACCACCGCGCAGTCCCTGACGAGCAACTTCTACAAGCTCGCGCAGGACGCCGGGGCGAACGTCGAGTCGGTCGAGGGCTGGGCCCAGGCCGTCGCCCTGCTCGAGCAGGGCCGCGTGCAGGCCACGGTCAACGACAAGCTCACCTACCTGGACTACGTCAAGCAGCACCCGGACGCGAAGCTGGCCGTGGCCGCGCAGACCGACCCGGCGCAGAGCGCGTTCGCATTCACCAAGAAGAAGGACGCGCTCGTGAAGGCCGTCGACGGAGCGCTCGCGAAGCTGTCCTCCGACGGCACGCTCGCCAAGCTCGGCAAGAAGTACTTCGGCGAAGACGTCTCGAAGTAGCACGCCATGCCCGACGGGCTGCACCTCTTCCTGGAGTCGTTCTGGCCGATCGTCTGGGGCGGGATCAGCGGGACCATCCCGCTGGCCCTCGCCTCGTTCGCGATCGGCCTGGTGCTCGCGCTGCTCATCGCGCTGATGCGCCTGTCCGAGTCGCGCGTGCTCTCGGGCATCGCCCGAGGCTACGTGTCGGTGATCCGGGGCACGCCGCTGCTGGTGCAGCTCTTCGTGATCTTCTACGGCCTGGGCGCCGTCGGGATCGTCATCGACCCGTGGCCGTCGGCGATTGCGGCGTTCTCGCTCAACGTCGGCGGCTACGCCGCGGAGATCATCCGCGCCGCGATCCTCTCGGTGCCGGTGGGGCAGTGGGAGGCGGGGTACACGATCGGGATGTCGCGCGGCCGGACCCTGCGCCGGATCATCCTCCCGCAGGCGGCGCGGGTCTCGGTTCCGCCGCTCTCCAACACGTTCATCTCCCTCGTCAAGGACACGTCGCTGGCCTCCCTCATCCTGGTCACCGAGCTGTTCCGCGTCGCCCAGCGCATCGCCGCAGCCAGCCAGGAGGTCATGCTGCTGTACCTCGAGGCGGCGCTCGTCTACTGGCTGTTCTGCCTCGTGCTCTCCGGGGCGCAGGGCTTCGTGGAGAAGAAGCTGGACCGCTATGTCGCTCATTGATCCGCCGACGTCGACGCCGCTGCTGCGCGCGACCGGTCTGACGAAGGCCTTCGGCGCCCACGAGGTGCTCAAGGGCATCGACCTCGACGTGAAGCGGGGCGAGGTGGTCGCGCTCATCGGGCCGAGCGGCTCGGGCAAGACGACGGTGCTGCGCTCCCTGAACGGGCTCGAGACGCCCGACGCGGGGGTGCTGTCCTTCGACGGGGGTCCCGTCGTGGACTTCGCGAACCGCGGAGACCGGCGGTCCGCGGAGCGGTCACGACTCGCGCTGCGCGACCGGTCCGCGATGGTCTTCCAGCACCACAACCTGTTCCCGCACATGACCGTTCTGCAGAACGTGATGGAGGGCCCGGTGCAGGTGAAGGGCGTGCCGAAGCCGCAGGCCGAGGAGGAGGCGCTCGCCCTGCTCGGACGCGTGGGCCTCGCCGACAAGCGCGACTCCTATCCCTTCCAGCTCTCCGGCGGACAGCAGCAGCGTGTCGGGATCGTGCGGGCGCTGGCGCTGAAGCCGGACCTGCTGCTCTTCGACGAGCCCACGAGCGCGCTGGACCCTGAGCTCGTCGGCGAGGTGCTGAGCGTGATCTCGGAGCTGGTGGCCGAGGGCTGGACGATGGTGATCGTGACGCACGAGCTCGGCTTCGCGCGGCAGGTCGCCGACGAGGTGCTGTTCATGGACGACGGCGTCGTCGTCGAGCGCGGCGCGCCGTCGCAGGTCTTCACCGCGCCGGTGCACGAGCGCACGCGACGTTTCCTGGATCGGATCCTGCGCCCGTACGAGTGATCCTCGGGTCCGGCCGGATACCGTCGGGTCATGCCGTTCACTCCCAGTCATGCGATCGTCGCCCTGCCGTTCATCCGCACGCCGTTCGTGCCGGCTGCGGTCGCGATCGGCGCCATGGCTCCTGATCTGCCGCTCTTCACGCGCGGTGCGATCGTGGGCTACGACGTCACCCACGACCTGCGCTGGCTGCCGGTGACGGTCGGGGTCGCGCTGATTCTGCTCCTGATCTGGAGAGTGCTCCTACGGCCGGCCGCGCGGATGCTGGCACCGCGGTTCCTCGCGCAGCGTCTGCCCGCCGAATGGGACCGTGGTGGCCGCGCCGCCCTCGAGGAGACGTTCGGCACGCCGCTCCGCACGCTTCTGCTCCTGGTCGCTCTCGCACTCGGGATCGTCTCGCACATCCTGTGGGACGCGTTCACGCACGAGGGGAGGGGCGGCGTCGCCCTCATCCCCGCGCTCGACCGGTCCTGGGGGCTCCTGCCGGGGTACAAGTGGCTGCAGTACGCGTCGGGGATCGGAGGCCTGGCGGTGCTGGCGGTCGCGGGCGCGGTCTGGCTGCGCCGCCGGGTTCCGGCTGCCGCAGACACCGCCCCTCTCGCGCTCCGTCTGACCTGGTGGGTGTCGCTCCCGGCGTTCCTGCTCGCGGCGGCGTGCATCGGCCTGGCCCTCTACGGGCCGCTCACGCCGGAGTTCACGGTGCAGCACCTCGCGTACCGGACTCTTCCCTTCGCGGTCGGGATCTGGGGAGCCCTCTCCCTGATCCTGGTGTCGGTGCTGCGGGGCCGCCGGCGCAGATCCGCGGAATCCCGCGCCGAACCGCCTCGATGAAGCTGCTCTCCGCCGCGTGCGACACGCCCGAGAGTGGGCCACGATTTGCCGGAACCCCGGGATCCGCGTAACTTATTACTTGTTCGCCCCAAGCGGTAGAGCGAAGGGCCGGAAGGCCTGACTCCCCAAGCGGCGAACACCATCCACCACTTCCTCGGAAGCCGGTTCCTCTTCGCGGGTTCTCCCCGCACAGAGGATCAAGCGCGTGCGCTTGAGAGGATGACCGTCCGCCAGGATCGTCGATTTGACAGACTGGCCGGGAGGGCTAAGCTAGAGAAGTTGCCTCGGAAACGAGGGAACGGATCCGGTTCTGAACCTCACGGCGTGTCGATTTGACAGCCTGAGCGACACGGATAAGATAGAGAAGTTGCCCTGAAGGGAAGGCCGAGAGGCCGGAACGCAGGAGCATCCGATCCTTGAGAACTCAACAGCGTGCACTTGTCAAATGCCAATTTATTCCTCGTCCAGTCTTCGGGCTGGTTGAGAAATTCCTTTGGATCAAAGACCAGCCCTTCGGGGTTGGCATTC
>NZ_JYIT01000058.1 GCF_000956545.1 Microbacterium azadirachtae
GCGGGGCATCGCGAGACGCAGGATCCCGCCGACCGAGGCAGGAAGATCGGGGATCGGATCCGGCTCCGGACCCGGCTCCGGATCCGCGATCGGCTCCGGTCGCGAAGGCTGCCGTTCCGACGGCCCAGAAGCGGTGCTCCCTGCCCCGGGAGCGGACCTGAGGGTCGTGTCGGCGGCCGACTCGGCCTCCCCGATGCGCACCACCCGGTCGGCGATCGCGCGGGCCGAGTGCCGGTGCGAGACGAGGAGCACGGTGGCGCCGCCGTCGGCCGCACGCCGGATCGCACGCCACAGCCGGTCCTCGGTCGCCGCGTCCAGGGCGCTGGAGGGCTCGTCGAGCACCAGCACGCGGGCACCCGACCACAGCCGGTAGAGCGCGCGGGCCACGCCGACCCGCTGCGCCTGCCCGCCGGAGAGCCCGGCCCCCTGCACGCCGAGCTCCTGAGCGGGATCGAGGTCGGCGGCCGCGGCGTCGTCGAGCGCCGCGCGCACCCGGGCGGCGTCGGGCGCGGAGTCGCCGAGGGCGACGTTCGCCGCGATCGTGCCGCGGATCAGGCCCGGGCGCTGCCCCGCCCACGCGAGCCACGAGGACGGATCCGCCGTCGCCGCGCCGTCCACGCGGATCGACCCGTCGTACGCGACCGCGCCGCGCAGCGCCGCGAGCAGACTCGACTTGCCGGATCCGCTGCGCCCCTCCACGAGCGTCACCGTGCCGGGCTCAGCCGTGAACGACACCTCGGGCAGCCGTCGCTCCCTGTGGCGCACCGCGACCCCGTCGACGACCAGCCGGATCCCGGATCCCGTGTCGAGGAGCGATGTCGGCTGTCCCGAGGGCGGTGTCGCGACCGACATCGCCCTGTGAGCGCCGGTGGGAGGCGCGGCAGACGCGTCCAGGATCTCGAACACGTCCTCGGTCGCGGCGACGCCCTCGGCCGCGGCATGGAACTGCACGCCCACCTGCCGCAGCGGCAGGAACGCCTCGGGCGCCAGGAGCAGGACGAACAGCCCGACGCCGAGGGTCAGCTCGCCGTCGAGGAGCCGCAGCCCGACCGACACCGCGATGATCGCGACCGCCAGCGACGACAGCAGCTCCAGCGCGAACCCGGAGAGGAAGGAATACCGCAGCACGCGCAGAGTCTCGCGCCGGTACTGCTCCGCCGTCTCCCGCATGCGGGCGGCGGCACGACGCTCCCGTCCGAACAGCCGCAGCGTCGCGAGGCCCTGCACGGTGTCGGCGAAGCGCGCGGCGAGCGTCTGCAGCACCGTCAGCTGCCGCCGTTGCACGCCGCGCGTGGCGATGCCGATCAGGATCAGGAACAGCGGGATGAGCGGCAGCGTCACCACGGCCGCGAGCCCGCTCGGCCAGTCCTGCCACCACATCACGACGACGATCACCGGCGTCGCGATCGCGGTGAGCACGAGCTGCGGGATGTAGCGGGCGAAGTACGGATCCAGCGCGTCGAGGCCGTGACCCGCGATCACCGCCAGCGCTGAGCGGTTGCGCTCGCCCAGCCACGCGGGCCCTCGCCGTGCGATCGCGTCGAGCAGGGCGTCGCGCAGCTCTCGCCCGGTCTGCGCCGCGGCCCTGGCGCCCCAGGCCTCCGAGACCCACAGCAGCACGGCGCGCACGACCACGACCAACGCGAGCCACGGCAGCGCGCCGGCCGGCGAGCGCCCCTCCGCGACGGCGGTGATGCCGGTCGCGAGCAGGCCGGCGAACGCGATGACGACCGCCGTCTGCACGAGGGCGATGCCCGCCGAAACGGCGAGGTACGTCCGCGCAGCGGGCGCCCAGCGCAGCAGCCGCGGATCGATCGGCTTCATCGGCTCACCGTCGCCGCGCCCGGCGCGACGGCTGCCGGATCCGGCGACGCGTGCCGGATCGATCCGGGGAGAACGCCCGGCATCCGTCGCCGGATCCTGCAGCCGTCCTCGCGGTGTGCGCGGTGTGCGTCGTGAGCGTCGGCGTCATGCGTGCGCGGGCGCCGCCTCGATCGTCGACCGGCGCACGCGCTTGCGGAACACCCAGTACGTCCACGTCTGGTAGGCCAGGACGAGCGGCATCGCGATGAGCGCCGTCCAGCTCATGATCTGCAGGGTGAGCGGCGTGCTGGACGCGTTCTGGATCGTCAGCGAGTTCGCGGGATCGATCATCGACGGCAGCACGTTCGGGAACAGGGCCGAGAAGAGCATGAGCACCGCGGTGAGGATCGTCACGACCCCGGCCGCGAAGGCCCAGCCGTCCCGTCCGCGCAGCGAGAGGACGACCGACGCGATGAGGGACACCGCGGCGACGCCGCCGAGCGCGATCACGGCCCCCAGCAGCGACAGGCGCCCCGCGGCGATCACGATCGTCCACACCACGGTGCCCGCGGCAGCGAGCACGGTCGGCAGTGCCGCCAGCCGGGCCACGCGCCGGGCGCGCTCGTGCACGACGCCGTCGGTCTTCAGCGCCACGAAGTACAGCCCGTGCAGGAAGAAGAGCAGCAGGGTGGTCACGCCCACGAGGAGGCCGTACGGGTTCAGCAGGTCGAACACGGTCCCGCGGAAGATGTGCCGCTCGTCGAGCGCGACGCCCTGCACGATGTTCCCGAACGCGACGCCCCACAGCAGTGCGGGCACGGCGGATCCGATGATGATCATCGTGTCGAAACGGCGGCGCCAGCGCGGGTCGTCCTTCTGGTGCCGGTACTCGAACGAGACGCCGCGCAGGATGAGCGCGAGCAGGATCAGCAGCAGCGGCAGGTAGAAGCCGCTGAACAGCGACGCGTACCACTCCGGGAACGAGGCGAACAGGCACGCGCCCGCCACGATCACCCAGGTCTCGTTGAGATCCCACACGGGGCCGATGGTGTTGATCACCTGGCGGCGGGACACGTCGTCCCTGCCGAGGAACGGCAGCGACATCCCGACGCCGAAGTCGAAGCCGTCGAGCACGAAGTAGCCCACGAAGAACAGGGCGACGATCCAGAACCAGAGCGTTGCGAGATCCATGTCCGTCTCTCCTTCCTCAGTACACGACCGACGGGACGGGCGCGTCCTCGTCATGCTTCTCAGTGGTGTCCGGCCCCTTCTTGGCGGCCCGGACGATGAGCCCGACCTCGACGACAGCGAGAGAGGCGTAGATCAGCGTGAAGGCGATGAGCGAGATGAGCACCTCGACGCCGCTCACCCCCGGCGAGACGCCGTTCTTCGTCGTCATGAGACTGAACACGATCCAGGGCTGACGCCCCATCTCGGTGAAGACCCAGCCGACGATGTTGGCGCCGAGGGCGAGCGGGAACGACCAGATCGCGATCTTCCACATCCAGGGCGCCGGCGGCTTCTTGGCGCCCTTGCGCGTGATCCACAGACCCACGAGGGCGATGAAGGCGTGCAGCATGCCGAGGCCGATCATCCAGCGGAACGCCCAGTAGGTGATCCACAGCACAGGGGTGAACTCGGTGAGCCCGGTGGAGGCGAACTGCTGCGCGTACTGCGCGTTCAGGTCGTTGATGCCCTCCACGCAGCCGTTCAGGTCGTGCGTCGACAGGAAGGCGAGCAGATACGGCACCCGCAGCGACCAGATCTCGCCGGTGCCGTCGGGCGTGCCGATCGAGAACAGCGAGAACGAGGCGTCCGCCCCGCAGCTCGAGTTGAACATCGCCTCCGCGGCGGCCATCTTCATCGGCTGGGTGCTGACCATCGCGAGTCCCAGCTGATCGCCGGACAGGACGACGCCCGCCGTCGCGACGAGCATGCCCCACAGGCCGAACTTCAGCGCCGGCCGCAGCGTGTCGACGTGCTGCCCGCGGGAGATGTGCCAGGCCGAGACCGAGATCACGACGCCGGTCGCGAACATCAGCGCGCCGAAGATCGTGTGCGGGAACGCGGCGAGCGCGACCTTGTTGGTCAGCAGCGCCCAGAAGTCGGTGAGCTCGGCGCGGTTCGTCGCCGCGTTGTACGTGTAGCCGACCGGGTTCTGCATGAACGCGTTGGCGGCGATGATGAAGTAGGCCGACAGGATCGTGCCGATCGCGGTGCCCCAGATCGTCGCGAGGTGCACCTTCTTCGGCAGCTTGTCCCAGCCGAAGATCCACAGGCCGATGAACGTCGCCTCGAGGAAGAAGGCGAGGAGCCCCTCGAACGCGAGCGGCGCGCCGAACACGTCGCCGACGAAGCGCGAGTAGTCCGACCAGTTCATGCCGAACTGGAACTCCTGCACGATGCCGGTCACGACGCCCATGGCGAAGTTGATGAGGAAGATCTTCGCGAAGAAGCGGGTGAGGTGCAGATATTCGATCTTCCCGGTGCGCACCCACACCGTCTGGAAGATCGCGGTGACCGTGGCCATGCCGATCGTGAGCGGCACGAACAGGTAGTGGTAGACGGTCGTCAGCCCGAACTGCCACCGGGACAGGACGAGGGGATCAAGCCAGTCCATGCGCGACGCCTCCTGTGTTCGCGGATCCTGCTCTGTCGTCGAATTCTGCCGTGCTCAGTCGGGGATCGCACGGATCGGCATCGCCGGATCCGGTGCGGACCAGCTCCACCGTGCATTCCTCGGGGCGGGCGGCCGAACGCACGCAGCGCGCGGCGAGAGGGCCGCCGGCCTGCGCCAGCACGCCCTGCATGAGGCCCAGGTGCACCTGGCACAGCACCGGCCGGTGCTCTGGACGCGCGGCGGCGTGCGGGCACGGTGTCAGCTCGACCGTGAGCCGGTCCTCATCGATGACGGGCTCGAAGCCGCTCTCCTCGAGATGCTCGACGAGGGCGTCGAGCTGATAGGTGGCGCGGCGCCCGAGCTCGGACGGATCCGTCTGCAGCATGCGGCGCAGCAGGTCACCCCGGCGGGCGGCGGCACCCGCCTTCTGCTGCGCGACCGGGCTCGTGGCCCCGGGAGCCCCGGTGGCCGCGCTGTACAGCACGCGCGGCCGGCCCCGGGTGGTGCGCTGCTCGGTGGCCTGCACGACGTAGCCGCCCTCGATCAGCCGCTGCAGATGCTCGCGCACGGTGTTCGGGTGCAGCGAGGTCGCCTCGCACAGCTCGCCGATCGTGCGGCGGGGTCGCGACTGCACGAGGTGCAGGATCCGCACACGCGAATAACTGGAGATCGGCCCGCAGACGGGCCCGGCGCTGGCCATGGCTCCATACTCGCATCGCCCCCGCCTTCGGAAGGGTCGTGCGGCCGTGAATAATGCTCCGCGCAATAGGAGCTTCGGATCGCGACCATGCGGTTCACGGATCCAGGCCCCGGCGGGGGCGCCTTTCCGCGCGGAACGGGATCCTCTTCCGCGCGGATCAGGTCCCCGGATCGGACCGGTGGGCGAGCGCCAGCTCGGAGATCGCGGCGACCACGGCGCGCACGTCGCCGGGGCTGCCGCCCGCACGTCCGGCGACGAGGCCGGCGACGAACGCGCTGAACGGAGCCGCCGGGCGGGCCACGCCGTTCGCCACGTCGCGGGCGAGGTCGAGGATCAGCGCGATCGGCAGATCGTCCTCCGCGAGAGCGAACCGCTCGCGCAGCACGGCCGCCCAGTCGTCGAGCGCCTCCGGGGGAAGCGTGCGGTCGTTCTCTGTCATGCGGGCTCCTCTGATCGGTCGGCGTCGGCGCGGGCGCGTGCGAGGTCGTCGGGGGTGTCGATGTCGGCGCTGGTCCCATCCTCGTCCGGGATCCATCGGATCGGAAGGCCGCCGAGGAGCGCGCGGCAGGAGGCGCCCTCGACCTCCCCGAGGGCGGCGAGCGCCGCCCTCACCGCGGCGACGCGGTAGCGTCCGGCGAGCCACTGCGGCCGCCCCTCGGCCCGGAACACGACGCCGGCGGCGGATCCGTCGGGAAGGGCGCCCGCCCCCTCGGACGCCACCCCCTCAGGCAGGGTCCCAGCTGCTCGCGGGCCGCGGATTGCGGCTTCGCGGGGTTCATGTCCGCAATCGGCGACCAGTGACGGAGCGGAGGGGGTCGGATCCCGGCACATGAGGCGGGTCACGACGGCCTCGGGATCGGCGAGGTCGCCCGCAAGGAGCAGGATCTCCTCGGCGCGCGCGAGCGCGGGAAGCGCAAGAGCGGCGGCGAGCGCCGCGACCGGACCGCCGAACGGAGGCTCCTCCCGCACCCAGGTCACCGCACCCGCGTCCTTCGCGCCGGCCTCGGGCGCGGTCTCGTCCGGGGCTGGTCCGACGGCGACGACCGGGGCGATCCCGTGGTCGGCCAGTGCGGAGAGGGCCCGACGCCAGGGCGTGGAGCCTCCGAGCGGGAGCAGGTGCTTCGCGGCCCCGCCCATCCGTCGCGCCCGGCCGCCCACGAGCACGACGGCGGCCACGGGTGCGGAGCCCCCCGACGGGGCGGATGCGGACATGACGCTCAGTCCAGATCCATCACGTCGACGAGATCGCCCACCTGCACCTCGTCGATCTCGGCCGGCACCACGGCGTACGCGGTCGCCCCGCCGAGCCCGACGCTCAGGTGCGATCCGGATCCTCCCCGCGACGCCGGCACGACCGCACCGTCGACGACCACGGCGGGCACGTACTGGCGGCGGCCCGGGGGCGTGCGCCACGCAGCCCCCGCCGGCACGCGACGCACCGGGCGGAAGACGGCGCTGCGGCCCTGCAGGCTCAGCAGCGCCGGGCGCACGAACGTCTCGAACGAGACGGCCGCACTGACCGGATTGCCCGGCAGCCCGAACAGGAGCACGCCCTCGGGGGTCACGCCGAACGCCTGCGGCTTGCCGGGCTGCATCGCCACGGGTCCGAACTCCATGACACCGGCGAGGCTCTGCCGCACGGGCTCATAGGCTCCGGCGCTCACCCCGCCCGAGAAGATCACCACATCGGCGCCCCGCCGAGTGGCGTGCGCAACCGCGTCCGCAGGGCCGTCGCCCTCGTCGCCGACCACGGTGCGCAGCACGACCTCGGCCCCGGCCTCGGCGGCGAGACCCGACAGCAGGAGCGAGTTCGACTCCGGGATCTGTCCGCGGCGCAGGGGCGCGCCGGGCGGGACCAGCTCGGATCCCGTCGACACGACCGCCACCCGCGGGCGGGGCGCGACCTGCACCTCGGCGACGCCGACGGAGGCGAGCGCGGACACCTGCCGCGGGCCCAGCAGCGTGCCGGCCGGGAGCACCAGCGCGCCCGCGGCCGCATCGGCTCCGGCGCGACGCACGTGCGCTCCCGCTTCCCGCGGCGCTCGCCGCACCACGGCCGTCTCCAGGGAGTCGGCGAGCCCGCCGGCCGTGTCCTCGAAGGGCACGATCGTGTCGGCCTGGGTCGGCAGGGCGGATCCGGTCATGATGCGCACGGCGCAACCCGGGGCGAGAGGCGGATCCTCCGCGCTTCCGGCCGGAAGGTCCGCCGTGACCCGCAGGGTCACGGGCGATCCGTCGGCCGCGCTCGCGACGTCGGTGAAGCGCACCGCGAACCCGTCCATGCCGGAGTTGTCGAAGGCCGGCACCGGGTTCGCCGCATGGGCGTCGGCCGCGAGCACCCGCCCGCCCGCCTCGGCGATCGGCACGGTCTCCGGCTCTCGGGGGCGCACGGCGGCGAGCACCCGCTCCTGCTGCTCCTCGACCGTGCGGTACGTGCTGCCCTGCCCCATGCGCGCTCCTTCGTCAGTGCCTCCGAGCGTACGGGTTCGGCGGGGGCGACGTCCCTGTCCGACGCCATCCCTGTCCCCGGACCCGACCCGCACTGTCGCCCGTCCGCACTGTCATCGCCCGCGCCGTCGCGCGTCCACCACGTCGCCGCCCGCCAGAGCACAACGCAGGAGATCCCGGGCATGACGGCTGGATCCGCACCCATCCACCTGCCTTCTCCTGCGTCGTGTCGGGCCGCGGCCGCTGCCCCGCGCTGTCGGCGGTCCCGGATAGCCTGAACCCATGGCCTCCCGGAAACCCTCCGCCCCCGCGTACGTCTGCACCGAGTGCGGCTGGACGACGGCGAAGTGGGTGGGCCGCTGCGGCGAGTGCCAGCAGTGGGGCACCGTGGCGGAGCAGGCCGCACAGACCGGGATCGTGCGGCGCGTCGAGGCGACCGCCCCGGCCGCCGGGCGTCAGGCGCGGCCCATCACCTCGCTCACATCGGCCGAGTCGCCGCGGCGGTCGAGCGGAGTGGCCGAGTTCGACCGCGTCCTGGGCGGCGGCATCGTGCCCGGAGCGGCGATCCTGCTCAGCGGCGAGCCCGGCGTCGGCAAGTCGACGCTGCTGCTCGAGGTCGCGGCCGCCGGTGCCCGAGCGGGCCGCCGGGTGCTGTACGCGAGCGGCGAGGAGTCCACCGCGCAGGTACGGCTGCGCGCTGAGCGCACCGGGGCCCTCCACGACGAGCTGTATCTCGCCGCCGAGACGGATCTCGGCACGATCCTGGGCCACATCGAGGAGGTCTCCCCCGAGCTCGTGATCGTCGACTCGGTGCAGACGGTCGCCTCAGCGCTGTCGGACGGCGCCGCGGGTCAGCCCGCACAGGTGCGCGAGGTCGCCGCCGCCCTGATCCGGGTGGCCAAGGAGCGGGATCTGCCGATCGTCATCGTGGGCCATGTCACGAAGGACGGCCAGGTCGCGGGTCCGCGGATCCTGGAGCACCTGGTCGACGTGGTCTGCCACTTCGAGGGCGACCGGCAGACGTCGCTGCGCTTCATCCGCGCGCTGAAGAACCGCTTCGGGCCCACAGACGAGGTGGGCTGCTTCGAGATGACCGGATCCGGCATCGCGGAGGTTCCGGATCCGTCGAGCCTGTTCCTGTCCCGCGGACGCCCCGAGCCCGGCACCTGCGTGGCGATCGCGCTCGAGGGCCGGCGGGCGATGCCGGTCGAGGTGCAGGCGCTGACCATTCCGACCCAGGCGCCCAACCCGCGCCGCGTGGTGAACGGACTCGACTCGTCGCGTGTCGCGATGGTGCTCGCGGTGCTCGAGCGACGGGCGGGCTTCAAGACCAGCGACAAGGACGTGTACGTCTCGACCGTCGGCGGCGTGCGGTTCACGGAGCCGGCCGCCGACCTCGCGATCGCGATCGCGGTGGCCGGATCCCTGACCAACGACGCGGTGCCCCGCACGCTCGCGGCCGTGGGCGAGCTGAGCCTCGCGGGCGAGGTGCGCGCCGTCACGCAGGCGGCGCAGCGCCGCTCGGAGGCGGCCCGTCTCGGCTACGCGCACGTGGTCGATGACCGTTCGGCCACGCTGCGCGGCGCCCTCGGCGACGTTAAGGCGCACCGCGCGCCGCGGCGGCTCGACGACGAGGTCCCCGCGTTCTGACCCGCCGCGCCCGCGCCCGAGCGCCCCGTCCCGCTCCGTCTATTTGCGTCAAACTGCGGCTTCAGAGGGCCCAGCACCACAGGTTGACGCAAATGGACGGAAGGTAGGGAAGCGCGGCGCGGCGGGGGCGGGGTCAGGCGTCGAGGGCGCGGAGCAGCTCGGCGGGCGGGGCCTGCATCGGATGCGGGCCGGCGATGTCGAGGAACACGGTCGTGATCACGTCGCGGTGCGCGGTGAGGAACGAGCGCAGCCACGCCGGCGAGTAGATGCCGACGCCGGGGGGAAGGTTGGCGGGCTTGTTCTTCGCGTCGCTGAACAGCAGCAGCGCGACGTCCCCGGTGGACGGATCGCGGTACGTCCACACCTCGCCGCCGTCGAGCGGGTTGTCCCTGGCACCGGGACGGATGAGCGGCACGACGGTGTTCCCGTTGCGCAGCGCGAGCGCGACGGCCGCCATGTCCTGCTTCTCCAGCGCCTGCGCGAGAGCCTCGGAGCGGAACTCCGAGGCGGCGGGAGCCTTGTTCTTCGACTTCTTCGCGGCCATCGTTCCACCTTACGAGAGACGGCGCTCCCGCCGGACGGGAGGCGTCCTGCCCTGAGAAAGAGAGGAGGACCCCTTCTTCCATCGCTTGGGGACAGATGGAGAAGAGGCCCTCGCGTCTTCGAGGACGGACGACGATGCGCTGGGGACGCTGAGTTGTCGAAGCCACTGGGGATGGCGACCCGTCAAGATGTCGAAGACCTTTCCTATGGTATCCCAAAGGACGGTCCGGGGCGACCGTTTCCCATCAGTTGCGCAGTTTCGGCCGCAATTCGCGCGCGTCGCGGACCTCGCGGCGGTCAGTTCAGCAGGAACTGCAGCGGGTTGGTGCTCTGGAACCCGCCGATCGCCACCGTCAGCCGGTAGGCGGCGCCGCCGCCCGGTGCGCGCTGGCGATCCGTGGCCTCGCAGGTGTCCACGCTGGAGCGCGTCCGGTCCCACACCACAGGGGTCGAGCTCGTGATGGTCGCGCCCGCCTTGATCGTCTGGACCGCGTCGCTCGGCGTCTGCTGGCAGTCGGTCGAGCGCCACCAGGTGTCGCTGCCGCTCGTGATCGTGAACACCTGCGTTGTCGTGCCGACGTTCATCGTGCAGTCCTTGGCGCTCTTGTTCGTGAGCGAGATCGACAGCTGCGGGTTCTCGTCGGGCGAGTAGGTGTCATGGTCGGTCACGGCGGTGACCTGCACCTCGGCGGCCGTGCACGGAACCGGCCCCGCGTCCGCGGTGCTGGTCGGCGCGGAGGTCGCACCGGGATCGGGGCTCGCGTCGGCAGTCGGATCCGGCGCGGCCGGCGGGGCGCTGGGCGTCGGCGTGGACGTCGGCGAGCTCGGCGCCGGAGTCGGGGTGGCTCCCGATCCGCCGCGCGCGGTGAGCGCCCACACGAGAGCGATCAGCAGAGCGAGCACGACGATGACGGCCCCGAGCACCACGATCCGGCGTCGACGATAGACGGCGGCGGACTGGCGAGGGGTCATGCTTCCAGGTTATGCGGCGCTTCCTGCCGCACCCTGGATGACGCCCGGTTCGTCGTCGGCTTCAGAGCTGCTTCAGCATCCGCGTGTTGCCGAGCGTGTTGGGCTTCACGTGCGCGAGGTCGAGGAACTCCGCGACACCCTCGTCCCCGCTGCGCAGCAGCTGGGTGTACACGTCCGGATCCACGACCTGCTCCCCGATCGGCGCGAATCCGCGGCGCTCGAAGAAGGGGACCTCGAAGGTCAGGCAGAACAGGCGGCTGAGTCCGAGGACCTTGGCATGTGCCTCCAGCTGATCGACGATCGCCCGCCCGACGCCGTGGTGCATCCACTCGTCTTTGACGAGCAGGGTGCGCACCTCCCCCAGGTCCTCCCACATGACGTGCAGGGCACCGCACCCGATCAGCGCGCCGTCGGCCTCCGCGACCACGAACTCCTGCACGGCGCCGTAGAGCACCGCGATGTCCTTGCCGAGCAGGATCCGTCGCTCGACGAGCGGCTCCAGCAGCGCGTAGATGCCCTGGACGTCACCGGCCCGCGCGGGCCGGACGAGGTAGTCGCTCATCCCTCCAGCCTACGACCGCCGCCCGGTGCCGCCCGAACGACGCGGCCCGGCCGCCCTGCGCTCGCGAGCGGGGCGGCCGGGCCGAGGAGACGCACCGGTCGAGTCAGACCGTGACGATCACGTCGTCGGCGTCGATGCGCACGGGGATCGGACGCAGGCCGACGCGGTGATCCGCCGGGTGTTTGCCGGTGAGGATGTCGAACTCGAAACCGTGCCACGGGCACACGATGTTGCGATCGGTGGGGTGGAACCCCGGACCGCCGCTCTTCAGGCCGCCTTCGCCCCGCACGAGCTGCACAGTACGCGGCATGGTCTTGCCCTGGCAGACCGGCCCGCCCTGGTGCGGGCAGACGTTGTACCAGGCGCGCACCTCCCCGGCGTAGAAGTACAGGCCCAGTTCGGTGCCCTCGACGTCGACGACGATCCGCTCTCGCTCCTGCAGGTCCGCGAGGCTGGCGACCACGACGTCGCGTCGGACGACCTGCGCGCTCATTCGGCCCTCCGGTACCAGATCGCCATGTCGAAGAGGTTCACATCGGCGGCATCCAGGAGCGCCGTGACGAGCACGACGGTCTCGGTCGCGTTCAGCGCATCCTCGCGGATCGGCCACGCGATCTTGCCGACGCGGTCGGTCTTGGCAGAGAACAGCCGCGCGGCCGCGTAGAGCACGTCGGCGATCTGCTCGTCGGAGACCTCGGCGCCGAGCTCCTGGTCGCCGACGTGCTGCACGAGCTCGCCGAGGCGGGTGATGACGGCCGAGAGCTCGGCGATGTCGGGGACAGTGGTGATGGTGTTCTCAGTCATGTCAGGAGATCCCGGGTCGTTCGAGGAGCACGCGCTCCGCGGAGGGCTTCTTGCGGTCGGTGGGGAGGTTGAACACGCGCGCGGCGTTCAGCCCGAGGATGTTGCGCTTGGCCTGTTCTGAGAGGAACGGCAGGCGCGTGATCGTGGACGGCGCGTCCCAGTCCCAGTGCGGCCAGTCGGATGAGTAGAGCAGCTGGGTCTCGGCGTTGAACGACTTCATGGTCGCCTCGAGGAGCTCCATGTTCGTGCGCTCCATGGGCTGGGTGGTGTACCACATCTCCTTCATGTACTCGCTCGGGAGGCGCTTGAGACCGGGTGCCTCGCTCGGCCTCATGAGGACCTCATGGTCGAGCCGCTGCATGAGGAAGGGGATCCAGGCCAGGCCGCTCTCGACCCAGACCATCTTGAGCTTCGGGAAGCGCTCCGGCATGGCGTTGATGATCCAGTTCGTGACGTGGATCTGGTTGTAGTGCGTGAACGAGAGGGCGTGCATGGAGAGGAAGCGGTTCAGCTGCGCGAACGACGGGTCCCCCCAGTGGTAGCCCGAGTGGAAGGCGAGCGGCTTGCCGCTGTCCTCGATGAGCTTGTAGAGGCGCGTGTAGACGTCGGAGTGCACGGGGTTGTTGCGCGTCGAGCACACCGTGTAGCCGATGATGCCCTCGTTGTCCGCGTACTTCTCGACCAGCTCCTCACACACCTCCGGGGTGTTGTAGGGCAGGTAGAGCATGCCCTTGAGGCGCGGGTTCGGCGGCAGGATCACCTCGGTGAGCCAGCGGTTGAACGCCCGACCCAGAACGACCTCGACCTCGTCCTGCGGGTGCATGCCGAGCAGCAGCATCGCGCTGGGGAACACGACCTGGTAGTCGAGGCCCATCGCGTCCATGCCGCGCCGGGCGGCGGTGACGAAGGGATGCCCCTCCGTGCCCTCGACCGGCTCCTTCCGGCCCTGGTGGCCGATGCGTCCGCCGACGCTCTGGTGCGACATGCCCGGCTGGATGTTCAGGAGCGCGTTGTTGCCGGCGAAGCCGGCGTACTGGCTCATGCCCAGATCCCGCCAGACGTCGTTGTCGATGAGGTCGAGCACCTCCCCCCAGAAGTGATCCTCCGAGACGTGGGCGTCGATGTCGACGATGAAGTAGTCGTCGTAGTCGTCCCGCGCCTGCTTGGTCGCGTGGGCGAGCACGTCTCTCGTGTCCGAGCGGCCGCCGATCTCGGCGAGCTCGCGGATCCGCGGCGCGTCGGAACGGGGCGTGGGCAGGTCACTCATGGGTATTCCTCTCGGGCTTCGTCCGCTCAGTGGGCGGCGACGATCGCATCGGTCATGGTGGTCAGGTAGTCGTCCTCCGAGGGCGCCGCGGCGACCCGGTGCGGGATGACGACGGCACGAGCGGGGTTGACGGCGAAGCCGTATCCGTCGCCCGGGTGCGGCACCGCGTCGGCGGCCATCTCGCCCGTCTCGACGCGGACCCGCAGGGGCAGCCCATCGGCGCGGACGAGGAGGTTGACGGCGCTGCCGAGGTACGTGGTGCGCTCGACGACCGCGGCGAACCGCCCGGCGGCGGGTGCGAGCTCGGCGGCGGGCATGAGCCGGGCGTGCGCCGCCCGGAACGCGATGTCGGCCCGCTCCCCCGGCGCGGCCTCGCCGGTCACGACCCCGGCGATGACGAGCGAGGTCCCGTCGACCTCGACGTCGGCGATGCCGTCGCGCACGGCGCGGATCGTGCCGGGCAGGATGTTCTGGAAGCCCATGAAGTCGGCGACGTACGCCGAGTTCGGCCGGTCGTACAGTTCGCTGGGTGTCCCGTCCTGCACGATGGACCCCTCGCTCATCACGATGATCCGGTCGGAGAGCGTGATGGCCTCCTCCTGATCGTGCGTGACGTAGACCGAGGTCGTCTCGAACTGGTTGTGCAGCGCGCGGACCTGCTGGCCCATCTGGTAGCGCAGCTTGGAGTCGAGGTTGGAGAGCGGCTCGTCGTAGAAGATGATGCCCGGCCGGGCGGCCAGCGCGCGGGCGAGAGCCACCCGCTGCTGCTGGCCGCCCGACAGGGCGGTGACCGGACGTTTCTCGAAGTCCGCGAGGCCCACGGCGGAGAGCATGTCCGCGACGCGGGTGCGGCGCTCGGCCGCCCCCACCCTCGCGACCTTGAGCGGGTACGCGACGTTCTCTGCCACGCTCATGTGCGGCCAGAGCGCGTAGCTCTGGAACACCATGCCCACCTGCCGCTTGTCGGCCGGCACGAAGGTGCGCCGGTCGGTGTCGACGACGATGCGATCGCCCATGCTGATGCGACCACCGGTGGGGCGCTCGAGACCGGCCAGGCACCGCAGCGTCGTCGTCTTGCCGCAGCCCGAAGGACCGAGCAGGGTGACGAACTCGCCGGATCCGATCGTCAGATCCAATCCGTGCAGAGCGGTCTTGCCGCCGTAGCGCTTGGTCAGTCCGGATACCTGGACCTCAGTCATGCCGATCAGTGCTCTCTCGTGTGGGGGTCGGGGCCGAGCGCTACTTCTTGAACTGCGTGTTGATGAAGTCGAAGTAGGGCTGGTTGAAGTTCGGGTCGGGGTTGGAGAACGGCAGACGCCCGAGCTTGCTCAGCGCCGGCGCGCCCTGCGGGCCGGGTGCGTCCGGCGTCCAGCCGTAGGACTTGTTCTTCTCGGCGAGCGCCTTCTGCCCCTCCGGCGAGTACAGCCAGTTGATGTAGAGCTGCGCGGCGTCCGCATGCGGGGCCTTGTTCACGATGCACATGCCGGTGCGGGACATGAAGTTGCCGCCGTCATCGAGGGGGAACACCGCGGCGATCGGGCCGCCCTTCGCCTTCACGTCCTCGTAGAAGCCCTGGTAGACCGCGATCCCGATCGGGAAGCGGCCGCTGGCGACGTCGGCGGGGACGTTCGGCTCGGACTGGGCGAACTGCACGTCCTGCTTCGCGAGCGCCTCGACGTAGGGCTTGCCCCACTTGTCGGCGCTCTCGGGCACCATGAGCGACGTGAGGATGTAGCGGATCCCGCCCGGCACCGTCGGGTCGCCGACCGTGATCTTGCCCTTCCACTTCGGGTCGAGCAGGTCCTTCCAGTTCTTCGGGGCCTCGTTCTCCTTGACCGTGTCGGTGTTGTAGACGAACACGAAGTAGCGCATCGCGTAGTAGGTGAGGCGTCCGTCGAAGTTCGTCGGGATCTCGAAGCCGTCCGGCGCCGTCTGCACGTCGGCCTTGGTGCACAGATCTGCCTTCGCGGCGACCTGCGGCGACTCGCCGCCGTCGTAGATGTCGGCGATACGGTTGCCGCTCTGCGCCTCGGTCTCGATCTTGGTGATGCTCTGCGCGTCCGGCTGGTCCTGCTGAACGACCTTGATGCCGGGGAAGCGGTCCGTGAACGCCTTGAACAGCGCCTTCTGGGAGGAGACGCTGGGCCCGTAGACCACGATGTCCGTCTTCCCGTCGGCGACGGCCTTGCTGTACAGGTCGTTCATGTGCTTGTTGCCCGCGGCACTGGTCCCGGGCACCTCGATCGGAGTGTCGGGCTTGGCCGCGGCCGTGCCGGAGGAGCACGCGGTCAGGGCGGCGAGTGCGCCGATGGCCAGGGTGGCCGTGGCGAGGCGGAGGGTGGTGCGGGAGAACGTCATCATTCTTCCTCTCGGGTGTGTCAAGGGGTGATCCGGGTGAGGGGGACTGAGGGGGCGCGGCCCGAGCGGCCGGCGCGGGCGCGGAGGACCGCGGCGAGTTTCATGGATCCCGCGGCGAGCGCGAGCACGGCCATGGCCGCGACGAGGATGATCATGAACAGGGCGGCGCCCTGCGACATGTTGCCCTGGAGGAACTGCTGGAAGGCGGTCAGTGAGACCGGCTGGAGCCCCGGAGGCGCGAGCAGCATCGGCACCGACAGGTTGCCCGCGATGAAGAGCGCGGACAGGAACCAGCCCGACAGGAAGCTGGGCACGACGAGCCGCAGCACGATCGTGAGCAGCACCCGCCAGGATCCTGCCCCGGACGTGCGTCCGGCCTCCTCGAGCTCGGGCGAGAGCTGGGCGAGGGCGCCCTCCGCGATCCTGCTGGAGACCGGGATCGTGGCGACGATGAGCACGAGGGTCATGAGGAATGCCGTGCCGTAGAGCCCCCGGAACGCCGGCACGTAGAGCACCGCGAACATGTACGCCAAGGCCAGGACGATGCCCGGCAGCGCCCACGGGATCCACACCGAGAACGACGTGTAGGAGCGGATGAAGCCGGTCCGGCGCGCCGTGACGTACGTGGTGAGCAGCGCGACCGCGATCGAGCCGAACCCGCCGATCACGGCGAGCCAGGCGGTGAGGCCCAGACTCGAGCTGAACTCGGGATCTGTGAGCATCTGCACGTAGTTGTCGAACGTGAGTCCGGTGCTCACGACGCCGAAGATCGGCTGCAGGCTGCCCAGGATCATGGCGAACAGCGGCAGGATCAGGTTCAGCAGCAGGAACACGACGATGAGGGCGGACAGGACCCAGCGCACCGGGCCGAGTTCCTGCGGCTCGCGCCGCGAGGTCTTTCCGGTGAGGGTGGTGAAGCTGCGGCCCCGCAGGATCCAGCGCTGGGCGAGGAACAGCAGCAGCACGAGCACGATGAGCACGAGAGACAGCGCGAAGGCCTTCGTGTACTCGGCCGGCGCCTGATCGCGCACGTAGTGGAAGATCTGCGTCGAGAACACGAAGATGTTGGCCTGGCGCCCGATCAGCTGCGGGCTGTCGAAGGACTGGAACACGAGGACGGCGATGAGGATCGCGGCTCCGGTGATCGCGGGTCCCACCGACGGGATCGTGATCGTGAAGAAGGTGCGCACCGCTCCGGCCCCGCTGATCGCGGCCGCTTCGTCGAGCGACTGGTCGCGGTTCTTGAAGGCGCCGAGCATGAGCAGGTATGCGAACGGCATGTACCCCAGCGACATGAGAAGGAACAGGCCGCCCCAGCTCTGGATGTTCATGATCGGGCCGTGCATGCCGAGCATGCGCCCGAACTGGTTCAGCAGCCCGTTCTGCGGGTTGCCGAGCATGATCCAGCCGAGCGTGTGGAACAGCGGGGGCACGAACAGGTTCACCGCCATCAGCGGGGTCAGCAGTCGCCGCCCCGGCACGTTGGTGTTCGCCGCGATCCAGGCGAAGAGCCCGCCGCCGGCGACCGAGATCGTGCCGCAGACGACCACGAGCAGCAGCGAGTTGCCCATGGTCTTCCAGGTCTCGGGATCCTGGAACGCCGCAACCAGTCCGCCGATCGTGAAGGGCAGGTCGTCCGACGGGAGGCCGTCGCGGAAGGCGCCGATCGCGATCATCGAGACCGGATAGACGAACACGAGCGTCAGGGCGGCGAGGAACACCGTCCAGCCGAACCCGCCGGTCAGCGAGCGCCGGATCGATGCTCGCCGGTCGCGTTCGAAGTCGCTTGCCGTCACTGCCCTCTTCTTCCGTTCGCGAGAGCGGATCCGAGACCCCCCGGTCACCCGGGATCAGACCGCTCCGTCTGTCGTGTTGTCAGCGTAGGAAGCCGTTGCGCGGGCCTCATCGGGCCCGGCTCCGAAGTCCTTCCCGGGCGATCCGACACGGTGTCGGAACCCGGTCCGCCGGGGGTGCGATCGTGTCGGTCGGCGATCCCCGGCGCGCGATCGCGACGCGCCGGGGATCGATCGGCGGTTCAGAGCAGGGCGGCCAGGACGGCGTCGTTCTCGGCGGGCAGGCCCACCGTCACACGGACGCCGCCCGCGTTCGGGAACGGGCGGGCGAGCACGCCCTGCTCGGCGAACCGGGTCATGAGGGCGCTCGCGTCGCCCGGGAGGAAGAGGAAGTTGGACTGGCTCGGGAGGACCTCCACGCCGGCCTCGTCGAGCGCCCGCACGATGCGCGCGCGCTCCATGACGATGGTGGCGACCCGTTCGGCGGCGATCTCGATGCCCTCCGGGCTGAAGGCCGCGATGAGCGCGGCCTCGGCGATCCCGTTCAGCGCGAAGCCGACGGAGGTGCGCCGCAGCGCCTCCGCGATCCGCTCCGAGGCCGCTGCGTACCCGGCCCTGATGCCGGCGAGACCGTGCGACTTCGAGAGCGTGCGCAGGATCACGAGGTTCTCGAACTCGTCCAGCAGCGGCAGCGTGGCCTCGACGGGCTCGTCGGTCACGAATTCCCGGTACGCCTCGTCGAGCACGACGATCACGCTCTCCGGCACGCCCCGCAGGAAGGCCCGCAGGCCTTCGACCGGGATGAGTCCGCCGGTGGGGTTGTTCGGGTTGCAGAGGTAGACGATGCGCGTCTCGGGGCGGATCGCGGCGGCCATCGCCGGCAGGTCCATCGCCCCGTCGTCGGCCAGCCCCACGGCGGACGCGTCGGCGCCGGCGAGCGAGAGGGCCGCCTTGTACGCCTCGAAGGACGGCGCGGGGTACACGCCGTGAACCCCGGGCTCGCAGACGAGCCGGGCGAGCCCGTGGAGCAGTGAGCCGGAGCCGTTGTCGACGGCCACCCGGTCGGGGTCGACGCCGAGTGCGTCCGCGATCGCGGCTCGCGCGGCGGCACGGTGGTAGTCGGGGTAGCGGTGCGACGTCTCGACCGCCGCGGACATGGCCGCCACGATCGGCGCCGAGGGCGTCCAGGGCATCTCGTTCTGCGAGAGCCGGATCGGCGGCGGGGTCGCCCCGGCGGGACGATTCGGGGTCTGCAGCATCTCGTCGACGACGCCTCGGAACTCGAGCGGCATGCGTCCTCCTCGGGCGGAAGTTAATTCTTAATAATGAATATGAACATTATTGAAGACGCGCCGCCCTGTCAACCCGCCGAGCTCCTCGGATCGTCAGGAGAGGAGGGTGGCGACCGAGGAATGCCGGTGCCGCTCGGCCGCGGAGCGCGCAAGGGCGTGGTCGCGCCGCTCCACGGCTTCCGCGAAGTCCAGGTGGGTCCGCAGACGCTCGGGCGTGCTGGGCGCCGTAGCACCCTCGAGCTGCTCGGCGATGATGTAGTCGACGAGGTTCGTGTAGAGGCTGCGCAGCAGTTCGTTCGGCGTGATCTCGGCGATCCGTGCATGCAGCGCCCAGATCGCCGACGGGCCCGCCTCGGTGCCCCACACAGCCTGGAGCCGCTCGGCGAGCGTCGCGATCTCGGCGATGTCGTCGTCGCTCGCGTGCTCGATCGCATCGTGCAGCACGAGGCCGTCCAGGGCGTCCAGCACGCGGAGGCAGTCGCTCGCGGTCGCCTTGCCCTCGCGCAGCTGCAGCAGCTGGTCGCTGAGCTGCATGAACGGCGAACGCGATGCGACGAAGATGCCGCCGCCGGGGCCGGGCTTCGCGTCCACGACACCGCGCGAGCGCAGCAGCTGGATCGCCTCACCGAGGGTCGCGGGGGCCACCCCGAACCGGGTGGCGAGCTCCTGCCGCCTCCCGATGAAGTGCCCCGCCTTCCAGCCCCCCGAGACGATCTCGTCCTCGAGCGACTTCGCCACCTGCACGGCGACGGCGGCGTTGGTGATCTGCGTCATGACTTCCCCCGGTGATCCCTGCGGTGACCCCGAGCCGGTCACGCGTGAGTACAGAGTATGAGGTGACCCGCCTCGGCGCACCATCTATTGGATATATTCATCATATCCAATCGGCATCGGCGGCCACGGATCGTCGACCTGGGACGAAGGAGCCCCCATGGCGGATCCCCTCGCACTCCGCGCGGACGCGGGAGCACTCCTGCCCGACCTCATCGCCCTGCGTCGCACGCTGCACGCGCATCCCGAGGCGGGTTTCGCCCTCCCCCGGACGCAGCGCGCCGTACGGGAGGCGCTCGACGGCCTCGGTCTCGCGGTCACCACGGGCACCGAGGACTTCTCCTCGATCACGGCCGTGGTGCACGGTTCCCGCCCTGGCCCCGCCGTGCTGCTGCGTGCCGACATGGACGCCCTCCGCGTGCCGGAGCGCACCGGGCTCCCCTACTCCTCCCGCACGGACGGGATCATGCACGCGTGCGGACACGACCTGCACACCGCGGGGCTCGTCGGCGCCGCCCGGCTGCTGGCCGCGCGGCGGGATCGGATGGCCGGCTCGGTCGTGCTCATGTTCGAGCCCGGCGAGGAGGCCGGGGGCGGAGCCCTCCGGATGATCCGCGAGGGCGTGCTCGATGCCGCGGGACCCCGCGTCGAGGCGGCGTACGGCGTGCACGTGCTCCCCGGCGCCGCCGGGGTCTTCTCGACCCGCGGCGGGACGATCATGGCGGGCGCCTGCGCACTCGAGATCGTGGTCGAGGGCCGCGGCGGTCACGGGTCCCGTCCGCAGCAGGCGGTCGATCCGGTGCCGGCCGTCGCGCAGATCGTCCTCGCCCTGCACGCGTTCGCGACCCGGCGATTCCCCGTCTCGGATCCGATCGTCCTGTCCGTGACCAAGCTCTCCGGGAGCGAGATCATCAACGCGATCCCCGACACCTCCTCGCTCGGGGCCACCATCCGCATCCTCTCCGAGCGCAGCCGGCGCGTGCTGGAAGCGGAGCTTCCTGCGCTGGCGGAGGGGATCGCCGCGGCGCACGGCTGCCGGGCCGAGGTCTCGTTCCGCACCGTGTATCCCGTCACCGTCAACGACGAGACGTGCGCGGAGCGAGCGCTCGCGACGATCGGCGCGCTCCTCGGCGAGGGCCGGGCGCTGCACGCGACGGAGCCCTCCATGGCCTCCGAGGACTTCTCCGCCGTGCTCGCCCAGGTGCCGGGCGCGTTCCTCTTCGTCGGCGCGACGCCGGAGGGGATCGACCCCGACGAGGCGGAGATGAACCACTCCCCCCGCGCGGTGTTCGACGACGGGATCCTCGCAGACCAGGCGGCCGCGCTCGCCGCGCTCGCGCTCGGGCACGTGGGCGCCGACCGCGGATGACCCCGGTCCGCAGGACGTGCCCGCGCGCGTCGGACGGCGGCGCAGAGCCGCGCTCGAGACCGTGCCGCCTCGACGGCCGCGGATCAGTGCTTCTCGTGGATGAGGGACCACGGCGAAGGGAACACGTCCACCCGCACCCGGACGATCGCCGGACGCCGGGCCGCGATCGCGGCCTCGATCGCGGTGCGGACCCCGTCGGCGTCCTCGACGTCCACGAAGTCGATCCCGAACGCCTGCGCGAGCAGCGCGAAGTCGGGGTTGACGAGGTCGGAGCCGATGAAGCGCCCGCCGTAGGTGTCGCGCTGGATCCGCCACACGTTGCCGAATCGCCCGTCCTCGAACAGCACGGTGACGAGCGGGATCCCGTAGCGCTTGGCGGTCGCGAACTCCTGCAGCGACCAGCCGATCCCGCCGTCGCCGGTGACCGCGACGACCGGGCGCCCGCCCGAGCCCACCGCGGCGCCGAGCGCCGTGGGCATCGCGTAGCCGAGCGTGCCCTGGTAGCCGGGCCACACGTACGAGTGCGGCGCCTGCACGGGGAAGCCGTAGGTGGAGACATAGCCGATCTGGGTCAGCTCGTTGACGTACACGCCGTCCTCGGGCAGGGCGGCCCGGATCGCGTCGACGAAGGCCATCTGGGGTGCGACGCGCTCGCGGATCCGCCCCTCGCACTCGGCACGAAGTCGCCGCAGCTCCTCACCCCAGCCCTCGCGCGCCGGAGCCTCGGCGACCAGCGCCTCGAGCACCGCGGTCGCGTCGGCCCGGATCGCGAGGTCGGGCCGTCGCGGGGATCCGAGATCCGCAGCCTCGACGTTCACGAGAGCGATCCGCGCATCGCCGACGTTCAGCTGCTGCCCGAACGGCGTGAGGAAGCGGCTGCCGAACGAGACCACGAGATCGGCCGTCGCGCGCAGCTCCCAGAGGGCGAAGGCCGGGAGAGCATGCGGATCGCGGGCGTCGATCGCACCGCGTCCGTTCTCGCTCATGACGACCGGGGCATCCAGCTTCTCGGCGAGGGCGGCGATGAGCGCGAACGCGCGCGTCCCGCGCACGCCGCCGCCGACGTGCAGCACCGGGCGCTCGCTCTCCGCGAGCAGGCGCAGCAGCGCCGCCACGTCCTCGGCCGGCGCGATCCGCGCCTCCGCCGCGAACGGGTCGCCGACCTCGACGTCGATCTCGGCGTGCAGCAGATCCGGCCCCAGCTCCAGGGCGACGGGGCGCGGACGGCCCGTGCGCATCTGACGGAAGCCCTCGTGCACCAGCTCGGGGATCTCCTCCGCTCGGGTGGGGCGCACCGACCACTTGGTCAGACCCTGGACCGTCTCGCTCTGTCGCGGGATCTCATGCAGCGCGCCGAGGCCGCCGCCGACGAGGCGCGAGGGGATCGTGCCGGCCAGCAGCATGACCTGCGAAGAGCAGGCGTACGCGGTCGCCATGCCCGCTCCCGCGTTGAGCACGCCGGGGCCGGGCACCACCATCGCGACGCCCGGCTTGCCGGACGCGCGGTGATAGCCGTCCGCCATGTACGTCGTGCTCTGCTCGTGCCGCGGGACCAGCAGGTCGATCTCGTCCTGCTTGCGGTACATCCCGTCGGTGAGCCCATCCAGCTGCACGCCGGGGATTCCGAAGACCGTCTCGACGCCCTCGCTGAGCAGGGCCAGGGTGAGCGCGTCGCCGCCTGTCATCTTTGCCATCGCATCGCCTCTCAAGAAATGAATATAATGAATATAGATCTATTTCCCGGATCTCTGCAACGCGGCCGCCCGTCGTCCGCTTCGGCGGAGGCTCGCGACCGCTCGCGGCAGACACCGGGGAGCAGCAGGAAGGGAGGCGGCCGATGACGCTCGAAGCGCAGGTCCAGGCCTATGCGGACCGGCTCGGACGACCGATCGTCGTGTTCGACACCGAGTTCGCGGTCATCGCGTTCAGCGTGCACGACGGCGATGTCGACCATGCGCGGCTGGCGATCATCCTCGCCCACCGGGGATCCTCCCGCGCGAGGGAGTCGATCAAGGAGTTCCGCGTCGGCCAGGCCGACGGCCCTGTGCAGATCCCGGCGATCGAGGGCGGACAGACCCGGCTCGTCGCACCGATCCGGCACGACGGCCATCTCGTGGGCTACGTCTCGTCGACGATCCCCGAGGGGCATGAGCCCGCGGCCGACGACGAGGTGCTGCGCACCGGGCGCGAGCAGCTCGGCGTAGTGCTCGCCGCGATGGCACTCGGCAACCGGCAGGACGAGGACCGGGCGCTTCGACTGCTCTCCGCCCTGTTCGGCGGCGGTGCGGAGCAGCGCGCACGAGCCGCGGACGAGCTGCTCACGAGCGGACTGCTCTCCCCCGCCCCGCATTACACGGCGATCTCCCTCGCCGTGGCCCCCGACGCGACGGCGAGCGCAGCGACGTTGCGCCTGCTGCTGGACAGGGCCGTCGCGAGCATCCCGGTGTTCCCCACGCTCAAGGCCGTCGGCGCCGTCATCGACGGGGAAGCCGTGATCGCCGTCCCCTACGAGATCGACGCCGACCGACTCACCGCCCTCCTCGAGCAGCCGGCGTTCTCCGCCCTGCGCGCCGGGATCGGCGGCGCGCACACCCCGCTCGCCTCGAGCACCCGCTCTCTCCGGGAAGCGCGGATCGCCCAGCGGGCCGCGATCGTCGACCCCGAGCGCGGCAGCGTCGCGCACTGGGCCGAACTGGGCCTCGATCGGCTGCTGCTGCAGCTGCCGCTCGCCGAGCTCGCACTGACCGACCTCCCCGGCGCCGTGCAGCGCCTGCTCGATGCGCAGTCCGGCCCCGACCTCGCGCACACGCTCGAGGCGTATCTGGACTGCGGCTGCGATGCGCAGCGCACGGCGCAGGAGCTCCACGTGCACCGGAGCACGCTCTACTACCGGCTCGATCGGATCCGGGCGATCGCCGATGTCGACCTCGCCGACGGGGGTGTGCGCCGCGAGCTGCACACCGCGCTGCGCGTCGCGACGCTCGCCGGCCTGCGCTGAGGCGCAGACACCGCCCGGGACAATTGACTATATTGATTAGAGTTTATTGCGGCCGTCCTGCGATCGCCGCGAATCCGCCGCGTGCAAGGGAGCTGTCATGAACCTACTGCTGACCTCGGTCTCCGACCCCGACGGCCGCCCCATCCTCGATGCCGCGACCCGCACGGAGGTCGGGCGTGCCCCGATCCGCTCCGTCGCGGATCTGGACCGGGCGATCGACGCCGCGCGGGCGGCCCAGCCGGACTGGGCCGCTCTCGGCCACGCCGAGCGCTCCCGCCTGCTCCACCTCGTCGCCGACGACCTCGACGCGCATGCCGACGAGCTCGGCGAGATCGTCACCGCCGAACAGGGCAAGATCGACGGCGCCGGAGAGGTGCACGGTGCCGCGCACTGGCTGCGTGCCGCCGCCGACACGGTTCTGGAGCCGCAGGTGCTGCGACGGGAGGGCGACTCCCGCGCCGAACTGCACTACGTCCCCCTCGGCGTGGTCGCCTCGATCGGCCCCTGGAACTTCCCGGTCATGATCTCGGTCTGGCACATCGCGCCGGCGCTGCGCATGGGCAACACGGTCGTCATGAAGCCGTCGGAGAACACCCCGTTGAGCGTGCTGGCCCTCGCAGAGGTCTTCCGGCGGCACCTGCCGTCCGACGTCGTGACCGCCGTCTCCGGCGACCGCGAGGTCGGGGCGGCGCTGGCCGCCCACCCCGATGTCGCGAAGATCGTGTTCACCGGATCCACCCCCACCGGGCGGCGGATCGTCGAGAGCTCGGCGCACAACCTCGCACGGCTCACGCTCGAGCTCGGCGGCAACGACGCCGGGATCGTGCTGCCGGGCACGGACGTCGCGGCGGTCGCCGACCGCCTGTTCTGGGGCGCCTTCATGAACACGGGGCAGGTGTGCGCCGCCCTCAAGCGCCTCTACGTGCACGACTCGGTCTACGACGAGGTGGTCGCCGCGCTCGCCGAGCGCGCCGAGGCCGCGCCGATGGGGTCCGGTCACGACAAGAGCAACCGGCTCGGCCCCGTGCAGAACCCCGCCCAGTTCGACATCGTCTCGCGCCTCGTCGACGACGCCCGCGAGCGCGGGGGCAGGATCGTCACGGGAGGTGCGCCGGCTGCCGACCTCGGCCCGCTCTTCTACCGCGCCACGATCGTCGCCGACGTCGAGGACGGCACGGCGATCGTCGACGAGGAGCAGTTCGGACCCGTGCTGCCCGTCGTGCGCTACACCGACGTCGACGATGCGGTGCGCCGTGCGAACGGCACGGAGCAGGGCCTCGGCGCCTCCGTGTGGGGTCCGGACGCCGACGCCGCCGCCGAGGTCGCCCAGCGTCTCGACGCCGGCACCGTCTGGATCAACCAGCACGGCGGTGTGGATCCGTCGATCCCCTTCGGCGGGACGAAGGCCTCCGGCTACGGATTGGAGTTCGGGGTCGAGGGTCTCAAGGCGATGGCGGCGACGAAGGTCATCCGCCGCTGAGCGACGGCCCTGCCACGAAGAAGGTCGCCTTCCGGCATCGGGAGGCGACCTTCTTCGCACCGGGGACGCGCCCGATCAGGCGGCCCCGCGGAGCAGCTCCCAGAGCGCGGCGGCCTCCGGAGCGGTCGGGGCGGCGCCGCGCCAGACCACGGTCTGGTCCTGCCGGACGAGGGTGATCGGCTGGTCGTACTCCGCCGGGAGCCCTTCCGCGACCTCGACCGCGGCGAACGGGATCCCGCGCAGCTCGGCGGCCGCGGCGAGCACCGCGACGGGCACGCCCGGCGCGCAGACCGCCGTGTATCCCGCGGAGAGCCGATCGTAGAGCGAGGTCCCGTCAGCGAGGCGGAAGTGCGGCGCACGGCAGCCCGGGACGGTCGAGGGCGTGTACGAGCCCATCGTGTAGCCGGGCGCCGTGCCGCCGTCGTAGTGGATGATCGGCGAGGCGTCGTAGCTGTAGCCGTAGTTGAGGCCCGCCGCGGCGAACTGCGGCTCGTTGAGATCGTGCACGGCCGCGCCGAACACGCGACGCGCCTCCTCCCCCGCGGGCCCGTCGTCCTCGAGCGCCGCGGGCAGCCCGGGCTTGGCGAGCTTCTGCTGGTGGCTCATCGCGAAGTGCGAGACCTGCTCCGTGATCGGTCGCCGCTCGGCCTGGTACGCGTCCAGGATCCGCTCGTCCGCCCAGCCGGCGATCCTCGCGCCGATCAGCCAGGTGAGGTTCAGCACGTCTGCGATGCCCGCGTTCATGCCGAACCCGGCGAACGGCACCCAGAGGTGGCACGCGTCGCCCGCGATGAACACTCGGCCGTCGCGGAAGCGGTCGGCCAGCAGGCGGCGCGCGACCCAGTCCTCCTTCGAGACGACCTCGTAGGAGAAGCTCTCGTCGACGCCGAGGATCGCGCGGATCGCGGAATCGCGATCGACGGATCCGGGATCCTGCGCCTCCTGGGGCGAGAGGTAGGTGTGCACGAGGAACGTGCCGGCCCCGTCGATCGCGTAGACGTGCCCCACCCGACGCGGGTTGAACGTGTAGTAGCCCCAGGCGCGGGGCTCGTCAGCCGACATGAGCCCGTAGAGGTGCGGGGCGCGGATGCACGTCGACTGCACGTGCTGCAGCACCGGGTCGCCGCTGAGCTTGGCGCCGAGCTGCTTGCGCACGGCCGAGCGTCCGCCGTCCGCGCCGATCAGGTAGCGGGCGCGCAGGGTGCGCTCGTTCTCGCCGTCGAGGTCGCTGATCGTCGCGGTCACGCCGTCCGCGTCCTGTGCGAAGGAGTGGAACCGGGTGCGGTTGAGGAGCGTCACGCCGGGCGCCGCCGCCGCGCGCCGGGCGAGGATCGGCTCCAGGAACGTCTGGTTGATGCGGTGCGGCGGCTCGGGCGTCGCCCAGGTCGTGTCCGGTCCGTCCGTCGCGGTGTACCGCTCGCCGCTCGCCGGGATCGGGATCCGGGACAGCTCGCGCCCGGTGAGGGAGGTACGGAACGCCACGTCCTGCGGGTAGTCGGCGGGCAGCCCCGCGGCGCGCACCTCGGCCGCGATCCCGAGCCGGCGCAGGCTCTCCATGGTGCGGGAGGCGACGTGGTTGCACTTCACGTTCGGCGGCTCGAGGAACTCGCGCGTCTCGACCACGATCGTCGAGATCCCGCGGGAGGACAGGTCGAGCGCGGCGAGCAGGCCGACCGGGCCCGCTCCGATGATGAGGACGTCGGCGTCCGGCGTGCCGGTCATCGTGCTCCGTTCGGGTCGGCCGCCGGACGGATCGGATCACCGAGGCGGCGGAAGTCGTAGAGGTCGAGGGTGAGTTCCCCCGCGCGCAGGCGCGCCATGTACGCGTCCTCCTTCGCCGCGCGGGCACGGGCGGCCTCCAGGATGCGGTCGACGTCGCCGGAGGGGAGGATCGCGACGCCGTCCCGGTCCGCGACGACCAGGTCGCCGGCGTTCACGACCCGGCCGCGCAGGGTGATCGGGATCCCGATCGTGCCGGGCCACTGCTTGATCGTGCCGCGGATGGAGATCGAGGTGCTGAACGCGCCGAAGCCGAGCTCGCGCAGCTGCGCGGTGTCGCGCACGCCGCCGTCGATCACGAGGCCCGCGATGCCGCGCGCCTGCGCGGCCGCCGCCATGACCTCGCCCCAGTAGCCGAAGGGCGCTCCGCCGCCGTCGACGACGAGCACGTCGCCGGGGCCGGCCGCCTCGAGGCCGTGGTGCAGGGCGAGGTTGTCCCCCGCCTGCGCCGCCACCGGCACAGCGCGGCCGACGATCTCCGCACCGTCCCAGGCCGGGCGGAACGCCGCGTCGAGGAAGCAGTCCTGCCCGGAGGCCTCGTACAGCGTCGCGCTGCCGAGCCGCAGCAGCTCCGCGGCGTCGATCGGATCCGCGCCGCTCACGCCTCGGCCCGCTGCAGGTCGTGGTAGCCGTAGCGCGCGCGGGCCTCCGCGATCGACGCGCCGGCGAGCGCCGCGGCGAGGATCGACTCCTCGCGGGCGTGGATCGTCTCCGCGACCTCGAGCACCTCGGCCTCGCAGTCCTGCGGGATCACGACGACCCCGTCGGAGTCGCCGAGCAGGATGTCGCCCGGCCGCACGGTGACGCCGCCGATCGTGACCGGCCCCTGCTCCTCGGCGACCTCGACCCTGTCCTTGCCGGTGCGCATGAAGCGCCCGCGACTGTAGATCGGGTACCCGATCGACAGGGCGCGGTGCGTGTCGCGGCACACGCCTTCGATCACGGTGCCGGCGATCCCCCGGTGGTGCGCGACGGCGGTGAGGATGTCCCCCCACACCGTGCAGTCCACGCGGGCGTCGTTGTCGAGCACGACCACCTGCCCCGGCTCGACCTGGTCGATGAAGTCCCCGACCGTGCCGGCCGGCACCTGGGCGCTGACGTAGCGGACGGTGAAGGCGCGGCCGACCATGCGCTGGCCGTCGGCCAGCGGCGCGAGGCCGAGCAGGCTTCCGGGGCGACGCAGCTTGTCGAGCGCGTCCGAGACGGTGGCGGTGCCGAGCTCCCGGAAGCGCTCGATGAGGGGATCCGTCATGGCTTCTGCTCCTCTGCGGTGACGGTGGGGAACTGGGAGTCGTGCATGACCTCGCTCACGTCCCGGCCCGCACGCACGGCCTCCGCCATGCGCTCCTCCCGGTCCGCGATGCGGCGGGCGAGGCCCACCACGCGCTCGGCCTGGTCGGCGGCGACGAAGACGACGCCGTTGACGTCCGCGATCACGTAGTCGTAGGAGGCGACCGGTACTCCCGCGACCTGGATCCGCTCGTCCGCCGCCTGCTGCACGATCCGGCCGCGCGCGCTCACGGGCACGGCCGCGCGGGCGTACAGGGGCAGGCCGAGCGCGGCGCTCTCCTGCACGTCGCGGCACGCGCCGTCGACGATCACGCCGACCACGCCGCGGCGCGCGGCCGCCTCGGCGAGCAGGCCGCCCCAGCACGACACGTCGGTGCGGCCGTGGTTGTCGATCACGACGACGTCGTCGGGCTCGGCGACGGCGACGAGCGGCGTCGCGATGTGCGTCGCCGGACCGGCCGCCGCCTTGGGCGCCGCCGTGACCGTGCGCACCCGGCCCGCGGTCACGCCGGTCGACGGCCAGCGCGGCGACAGGGCCGTGACGGCGCCCGGGAGGCCGAGCGTGTCCAGCGCATCCGACACCGCGCAGCTGTCCAGCTCGCGCAGCGCCGCGACGATCGGATCGGTCATCAGGGGGTCCGCTCCCAGGTGAGGAAGCCCATCGCGTTGCCGGTGCCGGCCTCGGTGCGGTAGCACGGCTCGTAGTCGACGTTCGTGACGCTGAGTCCGACCTCGTCGGCGATGCCGGCGACCGCGATCCAGTTGCGCAGCTCGGAGGCGCCCGACATCATCTCGCCCGCGGGGACCGACGAGAGGTACTCGGCGTCGTGATCCTTCATCGCCTGGATGAACTCGGAGTCGAGCTTCTCGTCGATGACGAAGTGGCTGAGGCCGCCGGAGGCGACGACGCCGACGCGCAGGTCGCCGGGGAACGACTGGATCGCACGACCCACCGCACGTCCGAAGTCGTAGCAGCGCTTGGCGCTCGGCGGGTTCGGCTCCCAGAACGTGTTGATGAAGATCGGCACCATCGGGATCGTCGACTCCTGGCCGAGGAACCGCTGGTAGATGAAGCCGAAGCCATGCGGGATCGTGTGGTTCTCGTAGCGTCCCGCCGGGATGATCTCCGTCGCGCCGGTGTCGAAGTCGTCCGCCTGGGTCGACTGGATGATGTGCTTTCCGAGCGCGCGGTGCGTGGGGCGCATGACCGTTCGATCGGGCACATCCCCCATCGCGGCCTCGGCGAGGCCGGGCGCCATCTCGTCCAGCTGCGCCCGCGTGTACGGCACGTGCGCGACCTCGTCCCCCCAGAACACCGAGAACGGCGCGAGCCACTCGTCGCCGTAGGTCTCCTTGTGGTCGCTCGAGATGATGACGAGCACGTCCACGTCCTGGTCGGCGATGAAGCGCGAGAGCGAGTCCATCGACGCCTGGCAGCTGTCCCAGCGGCGCTGCATGACGTCGTGCGTGATCTCGGCGGAGAAGTCCTCGCGGAGGGCCTTGAGCTCCTCGAACGAGTAGGTGCCCCCGCGGAACTTCAGGCCTTTGCTGCGACGGTCGGCGACGCCGCGCGTCTCCCAGGCCTCGGGCGGCGCTGCCTTGAGCTGCGGGCCGTGCGAGGTGCCGAATCCGGCGACGATCTCGGTCATGATGGATCCTTTCTCGGAATGCGGGACGCGGCTGTCAGAGACGGAAGAGGGCGCGCGCGTTGTTCTCGAGCACGTCGGCGCGACGATCGTCGTCGAGCCACTCGATGTCGTCGATGAGCAGGTGGATGTCGTCGAACCAGCGCCCGGTCGCCGGGTCGATCTGCGATCCGGTGCCGGGCTTCTCGGATCCGAAGAGCACGCGGTCGGTGCCGACCGCCTTGAGCAGCAGCTCGAGACTCTCCTGCGTGTAGAGGCAGGAGTCGAAGTGGAAGTTGCGCAGCTTGTCGAGGTAGGAGACGCCGGTGCGCACGACCGAGGGCAGGAACCGGCCCATCTGGTACGGGATCGACCCGCCGCCGTGCGCGACGACGACCTTGAGGTCCGGGAAGTCGGCGAAGACGTTCGCCTGGATCATGCTCCAGACCGAGACCGTCTCCTCCTGGATGAAGTGGAGGCTGTACGGCTCGCGGGAGGGGAACTTGCATCCCGCGGAGTGCAGCAGCATCGGCACGTCGAGCTCGCAGAGCGCCTCGTAGAGCGGGTACCAGTAGCGCTCGCCCATCGCGGGCGGCACCTCGGTGCCCTCGTAGGGGTCGGAGTTGACCATCGCCCCGACGAACCCGAGCTCCGTGACGGCACGGCGCAGCTCGGGCAGCCACTGCTCGACGCTCAGGTACGGGCTCTGCGGGATCCCGGCGACGCCCCGGAAACGACCGGGGAAGAGCTCGGTCGCGCGGTGGATGAGGTTGTTGGTCTCGGCCGTGAACCACTCGACGATCTTCGTCGGGCGCTCGGAGTGCATCGCGTGGAACGGGCGCGGGGAGAGCAGCTGCAGATCGATCCCCGCGCCGTCGATGTGATCGAGGTGCGAGATGTTCCCGAAGCTCGGATGCGGCGCGTTGTACGAGGCGATGAGGGCATCGTCGCTGATGACCGGGGGCTTGCCGCCGTGCGAGCCGCGCGCAGCGAGGAGCGAGGCCTTCCACGCGTAGTACGCGTCCGGCGCGGACATGTGGCCGTGGACATCGATGATCACGGGGGCTCCTTCTGAGTCTTCTGCGGTCCGGAGGGCCGGGGCTTCGTCGCTGTCTCGACGTTATGAGAGGCCCGATCCGGGCGGATCGGCGGGCTGCGGGAAACTCCGCCGGGCGGATCCGACACGGTGTCCGAATCGGATCCGCCCACGGTGCGGCCCTTCGGGCGCCGCGGCCCTGAGGTCACTGCACGAGCACGCTGGCGGCGGCACGGATGCGCTTCAGGAACGGCTCCGCGGGGTCCTCGGCGGGGAGGTCGCCGCCGCGCAGGATGATCGCGAGCACGTCGTCGAGCACCATCGACGGGTCCTCGGGCATGCCCGCCGACCGCCACGCGACCTTGCGGTCGGGGCGCACGAGCAGCGCGCCGTCGCCGCCGATCTCGCGCGCGCCCTGCCACGCGCCGTCGGAATCGTCGATCGCGACGACCGTGACCGGCAGGGCGCCGCCGACGAGGTCGATCGCCTCCTGCCACCGACCCGCGGCGGACGCCGAGGTGAGCAGGGTCAGCCCGACTCGCTCGACGAGGTCATGCGAGGACACCGCGCCGCCGTCGTCCGCCGTGCGGCTCGCCAGCCAGACGTGGGGCAGATGATGCCCCGGCCTCGACGTCGCCTGGAAGTCGGTGGGGTCGGCGGGATCGCCCGGAACCGGAGTGCCGTCCGGCACCAGAGCGCCCGCCTCGTAGTGGAACCCGGCCTCGACGCCGAGCTGGCTGTAGTCGTGCGCATTGTGCGCGACCTCGGCCTCGACGCGGGCGCGCATCGCCTCCCCCTCGGGCGTCTCGCTCACGAACACCTCGAGGTTGCGGAACCCCTCTGCCTCGTCCTCGCTGAAGCCGAGCGCCGCAGCGATCGGGGGGTGCCGGTTCGCGTTCTCGAGGGAATGCGCGGTGTACCAGGCCACGATCGGCCGGCGCTCGGCCTGATAACTGTCCAGCAGCGCATCGGGCGCCTGACCGTCCAGCACCGCAGCGAGCTTCCAGCACAGGTTCTGCGCGTCCTGGATGCCGCTGTTCAGACCCAGGCCGCCCGTGGGCGGGTGTTTGTGGGCCGCATCGCCCGCGAGGAATACGCGACCGGTGCGGAACCGCTTCGCGACGAGGCCGTTGTACGTCCAGCGCGTCATCGAGTGCATCGTGATCCCGTGGTCCTCGGCGAGACCGAGCATGCGGCGGATCGAGTCGAAGAGCGCCTGCTCGTCGTCCGGGTCGCCCTCGACCATCCAGCCGGCGACCGACACCAGCCATTCCTCGGAGTCGCGGTCGTAGTGCGTGGGGCCGAGCGCCTGGATCGTGCCGCGCCGGCGCGCGCCACCCGCCGGGTGCAGGAAGTGGCCGAGCAGCGCGTCCGGCTCCGGCCATGCCGACAGGTTGAGGCTGACGTGGTAGTTGACCACCTCGCGCATGTCCCGCGGTCCCTCCAGCTCTACCCCGAGCAGCGCGGCGCTGTCGCGTCCGCCGTCGGCCGCGATCACATAGCGGGCGCGCACCTCGCGGACCTCGCCCGAGACCACGTCGCGGATCTCGACGGTCGCGGACTCCGCGTCCTGACGGATGCCGATGACCTCCTGCTTCGCGCGGATCCTGCCGGGTGCCGCGGCGACCGCGTGGCTGTGGATGAGGGGATCGAGCCGCAGCTGGGGCATGTTCGCGAACGCCCGCGGACTCGAGGCGCGATAGCGCTCCGCGTCGGGCCCGCCGCCCCACGCCGGCACCTCTCCGATCTTGAGCCCGTCGAAGCGCCCGGGCCCGGTCGCGGTCGTGTACCAGACCGCCTTGCGCCAGCGGTCGTGTGTGGGAGTCGCCGCATAGATGTCGTCCGCGACGCCCATGTCGTGGAACGCCTCCATCGTCCGCGGGTTGAGCAGGTGCGCGCGGGGGAAGCGGAACACGAAGTCGCGTCGCTCGACGAGCAGCACGTCGATCCCGCGCTGGGCGAGCAGGATCGCGCAGCTCATGCCGACCGGCCCGCCGCCCATGACGAGGACCTCGACGGCCTCGGGCCACTCGTCCTCGCCGAGCGGCGGCAGGGGGGCGCGGGGGCTCTTCACGGATGCGGTCACGGATTCCTCCTCGAATGCGGAATCCCAGGCTAGGGACGGGCCGGAACGCGACGATACGTGCCGAGAGCGCGAAAGTCGGCCGCCGATTCCGACACGATGTCGCATCCCGTCGCGGCATCCGGGCACGACGAAGGAGGACGTGCCGTCCCCCTCGGAGCAGCACGCCCTCTTCCGCCCGCGGGCCGGCTCTCAGCCCGAGATCGTGGGGACGGTCACCCACTGCCAGTAGGTGAACTCGTCCAGGTTCCAATGGCCGCCGTGACGGCCGCCGTTGCCGGAGGCGCCGATCCCTCCCATCGGGATGTGCGCGGCGTCGTAGATCGTCTGCCCGTTGACGGCCACCATCCCGGCCCGCAGCCGCGCGGCGAAGCCGAGCGCACGGGCGACGTCGCGCGTGTGGATCGCCGCAGTGAGGCCGTAGTCGCTCGCGTTGGCCAGCACCAGGGCCTCCTCCTCGGTGCGGAACCGGGTGACCGGGGCGACGGGGCCGAAGATCTCCGCACGGAAGGCCGCGTTGTCCGGGTCCACCCGGTCCAGCACGGTCGGTGCGTAGAACAGCCCGTCGTGGGCGCCGCCGTGCACGACGAGTGCGCCGTCGGCGATCGCCGCCTGGACGATGCCGTGCACGCGCTCGGTCTGCGCGGCGGTGATGAGCGGTCCGAGCGTCGTGCCCGGAGCGAGCGGATCGCCGGGCACCAGGGCCGCCGCGGCGGCGCGCAGTCGCTCGACGTACGCGTCGGCGATGCTCTCGTGCACGAGATGACGTCCCGTGGCCATGCAGATCTGCCCCTGATGCCGGAAGGATCCGGCGACTCCGGCGGCGACGGCCCGGTCCAGGTCCGCGTCCGCCATGACGACGAAGGCGTTGTTGCCGCCGAGCTCGAGCACCACGCGCTTGAGCAGCCCGCCCGCGACCTCGCCGACCCGGCGGCCGGCGGCGGACGAGCCGGTGAAGGAGATCACGGTCGTGTGCGGCGAGCGCACCACGGCCTCGCCGGTCTCGGGGCCGCCGGGGAGCACGTGCAGCACGCCGTCGGGGAGTCCCGCACGACGGAAGACCTCGGCGATCGCGGCGCCGCCGGAGAACGCGGTCTTCACATCGGGCTTGAGCAGCACGGCGTTGCCGAGCGCGATCGCGGGGGCCACCGAGCGGATCGCGAGCATGAGCGGGGCGTTCCAGGGCGCGATGACGCCGACGACCCCGACGGGGATCCGCCGGGCCATCCCGATCGTCGAGGGATCCTCGACCGGCAGCAGGTCGCCCTGCGACATCGTCACGAGCCCGGCCGCCGCGACGAGCTCGTCGATGGCCTTGTCCACCTCGTGGGAGGCCTTGCCCGGCAGGGATCCGCTCTCCCGGATGAGGACATGCTCGACCTCCGCGCGGATCTGCCGCAGCGCGGCCGCCGCGCCCAGGAGCACGTCGGCGCGGGTGCGGTACGACGCGCGCCCCCACGCGGCCTGGGCCGCCGCGGCGCTCGCTCCCGCCCGCTCGACGTCGGACTCGTCGGCGAGGCCCGCGTGCGCCACGACGCCGCCGTCCCCGGGGGACACGATCGGGTGCGCGCCGCCGCCACCGGGACGCCAGCCGTCGGAGAAGATCAGCCCGTCGATGTCCTCGATGTCCCACCGTGCCATCGCCGTCTCCGTCCTCCTCGTCGAGTGCCGCCACGGCGATGGTATTCGACGCCCGGCCCCGCCCTCCCCGTCGTGGCGGCGCAAGGCGGGACGCTCGCCTCCGACACCGTGTCGTGCGGCGGTGGCTTCCGTGCTCGAACCGGTCGTCTGCGCCGATCGAACGGATCTGCTAGGCTGAGGAGTTGCGCGCCTGGCCTGCCGACGTCTCTTCGGTGCCGCGCCGCCCGGTCTCTGATCTTCGGAGGCCGCCCGCTCCGGACTGACATCCGCGACCCGCACCGATGCGCGGTCGCGCGCCCGGATCGGATCCGACACTTTCCCGGCTGCCGCGCGGCCGGAGCACACGAAGAAGCATCACCATGAACATCACCTGGAAACAGGCCGATCACGACGTCTACGTCGCGACCACGGACGGCGAGTACGCCGGCTTCGTGGCCGTCGACGGCACGACCCACGTCCTGCACGATCGGCACAGCCGCCGTCTCGGCAGCTACCCGTCCCTCTCCGCCGCGCGCAGCGCGCTGGAGGCCCTCGGTGCGCCCGCGTCCGCGGCGCAGCACCGCCCCCGCCGCTCCGCGCGGAGCCGTCGCCGCCCCTCCACCGCACGGAGCCGCTGACCGCCCGCGCGACGGCGCGTTCCACGGCCGATCCGAGGCTTCACGAGATGGATCACGGGTCCGTCTTCGCCGAGCACGCGAAAGGGGGCGAGTGCCGAAGCACTCGCCCCCTTTCGCGGGAACCGGATCCGCTCAGGCGCCGGCCGCCAGGTCGGGCGTGGTCGGGATGGTGCCCGCGGTGTTCACACCGACGGAGACCTTCTCGCTGCGGGCCGTGGTCGTGAAGACGAACTTGCCGTCCACCGCGTCCACGTGCACGTGGTCGCCGGGGTTGAGCTCGCCGTGCAGGATCTTCTCCGACAGCTGGTCCTCGACCTCGCGCTGCATCGCACGACGCAGCGGACGCGCACCGAGCGTCGGGTCGAAGCCCAGATCGATGAGCCGGTCCTTGGCGGCGTCCGTCAGCTCCACCGTCATGTCACGGTCGAGCAGGCGATCGGACAGGCGCTTCGTGAACAGGCCCACGATCTGGCGCAGCTCGTCCTTGTTCAGCTGCGGGAAGACGATGACGTCGTCGAGACGGTTCAGGAACTCGGGCTTGAAGTTGCGCTTGAGCTCCTCGTCCACCTTGCCCTTCATCCGCTCGTAGGTGCTCTGCGAGTTGCCCTCGATCTGGAAGCCGACCGGACCACCGGCGATCGCCGACGAGCCGAGGTTCGTCGTCATGATGATCACGGTGTTCTTGAAGTCGATCACGCGACCCTGACCGTCGGTGAGACGGCCCTCCTCGAGGATCTGCAGGAGCGAGTTGAAGATGTCCGGGTGGGCCTTCTCGATCTCGTCGAACAGCACCACGGAGAACGGCTTGCGGCGCACCTTCTCGGTGAGCTGGCCGCCCTCTTCGAAGCCGACGAACCCGGGAGGGGCACCGAACAGCCGCGAGACGGTGTGCTTCTCGCCGAACTCGCTCATGTCGAGCGAGATGAGCGCACCCTCGTCGTCGAACAGGAACTCGGCGAGCGCCTTGGCGAGCTCGGTCTTTCCGACGCCCGTGGGGCCGGCGAAGATGAACGAGCCCGAGGGACGCTTCGGGTCCTTGAGGCCTGCACGCTGACGACGGATCGTCTTGGACAGGGCGGCGATCGCCTCCTCCTGGCCGATGACGCGCTGGTGCAGCGCCTTCTCCATGAAGACGAGACGGCTGGACTCCTCCTCGGTGAGCTTGAACACCGGGATTCCCGTGGCCTGGGCCAGGACCTCGGCGATCAGGCCCTCGTCGACGACCGCGTTGGTCGCGACGTCGCCCGAGCGCCACTGCTTCTCCAGGCGCAGCCGCTCGGCGAGCAGCTCCTTCTCCTGGTCGCGCAGGGCGGCGGCCTTCTCGAAGTCCTGCTCCTCGGAGGCCTGCTCCTTCTCCTCGCGCACCTTCGCGATCTTGTCGTCGAACTCGCGCAGCTCCGGCGGCGACGACAGGATCGACAGCCGCAGGCGGGCGCCGGCCTCGTCGATCAGGTCGATGGCCTTGTCCGGAAGGAAGCGGTCCGACACGTAGCGGTCGGCGAGGTTCGCCGCGGCCACGAGGGCGCCGTCGGTGATCTGCACCTTGTGGTGCGCCTCGTAGCGGTCGCGCAGACCCTTCAGGATGTTGATCGCGTGCGGCAGGCTCGGCTCGTTCACCTGGATCGGCTGGAACCGGCGCTCCAGCGCCGCGTCCTTCTCGAAGTGCTTGCGGTACTCGTCGAGCGTGGTCGCACCGATCGTCTGCAGCTCGCCGCGAGCGAGCAGCGGCTTCAGGATCGATGCGGCGTCGATCGCGCCCTCGGCGGCACCGGCACCCACGAGGGTGTGGATCTCGTCGATGAAGACGATGATGTCGCCGCGGGTGCGGATCTCCTTGGTGACCTTCTTCAGGCGCTCCTCGAAGTCTCCGCGGTACCGGGAACCCGCGATGAGGGATCCGAGGTCCAGCGAGTAGAGCTGCTTGTCCTTCAGCGTCTCGGGCACGTCGCCCTTGACGATCGCCTGGGCCAGCCCCTCGACGACGGCGGTCTTGCCGACGCCGGGCTCGCCGATCAGCACCGGGTTGTTCTTCGAGCGGCGGGAGAGGATCTGCATGACCCGCTCGATCTCCTTCTCGCGCCCGATCACCGGGTCGAGCTTGTTCTCGCGCGCGGCCTGCGTGAGGTTGCGGCCGAACTGGTCGAGGACCTGCGAGCCCTGCGCCGACTGCTGGCTGCTGTCGTGCGCGGCGCCGGAGACGGCGGCCGGCTCGCGGCCCGGGGATCCCGAGAGCATCTGGATGACCTGCTGGCGCACCTTGTTCAGGTCGGCGCCGAGCTTGACGAGCACCTGGGCGGCGACGCCCTCGCCCTCGCGGATGAGGCCGAGGAGGATGTGCTCCGTGCCGATGTAGTTGTGACCGAGCTGCAGCGCCTCGCGCAGGCTCAGCTCGAGCACCTTCTTGGCGCGCGGGGTGAAGGGGATGTGGCCGGTCGGCTGCTGCTGACCCTGGCCGATGATGTCCTGCACCTGCTCACGCACGGACTCGAGGGAGATGCCGAGCGACTCCAGGGCCTTGGCAGCCGCACCCTCGCCCTCGTGGATGAGGCCGAGGAGGATGTGCTCGGTGCCGATGTAGTTGTGGTTGAGCATCTTCGCCTCTTCCTGGGCGAGGACGACGACACGACGGGCTCGGTCTGTGAATCTCTCGAACATGTCACTCCTTGTTCGTTGCCCGGGATGCGGGCGATGGCACAGTTCGTGCCGGATACATCGAGAGTAACGACCGCACGGAAGACGTATGCCGTTGTTCGCCGTGGGCTGACCCTGTGACGCGGCGTGACGACCGCACGCGACGGCAGACCCGGAATGCCGGATCCGTCTCCCTCCCCTGGCCGCCTCTCCCTCCCCGCACATGCGCACATGCGGGGAGGGAAAGCGGGCGCAGGGAGGGAAACGAGCGATCCTCGGGCGAGATCACGCGTCGCGCGAACCCGGGGTGGTCGAGCGAGGGGTCAGGCGTCGGGCGACGGGTCAGGCGACGGGCGACGGGTCAGGCGACGGGCGGAGCCGGAGGCGCGGCGGGCTGCGCGGGAGCGGGAGCGGCGCCGGCGATCGGCTCGATGAGCACGGCGGTGCCGTAGGCGCACATCTCGCTGAAGCTCCCGAGCGAGCCGGAGTCGAAGCGCATCGCGATCACGGCGTTGGCGCCGCGCTGCACGGCCTCGGCCCACATCCGGTTCATCACCTCGTAGCGGCTCTCGTACATGAGCTTCGTGAACTCGGGGATCTCACCGCCGCCGAGGGCACGGAACCCGGCGGTGAAGCCCTGCCCGAAGTTGGTGGAACGCACGGTGAGGCCCATCACCTCGCCGAGCACCTGGGTCACGCGGTAGCCGGGAACGTCGTTGGTCGTCACCATGAACATGCGCTCATCGTGACACGTCGTGTGGATGCCGCGCATCCCCCGCTCCCGGAATCCGCACAGGTGGCCGACGGAGGATCGTCAGGGCCCCTGCGACGGGTCCTCGCCGACGACAGGAACGGATCCCGACGATGACGATGAGCCCCCAGCACGCCTCCCGGCGCCGCATGTACCGACGACGCCGCTGGCTCGTCGGGATCATCGCGGTGATCGTGCTCGCGCTCATCGCGGCCGCGGCGTTCGTCGTGATCACCTATGCGGACGCGAACAACGGGATCCGCCGCTCGTCGATCTCCGGCATGACCGGACCGAAGCAGAACACCGGCGAGTCGAACATCCTCATCATGGGGCTCGACAGCCGCGTGGACGTGAACGGCAAGCCGTTCCCGCAGGCGATCTACGACCAGATCCACGCCGAGGACGCGTCGGTCGGCGGCTACAACACCAACGTGCTGATGCTGATCCACATCCCGGCGAACGGCGGCAAGGCCGTCGGGATCTCGATCCCGCGCGACGACTACGTCGACTTCCCCGGCGCCCCCGGCGGCGTGGAGAAGGGCAAGATCAAGGAGGCGTACGGCGATGCCATGAACGCGTCCCTGCAGAAGCTCGCCGACGAGGGCGTGCCGGAGGCGGACGCCTACCAGCAGTCGCGCACGGCGGCACGGCAGAGCACCATCAAGACCGTGTCCGAGTTCCTCGGCGGGGTGCGCATCGACCACTTCGTCGAGGTCACCATGGCCGCGTTCTACGAGGTGGCCCAGGCGGTGCAGCCGATCACGGTGTGCCTGAACCATGCGACCGCCGACACGTTCTCGGGCGCCGACTTCCCGGCCGGCGTCCAGCAGCTTAACGCCGCGCAGTCGATGGCGTTCGTGCGGCAGCGTCGCGACACCACCTCGAGCGACTTCGACATGACCGACCTGGACCGCACCCGCCGCCAGCAGGCGTTCATGGTGTCGCTGGCCGTGAAGCTCAAGCAGGCGTCGACGTTCACCGACTTCGGCAAGCTGCAGAAGCTCATCGACGTCGCGAAGAAGGACGTGGCACTCGATTCGGATCTGGATCTGCTGTCGTTCGCGCAGCAGGCGCAGAGCCTGGCCGGCGGCAACATCTCGTTCGTGACGCTGCCGATCGACCACTTCGACACCGTCGACGGTCAGGACGTGAACATCGTCGACGTGGATGCGATCCGCGCGCAGGTGCACGACCTGCTGAACCCGCCGCCCCCGACCGCCGCGCCGTCCGCGTCGCCGTCGTCGTCTTCGGGGACGAAGGCCGGCTCCGGATCGACGGCGCCGTCGGCTCCGGCGACGCCGAACCCGGTCTACACGGACTCGTCGTCGCCGCTGCAGTCCGGCAACGTGCCCTGCGTGAACTGAGGCGGTCCGGTCGCACCGGGCCTACTGGACGTAAGGCACAGTCAGCACCGCATCCGCGAACCCGGGGGCCGTGAAGCGGATCGTGATCACGCCGTCCCAGAATGCGCTGCCGTTGTTCGGGGTCTCCGCACCGTACATGAAGCCGTTCGCGGTGGATCCGTCGTAGCTGGAGACGACGGGCGTCTGCGAGTTCCCGGCACCGATGACCGTCTGGAAGACGAAGACGCTGTGGAGCTGGTCGTCAGGGGCTCCGGTCGTGGTCGCCCACCCGACGATTCCGGCGTCGCCGCCGGGCACGTTGCCTTTGTACAGGTAGAGCCCCTGGGCGGCGGAGTTGGATCCGGTTCCCTGCCAGGTGATGGTCGCCGACACGGTCGTCGCCGTCGGCGCGGCCTGCGACAACTGGAGCACGCCGCTCAGGCGGAACTCCGAGCTCCACTGAGGGCCGGTGAAGGTGAGTGCGACGCCGGACGCGTCGATGGTGCCGCCGCTCGCCGCGCTGAACGGTACCGCGACTGCGGCGACCACCACGGGGGTGCTCCACGCCGCAGCGCGAAGCACGCCGCGTCGGGAGAGGGGGCTGCGATCGGTGCGTGCGGGTGCGTCGGTCATCGGAGTCCTCACTGCGACGGCGGGGCGGCCGTCGGATTCGGGCGCACGCAGCATCCTAGTGGCGCCGTCACCCACGCTTCGAGCAACGGTATCTCGATATATGCCAACACTGGCGGCCTCGACATGCGTCGCAGGCTTCGCTGCTCACCCGCTCCGGGCCGCCCGATCGGGACCCGGCTGATCCCGCGAATCGGGACTCCGACCCTCTGGCGCGGAGGCCGGCGCCCGCAGTACTTTGATCACCGTGAGCCGCGCCGCCCAGATCGCCACCGGAGTCGCGGCTGCGGCGGTCATCGCGGGCCTGGTCGCGCTCGCCTCTCCCGTTTTCAGCGCCTTGGGTGGTTCCGGGCACCACCCCATCGCACATGCCTTGTCGGTGAGGCCGAGCGCCGCGCCGATCGCCTCGCCCGCCCCGACGCCCACGACGGAGGAAGCCTCCGCCGGCTGCAGAGCGGAGGCATCCTTCAGTCTGCAAGGCGATGTCGCGCACCTGCTGAAGGCCGACGCGATCCAGGATCGAGGCTCTCGATGGGGTGCCCGCGGAGAGGTCCTCTCGAACGCGGCCGGGATCTTCTCCTATGTCGTCGCCCCGAACGACAACCTCGATTCGATCGAGACGCGCCTGTGCTTCGACGGGTGGTCTCTCGCACGGTTCAATCACGTGCTCGGCGCGGCGATCCAACCCGACGCTCATCTGATCCTCCGCCCCGACCCCGCGCTGCCCTGGATCGATTCGTACCACCCTTACGATGAGGTGCCGGGAGTCAGCGTCGTCGACTACACCGACGCCCTGTACGAGATGGGCGCCGCCGTGCGCACACAGGATCTGGACACCGCCCGCGCGATCTGGAGCAAGCTCGTCTCCGGACACGTCTCCCCCGCCGCCCAAGCCGCCGCGACGAAGGCGCTGGATGCGGGTGACTGGCCGGTGCTGGATCAGCTGTTCCCGTAGCACACGCGTCGCCCCTTGATCGGGCAGCCGATCGCGTGCGCGTGCACTCCCCCGCATCGAGCAGGAATCGAGAAGCGCCCCCGCGGGCCCGGATCCGAGACTCGAAGCATGAACATTCAGCGCATCACCCTCGAGACCACCTCCGACGCCGTGCCGGCGGCCGAGGCCTTCTACCGCGACGCCCTGGGGCTGGCGGAGCAGGTCACCGTCCGCGCGACCTCCGCACCGAGCACCGGCTTCCGCGGCTTCGCGCCGTCGCTCATCTTCGTGCAGCCGGGCGACGTCGACGAGGCCGTCGCGCGGGCGGTCGCCGCCGGTGCCGAGATCCTCAAGCCGGTCGTCAAGAGCCTCTGGGGCTACGGCGGCTCATTCCGGGCACCCGACGGCACCGCGTGGCAGATCGCCAGCGCGAACAAGACCGCCACAGCACCCGCCACCGGCGAGGTGGAGCGGCTCGTCCTGCTGCTCGGCGTCGACAGCGTCAAGGCCGGCAAGCGCTTCTACCAGGAGCAGGGCCTGACCGTCGCGAAGAGCTTCCCCTCCTACGTCGAGTTCGACTCCGGTGCTGTCACGCTCGCCCTCTACAAGCGCGCCTCGCTCGCCAAGCAGGTGGGCATCGATCCGAGCGGCAGCGGATCCCACCGGCTCGCGGTCGTGGCGGACCGGACCTTCACCGATCCCGACGGCTACGCGTGGATGACGGCGGAGAGCACCGTCAGCGCGGCGTGAACGCGGGACCCGGGACGGTCGGACCCGGGGGCGTCGGACCGGGTCGGGGCCGGACCGGGTCGGGGTCGGACCGGGAGGGCACCGCGTTTCGTCTCGCGCCGGCTTCGCCGGTGCTCGCTCAACGACCGGCGAGGAGAGCGCGGGCCGGGCCCTTCGACAGGCTCAGGGACCGGGGGCGCGTCATCGTTCGTCACACCGGGCGCGGAATATCGGCTGACTCATAGCGTTGAAGACATCCGGCGCCACGGCGCCGACGTCCCGGCGCGTCTCGCGCCCATCCTCCCGGCGCACCCCAGCGCACCGACTTGGAGTCTCTGATGAGCACAACCACCCCCGCGGCACGGCGCCCGAAGGCGCCCGACACGCGCGGCCCCGTCCGCAAGCTGCTGACCTCGTTCGGCTTCCAGATCATCGCCGCGCTCGTGCTCGGCATCGCCGTGGGTCTCATCGGCCGCCAGCTCGGCGCCACGCACGACAACCACACGGTGCTGTCCGACACGCTCGACAAGATCGGCGGCTCCTACGTCACGCTGCTGCGCGCGGCCGTGGTCCCTCTCATCTTCACCGCGATCGTCGCGAGCATCTCCAACCTGCGCCGGGTGCAGAACGCCGCGCGCCTGGCCGGGCAGACCCTGCTGTGGTTCGCGATCACCGCGTTCATCGCGGTGTCGATCGGCATCGTGCTCGGCATCACCATCCAGCCCGGCGCACACGCCGGCACGGACCTCGCCAAGGGCGCCCCGCCCACGGTCGGCACCTGGTGGAACTTCCTCCTCGGCCTCATCCCGCAGAACTTCCTGGGCCTCGCGGTCTCCACGAGCCCGGGCCCGGCCGAGGGCACCTTCGTCTCCGGCGTGAGCTTCAACATCCTCCAGGTCATCGTCGTCGCGGTGGCGGTCGGCATCGCCGCGCTCAAGGCCGGCCGAAAGGCCGAGCCGTTCCTCGCCTTCACGGAGTCCCTGCTCAAGGTCATCCAGCGCGTGCTGTGGTGGATCATCCGCATCGCCCCGCTCGGCACCTTCGGCCTCATCGGATCCGCCGTCATCAACTACGGCTGGGACAAGCTGACCTCGCTCGCGTGGTTCACCGGCGCCATCTACCTGGGCCTCGCCCTCGTGCTGTTCGTGGTCTACCCGATCCTCGTCAAGAGCCACGGGCTCTCGATCAAGCAGTACTTCTCCGGCGTGTGGCCCGCCGTGCAGCTGGCGTTCGTGAGCCGCAGCTCGATCGGCACGCTCCCCCTCACCGAGCGCGTGACCGAGCGCAACCTGGGCGTGCCCCGCGGCTACGCGTCGTTCGCGGTGCCGCTGGGCGCCACCACCAAGATGGACGGCTGCGCCGCGATCTACCCGGCCCTGGCCGCGATCTTCGTCGCCCAGTTCTTCCACATCGACCTGAGCATCATGCAGTACGTGCTGATCGTCATCGTCTCGGTGGTCGGATCCGCGGCGACCGCCGGGACCACCGGCGCGATCGTCATGCTGACCCTGACCCTGTCGACCCTGGGCCTGCCGCTCGAAGGCGTCGGTCTGCTGCTCGCGATCGACCCGATCCTCGACATGGGCCGCACCGCGGTCAACGTGGCCGGCCAGGCCCTGGTGCCGACGATCGTCGCCAAGCGCGAGGGCATCCTCGACCTGGACCTCTACAACGCCCCGCGCAACGGCCTGCCGTTCGCCGAGGACATCGAGGACGAGGCGCCCGAGTCCGTGGAGTCGAGCGCCGACGAGGCTGCGGTCTCGGCGCGCTGACGCTCCCCCTCCGTCACGCGGCCCCCGGATCCTGCGGATCCGGGGGCCTCGGTCGTGCGGGCATTCACCTCGTCACACTTCCATGAGCGGCACGTCGAGGTCGAACGCGAGCACGACGGCGCGCGAGCAGACGCTCCTGATCCTCGCCCAGATGGCCCAGCGTGCGCCCCAGGCGATCCACGGGAATGGTAGTTCGGTGCATCCCGTTTCGGGATGCACCGCTGTGACTCCGCTTCAGCCGCGCTCGGCCTCGCGCTGCCGGAGCGCCTCGCTCTCCGCGCGTTCGGCCTCGAGCTCGCCCCGGAGCCCCGCGTTCTCGTCCTCCAGCGCGAGCACCCGCCCGATCCCGGCGATGTTCATGCCCTCGTCGCGCAAGCGCGCGACGCGCTGCAGCCGCGCCACGTCGTCGTCGCTGTACCGGCGGGTGCCGCCGTCGCTGCGAGCGGGGGTCAGCAGACCCTTCTGCTCGAGCAGCCGCAGGCTCGCGGCGTTCATGTCCGCGAGCTCGGCGGCCACGGCGATGCCGTAGACGGGGGTCGCGGAATCGCGTTCGGCCATGCGGTTCTCCTCAGCACTTGCACCATTCGGAACGTTGATCTATAACAAATCTACACCGGCAGATATAGATCCTGCACACCCCGCAGCCCTGACGGGCCACAGGAAAGGAGTAAGACATGACCCTCGGTTTCGATCCCCTCAGCCAGCTCGATCGCTTCGCAGCAAGCGTGTTCGACTCCCCGCGCGCGCCCAAGCGCATGCCCGTGGACCTCTACCGCGACGGCGACCGGTACGTCCTGCACGCGGACATGCCGGGCGTCGACCCCGGATCCATCGACGTGGACGTCGACGGCGGGCAGCTCTCGATCCGCGCCCAGCGGACCATGGGCGGGCAGGAGAGCGTGCGCTGGTTCACGCGCGAGCGCGAGTCCGGCTCGTTCCTGCGGCAGTTCGCCCTCGGCGACGGCGTCGACCTCGACGGCATCAGCGCCTCCTACGACAACGGCGTGCTGTCGGTCATGATCCCGGTGAGCGACCGGGCCAAGCCGCGCCGCATCCGGGTGGAGTCGTCCGACCAGGGGCAGCGGATCGACGCCTGAGCCCACCACGAGAGGAGAAGAGAGAATGGTCCTTCCGTCCACGCTCGAGAGGTTCCTCGCCGGCATGGAGTACCCGGCTTCGAGGGACGACCTGATGCGCGAGGCTCTGCACGACGGCCTCGCCCGCGCCGACCGGGATCTGCTGGGCACGCTGCCCGACGGCACCTACACCGCGCGCTGGCACGTGCGGCACGCCCTGACCCGCGCCGGCAGCGCGTTCGACCGCATCCCCGCCCTGGCCTGAAGTCAGCCCCTCCCGGCCGCCGGCGTCGCGGCGACCGACGGCGTTCGCCGCCGGGACGGCGACCGGGAAGCGGGGCGGATCCGCATCGGCGGGATCCGCCCCACGGCATGGTCAGCGCTCGGTCGGCCCTGTCGCGATCCGGGTGTCGAGCGCGAGCTCCTCGGCGTCCATCGCGTGGATCAGCTCGCGCATGACCTCCTCGTTGAGCGTGCCGGCGTCGCGCTCGGTGATGAGCACGTCGCGCCGCACCTGCAGCCACCCCTTCGACAGGCCCACGAGCTCGTCCCGGCTCGGCCGCGGCATGCTGTCCTCGTCGCGCTGCCCCTGCGCGGTGTCGCGCTCGACCCGTGAGAACCGCTGCGCGAACCGGTCGAACCAGCCCAGCGACGCCGCGCCGTGCTTCTGCTCCCACGCCGCGCGCTTCTCGTCCAGGAAGACCTTGCCCGCTTCGCGCGTGCGGGCGCGCACCTGCTCGAGCTGACGGCGGTCCTCCTCCTCTTCATCGGTCACGTCGGCGACGCCCAGCCCGCGGATGAGCAGCGGCAGGGTGAGGCCCTGGAGCAGGAGGGTGCCGACCGTCACCAGGAACGCCACCACGACGATCGCGTGCGACGCCTCCGTGTCGAGCCCTGCGAGATCGGCCGCGGCGAGCGCGGTCGCGAGCGTGACGACGCCGCGCATGCCGGCCCACGAGATCACGGCGTTGTCGCGCCAGGTGAGCTGCGACTCCCGGAACCGCTCGCGCAGCTCCTCCTCGCTCGGGCGTCGCCCCGTCCACCCCTTGCGGCGCTGCTTCTCGGCGACCGCGTCGACGCGCCTCTGGAACTCGCCCGACGCCAGCGCCTTCTCGAAGCGGCGGAGGCGCAGACTCGACCAGAACGCGCCCCAGGCCGACGCCGGGTAGACGAACAGCGGCCGCACCAGCAGCACGACGAGGAAGACCGCCCCCGCGAGCCACAGCACCCCTCCCACCTGCGTCGCCCCCAGCTCGGCGAGCACCGGCGGAAGCTGCAGCCCGATGTACGCGAACACGAACGACTCCAGCAGGAAGTCCGCGGACAGCCAGATCGGCGCCTCCTGCATCCGGGTCGCGTAACTGGTGCGCGGGGCGTTGTAGCCGACCACGAGTCCCATCGCGACGACGGCGAGCACGCCGGATCCCTCCAGGTGCTCCGTGATCGCGTACACCCCGAACGGGGCGAGCAGCCCGAACGTGCCGATCACCACCGGGTCCGAGATCCGCATGCGCAGCTGGTGCATGCCGAGGCCGGCGACGATGCCGATCCCGACGCCGGCGACCACCGCGACGACGAAGTCCTTGAGGCCGCTGCCCACCGTGACGGTGGTTCCGGCGAGGATCAGCGCGAACACCCGGTACAGGGTCAGCGAGGTGGCGTCGTTGATGAGGCTCTCCCCCGAAAGCACGGTCATCACCCGGCGCGGCAGGCCGAGCCGGCGCCCGATGGCCGCGGCCGACACCGCGTCGGGCGGGGCGACGATCGCACCGAGCAGCAGTGCGCCGGGAAGGGTCAGCGACGGCATGATCAGCCACGCGACGAGCCCCACCGCGGCCGTCGTGACGATCACCAGCCCCACGCCGAGCCGACGGATCTGCGGCAGGCTGCGGCGGAAGCTCACGAACGACACGTCGAGCGACGCGGAGTACAGCAGCGGCGGCAGGACGAGCGTCAGCAGCACGTGCCCGTCGATGCGCAGGTTCGGCACCGCCGGGATGAACGACACCGCGAGCGCCACCACCGTGACCAGCAGCGGGGCGGGCCAGCCGCGCCACCGCGCGATCGCGGCGACGATGACGGATCCGACCAGCACGTAGAAGATCTCGGCGTCCATGCGGTCAGGCTACCGGTGCGCCTCTGTCGCGCCGCTGTCACGGTGCTGTCGGCGCGTATCGGCATCCGCCCGATCACCACGACCCGTCCGGGCCTCGTTCCTCCCGGCCGTCCTCGGTCGCCGACCGGGCGGCGTCGAGGATCCCGATGACCTCCTCGTCGGCCGTCTGCCGGAAGTCGACGTAGTGCATCCCCACCGCCATGAACCCCTCCGGCGCATCGAGGCAGACGACCGCATCGGCCACAGGACTGGCTCCCGAGCGCAGCCCGGCGAGCGCGTCGGGTGCCGCAACGGGGACCGCCACGACGACACGGGCCGCACCCCGGGCCCGTGCGATCGCGCAGGCCGCCCGCACGGTCGCGCCCGTCGCGATGCCGTCGTCGACGAGGAGCGCCGTCCGTCCGGCCAGCGGCACCGGCGCGCGCCCGCCGCGGAACAGCCGGGCACGGCGCTCGACCTCGGCGCGCTCCCGGCGCTCCCCCGCACGCACCGTCTCCTCGTCGACCGCCGCGGCGCGGATCACGTCGGCGTTGCGGACCGCGGCACCCTCCTCGCCGACGGCTCCCATCGCGAGCTCCGGCTGCCACGGCACACCGACCTTGCGCACCACGAGCACGTCGAGGGGAGCGCCGAGCACCCCTGCCACCTCGGCCGCGACCGGCACCCCGCCCCGGGGAAGGCCCAGCACGACCGGATCCGGTGGCGGATCCTCCGCCAGTCGCGCGCCGAGCCGCCGGCCGGCGTCGGCGCGATCCGCGAACCCGTGCATGCCTCCGGACTACGCCCCCACGGCCGCCGCGGTCAAGCCAGGACGCCGGCCCCGGGATCCGGATCCGGAATGCCGCGGGATCCGGTCGCGTTGCCACCATCGATGTCTTCTCTCGCGCTCTCCGTCCTCGACCTCGTCCCGGTGCGCACCGGGCAGACCAGCGCCCAGGCGGTGGCGGCGTCGCTCGCCCTCGCCGCGCGTGCCGATGAGCTCGGCTACCGGCGGTACTGGTTCGCCGAGCACCACAACATGCCCGCGGTCGCCTCCACCGCCCCGCCGGTGCTCATCGCCGCGGCCGCCGCGCGCACTCAGCGCATCCGCGTCGGATCGGGCGGCGTGATGCTGCCGAACCATGCGCCGCTGATCGTGGCGGAGCAATTCGCCGCACTCGAGGCGATCGCCCCCGGTCGCATCGATCTGGGCATCGGGCGCGCGCCCGGAAGCGATCCGGTGATCACCCAGCTGCTGCGCGCCTCGGGCACCGCCGGCGACGTCGAGCGGTTCCCCGACCACGTGCAGGACATCGCGCTCATGCTGCAGCCCGACGGCGCGACCGTGCAGTTCACCTCGGGCGGCGAGTACTCGGTGCGCTCGACCCCCGCCGCCGGCGGCTCCCCGGAGGTGTGGCTGCTCGGATCCAGCGACTACTCGGCGCAGCTCGCCGCGTCGCTCGGTCTGCCGTACGTGTTCGCGAACCACTTCTCGGGTCAGGGCCTCGACCGCGCCCTCTCCCTGTATCGCGAAGGTTTCCGGCCCAGCGAGGCACACCCCGAGCCGCGCACCTTCCTCACCGCGAACGTCGTCGCGGCGCCCACGGCCGAGGAGGCCGCCGACCGCGCCCTGCCGCAGCTGCGGATGATGGCGCGGCTGCGTCTGAACCGTCCGCTCACCGCTCTGGAGACGGTGGAGGAGGCCCACGCGGCACTCGCCGCGGCACCGGATCCACAGGAGGAGCAGATCCACGCCGCCGCCGTCGCGAACTGGTTCGTGGGTGACGCCGCCTCCGTACGCGCCGAGCTCGAGGCCTTCGCCGCGCGGCACGGCGTCGACGAGATCATGGTCTCCCCCGTCGCGGGCTCGTTCGCCGCCGAGGATCCGACTCTCACCCCGGGACGCACCCAGACCCTCGAGCTGCTCGCGGGCTGAACCGGTCGCGACGGCTCAGCGGGCGCCGCTCGACCCGCGCTGTTGCGCAGGGCGTCCCTGCCGTTGCGCAGGGTGCCCCCCCCCGCGTTCTGCACGAGCCGGCCGGCGGGTCGGGGCGGATCGTGCCGGATTCGCGGCCGGGTCGGATAGGCGGTCCTGCAGAACGTCGCACCCTCCCTGCCGAACGGCTGCAGTGTCAGGCAACCTTGGCGCGCGATCCCCGCGCCGGCGCGGCTATGCCTCGGGCTCGCCCGCGATGAGGCCGCGCAGCCAGTCCCTCGCCTCGACGAACACGTCGTCGGCGTAGCGCTCGGGGTACTGCACGATGCGGCGGTCGGCGCGGGGGTACGACCCGAGGAACACCACCCGGGGGCTGAACCGCCGGATGCCGAGCAGCGCGTCGGCCATGCGCTCGTCCTGGATGTGCCCGTCGGCGTCGAGGACGAACCGGTACCGGCCCAGCTCGTCGCCGATGGGGCGCGACTGCAGCAGCGACAGGTTGATGCCGCGCGTGGAGAACTGCTCCAGCAGCTCGAGCAGGGCACCCGCGTGGTCTTCCGGGAGCTCCACGATCAGGGAGGTCTTGTCGGCGCCCGTCGGGGGCGCCGGGGCGACCGTGCGGGCGACCAGCACGAACCGGGTGACGGCGTTGTCGTTGTCGCCGATGCCGTCGGCCAGCAGCTCGAGCTCGTGGTGCTGCACGATGCCGGGGGCCGCGATGGCCGCATCGGCGGGCAGAGAGCCGTCCAGGATCCCGAGCGCCGAGGCGACGTTGCTGGCGGCGGGCACGTGCTGGTGGCGCGGGAGGTGCTCGCCCAGCCAGCCGTAGCACTGCGCATAGGCCACGGGGTGCGCGGCGACGACGGTGACGTCCTCGAGGCGCGTGCCGGGGGCGGCGACCAGCACGAAGTCGACCTTGACGAGGTACTCGCCCACGATCCGCAGTCCCGGCAGCGTGGCCAGGGCGTCGAGGGTGGTGGTGACACCGCCCTCGACCGAGTTCTCGATCGCGATCATCGCCGCGTCGCTGCGCCCCTCGAGCACGTCCGACAGCGCCTCGCCGACGTTGTGCACGGGGCGCCACTGCTGCCCGCGCGCCTCCGGCACCTGGTCCAGTGCCGCCTCGGTGAAGGTGCCCGCAGGACCGAGATAGCTGTAGGTTCGGCGGGCGGGGGCGGCATCGGTCACGGCGATCAGCCTAGTCCGCGGGGCGGGGCGCCGACGGCACGTGACGACGCCCCGGCACCGGCCGCCCGCGTCGGCCGCCCCCTCGCGTCCCCCGAGGAAACGATGATGCGTTCACAGGCCGGGCGGGGCAGACTATCCCCATGACGAGCCGAGCCGGCCTCCCCGCGGAGGAAAGCGACCTGATCGACGTCGACGAGCTGATCGCCGCCTACTACGACCGGATCCCGGATCCGAAGATCTCGACCGAGAGAGTCGTGTTCGGCACCAGCGGGCACCGCGGATCCTCGCTGTCCGGCAGCTTCAACGAGCAGCACATCCTCGCCACGACCCAGGCGATCGTCGACTACCGCACGGCACAGGGCATCACCGGCCCGCTGTTCCTGGGCCGCGACACGCACGCGCTCAGCCGCCCGGCGGAGCGCAGCGCGATCGAGGTGCTCGTCGCGAACGACGTCGACGTGCTGGTCGACGCGCGCGACGCCTGGGTGCCGACCCCGGCTCTCAGCCACGCGATCCTCACCTACAACCGCGACCGCGCCGACGACGAGCCCGGCCGCGCCGACGGCATCGTGGTGACCCCGTCGCACAACCCGCCGCGCGACGGCGGCTTCAAGTACAACCCCCCGCACGGCGGACCTGCGGACACGGACGCGACCGCGTGGATCGCGAACCGCGCGAACGAGCTCATCGAGCAGGGTCTCGAGGGGGTCAAGCGCACGCGCTTCGCCGACATCGACGCCGACGGCCTCGGCACCTACGACTTCCGCGAGGCGTACGTCCGCGACCTGCCGTCGATCATCGACATCGACGCGATCAAGCGCGCAGGCGTACGGATCGGGGCGGATCCGCTCGGCGGTGCGTCGGTCGAGTACTGGGCGCTCATCGCCGAGATGCACGGCCTCGACCTCACCGTGGTGAACCCCGAGGTCGACCCCACCTGGCGCTTCATGACCCTGGACTGGGACGAGAAGATCCGCATGGATCCGTCGTCCCCCTCGGCGATGGCGTCGCTGGTGGCGAAGAAGGGCGACTACGACGTGCTCACGGGCAACGACGCCGACGCCGACCGGCACGGCATCGTCACCCCGGATGCCGGGCTCATGAACCCCAACCACTACCTCGCCGTCGCGATCGACTACCTGTTCTCGCACCGCGAGGGCTGGGACCGTAATGCGGCGATCGGCAAGACGCTCGTGTCGTCGATGATCATCGATCGCGTCGCAGAGTCTCTCGGACGGCGCCTGCTCGAGGTGCCCGTCGGGTTCAAGTGGTTCGTCCCCGGGCTGCTCGACGGATCGGTCGCGTTCGGCGGTGAGGAGTCGGCCGGGGCCTCGTTCCTGCGCCGAGACGGATCCGTGTGGTCGACCGACAAGGACGGGATCCTGCTTTGCCTGCTGGCCGCGGAGATCATCGCCGTGACCGGCAAGACGCCCTCCGAGCGCTATCGCGAGCTGGAGGAGGCGTTCGGCGCCTCCGCCTATCAGCGCGTCGACGCGCCCGCCACCCCGGAGCAGAAGGCGACGCTCGGCAAGCTGTCGCCGGAGTCGGTGTCGGCGACCGAGCTGGCCGGCGAGCCGATCACCGCGAAGCTCTCGCACGCTCCGGGCAACGGCGCGGCGATCGGCGGCCTGAAGGTGCAGACCGAGCACGCGTGGTTCGCCGCGCGCCCGTCCGGCACGGAGGACGTCTACAAGCTCTACGCGGAGTCGCTGCTCGGCGCGGAGCACCTCGCCCGCGTGCAGGAGGAGGCCCGCGCGGTCGTCAGCGCCGCGCTCGGCGCCTGAGGGCCGGCGCCCGTCGGCACCCGGTGCCCGGGGTTCCGGCCCGGGGGCGGGTCCTGGCCCCCTGCTCGCTGGTCGCGCATTGCGGGTTAGGTAGCCCCATTCCCGCAATATGCGACCACCGAACGACGGTGAGAGGGGCGGATCGGGTCGGGGG
>NZ_JYIT01000059.1 GCF_000956545.1 Microbacterium azadirachtae
AGCTGCGCTCGAAGGTCTACAAGGCGGCGCGCGACGTGCTGCACGAGCGCGGCTTCACCGAGGTGGAGACGCCGACCCTCACCCGCTCCACGCCGGAGGGCGCGCGCGACTTCGTCGTGCTCGCGCGTTGGATGGCGTACGAGACCGATCCAGGACTGCTGCTGGCCTATCCGGCGATGGGCGACGCCCGAGATCCCTCGACGAGCGCGTTCCTCACCGCGATGGCGCAGGCCCGCGACGCCCGTCCCGCGCCGACCGCACGGATCACCCCAGCGGAGTTCGGCGCGTACCGCGACGCCGTCGAACAGCTCCGCCGTGCGTTCGACACCGCCGAGGAGGACGCTCGAGCGCGGGCCGCCGGCCGGGATCCGGTGCGCGAGCGCGAGCGCGCCGCGCGCTCCGGCGCCTGGCAGGACGCTGCGCAGCAGGCGATCGCACTGTCGGCGGACGCGCTGGACCGGGCGACCGATGCGGCCGCGTCGTGGGTGGCGGCGTGGAACGCGCGCGACCGAGGGCCCAAGCGACGCGGCTGAGAGCGGGCGGCGGAGGGCCGTCGGTCAGCCGGTCGCGGTTCCGGGGCCGGGGTGCGGGTGACGCCGGGAGCGGGTGTCGATGCGGCTGAGGACGACGGGGCTTCGATGGGGGAGGGGATTCGAAACCCCGCCGCCTGTCTCAGAGTACTGTGCACCCGCCTGCGCACGCATCAGAAACGGATCTCTGCGATCACTTCCGCGTACTCGGTCTCGCCCACGGGGGTGAAGCCCACCCGCTGGAAGAACGCCTCGGGTCCGCCGGCACCGGCTTCGTAGATCACGTTCAGATGCTCGAAGCCGCGCTTGCGAGCCTCTTCGATCAGGCTCTCCACGGCGAAGCGGCCCACGCCGCGGCCCTGGTCGTCGGCGTCGACGTTGATGCGCCACAGCACCGAGCGGAAGTGCTCCTCCGGGGCGTCGTGGTCGAAGTTCGCGCTGACGAAGCCGACGACCTCGTCGCCGTCCAGCACGACGCGCTGCCAGCTCGTCTGCGGATTCATGACGGTCGCGGCGATCCCGTACGAGACCGGAGCGAGGTACTGCTCCTGCCCGGGCTTGAGGGAGAGGTTGTTGACGGCGACGATCGTCGCCGCGGACAGTTCGACCAGTCGCAGTTCCGTCATGGACCCAGGCTAAACCCTGGACGGCCCGCATGTCGGTCGTCGCCGAAAGGTGGGGAGAAGTTCACCTCGGCCGCCCCGGGGACGGTCTCCGCACGGGAGGCGCGCGGCAGGTATCTTGGTATCGAGACAAATCGTGCGCGTTTCCCCGCGTGAGCATCTGCGCGAGGCCGCTGTCTGAAACCCTTCCTGCGTGAAACGGAGACCCCGGTGACCGACGACGCCATCATCTACACCTACACGGACGAGGCGCCGGCGCTGGCCACGGCCTCGCTGCTGCCGATCGTCCAGGCCTTCGCCCACCAGGCGGGCGTGGACATCGAGACCCGCGACATCTCGCTCGCCGGCCGCATCCTCGCCGCGTTCCCCGAGCGCCTGAGCGCAGGGCAGGCCGTGGGCGACGCGCTCGCCGAACTGGGCGGACTCGCGACCACGCCCGAGGCCAACATCATCAAGCTGCCGAACATCTCGGCCTCGATCCCGCAGCTCAAGGCGGCGATCGCGGAGCTGCAGCAGAAGGGCTTCGACGTCCCCGACTATCCGGACGACGCGTCCACGGTCGAGGAGAAGGACATCCGCGCCCGTTACGACCGCATCAAGGGCTCCGCCGTGAACCCGGTGCTGCGCGAGGGGAACAGCGATCGCCGCGCCCCGCTGGCGGTGAAGAACTACGCGAAGAAGCACCCGCACCGCAACAAGGCGTTCGGCGCCGGATCCAAGACGCACGTCGCGACGCTCGGTCACGACGACTTCAAGGCCAACGAGAAGAGCTGGGTCTCCCCGGGCGACGATGTGCTGACCATCCAGCATGTGTCGGCCGACGGGCAGGTCACCGTGCTCAAGGAGAACCTGAAGGTCCTCCCCGGCGAGATCGTCGACGCCACGTTCCTCGACGCCGCCGCCCTCGACGCCTTCCTGACCGAGACGCTCGCCGAGGCGAAGGCGGAGGACGTGCTGTACTCCGTGCACCTGAAGGCGACGATGATGAAGGTGTCCGACCCGATCATCTTCGGCCACGTCGTGCGCGCCTACTTCAAGGACGTCTTCGACCAGTACGGCGAGCAGCTCGCCGCCGCGGGCCTGACCGCCAACGACGGACTGGGGTCCATCCTCGCGGGACTCGCGGACCTCGAGGGCGGCGAGGCGATCGCCGAGGCGTTCTTCCGCGCCATGGAGAACGGCCCGCGCCTGAGCTACGTGAACTCCGACAAGGGGATCACCAACCTGCACGTGCCGAGCGACGTGATCGTCGACGCGTCGATGCCCGCGCTCATCCGCAACGGCGGCAAGCTCTGGGGCAAGGACGGCGGGGAGGACGACACCCTCGCGGTGATCCCCGACTCGTCCTACGCCGGCGTGTACCAGGCGACCATCGAGGACGTGATCGCGAACGGGCCGCTCGACCCCGCCACGATCGGGACCGTGCCGAACGTGGGTCTGATGGCGCAGGCGGCCGAGGAGTACGGCAGCCACGACAAGACCTTCGAGATCGCCGCGGACGGCGCCGTGCAGGTCGTGACCTCGGCCGGCGCGGTCGTGCTCGAGCACCAGGTGCACGCGGGTGACATCTGGCGCGCGACCCAGACCAAGGACGTCCCCGTGCGCGACTGGGTCAAGCTCGCCGTGAGCCGCGCCCGTGCGACCGGCGCCCCTGCCGTGTTCTGGCTGAACCCGGAGCGCTCCCACGATGCCGCGCTGATCGCCAAGGTGACCGAGTACCTCAAGGACTACGACACCGAGGGCCTCACGATCGAGATCCTCACGCCGGAGGAGGCGACGCGCTACTCGCTCGCCCGCATGCGCAAGGGCGAGGACACGATCTCCGTCACGGGCAACGTGCTGCGCGACTACCTCACCGATCTGTTCCCGATCCTCGAGGTCGGCACGAGCGCGAAGATGCTGAGCATCGTCCCGCTGCTCGCCGGCGGCGGCCTGTTCGAGACCGGCGCGGGCGGATCCGCGCCCAAGCACGTGCAGCAGCTCGTCGAGGAGAACTACCTGCGCTGGGACTCGCTGGGCGAGTTCTTCGCGCTGGCCGCCTCCTTCGAGCACTTCGCCGACCGCACCGGCAACGCCAAGGCCGCCATCCTGGCCAAGACGCTCGACGCCGCGACCGGAACGTTCCTCGAGAACGACCGCTCGCCGGGCCGTGCGCTCGGCACGATCGACAACCGCGGGAGCCACTTCTACCTGGCGCTCTACTGGGCCCAGGAGCTGGCGAAGCAGACTGAGGACGCCGACCTCGCCGCGGCGTTCGCGCCGGTGGCCGCCGCGCTCGCGGCCGACGAGGAGCGCATCGTCTCGGAGCTGACCGCGGTGCAGGGCAAGCCGGCGGAGATCGGCGGCTACTACCGCCCCGACGGCGCGCCGGTGGCGAAGGTCATGCGCCCGTCGGCCACGCTCAACGCGGTCATCGACGGCCTGAGCTGATCAGACGACGAAGGGGGCGGTCGCGAGTCGTGACCGCCCCCTTCGTCGTCGGCACGGGACGATGCGCCGACGCATGCGGAGAGGCCCGACGCGCGCTGCGCCGGGCCTCTTCGAAGACGGAACCGGGATCCGGCTCAGTAGTGCACGTTCACCTCGGTGCCCTGCGGGCTCCAGTCGAACAGCCACTCGGCGCGCCACTCCGGCATGCCGACGCAGCCGTGGCTCATCGGCGTGCCCCAGTTGTCGTGCCAGTACACGCCGTGCAGGGCCTCGTCGCCGTTGAAGTACATGATCCACTTCACGTCCGGCTGGTAGTAGAACGGGGCCTTCGTGAGGTCGGTGTTGCCCATGTTCTGGGTCTCGAGCTTCCAGTTCACGGCGAACGAACCGGTGTGCGTCGCGAAGTCGCCGCGGCCCGAGGAGATCAGCCAGGAGTCGACGACGTTGCCGTTCTCGGTCACGGTGAGCGTCTCGGTGCTGAGGTTGACGTCGATCTTGCGCAGCAGCGTCGTGGAGGCGAAGGGCGTGTCCTTGACCGGAAGGGCGAACGCGCCGTTCCCGCCGGCGATCTGCGACGCGAACGCCGCCGCGACGCCGGAGACGTCGCCGAGCTGGCGTCCGGTGACGCCCGGGGTCACGTCGTCGAGCACGGCGCCCGAGGAGTCCACGATGCTGGTCGCATTGACCGGAGCGCGGTTGACCAGAGCGGGGAGGGCGTCGACCGACTTCTGGATGGCAGCCTGGTCGGCGTGGATGGTGAGCTTGCCGTCCTCGGGGGTGACGGTGATCCACTTCGAGGCGGTCGCCGGGTCGATCGGGACGGTGCGCTCGGTGCCGACGTAGAAGCCCAGGGCCGAGAGCATCGTGTTGAGCTGCGCTGCGGTCGCCGTGGCGTCCTTGTCGGTGATCGCCGGCGCGGTCGTCGCGGCCTTGGCGGGGAAGGACACCGATCCCTGGCCCTTCTCGGCGGCGGCGGTGATCGCGGTGGTGAGTGCCTTCAGGTCGATCCCCGAGCCGTTCTTCGCCGGGGTCGCGACGTAGCCGGTGCCGTTGAAAGCCACCGTGGCGTCGGTCGCGTCCTGGTAGACGGTGGGCACCTGAGCGCGCAGCGCGTGATCGGCGGCCCGGTCGTCGAGACTGATCGTCGCGGCGACGGGTGCGCCCATCCAGGTCGTGATGTTCCACATCGGACGGTCGGCGAACGCCTTGTCGGCGAGCTTCGCCGCATCGACGCGCAGGCCCAGGTCGGATCCGGTGACGCGCTTGCCGGCGCCCTCGCCGGTGAGCGTGACCTGCATCCCGTTGAGATGGTTGCTGACGGCCTCCGCCGCGGCTCCCGGGGTCATCCCGCCGACCTGCACGCCGGCGATGGCCGTGCCGGGGGCGATGAGGACGGTGGAGGCGGCACCGAGGCCCAGTGCGAGCACGCCCAGGCCGATGCCGACCCAGCGTCCGATGTGGCGCTTCTTCCGGGGTGCCTCCTCGGAGGGAGCCCACTCCACGGGGCGGTCGCCCGCGCCGCCGTCGCCCACGGCCTCTGCAGCCGTGTTCGCGTCCGTGCCGTCGACGATCGCGTTCTCCTCGGTCGGAGCCCCCGCTGCCGTTGCCAGATCCGTCACGTGCACACCCCCCTTGAGTCAGAGTTCTGTCAGTCTTTCAAGGATAGGGGATGCCATATCACAAAACGGCAACGGAAGCACATCACCGGGCCGAAGCGGCTGATGCTCGGCGAATTCCGGGACGCGATGCGCGCGCACGGTCCGTGGCTGCCGGGATCCGGTAACGTGTGCAGAGCCCCGACTCGCGCCACGCGGGGGAGGGCTTGCTTTTCACCCCGTTCGTAAGGTGTACTAACAAACATGGTCCCACGGATGAGCAGGGTCGCCCTGTGAGCGCCGAGAGCAGCGGCAGCCCGCACCGCTTCGGGTCCGCGCGCAAGCTGCGCACGAGCACCAAGGTGCTTCCCGAGCACGCCCGCGGCCACAATCGCGCCCTCGTGCTGCAGACGCTCTATCACGCCGGTGCGATGAGCCGCGCCGACCTCTCCCGGGAGACCGGTCTGACCCGCGTCACCATCTCCGATCTCGTCGGCGAGTTCATCCACGACGGGATCGTGGTCGAGAAGGGCATCCGCGAGACGACCGGACCGGGCAAGCCCCCGATCCTCATCGACATCGATCGCGAGGGCCACCGCATCGTCGGGCTCGACCTCGCGGAGCCGCACGTCTTCGCCGGAGCTCTGATGACGCTCGACGGCGTCGTGCTCGAGCGCCGCGAGATCCCGCGCCCGAGCGGCGGTACGGCCGCCTATGAGGCGGTGCGCACCCTCGCCGAGGGCATGGTCGGCCTGTCCACCGTCCCCGTGCTCGGCGTCGGCGTCGGAGCCCCGGGAATCGTCCGGCCGGACGGCATGGTGCTGAACTCGCCGAACCTCGGCTGGACCGACTTCCCGCTCGAGCGCCTTCTGAGCGCCGCCCTCGATCTGCCGGTGCTGGTGCGCAACGACGCCAACGCGGCGGTGCTCGCCGAGTACACGTTCGGCCAGGCGCGCCCCGACATGCTGCTGATCCGGATCGGGCGCGGCGTCGGCGCCGGACTCATCACGGACAGCCAGCCGCTGATCGGCAGCCGATTCGCGGCCGGCGAGATCGGGCACGTCGTGGTCGGCACCGACGGCGGCCCGCGCTGCGCCTGCGGCAAGAACGGCTGCCTGGAGGCGTGGCTGAACGCCCCGGGTCTGCGCGAGCGCATCGCCGCCGACCCCGCGGCGGAGGAAGAGGTGCTGCGCGAGGCCGGGATCCGCCTCGGCGTGGCCATCGCGCCGATCGTCGCCGCCCTCGACCTGTCCGAGATCGTGCTCTCCGGGCCCGCCGACCTGCTCGCGGGCACCCTCATCGACGCGGCCCGCCGCACGCTGAGCGCGCGCACGCTCGAGGGCGTCTTCGACGACCTGGCGATCCGCTTGACGACGCAGGACGACATCGTGCTGCGCGGCGCGGCCGTCATGGTGCTGTCGGGTCAGCTGGGCGTCTCGTGAGCGGGATCAGGGTCGGCCTCGACGTCGGCGGCACGAAGATCGAGGCGCTGGCGCTCGGCGAGGACGACACGGTCCTGGCGCGCACGCGGATCCCCACGGGCTGGGGCGACGACGCCGTCATCGCCGCCGTGTTCGCGGCGATCGAGGCGCTGGCCGTCGCGGGAGGCTTCGCCGTCTCCGAGGTGAGCTCGATCGGGATCGGGATCCCCGGCCTCGTCGACGCCCCGGCCGGTCGCGTGCTGCACGCCGTGAACCTCGGTGTCGAGGACCTGGACCTGGCCGCCGCGATCCGCGCCCGGATCCCCGTCCCCGTCGCGATCGAGAACGATGTGAAGGCCGCGGCGGTCGGTGCCGGATCCCTCCGCGGGGACGCCCGTTCGATGGCCTATCTGAACCTCGGGACCGGGGTCGCCGCCGGCATCGTGATCGACGGCGCCCTCTGGCGCGGCGCCCGGGGGACCGCCGGCGAGGTCGGGCACCTGTCGGTGGACCCGGCAGGGCGCGTGTGCGGCTGCGGGCAGCGCGGCTGCATCGAGACGTTCTGCGGCGGCGGGGCTGTCATGAAGGCCTGGGGACGCGGAGGCGAGCTCCCCATCCGCGACATCTTCGATCTGGCCGAGGCGGGGGACGACCTCGCCGTCGAGCTGCGCGAGGGGATCGCGTTCGGCGCGGCCTCCGCGATCCGCAGCCTCGTGCTCAGCGCCGACGTGGAGACCGTCGTCATCGGCGGAGGAATCACCGCGCTCGGCGACCGCCTGATGGGCGACGTGCGTGCACGGCTGCGGAGCGAGAACGCGGCGTCGCCGTTCCTCGCCTCGCTGCGCCTGGACGAGCGCATCGAGCTGCTGCCGGCGGGGTCGCCGGCCGCCTCGCTCGGAGCGGCCCTGGTGGGAGCCGCGCTGCTGCACGGCGAGGGCCCGCACACGGGGCGCGTGGTCCTGGCCGGGAGCACCGCGCCGAACGAGCCCGCACCGTCCGAACGAGCCGAAACCGCATCAGAAGGAGCCCTCCATGGCTGAAGTCGTCATCGTCGAGAACCCCGCCGCCGCCGGCGCCCTGGTCGCCGCCGAGATCGGACGGCTCATCGCCCGCCGCGCGGACGCGGTGCTCGGCCTCGCGACAGGGTCCACGCCGCTGCCGGTGTACTCGGCGCTGCGGAGCCAGCTCGAGGGCGTCGACGTGTCGCACGTGCGCGGCTTCGCGCTGGACGAGTACGTCGGGATCGACCCGTCCCACCCCGAGAGCTACCGCTCGGTGATCACCCGCGAGGTGGTCGAGCCGCTGGGGCTGACCCCGTCGCTCGTGCACGTGCCGGACGGATCGCTGGACGGCATCGAGCAGGCGGGCGCCGAGTACGACGCGAAGATCCGCGCGGCCGGCGGCGTCGACCTGCAGCTGCTCGGCATCGGCACCGACGGCCACATCGGCTTCAACGAGCCGGGCAGCTCCTTCGCCTCCCGTACCAGGGTGAAGACCCTCACCGAGCAGACGCGCGAGGACAACGCGCGCTTCTTCGACTCGCCCGACGACGTCCCGATGCACTGCATCACCCAGGGACTCGGCACCATCCTGGAGGCGCGGCACCTCGTGCTGCTCGCCTATGGCGAGGGCAAGGCGCAGGCGATCGCGGACGCGGTGGAGGGACCGCTCTCGGCGATCCTGCCGGGGTCGGCCATCCAGCTGCACCCGCACGCCACGGTCGTGGTGGACGAGGCCGCGGCTTCGAAGCTCACGCTCGCCGACTACTACCGCTACACGTTCGCCAACAAGCCGGCGTGGCAGGGCATCTGACCGGCCGTCGTGCAGCCCGCATCCGGCGCGGACATCTCCCGAGATCAGGCGGGATCACCGGGATCAGGCGGATCCTCGCGCGATCGACCTGATCCGGGTCAGTCCTCCGGAGCCGGGTCAATCCGCCTGAGGCGGACGCGGGGAGTGGAGCGGATCCGGCCAGGCCAGGGGCAGCAGGTGCTCCTCACTGAGCGGGGCGAGCGGCAGCGTCGCGGCGTCTGCGGGGGTGATCCAGCGCAGTTCGGCGAGCTCGGCCTGCACCCGCACGTCGGCGGGCTCGGCCGTCGTCGCGAACGCGGTCGCGACGACGCGGTGCCCCGGCTCGTTGGCCGCGGCGGAGACGAATACGCCGAGCGGGCGCAGCCGGTCCTCGGCGATCTGCAGGCCGAGCTCCTCGTGCAGCTCCCGGGCGAGGGTCTGCGCGGCGGTCTCGCCGGCCTCGGGCTTGCCGCCCGGCTGCATGAAGCGCTCGGTGCCCTGCTTGCGGACCACGAGGACGCGTCCTGCGCTGTCCGTGATGATCGCGGCGGAGACGTGGATGTCAGGCATGGGGCTCCTCGGCGGGATGCGGTTCGGGAAGGGCGGCTCCGGGGGGCCGCGGAGCGAAGACCCGTCCCGGCGCGAGAATTCCGCGGGGGTCGAAGACGCGCACGATCTCCTGCTGCAGCGCCCACTGGTCCTCGCCGAGCTCGTCCGCGAGCCAGCGGCTCTTGAGCGTGCCGATGCCGTGCTCGCCGGTGAGCGTGCCGCCCAGGCGCAGCGCGGCGCGGAACAGGTCGTCGGCCGCCTGCCAGATCCGCTCCGGGACCTCGGGGCCCTGCACGATGAAGTTCGGGTGCAGATTTCCGTCGCCCGCGTGCGCGACGGTGGGGATCTCGATGCCGTAGACCTGCTCGATCCGCGCGATCTCATCGAACATCTCGGGCAGGGCGCTGCGCGGCACGGACACGTCCTCGATGAGGGTGGTGCCCAGCCTTGCCATCGCGGCGTGCATGGAGCGACGGATCCGCAGCAGCTCCTCGCCCTCCACGGGGTCGTCGGTCACGGCCACCGCGCCGCCGGCCCGTCGCAGCACCGTCGCGATCTGCTCCGCCTCGACCGCCGCCGACCGGCCGTCGGTCTGGATCGTCAGCTGCGCGGTGCTCGCCGCGGGCGGCGCCAGCTCCAGCAGGGCGTGCACCGCGGCCACGCAGCGCGCGTCCATGAGCTCCATGATCGCGGGCTGCGCGCCGGAGGCGGTGACCGCCGCCGAAGCCCGGGCGGCGTCGCGCACGGTCGGGAAGGTCGCCACGACCGTGCACGGGGTGCCGGGCTCGATCCGGCGCAGCTTGAGCGTGGCGCCGACGACCACGCCGAGGCGTCCCTCGGATCCGATGACGAGCGAGGTGAGATCCAGACCGGTGACGCCCTTGACGCTGCGGTGACCGAGGTGCAGGAGCCGGCCGTCCGCGAGCACGAGGTCGAGGGCCAGCACGGAGTCGCGGACGACGCCGTACTTCGCGCAGAGCAGGCCGCCGGCGCCGGTCGCGATGTTGCCGCCGACGGTGGAGATGTCCCGGCTCGCGGGATCGGGCGGCCACCACAGCCCGTGCGGGGCGAGCACCTCGTCGAGCTCGGCGTTGAGGATGCCGGGCTCCACGACCGCGAGGAGGTCGTCGGGGCGCACCTCGAGCACGCGCCGCAGGCGGAGGGTGGAGAGCACGATCTCGCCTTCGCCCGCGATCGACGCGCCGGCGAGCCCGGTTCCCGCCCCGCGCACGACGACCGGTGTGCCGGTGTCGTGCGCGATGCGCAGCACCGCCTGCACGTCCTCGGTCGACTCCGCGTGCACCACGGCGAGGGGAGGAGCAGGGGAGGCGTGCCCGGAGCGGTCGGCGCGAGCGGCGTCGAGCGCGGCGGGCGAGGAGTCGACGCGGTCGCCCAGCGCGGCGCGCAGCCGCTTCAGCACGGGGGCGTCCACGACGCGCTCAGGACAGGGCGCGTCGGCCGGCCATGAGGCCCGTCGCGATCGCGACGACCGCGAAGCCGAGGCCGATCCAGGCCTGCCCCATGGTCCACCACGCCACGGTGACGGCGGCGTAGAGGACGAGCTCGACGGCGGCGCGCAGGAACGGGTGGACGGCGAGCACGGGCCGCGGGGACAGGAAGAGGGCCCAGAGCAGCAGCGTGATCACCGGTGCTCCGATCGCGGCGACCAGGTTCCACGGCAGCGGCCACACGACAAGACCCCACAGCACCAGCGACGCCAGCGCCGCGACGAGGACGACGACCCGGACGATGTCGAGCGCGCTCGCCCGGGGAAGCAGACCCTGCGCCTCGGATGCGGTGCGATCGGCGAGGGACGGGGTCGCCCGGGGGCTCTCGGCAGCAGGGATGTCGGCGGGCATGATGACGATTCTACGCGTCGCGGATGGGCGCTTCTCGGGCTCCGCCGAGGCCGTGCCGGAGGGTGCGCGCGTCGGCGGCCTGGATCAGGGGAGCGGGGCGGACGGCGCGGCGTCGGACAGCGTCGACAGCACCGGATCGAGCAGCGTCGATGCGGCGGGCTCGGTCGGGGCCGGCGCCGCCGGGGCGGGAGTCTCGGTCGGAGGCGGCGTCGTGATCGCGGCGCCCGGGTCGGTCACCGGGTCGGTCGCCGGGACGTCGGTGGGCGGCGGGCTCGGGAGGATGCACTCGTGCCAGTGGATCGGCCCGAGCGTGCCGAGGTCGAAGGTGGTGGTGCCTCCGACCAGCTCGCCCAGGACGTAGGAGATGGTGACGGTGGCGCCGCTGTTGACCTCGGGGATCGACGGTGCGAGCACGAGGACGCCCTTGCCCGCGCTGTCGAGGACGGTGCTCGTGGAGATGCTGCCGGAGTGCCGCTCCATCGTGGCGCGCACGCTGGCACCGGGAACGCCGTCGACGGGAATGGTCACGCGGACGCCGTCGAGGAGCGAGAGGATGCCGCACTGCAGCGTGGCGGTGCCGAGCACCGGCGGCGTGGCGGGCGGGGTCGACGGGCCGGGATCGGTTCCCGGGCCGCTGCCGGGGCCGGGGTCCGTACCGGGGCCCGGGTCCGTGCCGGGACCGGGGTTCGTGCCGGGTCCGGGATCCGTTCCCGGCTTCGTGACGTCCTGCGGCGGCGCCGGTGCCGGTGCCACGGCGAGCGCGGTGTCGGCTGACGGCACGGGGGGTGCGGCGTCGACGGGCTTCGGCGGGTCGACGTGCGGCGCGGGGTCGGCCGGCGGATCGGCCGGTGCGGGCGGGGCGACCGTGGTCGGCGTCGGCGGCGACACCTGCGCGACGATGCCGGACTCTCCCTGGTCGGCGGCGGACGGGGCCGAGGTCGACGCGGGGTTCGCCGAGAGGCCGGGCACGACGGCCGCGGCCACGATCGCTCCGGCGATCACGAGCGCCGCAGACCCCGCTCCCACCAGCGCGCCGAATCCCGCGACGGCGCCGCCCGAGGAGCCGGAGGCCCCGCCGGAGGCGGCCGAGGACCCGGCGGCTGCGGCGCCGTGCGCCGCGCCGACGGCGCCGACGCCGGTCGAGCCGACGACGACAGCGCCCTGCACGACGCTCGAGGGCATCGCGGCCAGGGCGACGGCGGGCAGCGAGCCGCTCTGCAGCATCGCGAGGTATGCCCCCGAGGCGCCGACGCCGAGGACGAGCGGCAGCAGCACGAAGGCGAGCCGGTGCGAGACCTCCTTGGCCTCCGCGGCCACGATCAGGCAGCGCGCGCATTCGCCGAGGTGGTTCTCGAGCTTGGTGCGGTCACGGGATCCGAGGTTGCCGCGCGTGTACGCGCCGAGACGCTCGATGGTCCATTCGCAGACCGAACCCGGCACCGCGGTGCTCAGGTGCGCCTGGATCCACGCCTCGCGCAGACCCTCCCTGGCCCGGAAGGCGAGCTGCGCGGTCGCCCCCGCGGTCATGCCGAGCAGCGGCGCGATCTCGGCCGGCTTCATCTGCTCGATCTCGGAGTACCAGAGCACCTCCTGCCACCGGGACGGGAGGCTGCGGAAGGCCTGCGCCGAGAGGCTGCGGTCGAGGGCGTCGTTCGTGGCCTGCTCGGTCGAGGACGGATCGGCGACGGTGTCGAGCTCGTCGATCGGCGCCTCGCGCCGTGCCCGGCCCCAGCCGGCCGCCGTGTTGCGGATGCTCGTGAACAGATAGGCGCGGAAGGAGCCGGTCGGGCCCCCGCCCTTCTGGATCGCCTGATAGATGCGTGCGAAGGCTTCCTGCACGAGGTCGTCGGCATCGAACGTGCTCGTGATCGAACGCGCCACGGTGATGCCCGATGCGTAGTGGCGACGCCACAGCTGCGCGAAGGCGTCGGGGTCGCCCGAGCGCGTGCGCAACACCAGATCGGCGTCGCTGCGCGCCGATGCGGGCGCGGCATCATGCGAGTGTTCGGTGTGGTCGGTCATCTCTCGGTTCTCAGGTCGGAAGCGCTCTCATAGAAGGAGACGCAGACCCAGGCTTCTCATCACGCGGATTCTCCATTCTTCACCCTCGGCGGGGGAACGCGCCAGGGTGTGAACGAAATCGCCGCGTCGTTGTCGGGAAGACGCGGGTCGGACTCCGTTCCGAACGTCATGAGACAGCGTCCCAGAACTTTTCTGAAGAAATCTTGCGAACTCGCGTAATGGATCCCGCGCGACCCCATCTCTCCTGTCAGAGACAGTCTGCGAAAGCCACCGGGGGGCGGCGAACACGGACTCCGGCGGATGGGGATCCGCCGGCGGGGTCGGCCCGGCACCTCGGGGGAGGAGTTCCGGGCCGCCCCGCTCTACGACGGGGGGATCCTCCGATTCGGGTTGTGAGGATCTGGGGAAAGACCGAGGGCACGGGGGCCGCCACTGGGGAGTGGCAGGCCCCCGGCCCCGGGTCGTCTCCGGGGCCGGGCCTCAGCGGGCCGGCGCACCGCCCGTCCACACGGCGACGACGTCCAGATCGCCGGACAGCAGCACGGCATCGCCCAGTCGCCCCGGCGTGAGCTCGCCCAGTTGCGCGTCCACGCCGATCGCGCGCGCGGGGGTGCGGGTCAGCGCATCGACGGCGTCCGCGAGCGGCACGCCTGCCTCGACGGCGCGGCGCAGCGCGACGTCCTGGGTGAGCGTGGAACCGGCGATCGAGCCGCTGTCCACCCGCGCGACCCCGTCCCGCACCGTCACGTGCAGCGATCCCAGCATGTAGTCGCCGTCGGCGGAGCCGGCCGCGGCCATCGCGTCGGTGACCAGGGCGACGCGCCCCGGGGCCTCGTCGAAGAGCAACTTGATCACGTGCGGGTGCAGATGGATGTTGTCGGCGATGCCCTCGAGCGTCACGCGCTCGTCGTGCGCCGCGGTGAGCACGGGGCCCGGGTCGCGATGGTGCAGCGGGCGCATCGCGTTGAACGCATGGGTGAGGATCGTGGCCCCTGCGTCGAACGCTTCGCGGAGGGTGGCGTCGTCCGCGTCGGTGTGGCCGACCGCGGCCGCGGCGCCCGCCGCGACCACCAGACGGATGGCCTCCATGCCGCCGGGCAGCTCGGGCGCCAGCGTGACCTGGCGGACGGTGCCCCGCCCTGCGTCGAGCAGCCGCTGCACGTCGGCCCGCTCGGGCAGTCGCAGCAGCTCGGGGTCGTGCGCGCCCTTGTGCCCCGGGTCGAGGAACGGGCCCTCGAGGTGGGAGCCGAGGAGGTCGTGATCGGTGCGCATCAGGTCGGCGACCATGCCGACGCGCTCGGCGAGCTGGTCCAGGGGCGCGGTGATGAGCGACACGACCGCGCGCGTGGTGCCGTGCGCGCGGTGCATCGCGCGGGCCGTCCGGATCGCGTCGACTCCGTCGTCGAAGGCCGCGTTCGCCCCGCCGTGGCCGTGGATGTCGACGAACCCGGGCGCGAGGATCGCCCCGGATCCCGCCGCATCGCGGGCGTCGATCACGGAATCCGCCGGCGCCCAGTCGGATCCGGTCCCGCGCGCGACCACGACGCCTTCCTCGATCCGGACCCAGCCGTCCTCGACGACGGCGCCGCCCGAGACGATGCGGGCGGAGTGGACGACGAGCGACCCGTGGGCGGAGCTCTCGGTGCGGGCGGTCATGCGTTCTCCTCGGAAGCGGTGGTCGACGTGGCGGCGGGGTCGGCGTTCGGCGCGGGTTCCGCGTCGTCGTCCAGCGCGGCGCGATCGACCGCGATGCCGGAAGCCTCCCACGCCGGGATCGACTGCGCGACTCTCGTGCGGAACGACGCCCAGGAGCGCTCCGGACCGGTCGCCGGCGACCAGCCGATCTCGGCCTGGGCGGCGATGCGCGGGAAGACGAGACCGTCGGCCTCGGCGAGCGTGGAGACGGACTCCGTCCACAGCGGCGCCTCGATGCCCAGGATCGCCTCGGCGGGCACATCGGGGATCACCTGCGCCGGATCCCAGTCGTACGCGGTGCGCAGCGGCACGATGCCGGCCCACGCCAGGCCGTGCGGATGGTCGGCGCGCGGCTTCATGTCGAGATAGGCGCGGTCGGACGGCGAGAGGACGAGCGCGCCGCCCCGCTCGACGAAGCGGCGTGCGTGCGCGGCGTGGTCGCCCTGCGGCACCGCCGATCCCCAGTACTGGCCGATCATCCCCGCGGGAAGGCCGTCGACCACGCCCGCCTCGTGCCAGGCGACCGGCGTCTTGCCCGTGTCGGCGGCGAGCCTTCCGGCGCGCTCGAAGAACAGGGCGAAGTCGGCCGCCGAGGTGCCGAGGCACTCGTCGCCGCCGATGTGCAGGTACGGGCCGGGGGTGAGGGCGGCGAGCTCGTCCAGCACATCCCGGATCAGCTCGTACGTCCGCTCCTCATGGATCCGCACCGAGGAGTGCCCGACGCCCCAGGCGGAGTACTGCTCGCCGTGGACGGGGAGCGGCTGGTGCAGCGCCGCCGCCTCGGCGATGTTCGCCTCGGTGATCGCCGGCTGCTCGACGAGGTCGGGGTAGCCGAGCCCGATGGCGTGGGTGTGCCCCGGCAGGTCGATCTCGGGCACCACCGTGACGTGCCGCGCCGCGGCGTAGGCGACGATCGCCCGGTAGTCGTCCTTCGTGTAGAAGCCGCCGGGACCGCCGGTGGCGTCGCCCCCGGCGCCCGCGCCGGTCAGCTGCGGCCAGGCGTCGATCTCGATGCGCCAGCCCTGGTCGTCGGTGAGATGCAGGTGCAGGTGGTTGAACTTCAGCGCCGCGGCGCGGTCGATGAAGCGCTGCACGTCGGCGACGGAGAAGAAATGCCGCGCGACGTCGAGCATGACCCCCCGATAGGCGAACCGCGGGGCGTCGTCGATCCGCACCCGCGGAACGCTCCACCCGGCGTCGTCGCGGTGCAGCAGCTGGAGCAGGGTGCGCGTGCCGTGGAACAGGCCCGCCGCGTCGTGCCCGGTGATCCGGATCCCCTCGTCCGACGCCTCGAGGAGGTAGCCCTCCGTACGGACGGGGCCGGGGCCGATCCCGAGGAGGATGCGCGTGTCGCCGTCTGCGGTGACCGCGCCCGCGCCGAGGCGGGCGGAGAGCTCGGAGCGCAGGAGCGCAGCGGTGTCCGCCTCTCCCTCGATCCGGACGGAGGTCACGGGGACGGAGCCCTCGCCGCGGATCACGGAGGCGGGGAACGGGATGAGCGGCAGCGCATCATGCAGGACCATGAACAAAACCTATCGCGAACGCGCGTCGTCGTCGGGACCGCGTCCTGTCATCGCCCTCGGGATCCCGGTCGCGATCGGGTAGGCTCGTCGATGTCGCGACTGGCGTCTGGGTGGGTCACCACCGGGGAGCGACCGTCATGGATTCGACCGCGCGCCTGGGCCGATGAGCACCCTTCTCTTCGCTATGTCAAAGGAGCACGCCATGACCGACCGTTTCTTCAACGCGCCTCTCTCCGAGGTGGATCCCGAGATCGCCCAGGTCCTCGACCGGGAGCTCACGCGCCAGCAGACCTTCCTCGAGATGATCGCCTCGGAGAACTTCGTCCCCGTCTCCGTCCTGCAGTCGCAGGGCTCGGTGCTGACCAACAAGTACGCCGAGGGCTACCCCGGCCGCCGCTACTACGGCGGCTGCGAGGAGGTCGACGTCGCCGAGGAGCTCGCGATCGCCCGCGCCAAGGAGCTGTTCGGCGCCGAGTTCGCGAACGTCCAGCCGCACTCCGGCGCCACTGCGAACGCCGCGGTGCTGCACGCGATCGCGCGCCCCGGCGACACCCTGCTCGGCCTCTCCCTCGATCAGGGCGGCCACCTCACGCACGGCATGAAGATCAACTTCTCCGGCCGCCTCTACGACATCGTCGCCTACGGCGTGAACCCGGAGACCTCCACCATCGACATGGACGAGGTGCGCCGTCTCGCCCTCGAGCACAAGCCGAAGGTGATCATCGCCGGCTGGTCCGCCTACCCGCGCACGCTCGACTTCGCCGCGTTCCGCGAGATCGCCGACGAGGTCGGGGCTCTCCTCTGGGTCGACATGGCGCACTTCGCGGGCCTCGTCGCCGCAGGCCTGCACCCGAATCCGGTGCCGCACGCGCACGTGGTCTCGTCGACCGTGCACAAGACGATCGGCGGCCCGCGCTCCGGCTTCATCCTCACGAACGACGCCGAGATCGCCAAGAAGATCAACTCGGCCGTCTTCCCGGGCCAGCAGGGCGGCCCCCTCATGCACGTGATCGCCGCGAAGGCCACCGCCTTCAAGATCGCCGGAACGCCTGAGTTCAAGGAGCGTCAGGAGCGCGTGCTGCGCGGTGCGGCGATCATCGCCGACCGCCTGTCCCAGCAGGACGTGAAGGACGCCGGCATCGCCGTGCGCTCGGGCGGCACCGACGTGCACCTCGTGCTCGTCGACCTGCGCGACGCCGAGATCGACGGCAAGCAGGCCGAGGATCTCCTCCACGACATCCACATCACGGTCAACCGCAACGCCGTCCCGAACGACCCGCGTCCGCCGATGGTCACCTCGGGTCTGCGCATCGGCACGCCCGCGCTCGCGACCCGCGGCTTCGGCGACGCCGAGTTCACCGAGGTCGCTGACGTCATCGCGCTCGCGCTGCAGCCGGGCGCCGATGTCGAGGCGTTGCGCGCCCGCGTGGACGCGCTCGCCGCGGCCTTCCCGCTCTACCCGGACCTCGTGCAGTGACGGCCCGGATCCTCGACGGCAAGGCGGCGGCGGCCCAGATCAAGGCGGAGCTCGCCGAGCGCGTCGCGGCCCTCGCCGCGCGCGGGGTCGTCCCCGGCATCGGCACGGTGCTGGTGGGGGCCGATCCGGCCTCGCAGCTCTATGTCGGCATGAAGCACCGACAGTCCGAGGCGATCGGGATGAACTCGATCCAGCGCGAGCTGCCCGCCGACGCGACCCAGGCCGAGGTCGAGGCCGTGATCGACGAGCTCAACGCGGATCCGGCGTGCCACGGCTACATCGTGCAGCTGCCGCTGCCGAAGCACCTCGACACGGACGCGATCCTGGAGCGGATCGATCCGGCCAAGGATGCCGACGGCCTGCACCCGACCAACCTCGGCCGCCTCGTGCTGAACGTGAACGCGCCGATCCACACTCCGCTCCCGTGCACGCCGCGCGGTGTGATCGAGCTGCTGCTGCGCAGCGACTACGACCTCAAGGGCAAGCACGTCGTCGTGGTCGGCCGCGGCGTCACGATCGGTCGCCCGATCGGGCTCCTCCTCACGCGCCGCGACATCAACGCGACCGTCACCCAGGTGCATACCGGTACGCCGGACATGTCGCCGTACCTGCGTGAGGCCGATGTGATCGTCGCCGGAGCCGGGGTCAAGCACCTGATCCGTGCCGAGGACGTCAAGCCGGGCGCCGCCGTGCTCGATGTGGGCGTGACGCGCGAGGACGACCCGGAGACCGGCAGGAGCAGGGTCTACGGGGACGTGGATCCGGCGGTCGCCGAGGTCGCGGGCTGGATCTCGCCGAACCCCGGCGGCGTCGGGCCGATGACCGTGGCCCTGCTCATGACGAACGTCGTCGAGGCGGCAGAGCGCGCCGTCGCCTGAGTCTCCCTGCGCCACGAAGAACGGGCGGATCCGACCGATGTCGGGTCCGCCCGATCCGCATCCGGGCGTCCGCGGTCAGCCGAGCTCGTCGAACATCCGGCGCTGCTCCGGCGTGAGTCCGTCGTCGAGCTCCGTGCGGGCCTCCGAGGTCGAGGCGGTCGACGCGGCGCCGGCGTCCCGGGAGCCCGAGCGCGAGCCGGAGATCCTGGCCCCCGCGGCGTCGTAGAGCTCGCCGGCCTTGCGGGACAGCGCGTCGTCGACCTGGTCGTAGACGACCCAGCCGATCAGCAGGATCACGGGCGGGAGGATCCAGCCCCAGACGTTGCCGGCGGTCACGCCGCTCAGCCACACGGTGAGGATCCACACGACGAGCTCGACGGCGAACACGGCGAGGTACTGCACGAACTTGGTGCCGCTCGCCGACAGCGATGTCGCGGCCTTCGTCAGCAGGGGCTTGAGGAACAGGGCGGCCAGAGTGAGGATCACGGCGGCCCAGAGCGCGTGCAGGCCGACGCGGGCGGGAGTGAGCCAGCCGATCACGAGCAGCACGACGACGTCGAACACGTAGAGCGACGCGAACCGCACGATCAGATTCTTCATGCCTCCACCCTGTCATGAGGGGGAGCGTGCCGGTAGCGACCGCCCCGACCGGGATCCGGGGCGTGGAGTGCGCGGCGCGGGGTGCGCCGTCAGCGGCCAGGGTGCACAGCGGCGATCGCGTCCAGCACGGCGGCGTACACGGCATCGGCGTCGACCCACGGCGGCGCGACGCCGGCGAGTTCGAGGCCCACGGCGCCGTGCACCTGCGCCCAGACGGCCAGGGTGCTGCGGAGATCCACGTCCGGCCCGACCTCTGCCGCGCCGGTCAGCGTGCGGGCGAGAGGCAGCAGGGCGTCGAGCTCGCCGGTGTGGTCGGTAGGGTCGTGCGCCGTGCTGACCGCCCCGCTGAACATGAGCCGGTACCGGTCGGGGTGCTGCAGGGCCCAGGAGCGGTACGCCTCGCCGAGCGCGCGGAGCCCCCCGGGCTCCGCGGCCCGCTGCGCCTCGGCGAACGAGGCGAACGAGTCGGCGATGACCGCGGAGATCAGATCCGCCTTGCTCCCGAAGAGCGTGTAGACGGCCGAGGTCGACGTATCCGCGGCCTGTGCGACCTCGCGCACCGAGAAGCGCTCAGGGCCGTCGCGGTCGATCATCGACGAGGCGACCGCGATGAGTCGGGAGCGCAGGTTCGCATCGTGCGTGACGGGTCTTGCCATACGAGGGATCCTATCGTAACGTCGTTCTGTAACAACGTTCTATAACAACGTTAGAAAGGAACGGCGATGGGTGCGAAGGTCTTCCCCGGGCGGTACACGGCGGCCGTCGACCGCACCGACATCACGGTGTTCGTGATCGGCATGCGGGCGAATCGGTGGTGGCAGGTCGGGCGGGTGCTGCGCGTGGCGCGGCGGATGCCCGCGATGCTGCGCCACCTCTCGAGCCATCCGGAGGCGGGGATGCTCGGCTGCGAGAGCTGGCTGGGCCGCACGACGATCCTGCTCTCCTACTGGGAGAGTCCGGAGCATCTGCAGCGGTTCGCGGCGGACCGCGACGCACCGCACCTGCAGCCGTGGCGCGACTTCATGCACACCCTGCTCGGATCCGGCAGCGTCGGCGTCTGGCATGAGACCTATCAGGTCCCGGCCGGAGGGATGGAGGCGATCTACGCCGACATGCCGCTGTTCGGACTCGCTGCGGCGACGGCGCACGAGCCCGTGGGGCCGGGCCGGAACACCGCCCGGCAGCGGCTGGGCCGCTGACGGTCGCTGCCGGGCGTCACGGCGTGCCGGGCAGCCCGAGCACCCGCAGGAAGAACCAGAGCAGGCCGAACGCGAGCACCACGACCGTGACGACGATGCCCGCGACGGTCGCCGTGCGCGGCATCCGGCGGCGCAGCAGCATCAACGCCGGGAAGACGATCAGGATGATCGACAGCTGCACCGCCTCGATGCCCAGGTTGAACACCAGCAGCGACCACAGCAGCGTCCACGACCACGGCTCGGTGATGTGGAGCGCACTGGCGAAGCCGAGTCCGTGGATGAGCCCGAAGCCGAACACGATCCCGAGGCGCAGCAGCGCAGCCCGGCGGGACGGCTCAGGCGCCGGCTCGCCTCGGCGCCGCGCGGCGCGCCGCAGCCGCTCCTCCCACAGATGCCAGGCCGCGACTGCGGCGATCGACAGCGCGATCGCCGGCTCCACGATGTCCGACCCGACGTGCACGAGACCGAGCGCGGCGAGCAGGAACGTGATCGAGTGCGCCACCGTGAAGCAGGTGGCCGCGAATACGACGTCGCGCAGGCGCCGGGAGCTCACGATGAGGGCGAGGAGGAACAGGATGTGGTCGATCCCGGTGAGCAGGTGCTCGGCGCCGAGCAGGAAGAACTCCGCGAAGCGCTCGGTCCACGGCTGCACGGTGGAGAACCGCGGGTGGCTCGCGTCCAGTGCCGCGCTGCCGCTGCGGCCGTCGAGGGCGTACGTCACGATCGTCTTGGTGTCCTTGACCATGCCCTCCGTGTCGGGGAACAGGGTGCTGCGCACGACGACGGCGCCGTGGTGCGCGGCGGCGCAGGCGTAGCGCACGGTGAAGCGCGCGTAGTCCGTGGCGTCCCGGGTGTGGAACTCCGCCGGACCGTCGGCCCGCGGTCGGCAGGGGCCGCCGCCGTCCACGGCGACGGTGAAGTGCGCGGACGCATACGCCACGATCGCCGCCGCGTGATCCGCCAGCACCCGGTTCTCCGCCCCCGGATGCGGATGCTCGACCGCATCGGCGAAGAGGGCAGGATCCTTCTCCGCCCGGGCGGCGGAAGCGCTCAGCAACGGGTACTGGAGATCGAATGCCACCCGCACGTCGGTCGCGCTCGCCGCCGACAGATCGGCGTATGCGACGGTCGTCACATGGGCGTCGGCCGGGCGGGCCAGCAGCAGCACCGCCGCGCCGACGAGTACGAGGACGAGCGCGCCGCGCGACAGGAGGCGCATCGGCGGGAGCCCCGTCCCCGGATCAGCCCTGCCGCACCTGACCGAGCGTGGACTCGACGCCTGCGATGCGGGCGTACTCGTCGAAGCGGAACGTGGCGCTCCCGGTCGCATCGCTCACGACCGCGCCCGAGTACGCCTCGTCGGTCCACTGCATGCTCCAGCCCGCGAGACGCGCGAGATCCCAGACCGAGGAGCGCGCGTCGGACAGCGAGAGCTCGGGAAGGATCCGCGGCAGCGCCGTCACGGCGTCGGCCACGGTGAGCGCGGGCAGCGGAGCGTCGAGCAGGAACACCGCGCGGGTGCCGCTGCCGACCGGCGCCGAGTAGTACGGCGAACGGCCGGTGATCTCCTCGGCGATCGCGGCGACCTGGTGGGCGGCCCCCGAGATCCATCCGTCGACGTCGGCGTCGGCCTCGGCCGGGAACGGCAGCTCGGGCTGCGAGAGCTCGGCGATCCCGTAGGTGGTGCCGTAGTCGCGGAGAGCGGCGATCTGCGGGTCGGCTCCGCCCTGGGGGTGCGCCCACGCCCACATCAGCGAACGCGGCCCCGGGGCGATGGTCGCGACCAGCGAGGCGCGCGCGACGATGCGACGGCTCGGGTCGGCCTCGGAAGTGAAGGCGAGGGTGCCCGCCGCGAGATCGACGTCCCAGCGGTGCTCGCCCAGGGCGTCGGTCGCAGCGACGAGCTGGTCCTGGCGGAGGGCGGCGAACAGTGCCGCGCGGTCGGCGAGAGGCGCGAGGGCGGGGAAGGTCATGGATTCATCCTGCCGTCACCGCCTATGAATGCGCCAGTTCATCGGGTGCCGCGTCGCGCGCCGGGTGTTCAGGCGACCGGGACGTCCTCGGGCACCGCGTCCGCGCGTCGGCGCATCCGCCAGATGCTCGGCACCGCCATGGTCCCGAGCGCGATCGCGGCGTAGACGATCGCGGAGGCCACCATGAGCGCCGGCAGATCCACCCGGGCGATCAGCCATCCGAACGCGAGCGTGCCGACGGGCATCGCGACGTAGCTCCCCAGCATGTCGTAGCTGGAGACCCGCGAGAGCTTCTCCTCCGGGATCTGCTCCATCATCGTCACGTTCCAGCCGGTGCTGAACACCTCGACGCCCGCGCCCGCGACGAGCGCGGCGATGACCAGCAGGGGCACCGCCGGATGCAGGCCGAGGAGGGTGAGCGGGATCGCCAGGGCGCTCATCCCGAGCATGCCCAGCCGCAGTGGACGTCGGAGCGGGATCCACATCAGCAGCAGCGTCATCAGCAGCACGCCCGCGCCCTCGGCGCTGACGACCCAGCCCCAGCCCGCGACGCCCAGCAGCGGATCGTTCTTGGCGATGTACGGTCCCGCGACGCCCCAGGCGCCGACGTGGATCGCGTTGAGCACCATGAAGGCGAGCACGACGATCCACAGCCAGGGACGGGACCAGAACTCGCGCCACCCGTCATGGAGATCGTGGAACAGCCCCGCCCGCTGCCCGCGGATCGGCGGAGGGAGCCGCACCATCGCGAGGAACACGATCGCGGCGGCCCAGCCCGCGGCCTGGATCACCATGACCCAGGCCGGGCCGGCCAGGGCCACGATGCCGCCGGCGACGACGGGACCCGCGATCGTGGTGGCGGAGCGGGCGAAGGACAGCAGCGCGTTCGCCTGCTGCAGGTGGTCCGGCGTGGTCAGCTGCGGGATGAGCCCCTGCATCGCCGGCATCACGAACGCGGCGGAGGCGCCGTTCACCGCGGCGAGGGCGGCCAGGGCCGGCACGGTGGCAGTGCCCGTGAACAGCAGCGCGGCGGTGGCGCCGATCGAGAGGATGTCGACGACGTAGCTGGTCTGGATGACGACGGCGCGCGGAAGCCGATCCGCGACGACGCCGCCGAGCAGCAGGAACACGATGTTGGCGACCGTGAACGCCGTGAGCACGATCGAGAGGGCGGCCGCGTCGTTGTCGATCCCCAGCACGGCGAAGGCGAGCGCGATGGACGACATGGATCCCGTGATCAGGGTGATCGTGCGGGCCAGGAAGAACCAGCGGAATCCCCGATCCCGCAGCGCCGCGATGCCCATCCTCACTCGCCCCATCCTGTCAGGCGATCTCGGGATCGGCCGCCGCGCCGATCGGTTCAAGGCGCAATGTTCGTCCGCGATTCGGGCATTTGGCGACAAACATCGCTCCTCGAAACCTGCCGATCACGCGCCCAGCGCGGACCGGATTCGGCGGAGCAGCGTCGTCTCGTCTCTCAGCAGGGCGGCGGTCACCTCGATCACCGTCCATCCTGCGGCACGGAGAGCTGCCGCCCTCTCCACGTCTCTGCTCCACTGTGCGGAGTGCTGCAGGCCGTGGTATTCGACGGCCACCTTCTGCGCCGGATAGACCAGGTCGACGCAGCCGAGGAACCGGCCGCGATCGTCGAAGACGTCCTGGTTGAGCTGAGGTTCGGGAAGACCTGACGTGATGATCAGCCACCGCAGGCGCGATTCACGAGGCGACCACGAGTCCACCCGGATCAGCTCGATCGCCGTACGCAGCTTGGCGATGCCCTGACGTCTCCCCGCGTTCATGGCCTCCTTCAGCTGCTCGATCGTGGCGAGCGGACGTCTGCCGACGGCGGGGCGGCCCACTCCGGGTTTCCACTCACGGCAGAAGTAGTCGCCGGCGGCCAAGAGGTCAACCGTGCCGAGTTCAGCCGCGAGCGATACCCAGGTCGCCGCGGGTGATGCGACACGGAAGCCCCGGTGGTCGCAGACCTCCGTCATCCTGCGGAGAGAGCGGTGGCCTTCGACACCTGCCATGCGGGGGAGCGCGACAGGGCCGAGCGCGCACACATGGAGTGCGGGTCCCGCGGCGCCCGCCGGATCGCCCCGCTCGTCCAGAACGAGCGGGAGCGGGGCGCCCCAGATCGCAGCAGCGGTCTGGTGGCTGAAGAAGTGTCCGGAGTGCATCCGCGGGGCGTAGTCGGCAGCTCGTGAGAGCCGCAACAGCCGCTGACGTTCGTAAGGGTCGGTGATCGTCGCCGGATCCAGAGCCTCCCGTCGCGTGCGCACGCCGGGGAACGGGGCTCGCAGGTCGGACCCGCGCAATCGGCCGTGACCGATGCCATGCCGGCGTGCCAGCGCGACCGAGAAGGTGGATCCGAGTTCCTCGGGCAGATCTGAATGTCGGCGCATGCGACACACTCTGCCCCTCCCGGAAACCCCGGTCCCACTTATCCACAGCCGCTCGATCATCTCGAACGTTCGAGGAGCATTGTTCGCGCCGAAACTGCCCGATACAGAGCGAACATCGCTCCTCGAACGTGAAACCGGGATCCGGGTCAGTAGCTGGCGGAGGGGGAGGACGGGGCCGGGGCGGACGGGGGGAGGAAGCGGACCGCGAGGGCCTCGGAGGCCCGCGCGAGGAGGGCGACGTCCGCGCCGACGGCGACGAAGGCGGCACCGGCGGCGATGTACGCGTCGGCAGCGGCCGGATCGAACGCGTTCACGCCCACGGGAGTGCCGACGGCGGTCGCCTCGGCGAACACCCGCTCGACCGCGGCGACCACGTCGGGGTGGGTCTGCTGTCCGAGCAGGCCCATCGAGGCGGCGAGGTCGGAGGGGCCCACGAAGACCGCGTCCACACCGTCGACCGCGGCGATCTCTGCCGCGGCGGCGACGCCGGCCGCGGTCTCGATCTGCACCGTCAGCGACACATGCTCCGCGGCGTCGCGGAGGTAGCCGTCCACGCGGTTCCACCGGGCGCTGCGAGCCAGGGCGGAGCCCACCCCGCGCACGCCCTCGGGCGGGTACCGCGTGGCGGCGACCGCGGCGCGCGCCTCCTCGGCCGAGGAGACCATCGGGACGATGAGGTTCTGCGCGCCGAGGTCGAGCACCTGCTTGATGATCACGGGGTCGTTCCACGGCACGCGCACGAGGGGCGTGATCGGGTACGCCGCCGCCACCTGCAGCTGAACCTGCAGCGTGTCGAGCGTGTTCGCCGAGTGCTCGCCGTCGATCAGCAGCCAGTCCAGGCCGGATCCGGCGGCGATCTCGGTCACGAGCGCGCTGCCGGTGCACGCCCACATCCCGATGAGGGGGCGCGCACCGGCCGGGCTCCCGGCCCGCTCCGCGAGACGGTCGCGGAACGTCGGGCTCAGACGAAGCGGCATTCGATCACTCCCATGGAGCCATAGTCGCAGCGCACCTCGTCGCCGCGCGACACCCACATCGGCCGCGTGAAGGATCCGGCCAGGATGATCTCGCCGGCCTCCAGACGGGCGCCGTGCTGGTGGAACTTGTTCGCGAGCCACGCGACGCCGGTCGCGGGGTGCCCGAGCACGCCCGCGGCGACCCCGGTCTCCTCGATCTCGCCGTTGCGGCTGAGCACTCCGGGCACCCAGCGCAGGTCGATCTCGTCGGGGCGCTTGTGCACGGTGCCGAGCACCATCGCCCCGTAGGCGGCGTTGTCGCTGATCGTGTCGACGATCGTGCGGCCTTCCAGCTCGATGTGCGAGTTCAGCACCTCGAGCGCCGGCACCGCGTAGTCGATCGCGGCGAGCGCGTCCTCCAGCGTGCAGTCCGGGCCCTCCAGCGGCTCCTTGAGCACGAAGGCCAGCTCGACCTCGATCCGCACGTTCGAGAAGTGCCCGGTGGGGATCTCGGATCCGGACGGATACACGGTGTCGTCGAACATGACGCCGTAGTCGGGCTCGGTGATGCCCGTGGCCTGCTGCATCGCCTTCGAGGTGAGCCCGATCTTGCGGCCGACGAGCGTGCGGCCCGCGGCCACCTGGGCGTCGCGCCAGACGCCCTGGATCGCGTAGGAGTCCTCGACGGTCGCCTCCGGATGCCGTGCCGTGATCCGAGGGATCACGCCGTGCGTGCGGTCGGCCTCGGCGAGCTCTGCGGCGAGGGCGGCGATGGTGCCGGCGTCGAGGCTCACAGCTGGTGTCCGAGCTTGTACTCGCCCTGCTTCCACTCGGGCATGGTCTCGGCGGCGCCGCCGGACTCGGGGGCTCGCGTGTAGCTGAAACCGTCGGCGCCGATCGTGACGGCCATCTCGCTGCTGTCGGTGCGGGCGACGACGGGCTGCGGGTTGCCGTCCAGGTCGAGCACGAGCGACGCGTCGGTGTACCAGCTCGGGACGACGGGGTTGCCCCACCAGTCGCGGCGCTGGTTGTCGTGCACGTCCCAGGTGACGACCGGGTTGTCCGGGTCGCCCGTGTAGTAGTCCTGCGTGTAGACCTCGACGCGGTGACCGTCCGGGTCGCGCAGGTACAGGTAGAACGCGTTGGAGACGCCGTGGCGGCCGGGGCCGCGCTCGATCGCGTCGGAGCGGCGCAGGGCGCCGAGCTTGTCGCAGATCGCGAGGATGTTGTGCTTCTCATGGGTGGCGAAGCACACGTGGTGCATGCGGGGGCCGTCGCCGCCGGTCATCGCGGTGTCGTGCACGGTGGGCTTGCGGCGCATCCAGGCGGCGTAGACCGTGCCCTCCTCGTCCTGGATGTCCTCGGTGACGCGGAAGCCGAGATCCTGCATGTACTTCACCGCGCGCGGCACGTCGGGGGTGACCTGGTTGAAGTGGTCCAGGCGCACGAGCTCGCCGGGGATGTGCAGGTCGTAGCGCCAGCTCATCCGCTCGACGTGGTCGGTCTGGTGGAAGAACTCGTACGGGAAGCCGAGCGGATCCACGACGCGCACCGAGTCGCCGATCCCCTTCACGAAGCCCGACGGGTTGCGGCGCACATCGCAGCCCAGCTCCGTGTAGAACTCGACCGCGCGGTCGAGGTCCTCGGGGGTGCGCACGCGGTACGAGAACGCGGCCACGGCGGCGACCGGGCCCTTGCGCAGCACGAGGTTGTGGTGGATGAACTCCTCGGTGGAGCGGAGGTAGATCGTCTCCTCGTCCTCCTCCGTCACGTACAGCCCGAGCACGTCGACGTAGAAGACGCGCGACGCGGCGAGGTCCGTCACGACGAGCTCCATGTACGCGCAGCGGAGCACGTCCGGCGGGCTGGACTGCGGGGTCGGGATGGGGTTTCCGGTGGTGATGGGCGCCTCCTGGCTGGTGTAGAAGCCGGAGGAGGTGAGCGTCATGTCGGCGCGGTTGGTCATGTCAGCGTCCTTGCTAGATGTTCGGTCCGGGATCCGGTTCAGCGGGGGTCCGGGTCGTCGACGTCGGTCTCGGTGTGGGTCCCTGCGCCTGTCGAAGGGTCCTGCTTGCCGAAAGTCGGGTTGTGCGGGGCGCCGAGCGTGATGTGCACGCTCTGCTGATCGGTGTAGAAGTCGATCGAGCGGTAGCCGCCCTCGTGGCCGAGTCCGGAGGCCTTCACGCCGCCGAACGGGGTGCGCAGGTCGCGGACGTTGTTCGAGTTGAGCCACACCATGCCGGCCTCGACGGCCTGCGCGAAGTTGTGCGCGCGCTTGAGGTCGTTGGTCCAGATGTAGGCGGCCAGACCGTACTTGGTGTTGTTGGCGAGGGCCAGCGCCTCCTCGTCGGTGTCGAACGGGGTGATCGCGACGACGGGGCCGAAGATCTCCTCCTGGAAGATCCGGGCGTCGGGGGAGACGTCGGCGAACACCGTCGGAGCGACGTAGTTGCCCTCGGGGAAGCCGTCGGGACGGCCGCCGCCGGCGACCAGGCGTCCCTCGGTCTTGCCGATCTCGACGTAGCTCATCACCTTGTCGTAGTGCTCGGGGTGCACGAGCGCGCCGACCTCGGTGGACGGGTCGTGCGGGTGGCCGACCTTGACGCGCTTCGCCTGCGCCGCGTACTTCTCGACGAACTCGTCGTACACGTCGCGCTGCACCAGGATCCGGGATCCGGCCGTGCAGCGCTCGCCGTTCAGGGAGAACACCCCGAAGATGCACGCGTCGATCGCGGTGTCCAGATCCGCATCGGCGAACACGACCGCCGGGCTCTTGCCGCCGAGCTCCATCGAGAGGCCCTTGAGGAACGGTGCGGCGTTGCCGAAGATGATCTGGCCCGTGCGGCTCTCGCCGGTGAAGGAGATGAGCGGCACGTCGGGGTGCTTGACGAGGGCGTCTCCCGCATCCTCGCCGAGGCCGTTGACGAGGTTGAAGACGCCCTTCGGCAGCCCTGCCTCCTCGAAGATGCCCGCCCACAGGGAGGCGGACAGCGGCGTGAACTCGGCGGGCTTGAGCACCACCGTGTTGCCGGTGGCGAGCGCGGGGCCGAGCTTCCACGACTCGAGCATGAAGGGCGTGTTCCACGGGGTGATGAGACCCGCGACGCCGATCGGCTTGCGGTTGACGTAGTTCATCTGCTTGCCCGGCACCTTGAAGGCGTCGTCGGACTGGGCGACGATCAGGTCGGCGAAGAAGCGGAAGTTCTCGGCGGCACGGCGGGCCTGCCCGAGCGCCTGGGTGATCGGCAGGCCGGAGTCGTAGGACTCGAGCTCGGCGAGGCGGGCGTCGCGCGACTCGACGATGTCGGCGATCTTGTGCAGCACGCGCGAGCGCTCGCGGGGGAGCATGCGCGGCCACGGGCCCTCGTCGAAGGCGCGCTTGGCGGCGGCGACGGCCTTCTCGATGTCGGCCTTCTTGCCGGCCGCAGCGTGGGCGTAGGTCTCGTTCGTGACGGGGTTGAGCACCTCGAAGGTGTCTCCGTCGATCGAGTCGACGAACTCGCCGTCGATGTAGTGCTGGATCCTCGTGGGGAGGTCGGCGGGGGTGTAGGCCTCGGTCATCATCGTCCTTCCGGGTGGTGTGGGTGGTCTCGTGCTCGTCAGGCGGGGGGCTCGACGGCGGAATCGGGGTGCAGCGCGGCGAGGAACGCGTCCCTCGTGCGCCAGCGGTGGTTGCGGGCGGCGAGCTCGATCTCGAGCGGATCCGCTCCGGTGCGGATGAGCTCGACGATCTGCGCGTGCTCCTCGACAGAGTGCTCGGCGCGGCCGGGCACGAACGCGAACGTCGACTCGCGGATGCCGCTGAGGCGGGCCCACCCGCGCTGGACCAGATCCAGGATGTGCGGGTTGGGGCACGGCTCGTACAGCACGGAGTGGAACTGGCGGTTCAGCTCGGTGAAGCGGTGCGCGTCGAAGCTGTCGAGCAGCCGCGTCATGCGGTCGTTGACCTCGAGCGCGGCGTCCAGGGCGGCCGCGTCCAGCAACGGCGCGGACAGCGCCGTGGCCGCGCCCTCGACGAGCCCGAGCGTCTGCATGGTGTGCGCGTACTCGCTCTCGTCGACGAGGGTGACCCGGGCGCCGACGTTGCGCTCGAAGGTGACCAGGCCCTCGGCCTCGAGCCGGCGGATCGCCTCGCGCACCGGGACCACGCTCATCCCCAGCTCGTCGGCGATCGTGCCGAGCACGAGCCGGAAGCCGGGGCCGTAGGCGTGCGAGGCGATGCGCGCGCGGAGCCAGGCGTACGCCTGCTCCGACTTGCTGCCGGTGAGGACCTCGGCCATCACGCCTCCTCGGACCCCGTCGCGCGCGCGGCGTCGTACGTGGCGCGCCAGGCGGCGTCCATCGGGAACAGCCCATCGACCGGATGCCCCGCCTCGACCTGCTCGGCGATCCAGGCGTCCTCCTCCTCCTGGGCGAGGGCCGCGTCGGCGACCTCCTCGGCCAGGGCGGGCGGGATCACGATGACGCCGTCGCTGTCGCCGACGATGATGTCGCCCGGCTGGACGGCGGCGCCGCCGCAGGCGATCGTCACGTCGACGTCCCACGGGACGTGCTTGCGGCCGAGCACCGACGGGTGCGCGCCCTGGGAGAACACGGGCAGGCCGATCTCGGCGACCGCGGCGTAGTCGCGCACCCCGCCGTCCGTCACCACGCCCGCCGCCCCGCGGACCTTGGCGCGCAGGGCCAGAATGTCGCCGAGGGTGCCGGTGCTCGCGTCGCCGCGGGCTTCGATCACGATGACCTCGCCCTCCTCGACGGCGTCGAAGGCGCGCTTCTGCGCGTTGTAGCCGCCGCCGTGGGTCGTGAACAGATCCTCACGGGCGGGGACGAAGCGCAGCGTCTTGGCGGTGCCGACGATCTTCGCGCCGGGCACGTTCGCCGAGACCCCGTCGATGAAGCAGGCGTGCAGGCCGCGCTTGCGCAGCTGGGTGCTGAGGCCGGCGGTGGGGGCGGCGAGGAGCTTCTCGCGCAGCGCGGGGTCGAGCGCGGGCGCGGTGGCGGCCGTCGCGGCCTCCGGCGCGAGCCCTGCGGCCTCGCGCGACCCCCACGCCTCGGCGCGCTGCAGGTCGTCCACGGCGGGGAGCGATCCGAGCGCGCCGTCGAAGGGCACGTCGCCCTGCACGACCGTCGTGCGCAGGCCGCCCGAGCTGAAGGTCTTCGAGGAGTGCGGGGCGTCGACCTCGATGACGACGACGTCGCCGGGGACGATCACGCTGGAGCCGGCGGGCGTGCCGGTGAGGATCACGTCGCCGGGTTCGAGGGTGAAGTGCTGGGAGAGATCCGCGACGAGCTGCGGAAGCGGGAACAGCAGGTCGCCGGTCTCATCGTCCTGGCGCAGGTCTCCGTTCACCCAGGCGCGCACGCGCAGCTGAGTCGGATCGACCTCGGCGGCGGGGATGAGCTCGGGACCGAGCGGCGTATAGCCGTCGCCGCCCTTGGAGCGGACGTTGGAGCCCTTGTCGTTCGCGCGCAGGTCGTACAGCCCCAGGTCGTTGGACGCGGTGACCCAGGCGACGTGCGACCAGGCGTCCTCGACGCTCACGCGCCGCGCCGGGGTGCCGATGATGAGGGCGATCTCGCCCTCGAACGCCAGCAGCTCGGTGCCGGCGGGGCGCTCCACGACGCCATCCGTGCCGGCGACCGACGAGGACGGCTTGAAGAAGTAGGACGGCGCCGCAGGGGTGCGGCCGCGCTGGTCCGCGCGGGAGCGGTAGTTGAGGTGGATCGCGATGATCTTGCCGGGCCGGTCGATCGGTGCGGGCATGGGCGCCTCCTCGCGCGGATGGGGCCAGGGAGGGGTTCCCTTGGCGTCGTATCCGAAATCGTATATCATCGTGCCGAGCCCCGGCAAGCGTCGATCCGGATCCTGTCCGCAGAGGATCCCCGTCGCCCGATCCGCTGGGCCAGACGACGTCGTCACGACAAGGAGAACGCAATGTCCGCAGAATCCTCACCGGGCTTCACGCCCACCGGGACCATCGCCTCGGCGGCCGATCGGCGCAGGGTGGTCTTCGCCACCGTCATCGGCACCACGGTCGAGTGGTACGACTTCTTCATCTACGCCACCGCGGTGGGGCTGGTGTTCGGCCAGCTCTTCTTCAAGGATCTGGGGGCCAACAGCGCCCTGATCGGGTTCGCGACGGTCGGGGTCAGCTTCCTGTTCCGCCCGCTCGGCGCCTTCCTGGCCGGGCACTTCGGCGACAAGTTCGGCCGCAAGGCGGTGCTGATGTGGACGCTGATCCTCATGGGCGCGGCCACCGCGCTCATCGGCGTGCTGCCCGACGCGAACGCGATCGGCGTCGCGGCCCCGATCCTGCTGGTGCTGCTGCGCATCCTGCAGGGGATCTCGGCCGGCGGCGAATGGGGCGGCGCCGTGCTGATGGCCGTCGAGCACGCGCCCAAGGCCAAGCGCGGCATCTTCGGCGCGGCGCCGCAGATCGGCGTGCCGCTCGGGCTGCTGATCGCCTCCGGCGTGATGGCGATCATGGCGCTGGTCGCGCCCGGCGACCAGTTCCTGTCCTGGGGCTGGCGCATCCCGTTCCTGCTCAGCGTGGTGCTGATCGTGGTCGGCTACTACGTGCGGCGCCGGGTCGAGGAGAGCCCGGTGTTCGCCGAGCTCGCCGAGCGCAAGGAGGCCGCGCGGATGCCGATCGTGCAGCTGTTCCGCAAGCATCTGCTGCTCGTGATCATCGCGGCGCTCGTCTTCGCCGGCAACAACGCGGTCGGCTACATGACCACCGGCGGCTACATCCAGGGGTACGCGACGAATCCCGAGGGCGCGCTGAAGCTCGACCGGGGTCCCGTGCTCTGGGCCGTGGCCGGCTCTGCCGTCACCTGGCTGCTGTCGACCCTGGTCGCCGGCTGGATCTCGGACCGCATCGGACGCCGGAACACCTACATCGTCGGGTGGATCCTGCAGCTCGTCGGCGTGTTCACGCTGTTCCCGCTGGTGAACACGGGGCAGATCGGGCTCCTGTTCGCGGCCCTCGCGATCCTGACGGTCGGCCTCGGCTTCACCTACGGACCGCAGGCGGCGCTCTACACCGAGCTCTTCCCGGCCTCGATCCGGTTCTCCGGGGTCTCGATCTCCTATGCGATCGGGGCGATCGCCGGCGGCGCCTTCGCGCCGACCATCGCGACCGCGATCGTGCAGGCGACGGGCTCGACGCAGGCGGTCACCTGGTACCTCGCCGGGATGACGGTGATCGGCCTCCTCGCGACGCTGCTGCTGCGCGACCGCAGCGGCATCCCGCTCGGCCCCGACCACGAGACCGAGCAGGCGGTGAGCCCGATCTACGGACTGTCCCGGGCCTGAGCCGGGAGTCCTTCGGGTCGACGACGAAACGCGGTGCCCTCGAGGGGGTGCCGCGTTTCGTCTCGGTCGCCTTCGGCGGCCTCGCTCGGCGAGCGGCGAGGGGGCTGCGGTCAGGCTCCGAGGGCGTCGCGGATCGATGCGGCCGAGCGCTGCAGGCGGATCGCGATCTCGGCGTCGGTGCGGTCGGTCGCCACATGCACGACCGCGATCGCGGCGGGGCGCTGACCGCGCAGGGCCAGCGGCACCGCGATCGACTGCACGGTGGGGATGACCTCGTCGTGGCTGGTGGCGAACCCCGCGAGGCGCGAGCGGGCCACCTCGTCGTGCAATGATGCCGGCGCATCGTCCGGCCACTCGGCCTCGGGCACCTGCGCGAGGATCGCCTTGCCCGGCGCGCCGACCGTGACAGGGTGCCGCGCGCCGGGGCGCTGCGCGACGCTCGCCACGGTGTGCCGCGGCTCGACGCTGACCAGCGTGATGCACTCGGCGCCGTCGAGCACGGCGAGGAAGCAGGTCATGCCGAGCTCGTTGGCGACGGCGGTGAGCTCGGGGAGTGCCTCCGCCTGCAGGTCCTGCGCGACACCGGCGGCGAGAGCGGCCATGCGCGGTCCGAGGGCGACGAGGCCGGCCGCGTCCCGCCCCACCAGGCGGTGGTCCTCCAGCGTGCGCAGCAGGCGGTACGCGATCGAGCGGTGCACGCCGAGGCGCGCGGCGATCTCGTCGATCGACAGGGGTCCACGCTCGTCGCCCAGGATCTCCAGGATCCGGATCCCGCGGCTGAGCGTCTGCGACTGGGCGCCCGACGTCGTCGCCGGCGCGGCGGGGGTGTCGGCCATGGATCCTCCGGTCTTGATCGCGGTCGCGACCTCGGCTAGTCTGTGTTCAATAGTAGAACGTTGCGTTCGAATATAGAACACGCGATGAGCCGAGGCAAGAGCCCTCGCGATCCGCAGCGAAGCCCCGACGACGCCGTCAGGAAGGAATCGACGACGATGCAGTTCCACCACCACGGATACGTCTCCCACGACCCCCGCGTGCTCCCGGCCGCCGGCACCGGCGTCGACCGTCCGGACGAGCTCCCCGATGTCATGGACGTGCTCATCGTCGGATCCGGCCCGGCCGGCATGCTCCTGGCCGCGCAGATGTCGCAGTACCCCGGGCTCACGACGCGCATCATCGAGAAGCGCGACGGCCGGCTCGTGCTCGGGCAGGCCGACGGCATCCAGCCGCGCAGCGTCGAGACGTTCCAGGCGTTCGGGTTCGCCGAGCGGATCATCGCCGAGGCGTACAACATCGGCTGGATGAACTTCTGGGGACCGGATCCGCAGAACCGGCAGAACATCGTCCGCACGGCGCGCACCGCCGACTACGCGTACGACATCTGCGAGTTCCCGCACCTCATCGTCAACCAGGCCCGCGTGCTCGACTACTTCGCCGAGGCCGCCGCCGACGGTCCGGGCCGCATCCGCCCCGACTACGGCGTGGAGTTCCTCGGGCTCACCGTGCACCCTTCGACGGGCTCGGGGGTCGACGGCGAGCACCCGGTCGAGGTGCGGGTGAGGTACTCCGCCGGCGAGCGGGCGGGGGAGGAGCGCACCATCCGCGCGAAATACGTCGTGGGCTGCGACGGGGCGCGCAGCGGCGTGCGCGAGGCGATCGGTCGCACGCACGTCGGCGAGATGGCGGCGCACGCGTGGGGCGTCATGGACGTGCTCGTGAACACCGACTTCCCCGACTGGCGCACCAAGTGCGCGATCAACGCGGAGGCGGGCAACATCCTGCACATCCCGCGCGAGGGCGGATACCTCAGCCGCATGTACATCGACCTCGGCGAGGTCGCCTCCGACGACAACCACGCCGTGCGCGCGACCCCGATCGAGGCGATCATCGGCAAGGCGAACGAGATCCTGCACCCCTACGCGATCGACGTGAAGCAGGTCGCGTGGCACAGCGTCTACGAGGTGGGCCACCGCATCACCGACGGCTTCGACGACGTCGACCCCGGATCGGCCGCCAGCCCGCGCGTCTTCCTCACCGGTGACGCCTGCCACACGCACAGCGCCAAGGCCGGCCAGGGCATGAACGTGTCGATGCAGGACGGATTCAACCTGGGCTGGAAGCTGGGATCCGTGCTCACCGGCCGCGCTCCGGCGGCTCTGCTGGCGACCTACGGGGCCGAGCGCAAGCCGGTCGCGCAACAGCTCATCGACTTCGACCGCGAGTGGTCCTCGCTCATGGCGCGCAAGCCCGAGGAGATCTCCGACCCGCAGGAGCTCGCGACGTTCTACCTGGGCACCGCGGAGTTCCCCTCCGGCTTCATGACGCAGTACGGCTCGTCGATGATCGTCGGATCCGACGCCCATCAGGCGCTCGCCGCGGGCTTCCCGCTCGGCAAGCGGTTCAAGAGCGCCGAGGTCGTGCGCGTCGCGGACGGCAACGTCGTGCACCTCGGGCACCACGCGAAGGCGGACGGCCGCTGGCGCGTGTACGCGTTCGGCGACACGTCCGGCGCCGGCCTCGACGCCTGGGCCGCGGCCGCGGCGCCCGTATTCGCCCGGTTCACGCCGGCCGACGGCGACGTGGACGCGGTGTTCGACGTCAAGGGGATCTCGCAGCGGTCGTACGAGGACCTCGACGTCACGACGGCGCCGGCGCTCTTCCAGCCGAAGACGGGGCCGCTCGGGCTCACCGACTGGGAGAAGCTCTATGCCGCCGCCCCGTCGCACTGGTCCAAGACCGACATCTTCGACGCGCGCGAGCTGTCGCGCGACGGCGTCGTGATCGTGGTGCGGCCCGACCAGTACGTCGCCGCGATCCTGCCGCTGGACGCCGTCGGCGAGCTGGAGTCGTTCCTGGAGGGCGCCTTCCTGGAGGCCTGACGGTGCGGTGGTCCGGACCTGCTCCGCTCGGGTAGCCTCGGCTGCACGCGCATCGCAGCGCCCGAAGGAGGTCGTGATCATGGTGGACAGCCCCGAACCCGACGTCCTGCCGGACGCGATGCTGCTGGAGCTCGTGCTCGTGCCGGTGAGCGACATCGACCGGGCCAAGGCGTTCTACACCGAACAGGTCGGATTCGCGGAGGACGTCGACGTGCGTCCGCGCGAGGGCGTCCGCGTCGTGCAGCTCACCCCTCCCGGCTCGTACTGCTCCATCACCCTGAGCGAGGGGCTGCCGGGGCCGGGCATGGCCGCCGGCTCGCTGCACGGGCTGCATCTGGTCGTGAGCGACATCGAGGCGGCCCGGGACGCGCTGATCTCCCGGGGCGTCGAGGTCGCTCCGGTGGTGGACGCGGGTGGGATCCTGTACGCGGGATTCGCGGATCCCGACGGCAACACCTGGGTGCTGCAGTACATGCCATGGCGTCGCGTCGCGGAGCGCTGAGTCACGAGCCCGAGGCCCGGGATCACTCTTCGGCGATGACGGCCAGCATCCGGCGCACCGCCTGCGCGACTGCGGGAGCCTCGTGGCGTGCCGCTTCGAAGACGATGGCGTGCGCTGTGTCGAAATAGCGGTGGGCCAGGTGATCACGTTGACGGGCGATCATCGACCAGGGAATCCCCGGTTCGGTGTCGGTGAGGGCGGTCGGCAGATCTTTCGCGGCCTCGCCGATCTCGAGCAGGCGCATACGAAGCGCATCGAAGAGAAGGCCGTCCTCGGTATCACTGCACTCGAGGTGCTCGGCAATGGCCTTGCAGGAGGCGAGGATGTCGAGCAGACGTTCGCGGGGAGCGCGGGTCACAGGGGCACCACTTCGTGGGTGATGTTCGCGGCGACGTCGGGCTTCAGGCCCGCGCGCGGCACCAGATCCACCTCCCGTCCGAGCATCGACTCGAGTGCTCCCTGGGCGCGCAGCAGGGGGAAGAGCCCGGTGCCGGGAGCGACATCGATGAGGAGATCGATGTCGCTCGAGTTCGTCTCCTCGCCGCGTGCCACGCTCCCGAAGACGCCGGCGTTCGTCAGCCCGTGCTCGGCGAGGAGCTCGACGATCTCGTCCCGTCGCCGCTGGATGCGCTCCAGCTCGGAGAGCGGGGCGTACTCGAGGGACAGGCCGGCCGCGCTCATCAGCACGTCGACCGCGCCGAAGGAGGGTTCGCGTTTGCCGCGCTCGTAGTCGCTGATGACGTTCTGCGCGATCCCGCTCCGCGCGGCGAGCTGCGCCTGGGTGAGCGCAGCGCGCTTCCGCGCTTCGCGGATCACCTCGGCGGCTCTGCTCATGCGACTCAGAATATCACTGATGAGTGATATCGCGGAGAAGTGATATCGACGTACAGGGCAGCGTGGCTGATCAGCCGATCGGCGCTGCCCCGCCGGTGACGACGATCCCGCCGGTCTCCGGGACCTCGACGGTGAGCAGGCTCGGGCGGCCGACGTGCGCACCCTGGTGGATCCGCAGGGTGCGCGACGCCGGCACGCGGCCGATCGCCCGCAGGTAGGCGCCGGTGGCTGCCGCGGCGGATCCTGTGGCGGGATCCTCCGTGATGCGCGCGACGGGGAAGATGTTGCGGGCGGCGAACTCGTCGTCGGCGAGGGGGAGCAGCACGGTCACGGTCCCGGTCCAGCCCTGCTCCCGCATCAGCGCGGCGACCGGATCCGGCGCGAACCGGAACTGGTGGAAGATCTCCGGATCCTCGAGCACCAGGATCGGGTGCCGGTTGCCCGCGAACGACTCGCGCGGCGGGTAGGCCGGATGAAGGTCGTCGACGCGCAGCGAGAGCAGGCCGAGGGTGCGATCGAGCACCGCCGGATCCAGCTCCCGCACGACCGGCTCGACGCTGGTGAACGACACCGCGATCGCCCCGTCGACGTCGGACGCGATGATCGCCACCTCGCCGGCCGGGGTGTCGAACACCATGGCGCCCGCCCCGTCGCGTTCGGCGAGCACCACGGCCGTCGCGACGGTCGCGTGCCCGCAGAAGGGCACCTCCTCCTCGGGCGACCAATACCGGAGGCGATGCCGGCGGACGCCGTCGACGGTCTCCGTGCCCCGCAGGAACGCGGTCTCGGGGTAGCCCACCTCGGCCGCGATCCTGCGCATGTCCGCGTCGGCCAGCGCCTCCGCGTCGAGGACGATCCCTGCAGGGTTGCCCCCGCCGGGGGCGTCGGCGAACGCGGCGTAACGCAGGATCCGGGGCGACGGCTCAGAGCTCATGGCTCGAGCCTAGGGGGAGCGCGCAGTCGCGGGACCGGATCCGATCCGGCCGGCGACTCAGGAGTTCACGCGGATGATCTCCTGCTGGTACGGCGCGATCACGTCGCCCGAGATGCGCAGATCGAGCACGAGGAACCGGCGCGTGGCGGGATCCTCGGCCGTCCAGGAGGCGAGCCGGTCCAGGTCGGCGAGCGTGCGCACCGCGACGCCCTCCGCGCCCACGGCCGCAGCGAAGGCGGCGAAGTCGACCTGGGGGATCAGCATCGGCTCACGGGCGAGGCCCTTGAGCCCGTACAGGTTCACCTCGGCGCCGTAGGCCGCGTCGTTCCAGATCACGGCGAGACCGCGCCCGCCGGCGGAGCGCACGGCCGACTCCAGGTCGGCGATCGCCATGAGGCCCCCGCCGTCGCCGGAGGTGAGCACGACGGTCGCCTCCGGGCGGGCGCGGGTCGCGCCGACCACGCTGGGCCAGCCCTGGCCGATGGCCTGGAACGCGGTGCCGATCATCATCATCCGGTCGGGCGAGGCGACCGGCCAGTACATGTTCGCCCACCCGATGAAGTGCCCGCCGTCCGAGACCACGACGCGGTCCTCGGGGAGCAGGTCGGCGATACGGCGCGCGGTGGAGCGGGGGTCGAGACGCCCGTCGGGGGCGGCCGGGTCTCCGGTCTCGTAGGCACGGGCGGCGGCGACGTCGACGCTCTCGCGCCACCCCGAGCCCGGGGCGCCGGCGAGGCGGGCCACCAGTTCCTCGGCCGCGAGCCGGGCGTCGGCCCGCACGAAGCCGCCGACGTGGGCGTGGGTGGCCGCGGGGGCCACATCGATCTGGAACACCTGCGTGCCGGGGGCGAACAGGTCGCCGAACCGCATCGTGAACTGGTTGAGGGACGCGCCGAACACGACCGCGACATCGGCGGTGCGGACGAGCTCCATCGCGCCCTCGGCGCCGAAGCCGCCGGTCACGCCGAGGTCGTAGCGCTGGTCGGGGAACACCCCGCGGCCGAGCGCGGAGGAGGCGGTGAGGGCGCCGGTCGCGTCGGCGAGCGCTCCCAGCGCATCGCCCGCGCCGGCGAGCCAGGCGCCGCGGCCGGCGAGCAGGAACGGGCGCTCCGCCGTGCGCAGCGCCGTGGCGATCCGGTCGAGCATGCCCTCGGCGAACTCGCCCCGGGGGGCCAGCGGCGCAGGCACCCGCGGCGCCGGTGCGGCCGGGACCTCGCCCGCCTCGAGGGCGGCGACGTCGTACGGGATGGCCAGGACCACGGGCACCCGGTAGGTGAGGGCGTGCTCGATCGCGATGACCGTGGTCGCGGCCGCGTCGGCCCGGCCCACCGTGTAGGTGCGGGCGCCGACGCCCGAGGCCAGCGCGATCTGGTCGACGTCCCACGGACGGGGCCCGCTCGTCGGCTCGTCGCCGACGACGAGGACCAGGGGGATGTGCGCCTGCACTGACTCGGCGAGGGCGGTGAGCGTGTTCGTGAAGCCGGCGCCGTAGGTGCTGGTCGCGGCGGCGATGCGTCCCGACGCGCGATAGTGCGCGTCGGCGGCGACGACCGCGCCCTGCTCGTGCCGGACGGCGGTGAACGAGGCGCCGGTCTGCTTCTCGATCGCATCGAGGAAGTAGGCGTTGCCGTTTCCCATCACGCCGAAGACGGCGTCGATGTGCTGGGCGAGGGTGAGGGCGACGTGGGCGGAGACGGTGGACATGCGGAACGTCCTTTCGAGACGACAACGGAAACGGATCCGTATGTGTCTCGCCGGAGCGCCTGCCCGCCGTCGTCGGCGGGTCGCGCTGCGGGCTTCGTGCCCCTTTTTCGAGCACCGGCGCGCGGGATGCGGATGACGCGCGGGCGCCGGACCTGGAGATTCTATCGCGGCCGCGGCCGCCGGCCGATCCCGGGCCGAGGGGCGCAGCCCCTGCGGCTCACTCGCGCCGCAGGGCGCGCAGGGTCTGGATCGTGTCCGCCTCGGCGGCGGTCTTGTCGGGGCGATAGCGCTTCACGCGGGCGAAGCGCAGCGCGATGCCGCCGGGGTAGCGCGGCGAGTGCTGCACGCCATCGATGGCGATCTCGACGACGATCTCGGGGCGCAGGAACAGTGCGGAGGCGGTGCGGCGCGTCTCGAACGCGGGGAACGTCTCGGTCTGCCAGCGCAGCAGTTCGTCGGTGAGTCCCTTGAAGGTCTTGCCGACCATGACGAAGCCGCCGGGGTCGCCGAACTCGCCCTCCGGGTCGCGGGCGCCCAGGTGCAGGTTGGAGAGCCGGCCGCGCCGCCGTCCCGACCCCCACTCGACGCCGAGCACGACCAGGTCGTAGGTGAGCACCGGCTTGACCTTGACCCAGCTCTTGCCGCGCCGGCCCGCGGTGTACGGGGATCCGACGGCCTTCACGACCACGCCCTCGTGCCCCGCGGCCAGCGCATCGCGGGACAGCTGCTCCGCCGTCTCGGGATCCGCGGTGACCACGCCGGGCATCCGCCAGTCGCCGGCGATGCGGTCGAGCTCGGCGAGGCGCACCGAGAGCGGCTCGTCGATGAGGTCGCGCCCGTCGACGTGCAGGACGTCGAAGAACCACGGCCTCAGCACGAGCTCGCGCGACACGTCGGCGCCGAAGCGGGACATCGTCTGCTGGAACGGTCGCGGGCCGCCGTCCTCGTCGAGCGACAGCGTCTCCCCGTCGAGGATGAGGTCGTGCGCGGGCAGTGCGCGCACGATCTCGACGATCTCGGGGAGCCGGTGCGTGACGTCGGCGAGGCTGCGCGTGTAGACGCCGACCTCGTCGCCGTGACGGTGCACCTGGATGCGGGCGCCGTCGAGCTTGTACTCGACCGAGGCCTCGCCGGTGATCTCGAGTGCGGCCGTCGGCGTGGCGGCACTCGCCGCGAGCATGGGCAGCACCGGGCGCCCCACGGCGAGGCCGACCGTGTCGAGCTCCTCCGCCGTGCCGGTGAGGGCGAGGACGGCGGTCGCCCCCAGGTCGCCGGAGAGCATCGCGGCCCGGCGCACGGAGGCGACGGGGCGATCGGATGCCTTCGCGACGGCGTCGAGCAGCACGCCCGCCAGCGCCCCGGTGCGCAGCTCCCCGAGCATCGCCCGCGCGAGGAGATCCCATTCCTCCGCCGTCGCGCGCGTCGCCAGGTCTCCCAGCAGACCGGCGCGCGCGGCCGCGGATCCGGATCCGGAGACGGCTGCCAGCTCGTCGAGCGTCCGGTCGACATCCGCGATCGTGAGCACCGGCTCCGCGGCGTGCGCGACGTCGACGGCCATGAGCCCGCGCCAGCCGACTCCGAGACGTCCCTGCCGCGGCGCGGCGAGGAGCAGCCCCATGACCGGGACGATGTCCTCCGGGGCGGCGCCCTGCAGCAGCTGTGCTAGGGCGTCGATCTTGGCGAGCCGGGACGACGTGGCGGCGACCTCGGCGGTCGTGCGGACGACCTCTGCGAGCCTCATGCGGGAATTCTCGCACCGGCCTCGGACATCGGCGGAGCGGGCGGCTCAGGCCGAACGCCGGATGAGCGCCAGCAGCGCCCGCCCGTACGCCTCGGACGGATCCGGGTGCTCGAACGTCAGGGTCTCGCCGCCGATCTCGATCTCGACGCGGAAGGCGTCGCGGATCCGCTCGAGGCGCCGGAAGGTGCCGCGCAGCAGCTCGCGGAGCTGATCCTCGCGCGGCAGCCAGACGGCGTCGCCGAGCGCGACCGCGTCGAGCGCCCACTCGGTCGTGCCGTTGAACGCGATGATCGTGCCGGTCGGCGTCGTGCGCGGCTCGATCGTCATGGGACTCACGAGGAACACCTCGGCCTCGACCTCGAGCTCCACCTCGTCCGGGAGATCGAGCTGGAAGCGGTCGCCCGCGGCGGGGTGCCAGACGAGCCCCGCGTGGCGCAGGGCGAGTGCGAGCTCTCGGCCGATCATCGGATCACGCCCCCTCCGGTGCCGTCTCCCCGGGCGAGCCTATCCGGGCGCGCCCGAGGACCGGGCCATCCGCGTCAGCGCACCCGGCCGAACGCCCGGGCGGGATGCTCGAGCAGCTCGACCACGCGGCGCAGGAACGAGGCGGCGTATCCGCCGTCGCACACCCGGTGGTCGAAGACGAGGGAGAGCTGCGCGATGCGGCGGGCGACGATCGCGCCGTCGACGACCCAGGGCCTCTCGATCATGCGTCCGATGCCGAGGATCGCGACATCGGGATGGTTGATGATCGCCGCGGATCCGTCGACGCCCAGGCCGCCGTAGTTGTTCAGCGTGAACGTCGACCCGCGCAGGCGGTCCGGAGGCATGGATCCGGACCGCGCGGTCGCCGCCAGCTCGCGCAGCGCCGCGTCGAGCTCGTCGATGCTCAACTCGTGCGCGCGCGGGATCACGGGCACCATCAGGCCGCGGTCGGTGTCGGCCGCGACGCCGAGGTTCACGCCGTCGAACGAGACGATCTCGCCCGCGTCGTCGCTGAGTCGCGCCGCCAGCAGCGGGTGCTCGGCGAGCGCGATGAGCACGAATCGCGCGACGAGGGCGGTGAGCGACGGCGCGCGGCCGTCGGCGGGCGCCATCGCGGCGCGCAGGTTCCACAGCTCCGTGACGTCCACGTCGACCCACACCGTCGCCTCGGGGATCTCCGCCCTGCTGCGGGTGAGCCTGGCGCTCACGGCCTTGCGCAGCGGGGACATCCGCTCGCGCGACACCACGGCGAGCCCGTCGACGCTCGCGACGGCGGTGCCGTCCGGGGCGCCGAGCGCGTGCAGGGAGATCCCGTCCACGGCCTGGTCGACCGCGGCGCGCAGCACATCCGCCCGGGTGACGGCGCCGTCGGAACCGCTCGGAGTGATGCGGCGCACGTCGAGGCCGAGGTCGCGCGCGAGGCGGCGGACGATGGGCGAGCGCACGGCGACCGGACCCGGGGCGGGCTCTGCAGGACCGTCCGGTCGCTCGAGGACCGGCAACGCAGCGGACTCGGACGGGCCCGGCCGCCCCGCAGGACCGCCCTGCCCGCGTGCGGGGCCGGCCGTGCGGCGCGCGCGACGGCGGCCCGAACCCGCGCGCTCGGTGGTGCCGTAGCCGATCAGCACGTTCCCGGATCCGGACCCGGCGCGCTCCTCGGCGCGATACGACTCCTTCTCCACCTCGCCGCCGGAGGCACCGGCCGGGGCATCGGGATCCGCGACCTCGAGCACCGGAGCGCCGACGTCGATGGTCTCCCCGGGCTCGCCGTGCAGCGCCAGGACGACGCCGGCGAAGGGCGACGGCAGCTCGACGACGCTCTTCGCGGTCTCCACCTCGGCGATGGGCTGGTCGGTGCGGATCGTGTCGCCCACCTGCACGAGCCACTGCACGAGGCCGGCCTCGGTGAGGCCCTCGCCGAGGTCGGGCAGGCGGAACACCTTCGTCGTCGCGGTGCTCACGATTCCTCCCCGTGCTCGTCGAGCCAGTGCAGCGTGTCGATCGCGTCCAGCACGCGGTCGGCGTCGGGCAGGTACCAGTGCTCGAACTTCGGCGGCGCGAACGGGGTGTCGAACCCCGTGACCTTGCGCACGGGCGCCTCCAGGAACTCGAAGCAGCGCTCGAACACCCGGGACTGGATCTCGCTGGCCACGCTCGCGTAGCCCGGCGCCTCGGCGACGACGACGGCGCGGCCGGTCGCGCGCACCGAGGCGGTGATCGCGGCGTCGTCGAGCGGGGTGAGGGTGCGCACGTCGACCACCTGCACGCTGCGGCCCTCGCCGGCGGCGATCTCGGCGGCCTCGAGGCAGGTCGCGACGGAGGCGCCGTAGGAGATGAGGGTGACGTCGGTGCCCTCGCGGGCGATGCGGGCGGATCCGATCTCGCCGACGATCGAGGTGTCCACCTCGCCCTTGGTCCAGTACAGCTTCTTGGGTTCGAGGAAGACCACCGGATCCGGTGACGCGATCGCCGCGCGCAGCAGCGAGTACGCGTCCTGCGGCGTCGAGGGGCACACCACGGTCAGGCCGGGCGTGTGCGCGTAGTAGGCCTCGGACGAGTCGCAGTGGTGCTCGACACCGCCGATGCCGCCGCCGGTGGGGATGCGGATGACCATCGGCATCCGCATCGTGCCGCGCGTGCGGTTGCCGAGTTTGGCGACGTGGCTGACGACCTGCTCGAACGCCGGGAGCGCGAAGGCGTCGAACTGCATCTCGACCACCGGGCGCATCCCGTTCATCGCCATGCCCACCGCGGTGCCGATGATGCCCGATTCGGCGAGCGGGGTGTCGAAGCAGCGGTCCTCGCCGTAGCGCTCGGTGAGGCCGTCGGTGATGCGGAAGACGCCGCCGAGGGCTCCGACGTCCTCGCCGAAGACGACGACCTCGGGGTCGGCCTCGATCGCGTCGGCGAGGGCGCGGTTGAGCGCGGACGCCATGGTCATGACCTGGATCGTGGGCGTGCGGAGCTGCGCGGCGACGGCGGCGTCGGTGCGGACGTCCTCGTGCGCGATGGTCATCGGTCTCCTCCTTCGGTGGACGCGGCGGATCTCTCCAGCTCGTCGCGCAGCCGATGCCACTGCTCCTGCAGCTGCGGGGTGCGGGCGCTGTGCACGAACCGGAACAGGTCCTCCGGGTCGAGGTCCGCGTCGGTGTTGAGCGCGTCGCGGAGGGCGGCGGCGATCGTCTCGGCGCCGTCGGCGAGCTCCTGCTCCCGGGCGTCGTCCAGCAGGCCGCGCGCGGTGAGGTGCGCGCGCAGGCGCGTCAGCGGATCCTTCGCCACCCATGCCTGCACCTCGGCGCGCTCGCGGTAGCGGGTGTCGTCGTCCGCGTTCGTGTGGGCCTGCATGCGATACGTGTGCGCCTCGATCAGCGACGGGCCGCCGCCCGCCCTGGCGCGGTCCACGGCCTCGCCCAGTACGGCGAGGAGCGCGGCGACGTCGTTGCCGTCCACGCGCTGTCCGGGCACGCCGTAGCCGATCGCCTTGTGCGCGAGCGAGGGCGCCGCGGTCTGCCGGCTCAGGGGCACCGAGATCGCGAACTCGTTGTTCTGCACGAAGAAGACGACGGGCACATGGAAGACCGCGGCGAAGTTCAGCGCCTCGTGGAAGTCGCCCTCGCTCGTGGATCCGTCGCCGCACAGCGCGAGCACCACGGTGTCCTCGCCGCGGTGCTTGGCCGCCTGCGCGAAGCCCACCGCGTGCAGGAGCTGGGTCGCCAGCGGTGTGGTCTGCGGGGCGACGCGGTGCTCCTGCGGGTCGTACCCCGAGTGCCAGTCGCCCTTGAGCAGCACCATGGCGTCGGCCGGGGAGACGCCGCGCGCGATCACCGCCACGGAGTCGCGGTAGGTGGGGAAGAGCCAGTCGTGCTCGCCGAGCACCATCGACGCGGCGATCTGGCACGCCTCCTGCCCGTGCGACGACGGATACACCGCCAGGCGTCCCTGGCGCACCAGGGCGTTCGCCTGGTCGTTGATGCGGCGGCCCTCGACGAGACCCCGGTAGGCGCGCCCGAGCAGCTCGTCGGCGGGCATCGGGTAGTCGGCGTCGCCGTGCGCGGCGCCGGTCTCGTCGATGAGCCGCACCGGCTCGTCGCGGGGGAGCAGCGCGCGGGGATCCTCGTCGCGCGGGGGGCTCATCGCGGGCGTCGTCTGCTGCATCGGGTCCGCCTTCCTTGCCGAACGTGATGTCTCCAGTGTGCGTCGCAGGGATCAGTCGTCCAACAGGATCCATCCAGTTCTGGACGATTGCTCAACCAAGGCGCCATCATGGTGCAGAGTGTCAACGCGGCATGCACGCGAGGCGGCGTGCGCAGGAGGGTGTTCACATGGCGGAGCTGGACGACGTCGACCGCGCGATCCTCGACGAGCTGCGACGCGACGCGCGCGCCTCGATGACCGGCATCGCCGAGGCCGTGCACATCTCGCGGGCGGGGGCGCACGCGCGCATCAAGCGGCTCACCGATTCGGGCGTCATCACGGGGTACACCGTGCGCACGGATCCGGTGCTGCTCGGTCACCACGCGTCCGCCTACGTCATGCTCTCGCTCGAGCAGCCCGCATGGCAGGAGGTGCAGGAGCGGCTGCAGCGCATCCCCGAGATCGAGCACATGGCCCTCGTCGGCGGCGACTTCGACGTGATCCTGCTCGTGCGCGCGAGCGATGCGCGCGACCTCCGCCGCATCGTGCTGGAGGACATCCAGGCGATCCCCGCGGTGCGTTCGACGCGCACCACGCTCATCTTCGAGGACTTCGACCAGCGGTGAACGGATCCCCCGCGCCCGCACGGGATCCGTGGTTCTGCCCGGACTGATCGCACGGCAGAATGGATCCATGACGGACACGGCGATCGAGCGCGAAGTGCTCACCTGGGACGGTTTCGGCGAGGCGATGCGGGATCTGGCCCGCACGGTCCTCGATTCGGGCTTCGAGACCGAGGTGGTCGTCGCGATCGCCCGCGGAGGCCTGCTGCCGGCGGGCGCGATCGCGTACGGCCTCGGTGCGAAGAACTGCGGCGCGATCAACGTCGAGTTCTACACCGGCATCGGCACCGTGCTGGACGCGCCGGAGGTGCTGCCCCCGGCGCTCGACATGGAGTACCTCGACGGGCGCCGCGTGCTGCTCGTCGACGACGTCGCCGACTCCGGGCGCACGCTCGCCCTCGCGGTCGAGCTGCTCAAGGAGAAGGGCGCCGACGTGCGCTCCGTCACGATCTACACGAAGCCCACCACGATCATCCAGCCCGACTACGCGTGGAAGGACACCGATCGCTGGATCGACTTCCCGTGGTCGGCCAAGGGCACGGTCCGCGAGGAGGACCAGGGCCTTCCGCCCACGGCCTGAGCAGGATCGCGGGTCGGGCGGACGCATTCCCGCTCCGACATGTTCTGCAACAGCCGGTAAGACGAGGACCCCGGCTGCGCCCGCGCTGTCACAGGCGCCTAACCTGCTGATCGATCCCCGGATCCGAAAGGCATGCCTGTGACCACCGACGCCCGACCGCTGCGCCCCCTCGGCGCCGCCGATGCCGCGACCCCGCTGATCCGCCGCGCCGATCCGTCGGAGTACGCAGAGATCGACCGCGTGGTCGATGCCGCATACGCGCACGACTACGGAGCGAGCGGCGGCGGCGACCCGATGCACCGATCCGCCGTGCGCGCCGAGAGGTTCGACGTGTGGGTCGCGACCGGCGCGGACGGCGGGATCCTCGGCAGCGTCACCACGCGACGCGCCGGCGGGGAGCCGCTGCACGAGGACTTCGGCGACGGCGACGCCGACCTTCGGCTGCTCGCCGTGGCCCCGGGCGCGCGGCGGCAGGGCATCGGCGCGGCGCTCATGCGGCACGCGATCCGGCAGGCCGGGGCGGACGGCTTCGACGCGGTCGCGCTGAAGACCGGGCCCGCGATGCACGGGGCGCACCGGCTGTACGAGACGCTGGGCTTCGACCGCGCACCGGAGAACGACGGGCTGTGGATCGGCGGGGAGCGGATCCTCGATCTGCTCGCCTACCGCTACCGCCTCTAGTCGTCGGCAGGGGCGATCCGCGGCGGCCAGGCCGTCGCGCCGAGCTCCCGCGAGATGTTGCGCGCCGTGTCGCGCAGAGCGTGCAGCGCCGCGTCGGGGGCGGGTCCGTCAGCGCTCGGGAAGACGACCGCGACCGCGGCGACGATGTCTCCGCGTGCGTCCGCGACCGGCGAGGCCAGCGATGATTCGCCGAGCACGGCCTCGTCGGTCTCTATCGCGAAGCCGTGCTCCGCGACCGTCGGGAGGGCGGCGGCCAGTGCCGACGCGTCGGTGACGGTGTCACCGGTGAGGCTGGGCAGGGGCTCGGCGAACACGGCGCGCTGGAAGCCCAGGTCGTACGCGAGCAGCACCTTGCCCATGGCGGAGGCGTGCGCGGGGAGCGCGGCCCCGGTCTCCAGCATCTGCGGGCTGTCGTCGGGGCGGAGGACGTGGTGGATGACCAGCACCTCGGCGAAGTGCGGCGCACCCAGCCGCACGGCCATGCCGGTGCGGCGCGCGAGGTCCTGAGTCCAGCGGAGGGCGCGCGCACGCACGTCGAGGGAATCGAGGTAGACGCTGGAGAGCTTGAGCAGCGTGGGCCCGAGCATGTACCGCTGGCCGCCGCGCTCCTTCGCGACGAGTCCGTGCTCCCGCAGCGATGCCACGATGCCGTGCACGGTGGACGGCGGCAGCTGCAGCGCGGTCGCCAGATCGGTGATGCCGAGGTGCCGGGAGCCCTGCAGCAGTTCGAGCACCTTCGCGGCGCGATCGATGGCCTGGATCATCGGACGCGGCTCCCTTTCTCGGCGGCTTCGGCGGCGGCGACGGCGTTCGGGAGCCGGATCCTTGACAATCCGACAACCTCATCGCATATTCGACATTAACGAAAAGCATTCCGATTCTGGAGTGCGGCCACGCAGGACGCAAGAGGCTGGATCGTCACTGCCGCCGCACGACGCAGGAATGCGGCTCGGACACGGATCCGCCCGTTCCGGCACTGGCCGGACGGTGATGGTGCGGAAGAACTGCAACGAGGAGGTCGCAGGATGAAGAAGCTCATCAACGCCCCGGAGGACGTGCTCGCGGAGTCCCTGCGCGGACTCGCGCTGTCGCATCCGGAGCTCGAGGTCGATCTGGCCGATCGCGTGATCCTGCGCGCGACCCGCAAGGACGAGGGCAAGGTCGCCCTGCTCTCCGGCGGCGGGTCCGGCCACGAGCCGCTGCACGGGGGCTTCGTCGGCACCGGCATGCTCGACGCCGCCTGCGCGGGGGAGGTGTTCACCTCGCCCACCCCCGACCAGATGCAGGTCGCCACGAAGGCGATCGACCGCGGCGCCGGCGTGCTGCACATCGTGAAGAACTACACCGGCGACGTCATGAACTTCGAGATGGGCGCCGAGCTCGCCGCGATGGACGGCATCGAGGTGCGCTCGGTCGTGGTGGACGACGACGTCGCCGTGCAGGACTCCCTCTACACCGCGGGCCGTCGCGGCGTGGGCCTCACCGTGCTGCTGGAGAAGATCGTGGGCGCCGCGGCGGAGGAGGGTCAGGACCTCGCCGCCGTCGCGGATCTCGCGGCCCGCGTGAACGGGCAGGGACGCTCGATGGGCATGGCCCTGACCAGCTGCACGGTGCCCGCGGCCGGGAAGCCCACCTTCGACCTGCCCGACGACCAGATGGAGATCGGCATCGGGATCCACGGCGAGCCGGGCCGGCACCGCGTGCCGCTCGCGCCGGCGAAGGACATCGCTGCGCAGCTCGTCGAGCCGATCCTGGCCGACCTGGACTTCACCGGATCCCCGGCCATCGTGATGCTCAACGGCATGGGGGCCTCGCCGCTCATCGAGCTGTACCTCATGTACGGGGAGGTGGCGACGCTCCTGGAGAAGGCGGGAGTGCGCGTCGCCCGCAACCTGGTCGGCAACTACATCACGTCGCTCGACATGGCCGGCTGCTCGGTGACCGTGCTCAAGGCCGACGACGAGCTCCTCCGGCTCTGGGACGCCCCCGTGGTGACGCCCGGCTTGCGCTGGGGCGCCTGAACCGATCCGCCCGTCGCCCGCACCCCGTCGCAGGGCGCGCGGCCGCCCGGAGCCCGCAACGACGACTCCCGCGACGGGAGCATCACCATCCGATCGAAGGAGAACACCGGCATGACCGACGCCATCCCGCTCACCGTCCTCACCGACTGGCTGCACCGCTTCCGCGACGCCGTCGTCGCCCAGCGCGACTGGCTGACCGAGCTCGACTCCGCGATCGGCGACGCCGACCACGGCGCGAACATGGCGCGCGGCATGACCGCGGCCGTCGAAAAGGCGGATCAGACCGCCCCGGCGACGGCGGACGAGCTGTTCAAGACCGTGGGGATGACGCTCGTCTCGACGGTGGGCGGGGCCAGCGGACCGCTGTACGGCACGTTCTTCCTGCGACTGGGCGCGACCCTCGGCCCCGTGAGCGACGTCGACCCTGCCGCGCTCGCGGCGGGCTTGCGTGCGGGGCTGGAGGGCATCGTCGCGCGCGGCAAGGCGGAGGCCGGCGACAAGACGCTCTTCGACGCGGTGGCGCCGGCTCTCGACGCGATGGACGCCGCGCTCGCCGGGGGCGCCTCGGCGGGCACCGCCACGGCGGATGCGGCAACGGCCGCGGCGACCGGACGCGACGCCACGATCGCGCTCGTCGCCCGCAAGGGCCGCGCCAGCTACCTCGGGGAGCGCAGCGCCGGGCACATGGATCCCGGATCCGCCTCCGCGACGCTGCTGTTCGAGACGCTGGCCGCGGCCGTCGCCGGCTGATCGCCCGGGGCAGAGGGGAAGCGCGCTGATGGGGGCCGTCGGGATCGTCGCCGTGTCGCACAGCCTGCGGCTGGCGGAGGCCGCGCAGGAGCTCGCCGCGCAGATGGTCCCCGGGGCGGGGGTGCCGATCGCGCTCGCCGCGGGGGCGGGCACGGAGGCCGACGGCTCGCCGATCCTGGGCACGGATGCGACGCGGGTCGCCGAGGCGATCGATGAGCTCGCCGGCACCTGCGACGGCGTGCTCGTGCTGATGGATCTCGGATCCGCGGTCATGAGCGCGGAGTTCGCGCTCGAACTGAGGGCGAGCGACGTGCCGGTGCGGCTCGCGTCGGCGCCGTTCGTCGAGGGTCTGCTCGCCGCGGCCGTGACCGCCGCGCAGGGGGCGTCCCTGGACGCGGTCGCGGCGGAGGCGAACGGCGCACTGGTCGCGAAGTCGGCCCAGCTGGAGGACGAGCAGCAGCCGCCGGCCGCCGCGCCGATGCCGGCGGCGCCGCGGGCGGACGGGGAGGTCGTGCGCACGGTCGTCGTGCGCAATCCCGCGGGGGTGCATGCGCGCCCGGCGGCCATGATCGGTCAGGCGGCGCAGGGGGCGCCGCTCCGGCTGCGGCTGCTTCCCGCGGGGGAGCCGGTCCCGGCGGCGAGCATGATGCGGCTGCTCGCCTTCGGGGCGCGCCGCGGCGACGAGGTCGAGCTGGAGGGCGAGCGCGGCGCGGTCGAGCGCGTGGCCGCCCTGTTCGACGACGGCTTCGGCGAGATGGATGGGGCGCCGAGCACGACCGAGGCGCCGAGCACGACCGGGGCGCCGAGCACGACCGACGAACGGAGCGGCGCGCCCGCCGCCGCGCAGAGCCCTGCGGCCGACCTGGTTCCCGGGGCGACCCTGCACGGGCTCGGCGTCAGCCCGGGCGTCGCCGTGGCACCCGTGGCTCAGCTCGGCGAGGCGATCGCCGAGCCCGCTGCCGCGGACGAGGTCCCGGAGGATCGGCGCGAGGCCGAGGCGGCGCGCCTGGCCCCCGCGGTGGCGGAGGTCGTCGCCGCGCTGCGGGCCGACGCCGCTCGATCCGAGGGCGAGACGGCGCAGATCCTCGAGGCGACGGCGCTGCTCGCCGCGGATCCCGACTTCGCCGCGGGCGCCGCCGCGCGTGTGCGCGCCGAGGGCGTCTCCGCCGCCCGTGCCGTCTGGGACGAGGCCGAGGCGCAGGCCCGGCTGCTGCGCGACCTCGGCGGGCGCATGGCGGAGCGCGTCGCCGACGTGCGCAGCGTGCGCGACCGCCTCGTGGCGCGGCTCACCGGAGCCGACGTGCCGGGGATCCCCGATCGCGCTGAGCCGTTCGTGCTCGTGGCGCGGGATCTGGCCCCCGCGGAGACCGCGGCTCTCGGGCGCAGCCGGTGCGTCGCGCTCGTCACCGAGGAGGGCGGGCCCACCTCGCACACCGCGATCCTGGCGCGCGCCCTCGGCATCCCCGCGGTGGTCGGAGCCGCCGGAGCGACCGCCATCCCCGCGGAGACCGTGGTGCTCGTCGACGGCGAGAGCGGGACCGTGCAGCTGGACCCGCCGGAGCGGCAGCGCGCCGCGACCTCCGAGGATCCACCCGAGTTCGACGGCCGCGGACAGCTCGCCGACGGGACGCCCGTGACTCTGCGGGCCAACGTGGGAGGCGCCGTGGACGCACGCGCGGCTGCTGCGGCGCACGCGCAGGGCGTCGGTCTGTTCCGCACCGAGTTCTGCTTCCTCGACCGCGCGGCCGAGCCGACCGTCCCCGAGCAGGTCGCGGCCTACCGCGGCGTGCTCGCGCCGTTCGCCGGACGCACGGTGGTGGTGCGCACGCTCGACGCCGGATCCGACAAGCCCCTCCCTTTCGCGACCGGCGCGGACGAGGAGAACCCGGCGCTCGGCGTGCGGGGGCTGCGGGTCGCCAGGGCGCATCCCGCCCTGCTCTCGCATCAGCTCACGGCGATCGCGGACGCGGCGGCGCAGGAGGGCGCCGAGGTCGAGGTCATGGCGCCGATGGTCGCGACGGTCGACGAAGCGCGGGACTTCGTCGCCGCGTGCCGGGCCGCAGGGATCGCGCGGGCGGGGATCATGATCGAGACGCCCGCCGCGGCGCTGCTGTCCGCCGAGATGCTCGCCGTCGTCGACTTCGTGAGCCTCGGCACCAACGACCTCACGCAGTACACGATGGCCGCGGACCGGCTGTCCGCACCGCTGGGCGCGCTCAACGACCCCTGGCAGCCGGCCGTGCTGCGCCTGATCGGCACGGTCGGTGCCGCGGGGCGCGCGCGGGGCAAGCCGGTCGGCGTGTGCGGCGAGGCCGGGGGAGACCCGGCGATCGCGCCGGTGCTCGTCGGCCTCGGGGTCACGAGCCTGTCGATGACCGCCCGCTCGCTCGCCCGCGTCGCGGCGCGGCTGCGCACGGTGACCGCGGACGATGCCGGCGCACCGCGGAAGCGGCGGCC
>NZ_JYIT01000060.1 GCF_000956545.1 Microbacterium azadirachtae
GGGGTGGGATGTGTCGCGGGAGTGGTGGCCGTCGTGCGGAAACGGCCGGCATCGCGAGCGACGTCGAGCGCTCCTCCTGCCTCCTCCAGTCGGTGACGGAGGGTGTCCAACCCGCCGAGCGCTGGTAGCGGGCCGGTCTTGGCCCCGTCGTTGAGGATCTCGATGCGGTCGGTGTCGATCGTGATTGTCGCGTGGGTGCTGTGCGCATGGCGCAGGATGTTCGTCGTGGTCTCACGGAGGACCTGTGCGAGCAGTGCGCTCTCGGGATCGCCTATCGGGTTGGTCGTGGTGATCGTCACGGTGATTCCGGCGGCTTCGAGGAGGTTCTTGGCGTTCTCCAGTTCCGAGGCGAGGTTGAGACGGCGCTGCGCGTGGACGAGGTCCTGAGTGCGGGTGATGGTCTCCGCGATGAGGCGCTGCACCTCGTCGAGTTCATGCGTCGCCGCGGCTGCGTCGGAACTCATGAGCTGGCGGGCCAGGGCCGCCTTGAACTTGATGACGTGGAGCGTGTGCCCCTGGATGTCGTGCAGGTCGCCGGCGAAGCGGATCCGTTCCTGGGCGACGGCGAGTTCGGCTTCGGCCTGCTTGGCGCGTTCCAGGGAGAGAAGGATGACGGTGTACCGCTCGACGAGGGCGAGGACGATGTAGATGAACGCCGTCACGGCTGCGGGAACGAGGAGGTACTCCGCTGCGGTGGCGGGAGTGAACGGCACCGTGATGAACGCCAGCGCACCGATCGCCGCAGCGGTCGCGCAGAGACCGAGCACCGCGATCACGCGATGGCGTGGCAACCGGGGCAGGATCATCGCTCCGGCCAGCGAGAACGCGAACACCGCGATCGGGCTGCCGCCGAGAGCCGCGTTCACCCCCCAGCTGGCGGCTGACAACGCCAGCGCCAGGATGCTTCCGTCCGGGTAGCCTTCCGGAGTCCACCGCAGCAGGAGGAACACCGGTGCGAGCAGGCCGAGCGCGACCACCACGCCGTCCCACCATGAGGTGGAGGTCACGGCCACCGCGAGCACCCCTAAAGGGACCACGGCCACGGCGACGGTGAGGATCGTCGCATGCCGGATCCGCCGACGAGTACCGGAGTCCGTCAGCGCACGGCCCTCCTGCGTCAACTGTTCGATGGCTCCATGTTAGGCGGCGTTCTCGCGCTTCTTGATCAGGGCGCCGAGCGCCAGAGACCCCAGCAGCGCGGCCACTTCGATCCCGAAGACGAGGAAGCCGATCCAGTCGTGCTGGACGATGAACGTCTGCCAGTCCTCGGGGAGGAATCGGATGATGTTCGGGTTGTTGCGGCTGGTCAGCAGCAGGAACGAGCTGGGGACGCCGACGACGACGATGGCGATGAGTATGCCTCTGAGAACCTTCATACTCCGAGCCTCATCGGATACGGCGGACGGCAGTAGTGACGCTGTGTCACATGTCCTGGTGACATGGCGGCCCTGACGTCGACCGTCGAGCACTTATGAGATGAAGGCATGAATCCCGTCATCGAGCTTGATCGGCTCTCCGTGCGCTACGGCGGCTTCTCCGCCGTGCACGACGTGTCCTTGCAGGTGTTGCGCGGGGAGCTGTATGCCTTGCTCGGCGCCAACGGTGCGGGCAAGACGTCCACGCTTGAGACGATCGAGGGCCACCGCGCCGCCGATGGAGGCTCCGTGCGCGTGTTCGGGGAAGACCCTCGGCGTCGGCGCGCGGTGCGGCCCCGAACAGGGATCATGCTCCAGAACGGCGGCTTCTCCCCCGAACTGGACGCACGTGAGTCCGTCGAGCTGTTCGGTGCTCTCAGCGGGCGGAAGGACGATGCTGCGAGGGTCCTCGACGCGGTCGGTCTCGGGCATCGCGCGCGAGTGCGGGTCTCCCAGCTGTCGGGTGGAGAGCAGCGGCGTCTCGACTTCGCCACGGCGATCTGGGGTGGACCGGAGCTGATCGTGCTCGACGAACCCACCACCGGGCTCGATGTCAATGCCCGTGACGACCTGTGGGCGGCGGTGGAGGCCCTCCGAAATGAGGGAACGACGTTCCTGCTCACCACCCACTATCTCGAGGAAGCACAGCAGTATGCCGACCGCATCGGTCTGATGCAGAAGGGGAGACTGCAGCTGGAGGGCACCGTCGCCGACATCACCGGTACGTTGCCCGCGCGCATCTCCTTCCGCCTGGCGCCGGACGCCGCAGTCCCGGCCGGTGCGGAACGGTTGCCCGACGACAGCTTCACCGTCCGCACCACCCGGATGCAGGAAGACCTGCACGCCCTGCTGGGTTGGGCTGCCGAGAACGACGTGGAGCTGCAGGCGCTGGAGGCCGGATCGCCGCGGCTCGACGACGTGCTCCGCTCGATCGCCGACCACCAGCCCGAACGAGACGAGGAGGAGCGATGACCTTCACCATCGCGGCGAGCGAACTGAAGCAGATCACCCGTAACACGTCCGTCCTGATCGGCGCGACAGCGATCCCGCTCGGCACGAGCGCGCTGTTGATCCTCGGACGCGACAGCTACCGGGACTTTCCCACCGGGCTCGGCTTCGCCGTCGGGGTGATGATGGTGTCGATCGCAGCGCTCGGCCTGTACGTCACCGCCGTCACGACCCTCGCGGCCCGGCGTCAGACACTTTTCCTGAAACGCCTCCGCTCCACGGCAGCCAGCGACACCGGCATCCTCACGGGACTCCTCGCACCGCCTGTGGTCATCAGCGCCATTCAGGTGAGCATCGTGCTCGTCGTCCTCGCGTGGATCACCGAAGGCCCCGCCGATCCCCTCCTGCTCGCACTCTCAGCAGTGCTCCTGATCACCCTCATGCTCGCCCTCGCCCTCGCGACAGTCGGAGTGACTCGGTCCCCCGAACATGCCCAGATCACGACCCTCCCGATCACGCTCGGCGCGATCGGGCTCGCGATGTGGATCGGGCTCACCGGTACGGACGAGCTCCCACTCGTGAAAGCACTCCTGCCCACCGGCGCGACGACCCAGCTCAGCATCAACGCCTGGAACGGCGGCACCCCACTCGACCAGAACCTGCTCCTGCTGCTCCCGACGCTGGGCTGGATCGCCGCCGCACTCCTCATGACAAAGATCACCTTCCACTGGGAACCACGGCACTGATACCCCGCCCCACGTCCGACGACGGACAAACATCCCCTCCGCACAACACCCGATCGAGAAGCGAAAGCAACATGACACACGACCCAGCCACCACGTCATCCCCCGCAGGCTCTTCGGCGAGAGCCGCCCGACTCGCACCCCGTCCGATCCCGCCTGGAGTGGAGTATCAGCGCGTCCTCGTCAGCGACAAACGCCGCATCGGACGGGGCGTCCTGGCGATCATCCTGCTCGTCGGCGGAATGTTCGGCATGACTCTCGGGGCAGTGCAGATCGCGTTCCGCGTCGACGCCGCACTGGGGCTCAGCGGATACACCGCGAGCATCCACGTCGCAGCGATGCTCCCCATCGCACTACTGATCCCGTGGAGCATGCTGATCCAACGATGGCTATACGGAGTTCGAGCCGCCTCACTGACCTCCGTGCTGAACGTTTTCCGCACCGCTGTCTTCGGCAAGGCGGTTCTGATCGTCGTGCCGCTGTGGGCGATCAACCTCGTCGTCTCCAACCTCGTGATGGACAACGCCACGACCACCTGGTCGACGGTCAGCCTGGCCTCCGTCTTCCTCGTCACACTCCTCCTGACGCCGCTGCAGGCCGCAGGAGAGGAGTACGGATACCGTGGCCTCGTCTTCCGCGTCGCCGCGAGCTGGGCGACAGGCCCGCGAACCGCCCTGCTGCTCGGTGTCGCTGTGTCCAGCATCGTCTTCGCCGTGGTCCATTTCTCGACCGACCCCTGGGTCAACCTCTACTACCTCGTCTTCGCATCCACCCTCGCGATCATCACCTGGAGAAGCGGTGGACTCGAGATCGGCATCGTCATCCACGCGGTGAACAACACCATCGGCTTCCTCTTCCTGCTCGTCATCCACGCGGACTTCACCGCGGCGAATGACCGCTCCGATGGGGTCGGATCCGCGATCATGCTCCTCCCCTGCGTGTTGCACATCGCCATCACTGCATGGGTCTGGTGGCAGACCCGGAGTTCCGGGCCGGCCCTCACCCCCGGTGACGGACAAGACCCTCGTGCGGAATAGGGTCCAGGTGCCGCAGGTTGCAGGAGAACGGCGACGGCCGGGACCGGAAGGACCAGAATGCGGGCATGGATAACGACTCCGGACACACCTGGAGGATTGACCCTGAGCGAGGTGGCAGACCCCTCCCCGCTTCCGCACGAACTGCTGGTGCGTGTCGAGGCGTTCGCCCCGAATCCCGGTGATCTTGCGGCCCTCCCGGGCGCCCCCGCAGGGTCGATACCCGGGTGGGACGGAGCAGGCGTCGTGCTCCAGGCCGCCGCCGACGGCGCAGGGCCACAGGTCGGAGATCGCGTGCTCTTCCTCGGGCTCGGCGCCCGCGGCTGGGCGCAACACCGCGCCGTACCCCACGCAACCACCGCCGCCGCCCCGTCCGACGCGGCCTGGGAGCACCTCGCGACACTCCCCATTCCAGCGACCAGCGCCTTACGCGCCCTGCGGAAGCTCGGCTCCGTCCTCGGCCGACGCATCCTGATCGTGGGAGCCACGAGCGCCGTCGGGAGGATCGCCGTGCAGCTCGCCGCGCACTCCGGCGCGCACGTCGTCGCCGTCGCGCGTGACGAGAGCCAGCACGCCGAACTCCGACGTCTCGGCGCCCACGAAACGCACAAGGCTCTCACCTCGGTGACATCTCGCGTCCACGGAGCCATCGACATGATCGGCGGCCAACACCTCGTCAACGCATACGCCCTCCTCGAACCCGGCGCCACCGTCATCGCACTCGGCCACTCATCCGGCGCCGACGAGCACTTCCCCTACGGCGCCTTCATCGCCGACCCCACGACATCCGCCCGTTCGATCACGAGCTTCTTCCTCGGGTCAGAGACCGGTCTCGCCGACGAGATGGCCTACCTCGCGGCCGACAAGGACCTCCAGATCGGCGACGTCGACACCCGCGCCTGGACCGAGCTCGCGACCTGGATCGTCCAGGGAGCACCCCGACCGTCACGGAGAGTCGTCTTCCGTGTGGACCATGCTGACTCCTACGGCTGACCTTTCCCGAACACCCATAGGCAGGGCGCAGGGTGCGGACGGTCGACGCTTCTTTCAGTCCCTGAGGAAATACGACTGATCGATAGTCTGCGGTTCGATGTGCTGCCTGCTTGCAGCGCTGTCGTCGCCGGCGCACCCACACCGCCGCCAAGCATTTCGTGCGAGCACGCGTGCAGAGTCTGGCCTTGAATTTGTCACACGCTTCGATGAACTTGCCCGGTGGTCCAGCGCGACAGGTCGCTGGAGAGGAACTGGGCGGGGTCAGCGGTGTCCACCGACGCCGCGAGGCGGCCTTGCGTGAGGGAATTGCGGTGACCAGGACGCGACTGCGTTCAGGCGGACGCCATGCTGTTGGGCGTTGCCGGGCTACAGGGCGTTCGGTCGGCGGCGACTAGGCTGGCCGGGTGGTTGAGAGTGTTCGGTCGCCGCGGGGACGGCGGCACCAGATTCTGGACGTCGTGCGCAGCAATGGGGACATCGACGTCGCACAGCTGGCGACTCTCCTCACCGTGTCCGTCGAGACGGTGAGGCGGGATCTCGCTGCTTTGGAGGGCCAGGGGCTTGTTCGGCGCAGTTACGGGAAGGTGTCTGCGGTCGAAAGTGGGGCGTTCGAGACGTCGCTCGCGGCGCGGGAGTTAATCAACCCGCAGGAGAAGATCTTTATCGCCGACGCGATCGTGGAACACCTTGGGACCGCGCAGACGATCTTCCTCGATGAGGGCGTTCAAATGCTGTTCGTCGCGGAGCGGCTACCGTTGGAGTATCCGCTAACTGTTGTCACGTCGTCGCTGCCGATTGCGACGCTGCTGGCCGGGCGGGTGAACACGCAGGTCATCATGTTGGGTGGGCGAGTCCGCGGAAACACGCTCGGGGTCGTGGATGCCTGGACTGTCGAGCTTCTTGGCCGCCTCAACATCGACCTGGCGATCATCGGCGCGAACGGCGTCTCTATCGAAAGCGGCATGACCACGCCCGACCCCTCTGTCGCGGCAATCAAGTCGGCCGCAATCCGTCGCGCGACGCGGGCTGTCTTCGTCGGCGCTCACCACAAGTTCGGGCGGCGCACGTTCGTGACGTTCGCGCAGCTGAACGAGTTTGAAGTGGTTCTCACCGGCCGGGAACTCGGGGCCTCGGCGGCCCGACGTTTCAGTGATGCGGGTGCGCCAATACGCCTCGTGTGAGCACTCGTCACGTCTCCTAAACCGGGCATGAACCGGGCAAACACTGCCTCAAATCGGGTGGATTCGCCCGTACGAGTGCGTGCTTCCATGGAAGCCAGCCTGCCCGGCGCTTCCCTCTGACGTCAATGGAGACGACGTATGACCACTCTTCACCCCATCGACTACGACCGATCGAGATTGGGAGTGGGCATCGTCCACTTCGGTGTCGGCAACTTCCATCGGGCACACCAGGCGCTGTACCTTGACGAGCTCGCCTCACGCGGCCTCGCCGACGGGTGGGGTATCTGCGGAGTGGGCGTGCTGCCCGCCGACGCGGTCATGCGGGATGCTCTCGCTGCCGGCGATGGCGTCTACACCCTCGTCGAGCAGCATCCCTCCGGTGAGCGGGCAGCGCGGCAGGTCGGCTCGATCAGCCGATACCTCTTCGCGCCGGAGGAACTCGACGAGGTCCTCCGGGTGCTCGCCGCGCCGGAGACGAGGATCGTGACGCTCACCATCACGGAGGGCGGATACGCCGCGGCGGACTCGGCGGTTCATCTCTCTGTTTTCGATATCGTCATCCGCGGGCTCGAACGCCGCCGCGCCGCCGGCGTCGAGCCGTTCGCGGTCGTGTCGTGCGACAACCTGCCCGAGAACGGGCAGGTTGCGCGCCGTGCTTTCGTCTCGGCCGCAAGCCGCTTGTCGTCTGAGCTCGCGGCGTGGGTGGACAGCGCGGTCCCGTTCCCGAGCACGATGGTCGACCGCATTACGCCCGCGACGACCGATGAGCACCGGGCCATTGCCCGGAAGGAGTTCGGTGCCACCGACGCGTGGCCGGTGCTCTCAGAGAGCTTCCGCCAGTGGGTGATCGAGGACACATTCCCCGCCGGGCGTCCCCCGCTCGAAGAGGTCGGCGTGCAACTCGTCGACGACGTTCACCCGTACGAGCTCGCCAAGCTGCGCATCCTCAACGCGGGACACCAAGCGCTCGCCTACTTCGGTCTTCTCGCCGGCTACCGGTATGCGCACGAAGCCGCCACCGATCCCGTGATCCGCGATGCCGTCTCGGCCTACATGGTCGAGGCGCAAGTCACGCTCAATCCGGTCATCGACCTGGACGCCTACCGCGAGCAGACCCTGGAGAGATTCGCGAATCCGCACGTGCGCGACACCCTCGCACGGCTCGCGACGGACGGCGTAGACCGCGTCACCACGTTCCTTTTGCCCGTCCTGCGCGACCGACGCCAACGCGGGCTGTCCTCCCCGCGGAGTGTGGCGATCCTCGCTGCGTGGGCGCGATACCTGCGGCTCGCGACCGGCCCCGACACAGCGTTGCCGTTCACGGACCGCCGAGCGGACGAGGTGGCCCTCGCTGTCGCGGACCTCGAGCGCAGCATCCCCGCCTTCCTCTCACGTGAGGCCTGGTTCGGCGACCTCGCGATGGACGCCGAGGCCGTCGCGGCACTGGCGAAGGACATCGATCTGATCGCGAACGAAGCAAACGTGCAGCTCGCGCTCCACCGCATCGAGGACGCCGCCCGCGCCGCTGAGGGGGTCACCCGATGAGCCAGGAGAAGACATCCGTCAACGCAAGACGGTGGACCACGTCGTGGACGTGGCTCAGGAATACTCATAGAACTCCCGGTGTGATGCTGGTGGTCGCGCTTGTGATCTGTCTCGGCAGCTCGTTGCTCGCGAGCGGCGTCACGTCCGGCTGGGGCGCGGTCAAGGTCGACAATCTACGAGTCGAGACCCAGTCCGGTCACCTCCTGGCCGCTCAACTCCTGGTCCCGGAATCCGCCTCCGCGCAGGAACCGGCACCCGCCATCGTCGCCACTCACGGGTGGAGCGACAACGCGGAGCTTCAGGAGTCCTTCTTCATCGAGTACGCGCGCCGCGGGTTTGTCGTGATCGCAATCGACATGTACTCGCACGGGGATTCGGAAGTGGTCGGGTCACAGGCCTTCTGGGATGAGGATAACGGAGCCAACGGCACCTACGACGCGGTGAAGTACCTCGCAACCCTGCCTTATGTCGACACCCGTCGAATCGGCGTCACCGGACACTCCAACGGGGCATGGTCATGCAACGTGGCCGTGTTGATGGACAACGAGGCGGAAACGCCGTTGATCTCCGCGGTGTTCCTGGTCAATAACGATGCGATCTACACGGCGGCCGAGTCCGTGAATTCCCCGGACGCCGGCTACACGGACCTCTATCGCTTCGGAAAGTACCTGGACGCCACCGACACGGATTACACGAATGTCTACGGCGATCGCGACGTCGGCGTCGTCGCGTCCCAGCACGACTTCCTGTTCCATCGAACCGTTCAAGAGGACGGGACCCTCACCTCCCCCGTCGATTTCATCGAGCAGCCGGTGGCGCAGTCATTCCTGTACTTCGGACAGGATCCCACCGGGCGAGAGCCCCGCGCCAGCAACACCATGTATACCGAATCGGTCGATGGCGAGCATGCCATCCGTGCGATCTACAACCCCGACCTAGTGCACACGCAAGGGTTCATCTCGACGAGTGTGGTGGCCAGCGGGGTCGAGTTCTTCGAGGCCGCGCTGAATCCGCCCCATCCTCTTCCGGGCGACAACCAGGTCTGGCCGTGGAAAGTGCTCCTCAGCACGCTGGGTGTCATCGGGCTCCTGTTGTTCTTCACCTCGTTCATCCTGGTGATGCTGAGGACGCGGTTGTTCGGCGTGCTCCGGACCAACGAGGAAGTCCTGCCGCTACCGGCCACGAAGGTCGGCAAGAGGTGGCTATGGGGAGGTCTCATCGCGGCAGGAGTCTTCGGGGCACTGAGCTATCCCGTCGCGTGGGTTCTCGGCATCGCTCTGCGCCCGGGGTTCATAGCCCAAGAACGGTCATGGACCCTGGGGCTGTGGGCACTGGCGAACGGGCTGTTCGTCTTGCTCCTTCTGTGGCGCTACTACCGGAAGCACGGGAAGGCCAACGGACCCGACCTGCGCAAGAGCGGAGTCCTGCTCGACCGCACGAAGTGGGGCAAGACCATCCTGCTGGGACTGCTCGCTCCCACCGCGGTCTACGCGATCGTGTTCGTCACGTCCTACCTGTTCAACGTGGATTACCACACGTGGATCCTGTTCAGCTTCCGGACCTTCAACGCCGACAAGCTCGCCACGATGGCAATCATCTTCCCCCTCATGCTGTTCTTCTACATCATCAACTCGATCGCAGTGAACGTCTTCAACAACATCTCCATCGGCAGAAGGCCCTGGGTGAACACCCTCATCGTGACGGTGTTCAACCCGCTCGGACCAGTGCTCTTCTTCCTAGTGACCTACGGCTACTTCTACACCACCGGACTCATGCCGTTCGACCAGCTCGGATGGGGCATCAGCACAATGGGCGGATGGCTGATCTCCGTCGTGGCGGTCCTCACGGTCGCAGCCTTCTTGTCCCGCGTCATCTACCGGCACACACGCAACCCGTACATTCACGCCATCGCGTTCTCAGCCATGATCACCGTCATGACGTGCAGCAACGCTCTCACCGTGCAGACCTGATCGAGACGGCGCCGCAGCAGGCTGCGTGAGACCCTACCGGCACACCGCGTCGTATTTCCGCCTCTAGGGAGAGGCAGGGAGGCATGGCCACCGAGCGTGGACGCGTCAAGCGTTCCAGGTGGTTTCGCCGCAATCCCCCTGCATCTTCGGTCGAGCATTGCCAGCTTGACCGGAGATTCAGTGGAATCGGCAAGGGCAGCCGGTGTCTGGAGGATGACGGGCTCAGCGGTCGCCAGTGGGCGATGGGGCCGGTCTTCTTTGGGCGCGGATGATGACGTCTGCAAGCGCGACGGGGGCGTCACCGTGCGGGCGGACAACGCGTTCGCGGATCTCGGCGGTGTGCACGACCCATTCCCCCGGATCGAGGAGGTTCCGTACCTGCTCCGGCGTGGCGACCGCGTTCTCCGGGTGCATGTGACCGTCACTGTGTGAGCCGTGATGGCAGTGGCCGACGATGAGGAGGGTCCCGTGCGGTGCGACCCATTCGGAGATGCGTTTGTAGAAGGCGAGCTGCGGCATCGTGGGGTGGGCGTAGAACGTTGTCACGAGGTCAACGGACTGGTCGGGTTCCCACTCGGTGAGGTCCGCTTCGATCCAGGTGACCGAACCGCCTCCGGTTCCTAAGGAGGTGCTGGCGGCGGCGCGGGTGACGGCGTGTGCGGAGATGTCGACCGCGGTGACGGCCCATCCGTGCGCAGCGAGCCAGGTTGCCTCGGCGCCTTCACCGCTGCCAGCATCGATGGCTGTTCCAGGACGCAGGTCCGTGAGCTCGGCGCTCAGCGCGGGATGCGCGGGAAGGCCGCTCGAGCCGTGCGTACCGTCCCAGTGGCTCTCCCAGTAGTTCTTGTCAAACTCGTGGTTCATCGTGCGGTCGTTTCATTGGCGCGGACAAGAGCTGCCCGGACGCGCTTGTAGACGTCGCCGAGGACCGGCGGCGAGGCGGACGGGGCTTGGTCGGCGCAGCGCACCCATTCGTCGAAAGTGAGTCGCATCCCGAGCACGAAGCTCTCCGCGACCGCGTGCGCGTCCAGTGAGTCCATGCCGGGGCCGTTGGCGAGGGCTGCGGCGATGTGCTCGGTGAGCCGGGCGTCGCGTTCCAGCCCTGCTGCGAGGAGCGGCGGGTTGTCTCGCATCAGGCGACGCACCCGGAGGAACAGGTCGCGTCCTTCGTGGTCGGTGTCGAAGACCGCTGTCATCTTCTCCCATGCGATCTCCAGCTGACGCAGCGGGCCGGATCTGGAGGTACGCTCTGCGGCCGCGACCAACTCCGCATCCACACCCGCATCGTCGAGGAGGACCGCAGCCTCCTTAGTAGCGCAATGCCGGAAGAACGTGGTGCGGGAGATGCCCGCGGCTGCGGCGATGTCTTCGATGGTGGTCGCCGCGAACCCCTTGCGCTCGAACAACTCGACGGTGGTGAACGCGATCATGCGAGTCAGTTCGCGCCGACGTCGCTCGCGCAGATCGGGCGCTGGTGCCTGAGTTGGGGAATAGGAGGTCACGCTGCTAGGTTAGCATGTTGTACCTACTCGGTACTGAGTACCATCTCAATACTTGATGCCTAGGAGCTTCGATGACCACCGCGCCCACGCGTACTACCCCACCGGCTGTCCCACTGAGAACCGGACCCGCGATCGCCCTGTTGCTGGTCTCCGCATTCGTCGTCGTATTGAACGAGACGGCCATGGGGGTGTCGATCCCGCACATCATGGACGGTTTCGGCGTCTCCGCCGCCTCCGCCCAATGGTTGACGACCGCGTTCATGCTGACGATGGCGGTGGTCATCCCGATCACGGGCGTGCTGTTGCAGCGATTCCCGCTGCGCCGCAACTTCTTCACCGCGATGGGGCTCTTCACGGTGGGGACCGCGATCGCCGCGTTCGCACCCGAATTCGAGGTGCTGCTGGCCGCGCGGGTCGTGCAGGCGCTGGGCACGGCGATCATGCTGCCGATGCTGTTCACGACCGTGATGCAGTTGGTCAAGCCCGAGCACCGGGGCCGCACGATGGGGCTGGTCACGATCGTCACCGCGGCCGCCCCGGCCCTGGGCCCCACGGTGTCGGGCGTGATCGTGTCGTCACTGGGATGGCGGTGGGTGTTCATCATCGTTCTCCCGATCGCCGTGCTCGCGATCGTCGCCGGGGCCGTGTGGCTGCGGAACGTGACCCCGACGGTGCTCGCCCGGTTCGACGTCCTCTCTGTGCTGATGTCTGCGGTCGGGTTCTCCGCCCTCATCTATGGTCTGGCGAGCATCGGCGAACAGGCCGAGCGCGGGGGTGGTCTGCCGTCCTGGATCCCGATCTTCGTCGGCGTCGTCGTCCTGACCGGGCTGGTGGCACGGCAACTTGCGCTGCGCGACACCGACCGAGTGCTGCTGGATGTCCGCGTGTTCGCCGATCGCCTGTTCACCATGTCGACGATCACGATCGTGATCGTCTCCATCGCACTGTTCGGGTCGCTGATCCTGCTGCCGCTCTACATCCAGCAAGTGCTCGGTGAGCCCGCCTACGTCTCCGGCCTCATGCTGCTGCCCGGCGGGGTCCTCTCCGGCGTGCTGGCGCCGTTCGTCGGCATGGCCTACGACAAGGTCGGCCCCCGCGCCCTCATCCTCCCCGGAGCGATCGTCGTCACCGGCGCGATGGCCGCGTTCTCCACCCTCGGGACGGATACCCCCGTGTGGCTAGTCATCGGCATGCACATGCTGCTCAGCGTTGGCGCCGCGATGATGATGACCCCGCTGATGACCACCGCGCTCGGCGCGGTAACCCCGAAGCTCTACCCGCACGCCAGCGCCATCGTGAACACCCTGCAACAGGTTTCCGGCGCTGCCGGCACCGCCCTGTTCATCACGCTGTTCACTGTCGCCGCCACCGCCAGCGCCGGCGAGAACCCGCTCACCGCCCTCGCCGGCGGGGTGGGCACCGCATTCGGTGTCGGCGCGGTAATCAGCGCCGCCGGAATCATCCTCGCGCTGTTCCTGCGCAAGCCACCCGCCCCCGCCATGCCGGCAGAGGCTGACCAGAAGGAGGTCGCCGTATGAGCACCATCGAGACCGAGATCGTCGTCGTGGGCGGCGGGCCCGCCGGCCTGTCCGCGGCACTCACCCTCTCTCGCGCGCGTCGCCGCATCATCGTCATCGACAACGGCGAGCCCCGCAACGCCCCCGCACTGGGCGCGCATGGCCTCCTCGGTCAGGAAGGCATCAGCCCGTTCGAACTGCTGCGGAAGGGGCGTGAGGAGGTCACCTCATACGGTGGCCAGGTCATCACCGGCCGGGTCACCGATGCCCGCGCCGAAGGAAACGGCTTCCGTGTCCGCACCGACGCCGGCCACGACGTCACCGCACGCACGGTGCTGCTTGCCACCGGCACCCGCGACAATCTGCCCGATATCCCCGGCTTGGCTGCGCGATGGGGCAAGGACGTCATCCACTGCCCCTACTGCCACGGCTGGGAAGTTCGCGATCAGCGCGTCGGCGTCCTCGCCACCGGACCGATATCCGCACTACAAGCACTGATGTTCAGCCAGTGGAGTTCGGATGTGCGGTTCTTCCCCCAAGGACTGGACTACAGTGTCGCAGACCTCGCGAAGCTCTCAGCGACCGGCATCCGCGTCGACACGCGCACCATCACCGGCATAGACACCGACGAGGACCACCTCGCCGGGGTGCACCTCGAGGACGGATCCACCTTCCCGCTCGACGCACTGGTCGTCCCCACCTCCACAACCGCGCGTCTGGACGGCCTCGATGGCCTCGGAGTCGAAGTCAGCGAATCCCCGGCCGGCACCGCCGTGGCTGTCGACACCGCCGGCCACACCAGCGTGCCCGGCGTGTGGGCGGCCGGGAACCTCACCCAACCCGCCACCCAGGTCAGCGAAGCCGCCGCCGACGGGACTCGGGTGGCGAGAAACATCAACACAGAGCTGATCTTCCAAGACGCCGACCGCGCCGTGGCCGAAACGGAGAACAACCGATGAACGCCACCACACCCATCCGCGTCGACGTATGGGCCGACGTGCAATGCATCTGGTGCTACATCTCCAGCGCCCGGCTACGCACCGCCATCGGACGCCACCTCGGCCCCGTCGAGATCGTCCACCACTCGTTCCAGCTCTCCCCCGACGCACCCGTCGACATCGACCGTGACGCGCACATCCGCAGCCACAACATGGACCCCGCCCGGATGCAGCAGATCAAGACCCAGCTGGCACAGCTCATTGCCGAGGAAGGACTCCCCTACGACCCCGACCGCACCCAGCCGACCAACTCCCACCAAGCGCTCGAGCTGCTCCACCATGCCGGCACGCTTGGGAAACGAGCGGAACTGATGCAGCGGCTCTTCGAGGCGTACTTCGCTGAAGGCCGACACATCGGCCACGCCGACGAACTCCTCAAGCTCGCCGAAGAGATCGGCCTCGACAGGGTTATGGCCGCGGCCGTGCTCGCGGATCGGCGTTACGCGGCCGCCGTGGACAGTGACAGCAATCACGCCCGTCAGCTCGGTGCCCGCGGGGTGCCGTTCTACGTCATCAACAACAGAATCGGGCTATCCGGAGCGCAGCCCGTGGAACAGTTCCTCGCCGCATTCGACCAGGCCCGCCGCGCATGAGTGGGGAGGCAGAGCTGTGCGAAGACGGCATATGCATGCTACCGATCTCCACCGCCCCGCAACCACGCGACAAGTCCGCGATGCTCGCAGCGCCGAAGACGGATCTGCCGCCGGGGAAGTCTCCGTTCCAAGCGAGGAAGGAAGGATAGGTGTTGGCACCGAGACAATGACTTCCCTGGGGTGTGGAGGAGCAAGAGCAGCGAGCTGAGAACCCCGCGCGATGCCCAAGCCCCGATCTTGTCAAAGGAGTGCCCGCCGCCAAGCCCGAGCCTGTCCAGGTCGCCAGGTAGATCGACTCTCCAGGCGGGCCGCAGCGCCAAGAGGTAGATACTCAGATGGAAAGCAACCGTAGGCGGCAATCTCGGTGCAGCCAGCCACGGGCGCGCTCCCTTGCGCCCGCGCGTCTACGGGCCAGAACGCCGGTCCGTGGTTCAACGCGCGAAGGGTCGAGTGCCAATCAGTTCCCCGCTTGTGACCCTCGAGCGACTGTTGAAGAGTGCCGCGAATAGCAGGGTCAGCGATTCCATGTGGTATTCGCTGCAATCCCCCTGACATTTACTCGCAGGAATGCTCGCCTGATCTGGGATTCACGCGACACCGCTATGCATGAAGGTCGGATGGGCCTCGATAGCGAAGTTCGACGACGTTGGCATCGCTGGCCCCGGTGACAGTGAGCAAGCCGCGCCGATTCGGATTGAGCGGTTCCTCAAGCAGACCGGCCCGTCGACCGTCAGCGGCCTGGAGAATGGTCTCCCCGTTCGCAAGGGACACAGCCCGATACGGCGTCCCGCTACTCGGCTGATGATCGGGGAGCCACGTCACCGCGGTATCCTCGACCGTGTTGATCCAGGTTCTCTCCGGTGCAGCAGTGCTACGGCCGATGAAACCGACCCAGAGATCGTGGGATGACACAGTCGGCCAGTGCGTGTCGCCTGCGCGTCGCCGGACCTCCTCCGAGTTCATCCACTGGTGAAGCTCCGACACGGTCGTGAAGGTGCCGCCTCCGGCCGTGACCGCGGCGAGAGCACCGGCTCGGGAAGAGAATCCGGCCTGCATGAGCAGCGCGGCGGAACGGTTCAGCGTCCCTGTCTCTACCGCTGCAACTGCGAGTCCGTGCTCGTCGGTGAGGAGCGCCCAAAGATCGCCGACAGGCTCTTCGTGGGCGGTCGCTCGGACCCGGACCGCTTCCAGCGCCCATGGCAGCCTGTAGGCCAGCGAGTCCTCAATGAATTCCAGCGTGTCCGTGACCTCCTCTCCCGCTATCTGCGAGGGGTCCTCACCGCGAAGCCAACCAGCGAGGACGCCTTCCCAATGTGGAGGAAGAGCGCGGGGCGCGAAAGGGTGGATGCCGAATGCGATCCTGGCGAAGCTCGTTAGAGCATCGATTGCGGCACCGGGGTCGCCAAGTCGGATGCCCTCGTCTGCGTCGCGCAGGTACTGCTCCAAGATGCTGGCGTGCTCATCGAGTTGGCGTCCGGTCTCGAGACCGACCCCCGCAAGGAAGTACCCTCGGCGCTGTGCCGCGGTTGACTGGCTCCAGAGGTAGCGTGCACGCGCGGTCAGGCCGGCTCGAAGCGCTGTCTGAACGGGCTCCTGCCGTCGAGCCAAGCTCCTGTTCCAGAGGGACGAGGCGAGCACGTCATCGAGAGCCCCCTCGACTCCGTCCTCCGCAACCGCGGAATCGTTGAGCAGACTGAGGAGGGCGTTGTCGAGGCTAGCGAGCTGCGAGCGCCACGCAGTTCGGGAATGCGCCGCTTCCTCGTCGCTCTCCGCAGCGACTTCTGGATAATCCCACGCCGCTGTGCCGGCGACGTATTCCAGCAGCGCGTCCAGATCCCGGAGACCGTGCTTGGCCTGCATCCGGGCGAACAGGTTCACCACCAGTTGCAGTAGGCCGCTTTCCATGTCGCGCAGAGCGGTGTCCTCGACCAGCTGCCTCCAGTTCCGCCGCCCTCGGGACACATCCTTGAAGATTGGGTGGACGACGAGGCCGACGGAGTCCACGAACGCTCGGCCGGCTCTGCCGACGATGTTGCGGAACTCAGACGCCTTGATCAGTTCCCGGTTGCGCCAGAGGCTGTGCATTACGAGCGCGCTGGCTGAGAGGTTGAGTCCCTGGGCGAGGGTCGGCGAAGAGACCGTGACCTTCAGCGCTCCTCGCTGTAGCAGCCTTTCGACCTCTCGTCGGTAGGGTGCGGGCAGCGATCCGTGGTGGATCGCTACGCCGAGTCTCAGACAGGCGAGGATCGGGTGATCGCGGCCAAACCATTCCTCTCCGATCGTGATGGCCAAGGCGAGGTCGCCCAGATCTCCTTCGAAGACGCTCCGGAGTGCTCCCCGCGCATGAAGGTCGACGATGACCTTGGCAAAGGCGTTCACCGATGACTTGAGTGGGCAGAAGATCAGGACGGTCTGCCCGTCGTCGACGAGCCGCCAGGCGGTAGCCAGCGTCAGCTCCTGCGGATCCTTGGGGAAGGGCGTCGTCCTGCGACCGATCGGTGGAACGACGGGTTCGAGGAACCGGGGAACGAAGGGCTCCTCGTCTCCCACGATGACGCTCAGGCGGGCTCGATCGCCTTGCCAAATCACTTCGCCGTAGCGAAGTTTCGTCGGCCGCCACGAGCTCGCGATGAGACCGTCGGGTTGGTCATCGGTGAGCCAGTTGACGAAGTCCTCGACTTCGTCTCCGTCTGGCAGGATCGCCGAGAGGCAGATGATACGTCTGGTGGCCGCATCCCCACGGCGTAGCAGTCGTTGTACCTGAACTTCGTATCGGACCTCGCGTTCATCCGCTCCGATCATGTGCCCCTCGTCGAGGACGACAAGTCCGACGTCGTCGAGGAGTGTTGGGTCGTTGCGCAGGGCGAAGTCGAGCTTCTCGGGAGTGGCGACGATGATGTCCCTCTCTCGTAGCAAGTCCTCGTCGGCGCTGCTGGCCCCGATCGCGCCGTAGAGGGATGTGACGGTCTTCCCCAGAGGGGTGAAGGTGCGTTGCAGGGCCGTTTCGGTCTGGGCTGACAGCGCCCGCAATGGGGTTACGAAGACAACCCGCCGGCCCTCGGCTAGGCACGCGAGGATGCAAAGTTCGGCGATCCGGGTCTTGCCGGCGCTCGTCGGGAGAGACAACACCAGGTTCTCGCTGGTGTTCAGCACCCGTTCTGCGGCGGCGACCTGCGACGGCCAGAGGTCGATCTCCGAGCGTCGCCTCCGGAAGAGTGATGCGATGAACGTCGCACGCAGCCGTGCCCAGTCGCCACCATCACCGTCGATGGGGCCGTCCGGGAGCAGGCGATGGAAACTGGCCTCCCAGAGGCCGCGGAGTAGGTGAATCGCAAGTCGATGGCACCACCACTGCGGAACCATGTTCAGTTCGCTGGCGGCTCCTAGACCGACCTGCAGTGTGCTGAGGGCCTCATCCAGCAGCGCTTGCTCGCCCCGTTCGAACGCAAGCAGCGCCATGCTGATCGCACCGACGAACGCGTCGGTCAGTGCGAGGTCGACGACGTCGATGACATCGGTGTCGCCGCTCTCATCGTCCTGGTCCTCATCGCTCGTGGGCTCGAAGAGCCCGCGCAACGTCTCAACCAGGTTGGCGTCTGCTGCCGCGTCCTCGTCGCGGTGGCTCAGGATGAGCGCGGCCAGGGTGTCGAGTTCTCTGCGGATGATGTGGATGAGGGATCGCTCGCCAGTCGTGACTTCACCGGAATCGAGCGCGGTCTGAAGCAGGGAGTATGCCCGCGCGGAGTAGCTGCCGAGGTGGTAGGCGGCTGCTGCGACGACACGGTGGAAGCCCCGTTCGCGCGAGTTAGGTCCTCTGGCGATGACTGATTCGATGGCTGTGGCTGCGCCCTCGAAGGCGCGTTGGGCGAGGCTTTGCGACCCATTCGCCTCCACGAGATGTAGCCCCAGGCCCAGGAGCGAATAGCCGTAGGAGAGGAGGTCGTAGCTGAGTAGCTGATCGAACGCGGGCGCGTCCTCGGGCAGGACGCCGTCACGCCAGATCATCGACCGGGCTTCGCCTCGCGCGAGAAGCTGTTCGCGAAAGCCGGGCGTGGTCGCCTCCTCGATCGCGGCCTCAATGTCCTCAATTGTCTCGGGCATTGGCGATCGCTTTCGAGTACACGTTCGCGATGAACGCTTGATGCTCTGAGACCTGCAGGCCGACGGCGAGGCGCTCTACGCCGCCTCGATATGCGGTCGTGTTTGTCCGGAGGAGGTTGCGTGGGTCGTTGCCCGTGAAGGTGAAAAGCAGTTGCACCACCTGCCGTTGGCTGATCCCTGTAGTCAGTTGAGCGTCGTCGACAAGGTTCGCCAATGCATGCTCGCCGAGTTCGTGGAGTCGGTCAGCGACGAAGCTGAGAGCGTGAGGCGATGGGCGTCCCCGATCGCGTCTGAGTGCAAGGTCCGCGTCTGTGACCGTCGCCGCTCCGAGCGTCGCACGGCTCTTGGCCTCGCCCTTCAGCAATTCGAGCGATCCATTGGTGGCCGCGCGCACCCCAACCAGGTCATCGCCACGCATCGACATCTCGCGGTGGTCCTTCCACCGCAGGCGTTCCACGACTCGAAACCCCAGCTCAAGCGCCGCGTACTGCGCTCCGATGATCTCTCCGAGGTCGCCCGAGCGGGTGCGCTTGCTTGTAGGGAGCTTCCCTTCCAGGTATTCGGCCGCAGCAGGTTTCCCCAGATCGGCGAGGATCGCGGCGACGCGGTCGGGACCTGTGTACTGGTTCGGGATCTGTGACGCAGCCCAGTCGACCCCCGACCCGATGGTCGCCGGCGGGGCAACCATGTGCACCATCGCGTGCCGCCTCAGCGGCTCGCGCGTGGAAGTCGTCCACGAAGAAAGCGGTGCCATCCCTCAATCGTGGCAGAGGCTTAGCTACTGAACTCAAATACATCCCCTTGCCTCCGCAAGTAAAACGGCGCTCCACCAAGGGGACAACTAGATCCTGAACCCGCCGGCTTAGGAACTGTTTGACTCTAGGTAGGCGAGGACGCTGTGCATCGCGAGGATCGCCTGTATGGCGTCGGGTTGCTCGACCCGCGTGTCGCCCTCATGGACGGCGATGTGACGTTTCCCGTACAGCGCATCACCCGCAGCCGCGACGTCAGCAGGAGCTCTAGCGAGACGGCGCTTCACATCCGGCCCACGTCCGCCACACGCTGTCTCGACAGCGAGTCGCGCGGCGAGTACGGCCTCGCGGTAGCGGCCCGTGTCGAAGTGCGTCTGCGCGGTACGCGCGTGCGCCTCGGGCGCTGACTCATCCGTGAGCTCACGGAAAGCGTCCCTGTATGCGGTGTCGGGTGTCGGGCCAAGCAGGTAAGTGAGCTCGGCGCCGTCGTTGAAGAGCAGCACGTCGTAGGAGTCCGTGGCCGCACCTCCGGAAACCAGCACGTAGTCGTCGAAGCCGTCCTTCTGGTACACGTTCGGCATGTGCCTGTCAGCACCTGTGAACTGCGGGCTGCTGAGGAACGTAAGCAAGTGGTCCTGGTTCCTGCCGTACATCTCGACCTTCCGACCTGTGACCTTCTGGCGAAGACGCAGACCAAGGCCCCCGTCATCGACCGGATACTCCTCGATGTAAGCCCACACAGATGTCGGAGGAGATCCGACATCCGCCGTCACGATGTGGACCTTCGCCGAGAAGCCCTCGAACGCGACAGCTATCTCGTGTGCGCCTTGTTTCACGATCGGCGCGGAGATGGCGACGTACTCCGTGCGACTCCGCGGCTCAACGAGGCCGCCTCCATGCGCGTAGCAGTCCTGCAGAAGGTTCGACAGCGGCGCGAATGACCTGAACATCTGGTTATCCGTCAGAACCCGCACGAGCCGCTTGGTCGACTTCTCGCGAAGGCGGAGGTCCGGTGCGCCGACCGCGTTCTCGAACCGCTCGACGTAGCACTTGACGATGCCGGAACTCTGGACGCTACGAGCAGTCACGCTCGCTGCCCGAGCATCTCGCCGGGTCTTCGAACTTGATCGGCTCATCCCTAATCCTCCGCGTCGCGGCTGCCGAATCCCATCACCGTTGGGCGACGTCGTTGCCTTTCCGGAGGGCCGTCATTTGCGCACTACTCCTCGACCTCGACGACACCAATCCAGCCCTATTCGGGTGAGGGATCGGTGACAAGCCTCAATGTCGGCCTGGGATCGTCGACACCCAGGACTTCGCGCACACGTGCCGGGTGCCATCGCAGCTCGCGGGCGAGGTCTATCTGGGCGAAGCCGATTTGATCGGCAAGCCGGGCAGCCTCGGCCAACATCGACGGCACCTCACCCGGATATGCGTTCACCGGCTCGGGGGCGTCCAGTGAAGAGCTGCGCAGCTGGTTCAGCTTCTGGTAGCCCCGACGGATCGAAGCGTCGGAGACCGTACCGGTCTCCTTCATCCGTAGCAGCAGTGAATCCACCGACACACCCCAACGCCGCGAGAGCTCATCGAGCCGGGAAAGGTTCACGGTCCGCGGCAGCAAGTTCACAATCTGGGAACGTGGAGTCAGGAACTCAGCAGCGAATTGATCGGCTTCTCGCTCCTGCTGCTGGTCGCCCGGTACTGCCTCACCGTGCAGCAGCAGATGGCCCAACTCGTGGGCAACCGTGAACCGATAGACGAACACCGACTTCGCGCGCTCGGGTGTCACCACGATGACCGGGCGAGCCAAGCGAGACGTCGAGAACGCGCCGACCCTGGCCACATCGGCGTTCGCCAACGTCAGCAGGCTCACAACGATCCCGTGCGATTCCGTCAGCGCGACCAGGTGCTTGACCGGCTTCACGCCCAGACCCCAATGCTCGCGAAGCGCCTGCGCCGCGGAAACGGGATCTGCTTGCTGCCGATCCACCACCGGCAAGTCGACATCGGGGAACCGGACCTTCTTTTCCAGCGCGAAGGTGAGCTCCCACACCTGCTCGATGAAAGCGATCGCCTTGGACCGATCCCGGGCCGTGGTCGAGCGCAGGCTCCGGAAATGCGCCTCCGAGCCGTCGACCCGGCCGATCGGTCGCCCCGTGGCGAAGTAGTCCACCGGAACATCGAGCTCGCGCGCGAGCACCGGCAATACATCGCGACGCGGTGTTACCACTCGCGACTCGTACTGGCCAATCGCCGCAGGCGTGACCCCAACTAGCTCGGCGAGCCTCGCCTTCGACAAGCCAGCCGCGAAACGCGCCTGCGTCAGACGGGCCGGATCGAACGCATCCGCGACGGCGTCGAGATCGGGACGGTCGGTTACTCCGAGCAGAGAGAAGAGGGTGTCACGGTCGTCCATCAGCCTCTCCGTTCACCTCGTCGCCCTTCACCCCCAGATCCGGGCGCGGGATCGGCCCGTCGGAGAAGGACTCGTCCGTCAGGTCCACATCCACCAGGGAGCCCGCGCCTACTTCGAGCAGCGATTCCATCGACGCGAAGGTGAGGTAGCCGTCGCTTCCCAACGTCGCCTCACCCCAGTCGACGCTGTAGAGCGCGAACGGGTTGCTCGCATACGGCACGACAACCACGCGGGAGTGGGTCGACAGCGCCTCCTCGAGCGCCTTGCTCTCGGCGTCGAGCAACTCCCGCTCTTCCTCGGTCAACTCGGGGTGCTCGAACTCGATGTCCAGACGCTGCTGGGTCGATTCGCGCTCCTCACCGAACAGGGAGATCCGAGTGTCCGAGACGGCGAACGGGCGCGAGCCGATGTCCGTGGACCGCTCCCGCGCGAACCGCCACGGGAACAGGATCACCCCGTTGAACGCGACCAGCTTGTATCCCCGGCGCGGAACGATCTCAGCCGAGGGCAGGCGCCCGAGCACGGTCACAAACTCGTCCAAACACTTCCGCCAGATCTGGCCATACACGCCGGTGTGCTTCATCTCGGCCTCGGCCTGCGCGTTCGCCATCTTCTCGTGGCAGTCGCGGATGATGGACGAGATCTGCTCTCGCACCAGCACGCCATCGGCTCCCAGCGTTCGCAGCGCCCACGCGCGCCCCTCGTCGATCGCCACAACGGGCTCCCTTCATCCGGATACCCAAAACATATCATGTCGCTTTAGTTCTTGACACTAATCGCTCACGTCGGGCTGTCGCGTGTCGCCGACGCGGTGTCTATTGGGGTCAGAGATGCCATGTGGTATTCGCTGCAATCGCCCTACATTTTCTCGCCTGGAAACTGTGTCTGACCAGGATTTACCCAGGCCAGGCCAGTCGTCTCGAATGCGGACCGAATGTGCGTTATCGCCCGCGCCGGTGACCAGCTCAATGCTGCCGGATCGGCTCGTTGTCGAGCGCCCTCAGAATTCGCGCGGAGTCCAGGATGAGGTCCATCACCCCGCGGACGTAGCGGGTCCACTCCTCGGGCACTAGATCATCCCTGAAGCCAGCGGCGGACTCGAACTGCCAGCGCAGGTTCACTGGTAGCTGGTCGGCGAGTGATGCAGAGAGCTCGCGTGCTGTGCTGGTCCGAGGGGAGGGCGCGCGACGTCTTCCGAGCGGACGGGTTCCGCTTGGACGGGGCGGTGTCACGCTTGCGCTGTCGAGCTCGCGGATGGCTTCGATCGCCCAGGAGGGCTGCTCTTCGTCAGTCATGGGAATCGCGACGCGTTGTGTGGAGTCGATTGCGGTTCGGCCTAACGCTAGCGAGATCGCGCCGGGGTCCTCGTGGTAGTTGAGGTAGCGGGCGACGTCAGTACCGGGTGGGCAGACTTCGTTGAGAACCACGTCGCCGACGAAGTTGCTCGGGTCAATAAGCCACCCTTGCCGCACAGAGATGGTAGGCACCAGGCGCACGCGGTAGAGGTAGAACTGGGTACCGCGATCGCCCTGGTCGTCGATTCGTCGCAGCATGTTGTGGATTGCTGCTTCGTAGGTGCCGACATGCAGCGCCTTGGCCCTCTGCCGTTCGGCCCAGCGGGCGACGTGATCGTCTCCACCCATCCTCTGCCGAGTGTCCTGTGTCAGCTCCGCGGCGGGATCCAAGTCTTGCGTGGGCCAATCCGGTTGAGTGCTGGTGTGATACCAGGCGAGCCGCGGAACGTTCTCGTCCGTCAGGGCAAGGTCATGCGGGTCAACGGTGACCCGTGGCGCGGCCTCCGCTTCGCAGGTCACGCCGCACCCTGGACAACTCTCGAGGGCTTGATCCCACCGATCGATCCAGTCGAGGTCAGTAACCCATTGGTGGCCGCATTTTCCACACAGCATGTGTCGTTGGTGGGAGAAGTCAATCGGTCGTTCCATAGCCCCGGCTCTCGCAAGCACTACGCGGCGTCTCCGCGACCGGGCGGTCCGGCAAGGAGGTCATCGTGTTCCGCGTCGTCGACCCCGAAGTTGAATCGATCCCGGAGGACGGTCAGTACGGCGGTGGCGTTCGGTGTTGGGGTGTTCAGATGAAGCCCATAGGACGGCAGCGTGAGCAAGGCGGTGAATTCCAACGCTGCAAGGAGCTTGTCGCGTGTGAACGCGTCGCTACCGAGCTGCGGATCAGTGTCGAGTTCCTCTCGCCGTAGGAGCGCGGACGCGCGTGCTCGAACTTCGGGGGGACTGCCGACGGCGATTCGCAGTCCCTCCCAGGCCGGGCGAGCGTTGCCGATGATGTTGGTGATCGCCATCATCATCTGCCAATCGCGCCAACCCTCATCGCGGAGCTGGCGAAGGACAGCGGCTGTAGGCTCGGTCCTGGCGAGCCGGGGAATGGTCACGCGCCCGATCGGCATCATGCGCTCGTAACGTCGCTCGATGTTCGCGACTGTCTCATCGTGGTCGTACCACTTCGAAAGATCGGTTCGGAGTGCAAGCTCTGGGTGTTCGGGGAACGCATCGCCGACGATTCCCTCACCGAGTGGTCCGTCTGGAAGAGCCGCCATGCGTTCGTAGTCTTCGTCCCGGAGGAAGCCGGCCGCCTCGTCGTAGGGTCGTCCTCCTGAGAGTTTGTGCCCGAGGCCTCGTGCGAACGCGTCGTCGACGAGAGCGAGGAACTTCTCTCGGTCGAGGAGGGAGTTGTCGAGGAGCAACAGCGAAGCATCTGTGACAAGGTCAACGAGCGCACGATCTTCCTGAACACTGTTGCCTGGCTGAAGGTGAACGATCCACCGGCTGAGGTCGTTGTTGTCTGGGATGCGCTCGAGCTTCTCTGCATCGGTCGCTTGCTCATCTCGGTCGGTCTTCACTTCGATGTGGACTTGCGCGGGAAGCCAGACAGCATCGGCGAGCGCGAGTTCAGCCTGGATGATCTGGATGCCGGAGACGAGGCGTTCCGCGGCGAGGGTGTCGCGCCGGGTGTTTCGGCACTGCACGGTCCATGTTGCGCCGAAAGCTGTCCAGCGCATTTCTCGGGCCTCGCCAGCGTCGGCGAAAGGTCGTCCAGATCCCTGTCGATCGAGTCCTCGAACGAGGCTCTCAATGGTCCAGGGGTCCTCGCTGGCAAGCTCGGAAGCCAGGTCGTCGAGCAACGTTTCGGTGCCCACTTCTCGGGCTGTGGTCCGAATCGAGGCTTCGTAATCGGGTGCGATCCTGTGAGCGACGTGAAGGGCGAATGCTTCCCGCTGAAGAACATCGGCCAGGTAGGGATGCCGGTCGAGGTTCGTTGGGTCTTCCGCATACGCGTTCTGCGCAAGGATCGTCACGCGCACGAGCCGTGATGCCGAGCACCAGTTACCCGCTTTGAAGTCGCTGATGGCCGCGACGGCGATGGCCTGTGGCACGAAGCGACGTACGTCGGTTTGTTGAGCACCATTAGCGGCTACAGCGGCGGCAACAGCGTGCAACTTCGCCGCGAAAAACAGACCGAGATTCTCGTAGATGGAAGCGGCGAGCAGCATCATAGGGATGCTGTCATGAATTGTCTCGCCGTGACGCCACCCGATCTTTGCCTCGTGCACTTCGGCCAGAGCGCGGAGCAATTGGCCGGCGCCGGCGAAGGTGATTGCGCGGGCATGAGCACGCTCTGCCTTACTCGCGTCCCCTCCGACTCGGGCGCCCGCCTCGTCCAGACGATCGCGAAGCTCTGCGTAGTCCGGGTGGTCGGCGAGGGACAGGGTGAGCATCTCGAACAGTTCTGCTGTGTGCTCGATCGGGAACAGCGGGGCGGATGGCAACACATCAAGCAGTGCGCCGAGCGTGATCGTGCCTCCGTCGCGGTCCCGAAGCGGAAGCGCGATTGTCTGCGCGGGCACGGTCTCGTCGGCGTCATAGGCGTCAAGAACAAGGCGAAGAGTGTCACGAGGATCACGCAACCCCTCGATCCGTTCAGGGAGGTCGTCCGGGTATGCCTGGAAGAAAGCGAGGCGCACATCGATGGCGAGCAGCAGTGCCTTCGCGTTTGGATACGGACCGGCAGCTAGCGCTATCTGAACATGTTCTCGCAGCGTCTCGTAGTAACCGTCGAACTCGGGCATGGTGATGCTGGTGTTTCCGCGAAGGCGAGACCCATATCCGTACTGGAGTAGCACACTCGCGTCCTCAAGAAGCGGCAGATCACCCTCGATGCCCGTGATGGATTGAAAGAACTCGCGGACAAGTGGGTCAGCCGTGTGAAGCTCCCCGGTGCCGCGGAGTGTCGCCACCGCGATCTCGTATCGGGCTCGCATCTTGACCTCCGCCGGCCCGTCTCCGGTGAGGAACTCGCGCATCTTTGCGATCCAGTCCCCCAAATCGCCGCGCGCTTGAACGTGATACGTGGCGTGGCGCAGGACGTCCCGCAGGCTCACGAGATCGCCCATCGTCTGCCCGGGTTCTGTCCGAGCCCGCCAGTAGTCGCGGTCGCGGACGTACCAGTCCGGCAGGGGGTCGTCTTCGTCGACGCGTTCGGGAGCCAGCGAGGCCGGCAGCTTCAGATACTCTGCCGCGATCCAAAAGAGGTCCGGGTCGGCGAGATGTTCGGCGAGTGCCAGGCCGTCGAAGACCTCGAGCTCGACGTCGTGATCCGTCCTCGCTTGCGCGATGAGCTCGTGCCGTTTTGCAACGGGCACTGACGCCACTGTGAAGTACAGGACGCGGTCCACGGGAGTTCCTTGACCCGTGATGCTGTTGAGGTCGGAGCGGATCTTGGACGGGATATCGGTCTTCTGGATGGTGCAGGCGAGCACCACCCGCTCGTCGGACACAGTGGCGGCGTGCACCGATGTCGCCGCGATCTCGTTCGCGATGTTCGACCAGAAGCTCTCCCCATCACGTCCCTGGTCGCCCCCTGCGCTCACCGGTCCGGTTGCGGGAAGCAGGTTGATGCTGATTCGACGACGCGCGAACGCGAAGCAGATCTTTTCGTACTCGTGATGGCCGTTGCCGTCGGACAAACGGTCCAGGCTGAACAGGATCTGCTGTACGAGTTGGGGAGGGTTCTCCATCACGCCTCCGTCCCAGTTGAGCTCTCCTTAGGCCAGTATCTCGTCGCAACGGCCGAGTCGACGGTCGCCTCGCCCAGCGGTCGGTAGGGGTGCCGGCAGGAACGACGCCCAAACAACTACTGGGGTCAGAGATTCCATGTGGTATTCGCTGCAATCCCCCACGTATTTCTTTCGTAGATTCAGCCCCTGATCGGCCGTTCTACCGGGGATCGCTCCTGGCTATTGGCCAGGATTTTGGAGGTAGGTCAGCACTGCTCTAACTCGGCGGTTGTCTTCGATGGGACCGAGGCCGAGCTTGGCGAAGATGTTGCCTATGTGCTTACTCACTGCGGCGTCCGTGAGGGTGAGGGTGAGGGCGATGTCGGCGTTCGACTGTCCGTCTGCCATGAGCCCGAGCACTTCTCGCTCGCGGGCGGTGAGGCCGTCGAGGGGGCCGGGCCGGGAGCTGCTGAGGAGGTGTTGCACGACGTCGGGGTCGATGATGGTTCCACCGGAGGCGACGGTTTCGAGGGCGGCGGCAAAGTCGCGGACTCGGTTCACGCGGTCTTTGAGTAGGTAGCCGATCGCTCCTTCGGGGAGGGTGAGCAGTTCACGAGCGTAGGTGTCTGCGATGTACTGAGACAGCACCATAATCGGCTGGGTTGGGCGCGTGGCCCGGATCGCTAGCGCGACGCGCAGGCCGTCATCGCTGTTACCGGGAGGCATCCGAACATCGGTCAGCACGAGGTCCGGCGCGTCACCGGTGCGAGTCAGCATTTCGTACGCCGCGAGCAATTCGGGCGCGGTTTGCGCTGTAGCAGCGATGGTGTGGCCGAGCCGCTCCAGCAGCGCGGTCAGCGCCTCGCGCAGGAGCGCAGAGTCCTCAGCGAGCAGCAGACGCATCGCGCTCGACACTCCCCGTGAGGATCGGCAGAACCATGTGAAGTGTCGTGGGTCCACCGGCCGGGCTGACGACGCTGAACTGCCCGCCAAGGGTCTCCGCACGCTCGCGCAGACCGCGCAGTCCGGTGCCGACCTTCTCGTCGGCGCCGCCGTGCCCGTTGTCGGTGACGGTGACCGACAGCGCGTCGTCTTCGATGCTGGCACGCACGGTCAGGCGGGTCGCGGCGGTGTGCTTGGCAGCGTTGCTGATCGCTTCGGTGACGAGGTAATAGGCGGCGGTCTCCAAAGGTGCGGGGAGCCGATCGAGCTCGGAGAGGTCGAGACTGAGCGGAATCGGGGTGCGGTCGGCCAGCTCATCCAGAGCAGCGCGGAGCCCGTGATCGGTGAGCACGGCGGGGTGGATGCCGCGCACGGTGTTGCGCAGCGTCGCCATTGCATGCTCCGCCTGCCCCTGGGCGGCGTCGAGCGCGTCGCGGGCCAGGGCCGTGTCGATGCCTTGCGCGGTGAGGTCGTCGAGTTCGAGGCTAACCATGCCGAGCCGGGCGGCGAGGGTGACGAGTTCCTGCTGCACACCGTCGTGCAGGTCGCGCTCGATGCGTCGCCGCTCGGCCTCGAATGCCGCCACGAGCGCGGCCCGCGACTGGACGAGCCGTTCCACGTTGCGGGCGAGCTCGCGCTGCCGCGGACCGCACAGCACGCGCAGCAGCGACGCCTGGCCCGCTGCGAGCACGGCGTTGACGTAGGCGAACAGGCATACCGCGAGCAGCGCGATCGGGATGACCGGCCACCAGTTGTCCGGCCCAACGACGATCCGGACGTCCGCGAAGAGATTGATCTGAGCGGGGCCGCACGATCCTGACACTCCGATGAAAACGAACACGACGAGGCACAGACCTTGGACGAACAGGACGGCGAGCGCGATCCAGCCGAGCACGAGATCGAGCAGAAGGGCTGCCGTCTCCCGCCAGGTCGCCCCTTCGGCCACGCGGACGGCTAGCCAGATGTGCCGCTGGTCCCGTGAGAGCGGGACATGGCCGGACGTCTGGCGAGGGAAACCGAGCAGGCGGGTGCGGCGACGTTCGAGCGCACCGATGACGATGCCCCACAGCGGTAGGAGCAGCAGAGTGACGATGGTGACCGGTAGCAGAAGGAATCCGATCGCTGCGCTCGACAGAACGTAGACGAGCGTGCGCCAGGGCCATCTACCGAGCAGGAACCGCCACGGCGGGCGCATCAGCGCGTGCCATACGGTTGCCGGTCTCATGCATTCCAGCCTACGGACGCGCCCGTGGCCACGGGTGGCCGCCTGCCGAAGAGTAGAGCCAGCTCTACCTCGACTCTCCACTCTGCTCCATCGCATCGGTCGCCTCGGTCGCGTCAGATGGAGGACGTGACTGAATCGCTGATCCATGCCGAGAACCTGCACAAGACCTTCTCCTCGGCCGGGGTGAAGGAGCCCCGCGTGCCAGTGCTTCGCGGGATCTCCCTCGATGTGCAGCCGGGCGAGATGGTGAGCATCGTCGGGCCGTCCGGCTCCGGCAAGTCCACGCTTCTCTACTGCCTGTCCGGGCTCGAACCGGCCGACTCCGGCGTGGTGCGGCTCGCCGGGCGCGAACTCGGCACCCTCGGACGTGGCGCTCTCGCGACCCTGCGCCGCAAGCATGTCGGCTTCGTGTTCCAGTCCTTCAACCTGATCCCCTCATTGACCGCGCGCGAGAACATCGCCCTGCCCGCTCGCCTCGCTCGTCGCCGCGCGAATCGCGCAAGCATCTACCGTGCGTTGGCCGACGTGGGGCTGGCCGATCGCGGCGGCCACCGTCCTGGACAGCTCTCGGGCGGTCAGCAGCAGCGCGTCGCCATCGCCCGCGTGCTCGCTATGCGCCCCGATATCGTGTTCGCTGACGAACCCACCGGCTCGCTCGACACCGCTACCGGCTCTGACGTACTCCGGCTCCTGCGCGCAGCAGCCGGAGACGGCCGCTCGGTCGTCGTAGTCACCCACGACCTGGAGGCCGCTGCGCTCGCCGACCGGGTGCTCGTGCTCCGAGACGGTCTCATCCACAGCGAACTGCGGCGTCCCACGCCGGAACAGGTGCTCGAAGCGATCACACTCGCCGGGGCAGCCGCGTGATGCGTCTCGTGCTGTCCGATCTGGCAGCTCACGCGCGTGTGTGGCTCGGCGTCCTCGCCGTGACGATCGCCACCGGCATCGTCGGAGCGATCGCGGCCGGGCTCATCGAGACCGGCATCGTCCACGGCGGGCGCGTGCAAGAGGGCCTATCCAGCACCAGCGCAGCCGTCATCATGTTCACCGCCGTCACCGCACTCATCGTGCTCAGCTCCACGGCAAACCTGACGGTTGCCCTGCAACAGCGCAGCTACGCCCTCTGGCAACTAGCCGGAATCCGACCCGCCCTCGTCGCCCTGGTCGTGCTCACCCAACTCGGGATCGTCGGCACTCTCGGCGCGCTGGTCGGCTGCCTTGTCGCCTTGCCGATCTTCCCTCCGCTCTTCGTCTGGGCGTTCCGCGAGTGGCCAGACATGCACGGCATCAGCCTGCACCTCGGCACCATCAGCGTGCTCGTCGTTGTCACAACGATCACGGTCGTCGTGCTGCTCGGTGGACTGCGCGGGGCGCGACGCGCCAGCCGCATCCCACCGATCGAGGCTCTACGCGACCCCGAGCCACCCCAAATCAAGATCGGGTGGCTCCGCATCGTGCTCACCCTTCTCCTTCTCGGAGGGATCGTCGCGCTGGCGCTGACCCTCGACGGCAACGCCTCTATCTCCGCGTTCTCGGGCCAAGCCGTCCTGCTCACACCCCTCATCGCCGCCGCCCTCGCCGCAGCAGGCCCGCTGGTGTTCCCTCTTGTCCTGCGAGCCTGGACCTCGCTCCTCCCCGCCGAGGCATCTGCATCCTGGTTCCTCGCCCGCAACTCCGCCCGCTACCGGCTCAGCCAGTCCAGCGCCGCGATCAGCCCTCTCATGGTCGCGATCGCCCTCGCCGGCGGCCTCTACACCACCGGCGCGACCCTCGCCGCAGCGCAAGCCGCGCGAACCGGCAGCAGCGAAGGATTCGACCTCGCCCCCGAAGGAGTCGTGATCCTGCTCGGCGGCCCACTCCTGCTCTCAGCCGTCGCAGCGGCCGCGATCGTGTTCATGTCCGGTCACGCCCGCGAACGAGAACTCGCCCTCATCCAAGCCGCCGGTTCGACACACGAAGCCATCACGCTCACCGCCATCTGGGAGGCCGTGATCTACGCCGCTACCGCGGCCATCCTCGGCACCGCCGCGACCGTCATCGGCGGACTCATCATCGCAGCCAAACTCTCCCTGCCCGCCCCCGTCGTGTCGTTCACAACCCTCGGACTGATCGCCGGCGGAGGGCTCGTGCTCATCCTCGCCGCGACCGTCGCGCCAACAATGGCTGCACTCCGCCACGAGATACCCCGCACACTCGCCGTCGAATAGCGGCTGCACCATCGGAGCCAGCCCCAGCCACGTACTCGAGAACCTTCGGTCTGACTGCCGCAGCCATCGCGCGATACGCTCGAAATGCGGGCTCCGATTACCAGGGTCAGAGATTCCATGCTGTATTCCCCGTGCCGGTGCCGCCCGTGATCAGCACGTTCTTGCGGGCGGTGACCGTCTGCTCCAGCCAGACCCGCCGCGGGGCGTCGATCGCGCCCAGACCGGCGAGGTCGTCGAGATCGGCGGCGCGCACCCGCGGGATCCGCACGGAGACGGCCGTGCCGCCGCTCGCGACCGGCGCGAGCACCGCGTGCACGCGCACGCCCGCAGCCAGGCGCACGTCCACGCAGGGGGCCTGATCGTCCAGATGCCGTCCGCCGAGCGCCACGAGCCGGACGGCGAGCTCGCGCACCTCTCTCTCCGACGCCGTCCATCCGTCCACCGGCTCGGCACCCGCGCCGCGGTCGACGAACAGGCCGCTCGCCCCGTTCAGGAACAGATCCGTCACGCGCGGATCCTCGGCGTGCACGGCGAGCTCGCCGAAGGCGGGATCCAGGTCGAGCTGCCCGGTCGGGCCGGCGGATCCGCGGGGGACGATCACGAAGGGAGAGGCCATGCACCGAAGCTAGGCAGCCGTCGGGCGGCATGGAGCGGGGTGCCTGCTTCCCGTGCAGAAGTCCCGGTGCGCGCCGGCTGTGCAGGAGACGCGCGGCGCACGGACGCCTGGACAGAGACGCCCGCACACAGACGGCCGGACGCAGAAGAGGGCGGCATCCCACGGGGGGAATAGGATGCCGCCCAGCCGCGGCGGACGGAGGGGGGCCGTCGCTGCCACGGGAAAGCCGGATTCGAATGATCGGCCGTCGGACAGTGTACGTCTGAAAAGAGACCGAACAAAACGAGAGGCGCTACCGACTTCCGGCGGTATTGAGGGACGATGGGCACGGCTAGATTCACCGGTGTCGCAGCCCCATGCCGCGACGCACACCCGCCGCAAAGGAGCGCCCCCACGCATGAGCAGCCAGATCGATCACGTCTTCGACGAGACCCGTGTGTTCCCGCCCTCTCCGGAGTTCGCCGCAGCCGCCGTCGCGCAGCCCGAGATCTACTCCGAGGCGGCCACCGATCGTGAGGCGTTCTGGGCCGAGCAGGCCCGTGAGCTGCACTGGCACACGCCGTTCACGCAGGTGCTGGACTGGACCACCCCGCCGTTCGCGAAGTGGTTCGCCGACGGCGAGCTCAACGTCGCGTACAACTGCCTCGACCGCCACGTCGAGGCCGGCGACGGCGACCGTGTCGCCCTGCTCTGGGAGGGCGAGCCGGGCGACGAGCGTCGCATCACCTACGCCGAGCTCACCGACGAGGTCAAGCGTCTCGCCAACGTGCTGGAAGGGCTCGGCGTCGGACACGGCGACCGCGTCGCGATCTACCTCCCGATGATCCCGGAGGCCGTCGCCTCGATGCTCGCCGTGGCGCGCATCGGCGCGATCCACTCCGTGGTCTTCGGCGGTTTCAGCGCCGACAGCCTGCGCTCGCGCATCGACGACGCCGGCGCGAAGGTCGTGATCACCGCCGACGGCGGCTACCGCAAGGGCAAGGCCTCGCCGCTGAAGCCGACGGTCGACCAGGCGCTCGCAGACCGCGGCGAGGGCGAGCAGAACACCGTCGAGCACGTCCTCGTCGTGAAGAGGTGCGAGAACGAGATCGACTGGGACGACGAGCGCGACGTCTGGTACCACGACGCGGTCTCGGCAGCGTCCGATGCGCACGACGCGCAGGCGTTCCCCGCCGAGAACCCGCTGTTCATCCTCTACACCTCCGGCACCACCGGAAAGCCCAAGGGCATCCTGCACACCTCGGGCGGCTACCTCACGCAGGCGTCGTACACGCACCGCGTGGTGTTCGACCTCAAGCCGGAGACCGACGTCTACTGGTGCACCGCCGATATCGGCTGGGTCACCGGCCACTCCTACGTCGCCTACGGACCGCTCGCGAACGGCGCCACCCAGGTGATGTACGAGGGCACGCCGGAGACGCCGCAGCAGGGGCGCTGGTGGGACATCATCCAGAAGTACGGGGTGACCACGCTCTACACCGCACCGACCGCGATCCGCTCGTTCATGAAGCTCGGCCGCGAGATCCCCCAGCGGTACGACCTCTCCTCCCTGCGCCTGCTCGGATCCGTCGGCGAGCCGATCAACCCGGAGGCGTGGATCTGGTACCGCGACGTGATCGGCGGCGGGAGCGCTCCGATCGTCGACACCTGGTGGCAGACCGAGACGGGGGCGATCATGGCCTCCCCGCTGCCCGGGATCACCGCGACCAAGCCGGGCTCCGCGCAGGTGGCCCTGCCCGGGATCTCGATCGACGTGGTCGACGACGACGGCAATTCCGTGGGCGTCGGCGGCGGCGGGCTGCTCGCGATCACGCAGCCGTGGCCGAGCATGCTGCGCGGCATCTGGGGCGACCCGGAACGGTTCGTGGAGACCTACTGGGAGAAGTTCGCCACGCACGGGTACTACTTCGCCGGAGACGGGGCGCGCTTCGACGAGGACGGCGATCTGTGGCTGCTCGGGCGGGTCGACGACGTGATGAACGTGTCCGGCCACCGCCTGTCCACGGCGGAGATCGAGTCGGCGCTGGTCGCGCACGAGGCCACCGCCGAGGCGGCCGTCGTCGGCGCCTCGGACGAGACCACGGGCCAGGCCGTCGTCGCGTTCGTGATCATCAAGGAGAGCTACCTGAAGGCGCACTCCCCCGAGGGGCTGGCACTGCAGCTGCGGGGCTGGGTCGGCGAGCAGATCGGCCCGATCGCCCGGCCCCGGGACGTGTACATCGTGGGCGAGCTGCCCAAGACCCGCTCCGGGAAGATCATGCGCCGGCTCCTGCGCGACGTCGCCGAAGGCCGCGAGGTCGGCGACACCACGACGCTCGCCGACACGGCGGTCATGAGCGTGATCTCGGCCCAGGTCAAGTAGGTCCCCGGATCCGCACGAAAGAGGCGCCCCTCCGATCGGAGGGGCGCCTCTTTCGCTGTGCAGGACTCAGGCGAGCGTGAAGACGACCTCGACCTCGACGGGAGCGTCCAGGGGCAGCACGGCCACGCCCACGGCGGCACGGGCGTGCTTGCCCGCGTCGCCGAAGATCTCGCCGAGCACCTCGCTCGCACCGTTGATCACGCCGGGCTGGCCGGAGAACGCCGGGTCGGACGCCACGAACCCGCCCACGCGCAGCACGCCGCCGAGCCGATCGACCCCGCCCGCCGCGTCGGCGGCCGCCGCCAGGGCGTTCAGCGCGCAGAGCCGCGCGAGGCCCTTCGCGTCCTCCGCCGGCACCTCGGCGCCGACCTTGCCGGTCGCGGGAAGGGACCCCGACACGAACGGGAGCTGTCCCGAGGTGTACACGAGGCCGGAGTGGACCCGGGCCGGCACATACGCGGCCACCGGCGCGGCGACCGCGGGCAGCTCGATGCCGAGCTCGGCGAGGCGGGAACTGATGGTCATGCGTTGTCTCCTTCGAACTGACGTGCGGCCTCCGCGGCGGCGCCGAGACCGGTGTTGGCGGCGGCGTCGCCGCCGACCGGGCGCTTCAGGTATGCGACGAGCCCACCCTCGGGCCCGGTGACGACCTGCACGAGCTCCCACCCCTGCTTGCCCCAGTTGTTCAGGATCGCGGCGGTGTTGTGGATCAGCAGCGGCGTGGTGAGGTATTCCCACGTGGTCATGGCTCTCCCGGAGGGTGGGACGCGCTCGGGCGCGTCAAAGTTTGCGTTCAGGGAACTCCCCTACGATCAAGCGTATGCCTCAGACCAAACGCACGCTCACCGGTGTGCTCGGCGGCCTGGCCGGCCTCGTCGGTCTCAGCGTCGTCGCCGGTGTGCTCGTGACGGCCGCCGTCACGCCGGTGTTCGCCGTGACCGGCGCGACCGCCGCACAGTCGATCGACCTCTTCGAGGGCCTGCCCTCCAACCTGAAGGTCGACCGCCCGATGCAGCCGACGACGATCTACGCCAAGGACGCGAACGGCAACGACCAGGTCATGGCGCGGTTCTACGACCAGAACCGGGTGCCGGTCAAGTACGACCAGGTCGCCCCGGTGCTGTACGACGCGCTGCTGGCGAGCGAGGACAAGAACTTCTACTCGCACGGCGGCATCGACATCACCGGCACGCTCAAGGCGATCGTCGGCAACGTGACGGGATCCGCGACCAACGGCGGATCCTCGATCAGCCAGCAGTACGTCAAGAACGTGCTGCTGCAGGAGTGCGAGAAGGGCGTCCCCCTCTCCGACAAGAAGCGCGACGACAAGCTGAACCAGTGCTGGGTCGACGCGGCCTCCGCCGTCGGATCCAAGGGCATCGCGCGCAAGCTGCAGGAGATCCGCTACGCCACCGCGATCGAGAAGCAGTATTCCAAGAACGACATCCTCATCGGGTACCTCAACCTGGTGAACTTCGGCGGCACGACGTACGGCATCGAGGCCGCGGCGCAGCGGTACTTCAGCGTCTCCGCGTCGCAGCTGAACGCCGTGCAGGCCGCCACCCTGGTCGGCATGGTGCAGAACCCCAACGCCTTCCGCATCGACCTGCCCGGCGGCACGTACGACTGCGACAAGGACGGCAAGAACTGCAAGAACGGGCAGGCCGACGGCTACCACGACACCATGGTGCGCCGGAACTACGTGCTCAGCCGCATGGAGTTCCTGGGCAAGATCACCAAGGCCGAGTTCGAGGCCGACAAGGCGCAGCCGATCACGCCCGTGATCAAGACGCCGACGTCGGGCTGCGCCGATGCGGGCGACAACGCCTACTTCTGCAAGTACGTCCAGGCGACGCTCGAGGGCGATCCGTCGCTCGACTCGGCGCTCGGCCCGCAGAAGGATCGGGCCGACAAGCTGCTGCGCGGCGGCCTGAACGTCTACACGACGCTTTCCCCGGCGATGCAGGGCGCCGCCGTGCAGGCCATGCACGACTACACCACGCCGACCATCGACGGCATGGACTTCGGCGCCGCAGCGGTGAACCTCGACCCGAAGACGGGCAGGATCCTCGCCCTCGCGCAGAACACCGTCTTCAACGAGGCGCAGGACGCGCCTCCCGGGCAGACCGGCATCGTCTACGCGGCCGACCAGGCGCACGGCGGCGGGATCGGCTTCTCCGTCGGATCGACGTACAAGGTGTTCACGCTCCTCGACTGGCTCGAGAAGGGTCACTCCCTGCGTGAGTCCGTGGACGGCAACCTCAAGAAGATGACGTTCAAGTGCGGCACCAGCACGATGACGGCGGACACCGGCGAGATCGGCAACTTCCAGAACCAGCGCGGGTTCACCGGAACCCCGATGGAGTTCACCAGGCTGTCGCTGAACAGCGGGTTCCTCGGCATGGCCTCGAAGCTGGACCTCTGCGACATCAACGATCTCGCCGCCCGCATGGGCGTGCACCTCGGCACCGAGTACAAGGGCAAGATGGTCCCGGTCAACAACCGCGAGAACGTCACCGATGACGAGGGGAACATCCTGGCGTCCGCGCCGGCGCCGTTCGACGTCCTCGGCTCGAAGAACATCGCGCCCCTGGACATGGCGGCGGTCTACGCCGCGATCGCCAACAACGGCACGCGCTGCGACCCGCACGCGATCGACAAGATCACCGGCCCCGACGGCGCCGACATCCCGCTCGCGCCGACCACGTGCACCGAGGTCATCAAGCCGGAGATCGCCGCCGGCGCCGCGTACGCGCTCCAGGGAGTGATGAACAGCGGCGGTACGGGCTCCCAGGCGAACCCGTTCGACGGCACCCCGCTGATCGGCAAGACCGGTTCGCACAACAACGCGCAGACGATGCTCATGTCCTCCTCGACGACCTCCACCACCGGTGTCTGGGTCGGTCAGGCGAGCGGCGATGTCAACATCAACGACTTCTCCACGCAGGACATCGGCGTCCCCAACATCCGGTACCCCCTGAGCAGGGCGATCCTCAGCGCAGCCGACTCGCTGTTCCCGGGCGGGTCCTTCCCCGACCCGGTGCAGAGCCAGCTCAAGCAGTCGTACACGAACCTGCCCAGTGTCGTCGGCATGACGGTCGACCAGGCCACGCAGACGCTCGAGGGCGCCGGGTTCTCGGTCTCCGTGGGCGCCCCCGTGCAGAGCAACCTGCCCACGGATCAGGTGGCGCAGCAGGATCCGGGTCCGGGTCAGGTCGTCACCGGCAGCACCATCACGATCAGCCCGAGCAACGGGCAGGGCGCCACGGTGCCGAACGTGGTGGGCAAGACGATGGGCGATGCCGCGACCGCGCTGCAGCAGGCCGGCTTCCAGGCGGTGAAGGGCGCGTGCACGCCCGGCAACGGCGACGACTCCGGCACGGTGTCCGCGACGAGCCCTGCAGCCGGCACGGCCGCACCCAAGGGCTCCTCGGTCACGCTCAACTACGTGAAGAAGAACTGCCAGGGATGACCTCGTCTCGCACCACCTGCTCGGCCCTCATCGCACTCGGTGCGGTGGGGGCCGCCGGTGTCGCGGCCGCCACCTGGGGCATCGGCATCGAGCGCTATCTGTTCACCCTGCGCCACGCCACGGCGCGGGCCCTGCCGCCGGGAACCCGCCCGCTGCGGATCCTGCACGTCTCTGATGCGCATATGGCGCCCTGGCAGCACCGCAAGCAGCGCTGGCTCGCCTCGCTGGCAGAGCTCCGGCCCGACCTGGTCGTGAACACCGGCGACAATCTCGGTCATGAGGACGGACTCGACGGCGTCCGCGCCGCGTTCGCCCCGTTCGCCGGAACGCCGGGCGTCTTCGTGCACGGATCCAACGACAAGTACGCGCCGTCGCCGCGCAACCCGTTCCGCTACTTCATGGGCCCCTCGGCGCGATCGATCACCGCTCCGAAGCTCGACACCGAGGCTCTGGACGCCTACTTCACGGATGAGCTGGGCTGGACGGATCTGGACAACACCGCCGCCTCGCTGACCGTCGCGGGCGAGCGCATCGACCTGTTCGGCGTCGACGACGCGCACCGCGACTGGGACGAGCTCGACGCGCTCCCCGCGGCGATCGACGCGCTCGGCCCGCGCCCGGCCGGCGTTCCCGTACTGGGCGTGACGCACGCGCCCTACCAGCGCGTGCTGAACGCGTTCACCGATCTCGGCGCGGATGCGATCCTGGGCGGCCACACGCACGGCGGTCAGGTCTGCGTCCCCGGCTTCGGCGCGATCGTGGCGAATTGCGACATCCCGCTGAAGCAGGCGAAGGGTCTCAGCACCTGGTCGCACGCCGGTCGCGCCGTCCCTCTGAACGTGAGCGCCGGGTGCGGGCACTCCATCTACGCGCCGATCCGGTTCGCCTGCCGGCCCGAGGCCACGCTGCTCACGCTGCTGCCGCGGACCTGAGCGACGTGCGCCCCGACGCCCCGGAGCACACCCGGCCGGCCGCAGCACGCGTCGTGGGCGGAAGCCGGGTGCTCGTCGGCGTCGCCGTGCTCGTGATCCTGATGTACACGTACGCGATCGGCGGCGAGGCGCACGGATACAACCCCTTCGACTACTTCGGCTACTTCACCAACCTGACGGGCCTGCTCACGGCGATCGTGCTCATGATCTGCGGCACCCTCGGCCTGATCGGTCGTCGTGCGACTCGCTGGCTCACGCCGGCTCGTGCCGTCGTCACCGCGTGCATGCTGATCGTCGCCGTGATCTACAACGCTCTGGTGCCGGGGACCGGATCCGCCCCCGTCTGGGTCAGCGTCACGCTCCACGCCGTCCTGCCCGCTCTGACGTCGTTGGACTGGCTGCTGATCGGGGACCGTCGACGCCTGCCCTGGTCCCGCCTGTGGGTGCTCGCTCCGTATCCCCTGCTGTGGCTCGTCGTCGTCCTCGTGCGTGGGGCGACCGACGGGTGGGTGCCCTACGGCTTCCTGCTCCCCGAGCGCGGCGCGATCGCGATGGTGCTCACCGTCCTCGGGCTGCTCGGCGCGCTCACCGCAGCCGGCGCCCTCGTGTGGACGGCGAGTCGTTTCCCCGGCGTCGTGCTGCGGCGCGATGCGGGACGCTGACGGATCACAGGCGAGCGGCGCATGAAGCGTCGCCGGAGACGACGAGAGGGACCGACCCGGTGGTCGGTCCCTCTCGTCGTGCTGGTCGGGGTGACAGGATTTGAACCTGCGGCCTCTTCGTCCCGAACGAAGCGCGCTACCAAGCTGCGCCACACCCCGTGGCAACCGTTCAAGTCTATACGGACAGGAGCACGGGAGCGAATCGAGGCGGAACCCGCGCGTGGCGCGCCCCGCGGTCGCCGGATCAGGGCGCCGCCCGCCCCGGGCTGTCCCCCAGCCGCCTCCCGTATCCTGGAGACGCTATGACGACGCCACGCCTGGTCGCGTTCGACCTCGACGACACTCTCGCCGCCTCCAAGGCCGCGATCGAGCCCCGCATCGCCGACCTCCTCCTCGGTCTCGCCGAGCGCGTCGAGGTGGCGATCATCTCCGGCGGCAACGAGGAGCAGTTCCGCACCCAGGTCGTGGCCCGGCTCGGCGCGGCCGACACCGCTGTCCTGCAGCGCATCCATCTGCTGCCCACGTGCGGCACCCGCTACCTCCGCCACGACGGAACCGGGTTCTCCCTGGTCTACGCCCGCGATCTCAGCCCCGCGCAGAAGGCCGCCGCGCTCACCGCCCTCGAGGAGGAGGCGCGTCGACTCGGCCTCTGGGAGAGCGAGACCTGGGGGCCCATCCTCGAGGACCGCGGATCGCAGATCACCTTCTCGGCGCTCGGCCAGCGGGCGCCGCACGACGTCAAGAAGGCGTGGGATCCGGACGGCTCCCGGCGCGCCGCTCTCCGCGACGCCGTCGCTCCGCGCGTACCCGACCTCGAGGTCCGCTCGGGCGGATCCACGTCGATCGACATCACCCGGGCGGGGATCGACAAGGCCTACGGCATGACCGAGCTCGCCGAGCGCACCGGCATCCCGTTCGGCGAGATGCTGTTCTACGGCGACCGCCTCGACGAGGGCGGCAACGACTACCCGGTGAAGGCCCTCGGTGTGCCGTGCGTCGCGGTCGACGGCTGGGAGGACACCGCAGAGCACCTGGACGCCCTCCTGCCGACCCTGGGCGCCCCGGCGCCCACCGCAGCATCCTGACAGCGCTGCAGGAGCCTCAGCCGAGCGCCAGGATCCGCTCCGCGTAGCGCGCGATCGACCTCGACGCCGCGGCCTCCTCCGGCCGGTTGAGGTAGCCGTGGGTGGCCCCCGGCTCGATGGACACGTCGATCGGCACCCCGGCCTCGGCGAGCGTCCGTGCGAACGCCTCCCCCGAGACGCGCAGCTCGTCGACCTCCGCATTGATCATGATGACGGGCGGGAAGCCGGCGAGCTCGCCCCCGACGGCGAGACCCGGCGCGGCAGACGACGTCGCCTGTTCTGCGGGTGCGTCCAGGTAGTTCTCATACAGGGCCCGCACGGCATCCGGTCCGAACACGTCCGCGGCGGGATCCGCGTCGAGGGCGGCGCGCAGCTCGGGATCCGGTGCCGGCTGGACGGCGAGCAGTGTGGGATAGGCGAGCAGCGCGAGCGCCGGTGCGATCCCGCCCTCCGCCACGAGGCGCAGGGTCGCGGCCGCCGCCAGGTTGCCCCCGGCGCTCGTGCCGCCGATCGCCCACGGCCCGGCGGCACCCCCCGACGCCGTCGCCCAGCGGAACGCGGCCACGACGTCGTCGACGGGCACGGGGTGGCGGAACCCGCTCCGGCCCTCGCGCCCGGCGGCGTCCGCCATCGGCGGCGCGAGCCGGTAGTCCACCGAGAGCACGGTGATCCCCCGCGCCGCGAACGAGCGCGCGACCCAGTCGGCCTCGGGCATGTCGAGGTCGCCCGCCCAGAAGCCCCCGCCATGTAGCCAGACCAGTCCGGGACCGGCAGGATCCACGGGCGTGTAGGCGCGGGCGGGGATGGCGCCGTGCGGTCCCGGGATCTCCTGCGCGGCGATCCGCACCGCCTCGTCCCGGCTCATCGCGCGGCGAGCTCCGCGGCGGCCGGGTCGACCGGCACCATGCGGGTGAGCTGCGTGACGTGACGCGGCTCGAGCTCGGCGAGCGAGGAGACGCCGAGCAGGCGCATCGTGCGCTCGATCTCGCTGCGCAGGATCGCGATCGTGCGGTCGACGCCGCGACGCCCCCCGGCCATCAGACCGTAGAGATAGGCCCGGCCGATCAGCGCGAAGTCCGCGCCCAGCGCGACCGACGCGACGATGTCCGCGCCGTTCATGATGCCCGTGTCGACCATGACGGTGAAGTCGTCCCCGACCGCTCGACGCACGTGCGGCAGCAGGTGGAACGGGATGGGGGCGCGGTCGAGCTGTCGGCCGCCGTGGTTGGAGAGCACCACCCCGTCGACGCCGTGCGTGTCCTTGAGCCGCACCGCGTCGTCGACCGTCTGCACGCCCTTCACGATGAGCTTGCCGGGCCAGATCTCCCGAATAACCGCGAGGTCCTCATAGGAGATGGTGGGATCCATGGCCGCGTCGAGCAGCTCGCCGACCGTGCCGCCGGTCGTCGACAGCGACGCGAACTCGAGCTTGGGCGTGGTGAGGAAGTCGATCCACCACCACGGCCGCGGAATCGCGTTGACGATCGTGCCGAGCGTCAGCTGCGGCGGGATCGAGAAGCCGTTGCGCTTGTCCCGCAGCCGGGCGCCGGCGACCGGAGTGTCGACCGTGAACATGAGCGTGTCGAAGCCCGCCTCGGCCGCACGCCGGGCAAGGCCGTACGAGATCTCGCGATCGCGCATGACGTAGAGCTGGAACCAGTTCCTCCCGGGAGTCGGCCCCTGAGGCTCTCGAAGGGTGGTCGCCTTGACGTCCTCGATCGAGGTGGTGCCGAGCGTGGACAGCGTGAACGGGATCCCCGCGGCGGCCGCGGCGCCCGCGCCCGCCACCTCCCCCTCGGTGTGCATGAGACGGGTGAACCCGGTCGGGGCGATGCCGAACGGCAGGGCGCTGGATCCGCCGAGCACCGTGGTCGAGGTGTCGAGGTCGGGCGCGGGCGCGAGGATGCCGGGGTGGAACTCCACGTCCTCGAACGCCTGCCGGGCCCGCGCGAGCGAGAGCTCGCCCTCCGCCGCGCCGTCGGTGTAGTCGAAGGCGGCCTTGGGGGTGCGCCGCTTCGCGATCGTGCGCAGGTCGGAGATCGTCAGGGCGCCCTCGAGGCGGCGCTTGGTGCCGTCGAGCTCGGGAGCCTTGAACTTCATGAGCTCGAAGATCTCAACGGGATTCGGGAGCTGTCGCTGCACCATGGCGTGGTCCTTCCGGTCAGGCGGGGGCGTCGCCCGCGCGGGCGAGGTCGGTGGCGGCGTAGTAGCCGGTGATGTGGTCGCGCACGAGGGCGGCCGCCGCGTCGGCGCGGCCGTCGTCGATCGCGCGGACGAGGTCGCGGTGCTCGGCGCGGAGCCGGTCGGCCATCCGCGGCCAGTCCCGGATCCCGGCGGATCCGGAGAGCACGTACGACTCGATGCTGTCGCGCAGCCCCGTCATCATCGCGGCGACGACGGTGTTGCCGCTCGCCTCCGCCAGGGCCAGGTGCAGTTGGGCGTCGAGAGCGAGGAAGTCCGCGGCGTCCAGCTCCGCGTCCATGGCGTCGAGGATCCGGTGCGCCGTGGCGGTGTCGCGCCGCCCGGTCGCCAGCGCCGCCACGACCGCCTGCTCCAGGATGAGGCGGGTGCCGACCACATCGGCGATCGGGAAGCCCTGGGCGGCCACCTGGAGCCGCAGCAGGGCCGACAGGCCTCCCCCGGGCGCGGCGATGACGATCGCGCCCGCCTGCGGTCCGGATCCGGTCGAGGTGCGGATGAGCCCCATCACCTCGAGCACCCGGATGGCCTCGCGGACGCTGGAACGGCCGACGCCCAGCTCGGCGGCGAGATCACGCTCGCTGGGCAGGCGGTCGCCCGGGCCGAGGTCGCCGTCGAGGAGGCGCTGCTCGACGTGCAGCAGCACCGCGCGCCAGGTGCGCGCGGGCACGTCGCTGAGGTCGGGCATGGGGCCTCCTGTGGTCAGACCACAGCCTAAGGCGTGTGGTCAGACCACGCAAGCACAATGCATCAGCCGAGGCGGCCGCCGGACTCCTCGAGATAGCAGTGGCCGCAGAGCGACTCGTAGGTGACGGCTCCCTGAGCCTGCCGAAGGGCGCCGTCGATCGCGACCTGGTCGCCGTCGAACACGAACCGGTCGCCGATCCTGCGTCCGTTGAAGACCGCCTTGCGGCCGCAGCGGCAGATGGTCTTGAGCTCTTCCAGCGTGTGGGCGATCGCCAGCAGCCGTCCGGATCCCGGGAAGGCGTGGGTGAGGAAGTCGTTGCGGATGCCGTAGGCGAGCACCGGGATGTCATCCTCGACCGCGATGCGGAACAGGTCGTCGATCTGCCCCGGCTCGAGGAACTGCGCCTCGTCGACGAGCAGGCAGGCGATGTCGGATCCGTCGCTGCGCGCCTTCTCCCGCTCCTGCTGGAACAGGGTCCGCGCGCCCTCCCCCGCGGCGATCAGGAAGTCGACCTCACGGGTCATCCCCAGCCGGCTCTCGATCTGGCTCGCGCCCTTGGTGTCGATCGCCGGCTTGGCGAGCAGGACCCGCTGCCCCCGCTCCTCGTAGTTGTACGCCGCCTGCAGCAGCGCCGTGGACTTGCCGGAGTTCATCGCTCCGTAGCGGAAGTACAGCTTGGCCACGGGGCGCGATCAGGCCGTGAGGTCGAGCGTCTTCGCGGTGGCCCCCATCGACGCCGCGGCGTCGGCCGGCGAGTCGTTGAGCTTCTCGCCGAGCGTGGGGATCAGCTTCTGCAGCGCGGGCTCCCACGCGCCGAACTGCTCCGGGAAGCACCGCTGCAGCACGTCGAGCATCACCGGGACGGCCGTCGACGCGCCCGGGGAGGCGCCCAGCAGTCCGGCGATGGTGCCGTCCGCGGCCGCGACGACCTCGGTGCCGAACTGCAGCTTGCCGCCCTTCATGACCTGCGCGCGCTGACCGGCCTGGAGCAGCTCCCAGTCGCCGTCCTGAGCCGTCGGCATGAACTCGCGCAGGGTCGCGACCTTGCGGTGGTGCGTCTTCAGCAGCTCGCTGACGAGGTACTTGATCAGGTCGAAGTTGGTGAAGGCGACCTTGAGCATGCTGCCCAGGTTGTGCGCGCGCACCTGGGTGACGATGTCGAGCATCCCGCCCTGCTTCAGGAACTTCGGGCTGAACGTCGCGAACGGGCCGAACAGCAGGCTCGTCTCACCGTCGACGACGCGGGTGTCGAGGTGCGGCACCGACATCGGCGGCGCGCCGACCGGGGCCTGCGAGTAGACCTTCGCCTTGTGCTTCGCGACGATCGCGGGGTTCGAGGTCTTCAGCCACTGACCGCCGATCGGGAAGCAGCCGTAGCCGCGGATCTCGGAGATCCCGGAGCCCTGCAGCAGCTTGAGCGCCCAGCCGCCGGCGCCGACGAACACGAACTTCGCGTTGAGCTCGCCCGGGGTGTGCCCGATCGCGTTGCGGTAGCGGACGTTCCAGCTGCCGTCCTTCTGCTTCTTGAGCTTGCGGACCTCGTGGTTGCGCAGCAGCGTGAAGTTCTCGCTCTCGGCGAGGTGGTCGAACAGCTGGCGGGTGAGGGATCCGAAGTCGACGTCCGTGCCGCTGGGCACACGGGTCGCGGCGAACGGTTCGCCCTTGCGGCGGTGCTCCATCAGCAGCGGCGCCCACTGGTTGATGACGCGGGAGTCCTCGCTGAACTCGATCCCCGCGAACAGCGGCTGCTCCTTGAGGATCTCGTAGCGGCGGCGCAGGTAGTCGACGTCCTTCTGCCCGCGCACGAAGGTCATGTGCGGCGTGGAGTTGATGAACGTGGTGGGCGCGTCGAGCACGCCGCGGTCGACGAGCGTCGACCACAGCTGGCGGCTGAGCTGGAACTGCTCGTTGATGCCGATCGCCTTGCCGGGGTCGAGCGAGCCGTCCTTGCCCTCGGGCATGTAGTTGAGCTCGCACAGGGCGGCGTGTCCCGTGCCCGCGTTGTTCCACGCGTTCGAGCTCTCCTCCGCGACGTCACCCAGCCGCTCGAAGGCGACGACCTTCCAGTCGGGCTGCAGTTCGCGGAGCAGTGTTCCGAGGGTGGCGCTCATGATGCCACCGCCGATGAGGACGACGTCGACGGATTCAGTCACTCGAACAGTCTAGTTCGCCGAACGAGTGCTCCTCTTCGCCGTGTCGGCCATCCGGCGACGCCCTTTCGCCGACGCGGAGATCACGGCGACGCGGGCGCCCCGCGACTCGGGCGTGCGGCGCTCGCGACTCAGGCGTGCAGGCGCTCCGCGACCAGCTCCGCCACCTGCACCGCGTTCAGCGCGGCGCCCTTGCGCAGGTTGTCGTTGCTGATGAACAGCACGAGTCCCTTGCCCTCGGGGGCGGACTGGTCGGCACGGATCCGGCCGACGTAGCTCGGGTCCTTGCCCGCCGCGTAGAGCGGGGTGGGCACCTCCTCGACCACCACGCCGGGGGCGGCGGCGAGCACCTCGTAGGCGCGCTCCGGCGTGATGCCGTCGGCGAACTCGGCGTTGATCGACAGCGAGTGCCCGGTGAACACCGGCACGCGCACGCACGTGCCCGCCACACGCAGGTCCGGGAGGCCGAGGATCTTGCGGCTCTCGTTGCGGAGCTTCTTCTCCTCGTCCGTCTCGTTCAGCCCGTCGTCGACGACGGATCCGGCGAGCGGGATCACGTCGAACGCGATCGGGGCGACGTACTTCTCGGGCTGCGGGAAGTCGAGCGCCGAGCCGTCGTGCACGAGTCGCAGCGTGTCGCCCTGGGCGAGCACCCCCTCGACCTGACCGAGCAGCTCCTGCGCCCCGGCGAGGCCGGATCCGCTCACCGCCTGGTAGGTCGAGACGATGAGTCGCTCGAGTCCCGCTTCGGCGTGCAGCGCCTTCAGCACCGGCATCGCCGCCATGGTGGTGCAGTTGGGGTTCGCGATGATGCCCTTGGGGGTCTCTGCGATCGCCTCGGGGTTGACCTCGCTGACCACGAGGGGCACCTCGGGATCCATCCGCCAGGCGCTCGAGTTGTCCACGACGATCGCCCCCGCGGCGGCGAAGCGCGGCGCGTAGGCGCGGCTCGCGGTGGCGCCGGCCGAGAACAGGGCGATCTCGACGCCGGCCGGGTCGGCCGTCTCGACGTCCTCGACGATCACGGAGACGCCGCCGAAGTCGATCGCGCTGCCCGCGGAGCGGGCGGACGCGAACAGGCGGAGCTCACGGATCGGGAAGGAGCGCTCCGCGAGGATGTCGCGCATGACGGTGCCCACCTGGCCGGTGGCGCCGACGATGGCGACGGAGAATCCTGAGTCGGAGATGCGGGTCATGGGGATGCTGTTCCTCGGCTTGGTGCCGCGACAGGGCGGCGGACGAGGCGAAGGCGCGGACCGCCGGGTACGACGGAGCTTTCCGCGCCTGGCGCCGGTGTCAGGGTTTGGGCGATTCTATCGGTTCCGCGAGCACGCGGTGCTCGCGCCCCGGTCCGTCGCGGTCAGCGGCCGGTGCCGGCGGCGACGACGGCTTCGACCTCGCCGTCCAGGCCGTAGGCGGCGTGCACGACGCGAGCGGCCTCGGCCAGCTCGTCGCCGCGCACCACGACCGAGATCCGGATCTCGGACGTGGAGATCATCTCGAGGTTCACGCCGGCGGTCGACAGCGCCTCGAACAGGATCGCGGAGACTCCCGAGTGCGTGCGCATGCCGGCGCCGACGACCGAGAGCTTGCCGATCTGGTCGTCGTGCAGCAGGCTCTCGAAGCCGACCTCGGCCTGCTCGGCGGCGAGCGCCTTGAGCGCCGCCGTGGCGTCCGACTTGGGGAGGGTGAAGGAGATGTCGGTGCGGCCGGTGGACGCGGCCGACACGTTCTGCACGATCATGTCGACGTTGGCGCCGGACTTCGCCACGATCTTGAAGATCTCGGCGGCCTTGCCCGGCACGTCGGGCACGCCCGCGACGGTGACCTTGGCCTGGCTGAGGTCGGTGGCGACACCGGCGACGATGGGCTCTTCCATGGCTTCTCCCTGGGATTCGCGAGGGTTCTTCATGCCCTCGCCGAGAACGTACGTGCCCTCGTTCGCCGTGAAGGTCGAACGGGCGTGGATGAGGACGCCGTGCCGCCGCGCGTACTCGACCGCGCGGATGTAGAGCACCTTGGCGCCGTTCGCGGCGAGCTCCAGCATCTCCTCGCTCGAGACCTGCGAGAGCTTGTGCGCGAGGGGGACCACACGCGGATCCGCCGTGAAGATGCCGTCGACGTCGCTGTAGATCTCGCAGACGTCGGCGTCGAGCGCGGCGGCGAGGGCGACCGCGGTCGTGTCGGATCCGCCGCGGCCGAGCGTGGTGATGTCCTGGGTGTCGTCGTTGATCCCCTGGAAGCCGGCGACGATGACGATCGCGCCCTCGTCGAGCGCCTCACGCAGGCGGGTCGGGGTGACCTCGACGATGCGGGCGGAGCCGTGCCGGCTGTCGGTGCGCATGCCGGCCTGCGGACCGGTGAAGGAGCGCGCGTCGAAGCCCATCGAGTGGATCGCCATCGCGAGCAGCGCCATCGAGATGCGCTCTCCGCTGGAGAGCAGCATGTCGAGCTCGCGGGGCGCCGGGATCGGCGCGACCTGGGCTGCGAGGTCCAGCAGCTCGTCGGTGGTGTCACCCATGGCGCTCACGGCGACGACCACGTCGTGGCCGGCACGGCGGGTGTCGACGATGCGCTTCGCGACGCGCTTGATGCTCTCTGCGTCGGCGACGGACGAGCCGCCGTACTTCTGCACGATGAGGGCCACGGATCACTCCTGGGGGATGCCGGGCGCCGGAGTCGGCGCACCAGAGGTCATTCTACGAGCGGCCTCCATGCCCCAACCGGTATGTGACGACCGGGCGGTAAGGACCGCCGCCCCCCACGCTCCCGGTCAGAGCAGGCCGCGCCGACGGGCCTCCGAGACGGCGCCGGTGCGGCTGTCGGCGGAGAGCTTGTCGAGCAGGTGCACGATGTGGGTCTTCACGGTGGCCTCCGCGACGAACAGCCGCGTGGCGATCTCGCGATTGCTGAGCCCCTCGGCGACCAGGGCCAGCACCTCCTGCTCCCGGCTCGTGAGCTCGACGCGGGGTGCGCGCAGCGCGGCCACCAGCCGCTCGTCGCCGCCGGGCGTCGGCACGGCCGCGCCCGCGGCGGCGTCGACGATCGCCCGTGAGATGACCTCGATGCCCACCTCCTTGAGCAGGTAGCCGGCGGCTCCCGCCTCGACCGCCCGCACGATCTGCGCATCGTGGTCGAACGTCGTGAGGATCAGCACGGCCGGCGGATGCGGCAGCGCCCGCAGCGCGGCGGTCGTCGCCACCCCGTCCATCCCCTCCCCCAGCCGCAGGTCGCAGAGCACCACGTCCGGCCGGAGTTCGCGCGTCGCGTCGACGGCCTCCTCGCCGGTGCCCACCTCGGCGAGCACCTCGAACCCCCGGGCCTCGACCACCGCACGGATCCCGGCGCGCACGATCGGGTGGTCGTCGACGATGATCAGCCGCACGCTCATACGGACTCCGTCCTCTCGTCCGGCACGGTGCCCGCCGCACCCGCCAGCGAGCCCGGCGCGACGACGCCGCGCGGCAGCACCGCGTCGATCGTCGTGCCGGCACCCGGGGCGGAGCGCACGGTCAGCTCTCCCCCGCCCTCGCGCAGCCGCGAGCGCATCGCCGCCAGCCCGTAGGACGCATCGGACGGGCGGACGTCGGGGTCGAACCCGACACCGTCGTCCTGCACGCGGAGCCGCACGGACGCCTCGTCGGCCTCCAGCAGGACCACGACGTGCTGCGCCCGCGCGTGCCGGCGCACGTTCGCGAGCGCCGACTGCGCGACGCGCAGCAGCGCGACCTCCGTGGGCGTGGCGAGGGCGGGCAGATCCGGGGCCACCTCGAGCCGCACCGCGACGCCGGTTTCGTCGTGCAGGGCGTCGAGCATCCGGTCCAGGGCCGCCGCGAGCGCCGACTCGTCGAGATCCGCGGGGGCGAGAGCCGCGACGATGCGCCGCAGCTCCGTCAGGGAGTGCTGTGCGAGCTGTTCGATCTGCGCGGTCCGGTCGGGTCGCGGCCCTTCGACGGCGGGATCCGTCCTCGCGAGCATCACGATCGTGCTGAGCTCCTGGGCGATCGTGTCGTGCAGGTCGCGCGCCAGCCTCGTGCGCTCGCGCGTGGCTCCGGCCTCGCGCTGCGTGGCCGCCAGCTCGTCGTGCAGTTGCGCGGCCTCGTGCTGGGCGCGCAGCAGGGAGTCGATGAGGCGCTCGCGTTCGACCGCGTCCCGGAGCATCGCGTCGTAGCCCAGCGACACCGCGAACGCGAACCCGCCGCCGATGAGCGGACCGATCAGGTGCGCGAGCGACGTGCCCGGCTGCACCGTGCCGGGATGCAGCCACGGCGCGGCGATCGACGCCGCGAGCACGACCACCACGAACACCGGGGACCACGGCAGGCGCAGCACATGCCCGGCGAGCAGCAGGAGCGGGAAGGCCAGCCAGACGAACTCCGGCGACAGGGCGAGCATCCCGATCCAGATCGCCAGCAGGCCGAGCATCCACCACCCCGCGGCGCGCTTGTGCGCGAAGCCCGCCCCCGCGCCGTACCAGGCCAGGTACACGGCCGCGGCGAGCAGCACCGGCAGCAGCTCGCCCTCGACGGCGGCGCGCGCGGTCGTGACGACCACGAGCACCACCGTGATCAGGTGCAAGGCGAAGCGGGCCCCGCGCAGCATCCGCCGACGGGCGGAGGCCGGTGCAGTCGTCATGCTCCGATTCTCCCCCGTCGGGGCCCGGATCCCGCCGCGTCAGGATCGATCCTTCGATGGATCCGGAAAACCTCGAAGGAGAGGAAGGTGGAGATCATGACCTCCTCATCCGACCTCACCGCCCCGGCCCTCGCCGCGCCCGCGCAGCGCCGTGCCCTCTCCCAGCTCTTCGTCGCGACCGTGACCTGGATCGCGCTCGGCCTGGTCGCAGGGCTCTTCTACCGCGAGTTCACGAAGGCGCAGGGCTTTCCGAACGGGTTCAGCGGTCAGCTCGCCCTCGTCCACACGCACCTGCTGGCGCTCGGGGCACTCGTCACCCTGATCGTGCTCGCCCTGGAGAAGCTGTTCGCCCTCTCCGCGAGCCGCCTGTTCCGCTGGTTCTTCTGGATCTACAACGCCGGAGTGCTGCTCACCGCGGCGATGATGACCTGGCACGGCATCCTCGACGTGCAGAAGGTGGAGGCGTCCAAGGCGATCTCCGGGATCGCCGGCGCCGGGCACATCCTCATCGGCGCCGGTTTCGTGCTGCTGCTGATCAGTCTGTGGAAGGGGATCCGCCGGGCGTCCTGACCTCCGGCGGCGCGGCGGGGCCGGAGGCGGGAGGCTCCGCCGGCGGCACCGGCTCGGCCGTGAGCTCCACGGCGGTCTCGTCGATCGCCGCCTTCGGCCGCAGCCGGCCGCCCGTGCCCGCGAACCAGCATCCGATGATCACCAGCGGGAACCCGACGAGCAGGCCGACGGTGAGCGGCTCGGCCAGCACGATCGCGCCGAGGATGATCGCGATCACGGGGTTGACGTAGGTGAACAGCGGCGCGCGCACCGGACCGACCTCCTTGATGAGCGCGAAGAAGGCGAGGAACGCGATCGCGGTGCAGATCACGCCGAGCGCGACCAGCGCCGCGATCGAGGGGATCGTCGGCACCCTGTGCTGTGTGAGCAGAGCGACCGGGAGGTAGAGGATCCCGATGAACAGCAGGGCGAGCGTGATCGTGCCGATCGAAGGCACGTGGGTGAGCTTGCGGGCGACGATGAACGGCGCGGTCGCATAGAGCACGGCGACGAGCAGCACCTCCGCGGCGGCGAGGAGGTCGACCTTGCCTCCGGTGAGGCCGGGGCCCGCCACCACGACGCCGACGCCGACGAATCCGACGAGCAGGCCGATCAGACGAGCCGGACGCAGCACGCCGCGGTCGCCGCCGCCCAGCGCGATGAGTGCGGCGAAGAGCGGCACCGTGGCGACGAGGAGCCCGGTCAGCCCCGAGGGCAGCGACTGCTCCGCGTGGCCGAGCAGCAGGAAGGGCCCGGCCATCTCGATGAGACCGAATGCCAGCACCCACGGCCACAGCTTCCACGCGGCCCTGAGCGCGCCGCTGCGGATCGCGAACGGCAGCAGCAGGAGGGCCGCGATGAGCGTGCGGCCCGCCACCATCGCGGGCGGCGAGAACGACTCGACGACCACGCTGATGAGCAGATAGGGCACGCCCCAGAGCAGGCACATGGCTCCGAAGAGCAGCCAGCCGCGGCGGCTGAACCCGGCGGCGCTCACAGGACGCGCCGGCCCTCGAACGCTCGGCCGAGGGTCACCTCGTCGGCGTACTCCAGGTCGCCGCCCACCGGCAGGCCGGAGGCGAGCCGCGAGACGGTGATCTGCATGCTCGTGAGCAGACGGCTGAGGTAGCTCGCCGTGGCCTCGCCCTCGAGGTTCGGGTTCGTGGCGAGGATGACCTCCTGCACCGTTCCGTCGGCGAGCCTCGTCATCAGCTGGGCGATACGCAGATCGTCGGGGCCGACCCCGGCGATCGGGCTGATCGCGCCGCCGAGCACGTGGTAGAGCCCGCGGAACTCACGGGTGCGCTCGATCGCGGCCACGTCCTTCGCATCCTCCACGACGCAGATGAGCGCGGCGTTGCGACGCGGATCGCGGCAGATCGCGCAGCGCTCCTGCTCGGCGACGTTGCCGCAGATCTCGCAGAACCGCACGCGCTCGCGCACCTCCGTGAGCAGCTCGGCGAGCCGCTTCACGTCGAAGGAGGGCGTCTGCAGGATGTGGAACGCGATGCGCTGGGCGGACTTCGGCCCGATGCCCGGCAGACGGCCGAACTCGTCGATCAGTTCCTGGACGATGCCGTCGTACATCTCGGGGTCCCTTGGTCAGTCGTCACTGGAATCTGGTCTGCGGCTCGTACGGCTCTTCCCGCAGGAAGGTGGCGCCGAGCACCTGTCGCACCACGGCCTCGCCGTAGCGCTGCACACCGGGCGGGCCGGAGCGCGGAGCGCGGTCGGCGACCGCCGGTGCGGCCGCGGGCCGGGCCTTCGGATCGGGCCGTGCCGCCGCATCGGCCCGGGGGGCCGTGTCGGGGCGCGCGGCCGTGGTCGCAGGATCGGCCCCGGCTCGCTCGACGGGGCTCTGCACCGCGGCCATCGCCGGCTGGGGCGTACGACCGTGCGCATCCGGATCCTCGTCCGGTGCGGGCGCGTCGGCGTCGTCGGGGAACGGGGGCTCGTCGTCCAGGACGTCGCCGTCGTGCCCCGGTTCGTACCAGCCGGACGCCGGCATCGCCTCGACGTCGGCGGGCTCCTCGTCGACGGGGAACTGCCCGACCCGCGACTCCGCCGTGGGCGCGGCGGGCGCCGGGGCTTCCGGCGCCGGCTCGGGGTCGCCCTGCGGGATCGCGGCGACCGCCCACTCGGTGACGGGCGCGGACGCGGGATGCGGCGCCGCCTTCGATGCGGCGGCGCGAGGGGCTTCCGCACGGGAGCCGGTCGCTGCGGCGGCATCGGATCCGCGCTCCTCGCGCTCGGCGCGACCGTGGTCCGAGGGGCGCGGGGCCTTCCCGCTCTCGGCTAAGTTCCTCTCGGCGCCGGACGGATCCGATGCCGGCAGCGGCGCAGGCAGATACTTCACCGTGACGGAGAGCTCGCCCTCGATCGCGGTGCGCAGATGATCGGAGGGACCGCTGCCCGGTGTCGTGCCCTTGAATCGCGCGACGTCGTTCGGGCCGGGGAATCCGAGCGTGAGCACGTCGGAGGCGGCGTCGTAGGCGAGCGGCTGCACGGCGGTGACCACCAGCCAGGATCCACGGCTGATCTTCTCGAGGCGCGTGAGCACGGCGGGCCATGCGGCGCGGATGCGCTCGATGTCGATCGGACCGGCGGCAGGCGACGACTCGGCCGTGGATGCGGATCCGGTCGCCTGCCGCCACCTGCGTCATGGTCCCACCTCCGCTTCCAGGGTACGTCCGTCCGCGGCTCCGCGGCAGGGGTGCGAGGAGCCCCGGCGGCGGGCTGCACGGCTCCCGGTCCGAATGTCGCGGGCACGCTCTAGGCTTGTCGGGTGAGCACAGCCCTGTACCGCCGCTACCGGCCCGAGAACTTCGGGGAGATGATCGGGCAGTCGCAGGTGACCGATCCGCTCATGACCGCGCTGCGCAGCGACCGCGTGGGCCACGCCTATCTGTTCTCGGGGCCGCGCGGGTGCGGCAAGACGACGTCCGCGCGCATCCTGGCGCGCTGCCTCAACTGCGCCGAGGGGCCGACCGACACCCCCTGCGGCGTCTGCCCGAGCTGCGTCGAGCTCTCCCGCAACGGCGGCGGATCCCTCGACGTCGTCGAGATCGACGCCGCCAGCCACAACGGCGTCGACGACGCCCGCGACCTGCGCGAGCGCGCCACCTTCGCGCCCAGCCGCGACCGGTTCAAGATCTTCATCCTCGACGAGGCGCACATGGTCACGCCGCAGGGCTTCAACGCCCTGCTCAAGCTCGTCGAAGAGCCGCCGCCGCACATCAAGTTCATCTTCGCCACGACGGAGCCCGAGAAGGTGCTGGGCACGATCCGCTCCCGCACCCATCACTACCCGTTCCGGCTGGTGCCGCCCGCGGCGATGCTCGAGTACGTCGAGAAGCTCTGCGCAGAGGAAGGCGTGACGGTCGCGCAGGGCGTGCTGCCGCTCGTCGTGCGCGCCGGCGGCGGATCCCCGCGAGACACCCTCTCCCTCCTCGACCAGCTCATCGCCGGCTCCGACCCTTCGAATGCCTCGGGGGCCGTGGAAGTGGCCTACGAGCGCGCCGTCGCGCTGCTCGGGTACACGCACTCCGCGCTGCTCGACGAGATCGTGGACGCGCTCGCCGCGGGCGATGCGGCGGCCGCCTTCCCCGCGGTCGACCGGGTGGTGCAGACCGGGCAGGATCCGCGTCGCTTCGTGGACGATCTGCTGGAGCGCTTGAGAGACCTCATCGTGATCGCCGCCGTCGGCGACGCGGCCTCGGCGGTGCTGCGCGGCGTCCCCGAGGACGAGCTCGCCCGCATGCGCACGCAGGCCGCGGTGTTCGGCGGCCCGCGCCTGTCGCGGGCGGCCGACCTGGTGAGCTCCGCGCTCGACGACATGACCGGTGCGACGTCACCGCGCCTGCACCTCGAACTGCTCGTGGCCCGGGTGCTCACCGCGCTCGCCGGCGGTGGGGAGAGCCTCCCGGCTCCGGCCGCGGCAGCACCGGCGTCCGCGGCGAACGGTTCGCCCTTGCGGCGGTGCTCCATCAGCAGCGGCGCCCACTGGTTGATGACGCGGGAGTCCTCGCTGAACTCGATCCCCGCGAACAGCGGC
>NZ_JYIT01000061.1 GCF_000956545.1 Microbacterium azadirachtae
GGGGTATGGGGAGCTGACGACGGGTCTGAAGCAGGCGGTGGACGGCATCAATGACATGTCGGAGTCGCTGCTGGGCATGATGCGTGCGATCCAGGATCTGGACACGCAGCTCGCCGGCGGCTGAACCGGTCGTATCACGCGATCGGGGGGACGCTGCGCCGGAATCGCTTCGCGCGGCGCCCCTCGATCACGGCATTGGCACGTTTGCAGGCGCCCGCATGGGCGATGACACGGAGGGCATGACATGGCGGGGGACCGGGTTCTCTACCCGATCGACGACTTGAAGACGACGAGCGCGCAGCTGATCGCGATCGTCGACGAGTTCGAGGCGGCGTCGGCGCGGCGAGACGATCTCGAGCATGCGGTGGGTCGCCCGGACGGCGACAGCCGCCTGAAGGACCGCGTCCACGACTTCGAGGGCAGCTGGAACGACAGCCGCGACAAGCTGCTGTCCAAGCTCAAGGAGATCTCGGATCGCGTCAAGGGCACCGTCGAGGAGGTCACCAAGACCGACACCGACATGGCCAACTCGATGCAGCAGTCCGGGCACGGCGCCGGCGCCGCTCGCGGCCGTGCCGTGGCGAACTGAGGGGGAGCGGGATGAAGACGCACAAGGGGCACGAGGTCGCCGTCGTCGAAGGCGATGCGGGCGCGATCAGCGCCCGGGGCACGACGATCACGACGCTCGCGACGCAGATGACGACGGCGGCGCAGACGCTGCAGGACATCAAGAGCGGCAAGCTCGTCGGCGAGGGCTACGCGATGGACAAGATCAAGGACGTCATCGGCGACGTCCACGGCGATCTCGACGAGGCCGGGCGCCGTTACAAGCCCGCGGGCAGCACGCTCACGACCTACGCGGGTGTGCTCGCCACCGTGCAGGCGCAGATGAAGACCATCGTCAGCGACTGCGAGAAGAGCGAGAAGGCCCTGGCCACCGCGCAGACCGACGCGGATCAGGCGAACCACGCGCTCGCGTTGCATGAGACGGCCGTGGCCGACCACCCGCCGACACCGGATCAGGAGGCCTCCTCCAAGAAGACCGGCGAGAACCTCTCCGGGGCCGCGAGCTCGGCGCAGTCGACGCTCGCGACCGCCGGCAGGGAGCACGACGGCAACCTTCACCGCTTCGACACCGCGTACGACACCTGGCACGAGGCCTACGAGAACGCGGTGAACGGCCTCAGCGACGCCAACAAGATCGGTGAGGACAGCACCTGGGAGAACATCGCGGGCGTGCTCGCCGTGATCTCTGACTGGGTCGGCTGGATCGGCCTCGCGATCGCCGTGCTCGGCCTCATCATCGGCGGCCCGTTCTTCGCGATCGCGGCTCTCGTCGTCGGCGTCATCGCGCTGGCCCTGACCGTGGCGCTCATGTTCGACGGCAGGAAAGACGGGTGGGATCTGGCCTGGGCGGTGGTCGGCATCCTGCCGATAGGCAAACTCGGGAAGGTCTTCGGCGCTGGCAAGGGCAACATGCTCAGCAAGTTCGGGTCCGAGTTCGTCGGGCAGTTCCGCAATCCGGTCCAGCAGATGCGCGGCTTGAAGAGCTTCGCGGACGCGGGGATCGAGTACGGCTCGCGGGGATTCAAGGAGTACTACGCGGGTGTGAGGGGTCTGCGCCGCCTCGGTGTCAATCCCATCACGGGCTTCGTGGACGGCGTCACCGAACGCATGCTGTTTGGGCCCGGACGTTCGTTCTCGGTGGCCTTCCACGAAAGCGTCAGCTCCGGCAGCACCTTCTTCCAGAAGGTGCTGACCGAGTCGTTGCCCAAGGGTTTCCAAGGCATCGCCGATGCGCCGTCCTTCTCCACGTTCGAGGCGATGTGGAACACGTACAAGTGGACTGACCGCGGGGTTTCCGTCGGCGTCGACGGCAAGCCCTCGGGTGCGCTCTCGCCCGTCGGCTTCGTCCGAGGGCTGTTCTGATGACGGACCAGGGTCAGCTGCCCTGGGAGCTTGACTACGACGCCGCCCAGTTCGTCGAGATTCCATACGTGGACGCCACCGACGCCGAGGGCGCCGACGTCTGGATCGGGACGGTTCTGGATCGATACGGGATCCGTCCCGATGCGGCCCCGGGACCGGCGGAACAGATCGCCGCCACGGCCCGAATGATGCTCGGTAACGCCCGCCCCGGTGCGGCGCGCCTGTGGTTCGCGCCCCCTGGCATCTACAGCGATCTCCTGGTGAGCATCGCCGTCGAGTCGTCGGCAGATCGTCCCGACACCGAAGAACTGTTCGCCGGGGCCACCTCGTCGACGGCGGTCGATGTCACGCCGCTGCGCACCGAGACCCACGGCGCCGGCTACATCGTGCGCTGGGGGGTGTTCCTCGAGGACGGTACGGAAGAGGACGGTGCAGAACAGGACGGGACGCTCGTCGCTCAGTGGACCGTGTTGCTGAACGACGGCACCTGGACCATCCTGATGGATGTGCTCGGTACGACACTGCCCGCGTTCCTGCTTTTCGAACAGCAGCTGCCTCAATTGATCGTGGGCGTCCGCGTTCCCGGCGCGGTGGTTCGATGACGTCGGTACGCGATCTCGTCGCCCGAGAGGAGCGGTTGCTCGCGGCGTCGCGGCAGCTACGCGGCATCCACGCAGATGCGGTGCAGCGAGCACGGGCCGCAGTGATCGCGCTGCAGCAGGACGGCGGCATCGACATCGACGAGGCCGAGGCCCGGCTAGGACCGCTGTGCGCGGAACTACTGGACGACTACGCGTCGCGCGCGGCTGCTCTCGTCGCCGAGCAGGACATCCGCGCCTGGCGCGAGCTCGCGTCCACGCTGCCTTCGGACTCGCCTTTCGATCCGGTGCGGACGAACGACCTCCTGCGGGCACACGGAACGCCGGGGGCAGCGAGGCTGCTCGCAGCCGTGGAATCCGTTCGAGGCGGGGCTGCGCCGTCCGACGACCTGGACCGCAGTCTCGCGGCCGCCGCCGGCAGGTGCGTCTGCGGATACGCGAAGACGAGGGTCGTTCCCAAGCGCCTGTGCCAGCCGTGTGCGACCGCCGTCGCCACCGCGTGGGAGGCGGAGGAGCAGCGACTCCTGCAGGGTGCGTCGGGCCTCCGTGCCGAGACCGTGCGCATCCTCGACGAGGCGAGGTCGGCGATCGCGAAGGCGCGTGCGATCGGGACGGATGATGCGTACAGCACGGAAGAGGCGTTGCTGTTCAAGACGCGGCGTGCGCTCGCGCGGGCGAACCGACGGCATCGGGATGAGGTGTCGCGACTGGATCTGACCCGGTGGCGCGAGCTCGCTGCCCTTACTGCACGCGCTTCGATGCCGACGATGGCCGGCGAGGCGCGTCGCGCTCGTCGTCGCCTCGGTATGGCGCAGCTGTCGCGACTCGCCCTGCGCGGCCGTCCCGGCGCCGCGCGATGAGCATCGCGCCCTGGTTCGACGCGGCGGCCGAGTTCGAACGGCCGCTCCTGGAACGGAATGCTCCGCTGGCGGAACTGCACCGGCAGGCGCAGCTCGACGGCGCGGCGCGTCTGAGGGCCGCAGGGTCGCTGCGTGCGCCGTCGCCCTGGCAGGGCACCACCTCGGTGTCGGGGATGCGGCAGGCGATCGTGGAAGCGGAGGTGTACGCGCTTCTGCGGGAGTACGCGGCACAGGCGGCCGCCGTGACGGACGGCGCTGACAGCGCACGGTGGACGGCGCTCGTGGATGAAGGGCTGACGCGTTCCAGACGAGGACTGCTCGTCGACGAGGTGCGTGACAGCGCCGCCGGCGCGCTCCTGCTTCGCGACTCGTGGGGCCTCCGGCCCGTCGTTCCGAACGCTCCTGTGATCGACTGCGCCTGCGGCTATGCCGAGAGCGGGGTCATCGCCAAGGGGCTGTGCATCGAGTGCGGCGAGCTCGTGGTGCGGCGATGGAGCGCCGAGGAGCTTCGGCTGCTCGCGCTGGTCCCGAAGTACCGTGCTCGGGTCGAGGAGATCCTCTCCGACACGGAGGCGCGTCAGAAGAAGCAGATCGGTGTGCCCAGTGACGCGCCGATCTCGGATGTCGCATCGAAGCGCGCGCGCGGCGGTCGGGCATTGGGCCGGCTGCGGCGGTCGGGTCGCCGCCTCCTCGTAGCGGGGCGCGATCTGCCGTCCGAGCGCTGGAAGCAGCTGGCAGCCTTGACGGCGAAGGCTTTGCAGATCCAGGTGGGTGCCGAAGGGCGGCGTGCGGGCAGGAGAGGCCTCGGGGCAGCAGGTCTCGCCGCTCTGGCAGTGAAGAGCGATGATGCGATCCACGGCTGATCCGGCGCGGGAGTGTCGCCGGCCCGCGGCCGTCGTGTGGGCGAGATCGTCGACGGTTTCGGCGAGGATGAAAAGGATCGCTCGCCGCTCGGGCGATCGACGAGGGGGAACTGACATGGGTGCGATGAATGATCTCGGAGTCGAGCTGCGGTTCGGCATCCCGGCCTTCCGCTTCGTCCTGCCGCCGGGCTGGGTGCAGCATGTGCCGACCAACGCGGCGCAGGAGGAGGACGTCAAGCGGGCGAGCGCGATCTTCCGGCAGGCGAACCGGCCGGATCTGGATGCGGAGTTCCGCGGTCTGATGGCGCAGACGAGCCAGGCGATGGCGCGCACCAAGGTGTTCGCGATCTACCGCCAGGAGCAGGTCGAGATGGACGAGCTGCTGCCGATGTCGATCACGGCGTCGGCGCTGAACGCCGCCGACGGGGAGAATCTCGACGGCTGGGTGTCCGAGGCCTTCCGCACGAAGGGCGCCCAGTTCCTCGACGAGGACGCCCCCCACATCGTGCGCTGGCGGTCGGAGCCTCAGCGGCCGGCGAACGCACGCCGTATCGAGGGGGTGAGCGGACGAACGCTCACCTACGTGATCCCCGCACCGGGCACCCAGCGGCGCAAGGCCCTCGTCTTCACGACAACGATCGTGATCCCCGACGGCGACGTCGTGCCCGCGGAGGTCGTCGACTCGCTGGAGCTGCTCAGCGACGCGATGATCTCCACGTTCACCTGGGAGAGCGAGCTCGAGGAGCCGGTGCTGCCCGCCGGCCCGGCAGGCGACGACCCCGCCGAGTGAGGGTGGGGGGATGGGGAGTTGTCCCCATCGACGGGTGTGGGTGGGGTTGTTAGTTTTGTGGGTGTCGGGCCGGTGGGGTCCGGTCCAGTGGATTACCGGAGGTGTTGAGGATGGCTGATTTCGGGGCGTCTTATGCGGAGATGGAGCAGGTGGCGTCGTCGCTGTCGCAGGCTCGTGATGACATTCAGGGTCAGTTGGACACTCTGAAGGGTCAGGTGGACAACCTGCTGGGTGAGGACTTCAAGACGCAGCATGCGTCGGGCAAGTTCGGTGAGGGGTATGGGGAGCTGACGACGGGTCTGAAGCAGGCGGTGGACGGCATCAATGACATGTCGGAGTCGCTGCTGGGCATGATGCGTGCGATCCAGGATCTGGACACGCAGCTCGCCGGCGGCTGAACCACGCCGATCCAGAGGCGAGGGGCCGGTGCATCACACCGGCCCCTCGCGGCGTCCGGGTGCGGGACACCGGATTGATAACGTGAGGGGATATGAGCCTGTCGAACGACATCTGGGAGATTCCGGCCCAGACCACCGACATCGAGGGTCTGGACGCGCAGGGGCGTCCTGACCCGGCTTACGCCCAGGCGATCGGCCTGGTGCCCGCCCGCGCCGGGATGCGGGTGATGGCGACCGTGCTCGAGCTGATCGTGGCGCTCCTCGTCTCGATCCCCGGAGCAGTCGCCGGCGTGAACGCAATGCTGCTGAGCACTGCGGACCCGGGTGCGTTCCTGGCCCGCAAGGATCTCATCTGGCTCCTGCTGCCGCCGCTCGTGTCGTTCGTGCTCATGTTCGTGTTCACGCTCGTGCAGCTAGTCCTGCACGGGCTGAAGGGCGTGACGCTCGGCAAGGCCGCCTTCGGGATCCGTACGGTCAACGTACGCACTCTCGAGAAGCCGGGCTTCTGGCGCGGCGCCGTGGTGCGCTATCTGATCCTCGCCGTATCGTTCGTGGTACCGCTGATCGGGCCACTGCTCGTCGTCGCGCTCTCGCCGCTTTTCGACGCCGAGCGGCGAGGCCGCGGCTGGGCCGACCGCGCCGCCGCCACCTGGCTCGTCGACGTGCGCCGCGGACTCAACCCGTACGACGCCAAGCGGATGCGCATCGCCCGCAAGCAGATCACCACCGAGGTTCACGAGGCCGCGCCGGTCCTTCCGTCGCTCGCCACCCCCGTCGACCGGGACGCCCCGGCGGTGTACGTGCCGACCGGACGTTTCTCCGGCGGCGTCGTGGGCGCGCATCGCGCGACGGCTCCGACGCCCGCGGTCTCCGCGTCGGCCCCGGGCGTGCCGGCTCCCGTCGCGCCGACCCCCGCCGTGCCGGCCCCGGCTGTGCCGGCCCCCGCCACGCCGGTGCCCGCTGCTGCCGCCGAAACCGCTGTGCAGGTTCCCGCGGCAGGGGCCGCGCCCGCCGCGTGGCAGCCGCCCGAGATCGCCCCGATCGTCGCCGCGCCTGCCCCGGCGGCAGCTGCTCCGGCGGCGACCCCTGTACCTGACGCGCCCCGGGCGGTGCTCGTCATCGACAACGGAGAGCGCGTCGAGGTGCGCACGGCCACCCTCATCGGCCGCGCCCCGGCGGCCGGCGCGGGCGACGCACCCTCGTCCGTTGCCGCGACCGGCGAGGGCGAGCCGCAGCTGGTGCGCGTGTCCGATGAGACGCGCTCGGTCTCCAAGACCCATCTCGCGATCCTGCTCTCACGACGTGGCGTCGTCGTCGTCGATCGCGGCTCCACCAACGGCAGCTCGATCGTCCGCGAGGGGGCCGAGCTCCCGCTGACCCCGGGGCACCCCGCCGAACTCCGCGCCGGCGACGTGCTGCGGTTCGGCGACCGCAGCCTGCGCGTGGAGCAGGCATGACCGGCGGCATCCGCACCGTCGCCCTGCAAGGGATCGCGACTGCCGGGGGAACGGCCCTTCGCGCCGTCTCGGGAATCCACCGGCCCCTGGCCGTCGACGCGCGCGTGCCGCGCCCGGAGGGACATCGATGAAGGTCAAACTCACCCTGCGACGGTCGGGCGCACCGCTCACCGACATCGTCGTGACCGCCGACTCGACGGCGACGGTCGCGGACGTCGCCCATCACATCGCGACGACCGACCCGATGCGCTCGATCCACGTCGCGCCGGGCGAGACGCTCACGCTCTCGGTCGCGCCGCCGACGAGCGAACGGCTCGTGGCGCTGAACCCTGACCTCGCGATCGGCGATGCGCCCGTCGGGTCGGGCTTCCTCGCCGAGGTCGTGAACCTCGGCGCCGAGCGCATCGTGACGGGTACCGCCGGGGCTCGCCCTGCGGCGCACCTCGGGGTGCTCTCCGGTCCGGCGGCAGGCCAGGAGTTCTCCCTGCCCGTCGGCCATTTCGTGATCGGTCGCGAGGCATCTGCCGACGTCCACCTCGCCGATCCGCTGGTCTCCAAGAGGCACGCCCGCATCGAGGTCGCGGCGACGTTCGTCGAGCTCGTCGACCTGAACTCGGCGAACGGGATCCTCGTCGACGGCGGGCTGGTGCAGCGCCTTCGGGTGATCCCGGGACAGCCGTTCACCCTCGGCGACAGCGAGATCGTGGTGCGCCTCGTGGGCGACTTCGACGGCACCGCCGCCGACGAGGACCCGGTGCTCGAACGCGGCGGCGCGCTGCTGTTCAACCGCAGCCCGCGCGTCGAGGAGCGCTTCGCGGGCGAGGAGATCGACGAGCCGCGGTACCCGCGAGACCAGGTGCAGCGACTGTTCCCGTGGCCCATGCTGGTGGCCCCGATCCTGCTCGCCATCACGATGTGGGCGTTCACGGGGCGCAGCCTCTCCCTGCTCATGGCGGCGGCGAGCCCGATGATGATGTTCGGCAACTTCATCTCGCAGAAGACCAACCTCGGCCAGCGTCTGCGCAAAGAGGCCGAGATCTTCGAGGACCAGTTCGAGCGCCTCGAGGAGAAGCTGTACCACGCCCGTCCGCGCGAGCACGCGGTGCGCAACAGCGAGGTGCCCGCGGTCGCGGTCGTGTTCGACGAGGCGATGAAGCTCGGTCCGCTGCTGTGGACCCGCCGCCCGGAGCACTGGAACTTCCTCGCCGTGCGGCTGGGCACCTGCGCCGACGTGTCGCGCACCTCGATCACCCGCACCGAAGCGGCCGAGGCGCTGCCCGAGTTCGTCGAGCGCGTCGACCGGCTGGAGGAGCGCTACCGGATGATCGAGGACGTGCCGATCCTCGAGTCGCTGCAGAGCGTGGGATCCATCGGCGTGGCCGGCCCCACCTCGGTCGCCGGCGACGCGCTGCGCGGGCTCGCCGTGCAGCTGTTCGGGATGCACTCTCCGAACGAGCTCGTCGCCGTCGCGCTCACCGAGCCGGGCTGGGCGAACGAGCTGGACTGGCTGACCTGGCTGCCGCATACCTCCAGCGAGCGCAATCCGTTCCAGGAGATGGCGCTGGCCGATTCCGCCTCGACCGGCACCGCCCTGCTCAACGGTCTCGAGGAGATCGTGATGCGTCGCTCGACCGCGACCTCGTCGCTGCGGCCGCCGTACGGCGACGACTGGTATCCCACTCGCTACGGCACCGACGTCAAGCGCGCCGCCGAGGAGTCGACCTTCGAGGGGCAGGCGGCGGTGCTCGTCATCGTCACGAACGATGCGCCCGTCGATCGCGCGCGGCTCACCCAGATCCTCGAGCGCGGCGCCGACGTCGGCGTGTACGCGCTGTTCGTGGCCCCCGTGGTCGAGGCGCTCCCGGCCGCGTGCCGCAGCTTCATCGACGTGTCGGCCGGGCTCGAGCACGCGAGGATCGGCACGGTGCGCAACGGCGTGAGCTACCCCGACGTGATGGTCGAGGGCGTCTCGCACGCCTACATGACGATGTTCGCCAAGCGCCTGGCACCCGTGGTCGACGCGTCGACGGTCGTCGAGGACTCGTCCGACATCCCGAACTCGGTCATGTTCCTGTCGCTCGTCGGCGCCGAGACGGCGTCCGATCCCACCGCGGTCATCGACCGCTGGAGGCAGAACAACACGATCATCGACCGCTCCGGCGTGCCGCAGCCGCGCCTCAGGAAAGCCGGCAACCTGCGCGCGATCATCGGGCAGGCGAAGACCGATGCGATGACGCTCGACCTGCGCACACAGGGCCCGCACGCGCTCGTCGGCGGCACGACCGGGGCGGGCAAGAGCGAGTTCCTGCAGGCGTGGGTGCTCGGCATGGCCGCCGCGCACAGCCCCGATCGGGTGACGTTCCTCTTCGTCGACTACAAGGGCGGATCCGCGTTCGCCGACTGCGTCGACCTGCCGCACACCGTCGGCCTCGTCACCGACCTGAGCCCGCACCTGGTGCGCCGCGCCCTGACGAGCCTGCGAGCGGAGCTGCACCACCGCGAGCACCTGTTCAACCGCAAGAAGGCGAAGGACCTGCTCGAGCTCGAGAAGCGCCGCGACCCCGACACCCCGCCGGCACTCGTGCTGGTGATCGACGAGTTCGCAGCCCTCGCCGGCGAGGTGCCCGAGTTCGTCGACGGCGTCGTCGACATCGCCCAGCGCGGTCGTTCGCTCGGCATCCACCTCATCATGGCGACGCAGCGCCCCGCCGGCGTCATCAAGGACAATCTCCGCGCCAACACCAACCTGCGCGTGGCGCTGCGCATGGCCGACGAGTCCGACTCGAAGGACGTCGTGGACGACCCGGTGGCCGCCTCCTTCCCGCCCTCGATCCCGGGCCGCGGCATCGCGAAGACCGGCCCCGGTCGCCTCGTGCCGTTCCAATCCGCCTATGCCGGCGGCTGGTCCACGGACGAGGTGCAGGCGGCCGACGTGCGCGTGGCCGAGCTGCGGTTCGGGTCCACGCAGCTGTGGGAGCCCGACCAGGAGCCCGAGTCCGACAGCCACGACGAGGATCTCGGCCCCAACGACCAGAAGCGCATCGTCGCGACGCTCGTCGCGGCTGCTCGGCAGGCCGGGATCCCCGCTCCGCGCCGGCCCTGGCTCGACGATCTCGAGCACGCCGTCGACATCCGCGATCTGCCGACTCTCGGCGACGGGCAGATCCTGCTCGGCAAGACCGACGTGCCGGCCCGTCAGCTGCAGGAGCCGACGTACTTCGTGCCCGACCGCGACGGCTCGCTGCTCGTGTACGGCACGAGCGGCGCCGGCAAGTCGACGGTGCTGCGCACGCTCGCGATCGCGGCGGCCTCGCAGGCGTCGACGAACGTGGAGGTGTACGCGCTGGACTTCGGATCCGGTGCGCTGAAGAGCCTGGAGATCCTGCCGCAGGTCGGATCCGTGATCTCCGGCGACGACGCCGAGCGCGTGCAGCGCCTCCTGCGCTCGCTCGCGCGTGTGCTCGACGACCGCGGCAAGCGGTTCAGCGCCGCCAACGCCGCAAGCCTCACGGAGTACCGCGAACTCACCGGCATCGACGAGCCGCGCGTCCTGTTCCTGCTCGACGGTTTCCCGCAGTTCCGCGGTGACTGGGAGTCCACCACGGCGCGCATGCCGTTCTATCAGATCTTCATGCGGATCCTCGGCGAGGGGCGACCGCTCGGCGTGCACGTGATCGCGACCGCGGACCGCTCGGGCTCGGTGCCCACCGCGGTCAGCGCGAACGTGTCGCGTAAGGTCGTGCTGCGGCTGTCCGACGAGTCGGGCTACGCGATGCTGAACGCGCCGAAGGACGTGCTCGACGAGCGCTCCGCGCCGGGGCGCGCGATCGTGGACGGGTTGGAGACGCAGATCGCGACCCTGGGCGGCACCCCGAACGTCGCCGAGCAGACCAAGCTGCTCGAGGCGATGGCCGCGGCGCTTCGCGCCGACGGCGCCCGCGAGGTTGCCGAGATCGGCGCGCTGCCGACGCGGCTCGGTGTTGCCGCCCTGCCCGAAAGGATCGGCGAGTTCCCTGTGCTCGGCATCGCCGAGGATACGCTCGCTCCGCGCGAGTTCGACCCGGTCGGGACGTTTCTCGTGGCAGGTCCGCCGTTGTCGGGCAAGACGACGGCGCTCAAAGGCATCATCACGTCGATGCGCCGCTTCGACCCGGCGATCAAGCTGTTCCACTTCGGCGGACGCCGGTCGCAGCTCAAGGACTATGCCGACTGGACGCGCAGCGCCACGACGCCCGAAGCGGCCAAGGAGCTCGCGGCGGAGCTCACTGAGCTCGCCGGTGACGAGTCGATGCCGGTACGCCTGCTCGTCGTGGTCGAGGACGTACCTCAGTTCGCCGACACCCCGGCCGAGCGCGACATGAAGGCGCTGTTCCAGGCGATCAACCGCAGTGACCACTTGCTGATCGGCGATCTCGACGTGACACAAGCCACGAGCGGGTTCGGCTATATCGGCGACTTCAAAGCCGGCCGCAAGGGCATCGTGCTCAAGCCCGACGCGTTCGACGGCGACGCCGTGTTCAAGGTGCCGTTCCCGAAGGTCAAGCGCACCGACTTCCCCGAGGGGCGCGGGATCTTCGTCCAGGCCGGACGACAGGTCATCGTGCAGCTGCCGCTCGTGGAGGGAGGGCGGCTCGCGGGAGCCTAGGCTCAGCGACCGGCGTCGGCCAGGTGGCGCGCGTCGTGGCTGAGCACCTTCACCATCACGCCGTGCCGACGGAGGGTGGCGACGGTGCGGGTCTCCTCGTCGAGATCGCGACCCAGCGCGTGGATGTTGGCGACGACGAGCACGTCGCCCGCCTGCAGGGTGTCGATGAGCCGGCCGATCCGGTCCGTCCAGCTCTCCAGGATGTCGGGCGCGGGGTGGCGGAAGCCCTCGATCGGCACGCCGAAGCGGGTGAGGTCGTCGCGCTGCTGCACCACCGAGGGCATGCCCTCACGCGCCACGACGAGACCGACGAGGCGGGATCCGTCGGGCTTGGCCGACCACCAGTCGCGATTCTGCTGCAGCTCGGTGAAGCACTTGGGGCACTCCGCCGCGGCGTGCGGCAGGTGCAGGGGGCTGGTGAGGGCGGCGTCGAGCGGAGCCCCGGTCGTGCCGTCGGCGTCGCCGTGCGCGTGCGTGGTCGCTTCCATGTCATCCGCCTCCAGGACTATTGTGCCTTCTCCCGCCGACACCGGCGTGCCGGGCGTCCAGTTCGCGACCATCGGCCCTCTCCTCAGAGGGGCGGGGTACTCTCGCACATGTCCGCCACGGAGTTCGAGGAGTACGCATGCCTGTCGTCGCCGCCTATGCCGCACCGAGCGAGGGTGCTCCCCTCGCGCCCACCACGATCGAGCGGCGCGAGCCGGGCCCGCACGACGTCGTGATCGACATTGCCTTCGCCGGGATCTGCCATTCCGACATCCACACCGTGCGCGGCGACTGGGGGCCGCAGCGGTATCCGCTCGCTCCGGGCCACGAGATCGCCGGCGTCGTCGCGGCGGTCGGGTCCGAGGTCACGCGGTTCGCGGTCGGCGACCGGGTCGGCGTCGGCTGCCTGGTCAACTCCTGCCGCGAGTGCGACGCCTGCCTGCGCGGCGAGGAGCAGTACTGCACCGGCGGCTCCGTCGGCACCTACGGTTCGATCGACCGCGACGGCACGGTCACGCAGGGCGGCTACTCGCGCCAGGTCGTCGTCACCGAGGACTTCGTCCTGCGGATCCCCGACGCCATCCCGCTCGACCGCGCGGCGCCGCTGCTGTGCGCCGGGATCACCACCTACTCGCCGCTGCGGCACTGGAAGGTCGGGCCGGGGACGCGCGTCGCCGTCATCGGCCTCGGCGGCCTCGGGCACATGGCGGTGCAGATCGCGCACGCCCTGGGTGCGGAGGTCACGGTGCTCTCCCAGTCGCTGCGCAAGAAGGACGAGGGGATCCGCCTCGGCGCGGACCGCTACCTCGCCACGTCGGACCCGGAGACGTTCTCCGGGAACCGCCGCGCGTTCGACCTGATCCTGAACACGGTGAGCGCTCCGCTGCCGCTCGACGACTACCTGCGCCTGCTCGACACCAACGGAACCCTCGTGTGCGTCGGCGCGCCGCCCGAGCCGATGTCGGTCTCGATCAACCAGCTGCTCGGATACCGCCGGTCGCTGGCCGGATCCGCGATCGGCGGGATCGCCGAGACCCAGGAGATGCTCGACTTCTGCGCCGAGCACGGCCTTGCCGCGGAGATCGAGCTCATCGACGCCGCCGGCATCAACGACGCCTACGAGCGCGTGCTCGCCAGCGACGTGCGGTTCCGCTTCGTGATCGACGCCGCCACGATCTGACGCTCCCTGCTTCAGGGGAGCCGTCAGATCAGGCCGAGGGCGCGCACGGCGTCGCGCTCCTCGACGAGCTCGGCGACCGAGCGGTCGATGTGCTCCCGCGCCCAGTCGTCCGGATCCAGACCCTCGACGATCCGCCACTCCCCCTCGGCCGACTGCACCGGGAACGAGCTGATCAGCCCTTCCGGCACGCCGTACTCGCCGTGCGAGACGACCGCGGCGCTGGTGCGGCGCTCGCCGGTGCCGAGCGCCCAGTCGCGGACATGGTCGATCGTCGCGTTCGCCGCGGAGGCCACCGACGAGGATCCGCGCACCTGGATGATCTCCGCGCCGCGCTTCGCGACGCGGGGGATGAAGGTGCTCTCGAGCCAGGTGCGCACGTCGCCGGTCTGCTCGGCGAGCGCCTCCCAGACGGGGCGCCCCGCGACCGTGGCGTGCGCGACGTCGGGGAACTGCGTCGCGGAGTGGTTGCCCCAGATCGTCACGCCGGCGATCTCGGCGACCGGCGCGTCCAGAGCCGCGGCGAGCTGACCCCGCGCGCGATTCTCATCGAGGCGCGTGAGGGCGCTGAACCGCTCGGCGGGGACCCCGTCGGCCGACGCGGCCGCGATGAGGGCGTTGGTGTTCGCGGGGTTCCCCACCACCGTGACGCGCACGCCCGCGGCCGCGTGCGCGGCGATCGCGGATCCCTGCGGGCCGAAGATCGATCCGTTGGCCGCGAGCAGGTCGCCGCGCTCCATGCCGGGGCCGCGCGGACGCGCTCCGACGAGGAGGGCGTGATCGGCGCCGTCGAACCCCACCGCCGGGTCGTCCGTCACCTCGACGTGCTCCAGCAGTCCGAAGGCGCCGTCCTGCAGCTCCAGCGCCGCACCCTCGGCGGCTGCGAGTCCGGCGGGGATCTCCAGCAGCCGCAGACGCACCTTCTCGTCGGGGCCGAGCATGTCGCCGGCGGCGATCCGGAACAGCAGCGCATATCCGATCTGCCCGCCGGCACCGGTCAGAGTCACCGTGGTGGTCACTTTCGGGCTCCCTTCGATCGCGGACGCGACCCTCAGTGCGAGCCTATGCCTCGCCGTCGGGGCGCGGACCGTGGAAAACTGTGCTCATGACGTTCAACCCGGATGCCGATGTCTCAGACAACAAGGTCCAGCGGCGGGGCGGCGGGCGCACTGCCGCGATCGCCGGCGGCGGCGTGGTCGGCCTCGGCGCGGTCGTGGTGCTGCTCATCAGCGCGTTCACGGGCGTCGACCTGACCGGCCTGATCGGCGGCGGGACGGGCGCGCAGCCGCAGGCGACGTCGTCGTCCGAGGGCTCGGTGCAGAGCTGCAACACCGGCACCGACGCGAACAACAGCGTCGACTGCCGCGTCGCCGCCGTCTCGCTGGTGCTCAACGACTACTGGTCCAAGCACGTGAAGGGCTACGTCGAGCCCGGCCAGGTCAACGTCGACGGTTCGACGTCGACCCCCTGCGGCACCGCCTCCAACGATGTGGGCCCGTTCTACTGCCCGTCGGATCAGACCGTCTACATCGATCCCACGTTCTTCCAGCTGCTGCACCAGCAGTTCGGCGCCGAGGCCGGGGACCTCGCCCAGGTGTACGTGGTGGCGCACGAGTACGGGCACCACATCCAGAACATCACCGGCACGATGGAGAAGTACCCGAACAACGGCACGGGTCCCACGAGCAACGGCGTGCGCACCGAGCTGCAGGCCGACTGCTATGCCGGCGCCTTCATCGCGTCGATGACGCAGGAGAAGGACAAGAAGGGCGTCCCGTACATGAAGACGCCGACAGAGGCTCAGATCAGCGATGCGCTCGACGCCGCCGCGGCGGTCGGAGACGACCACATCCAGCAGCAGTCGGCCGGATACACGAATCCGGAGAGCTGGACGCACGGATCCAGCGACCAGCGGAAGAAGTGGTTCGCGACCGGCTACAAGAACGGTCTCGGCCAGTGCGACACGTTCTCGGTCGGCACGCCGTAGTCCTCGGCATGACCGCTCCGCCTCGTCCGAGGTGCGAACGCCTGTGCCCGCCTCCTGATCGCGGCCTGCCGTTGAAGAGGGAAAACGTCGATCGTGACGGACGGGGAGCGACCTTATCCATCTTCTGGACCGACGGGTGCCGTCGTGAAGATGGATTTCGCTGCTCCGATCGGGCTGCGAGCGACGTTATCCATCTCGCCGAACGCGGCCACCGGACGCGCCCACGCCGAACGCGGCCCACGCCCATCGCCCGCGCCGAAGCCGGCTCGCGTGCGGACCGCGGCTAGGCGCGCATCGCCTGCACGAGCGTGCGCAGCAGCGCGAGCACCCCGCCCTGGGCGCGGAAGCGGGTCAGGCCCTCGCTGACCTCCGCCGCAGTGCGGGAGGAGGCGAACCACGGCGGCTTCGGCAGGATCGTGAACCGGCCGCCGTCGCGCACGATCGACGCCGAGCGCGGGAACGGCCGGAACGGGCCGCGCACCACGGAGCGCTCCACGTCGGCGAGCAGCAGCGCGTTGTGCACGACCCCCAGCCCGCTTCCCACATCGGCGATCGTGTTGCCCGGGAACGCGCCCCAGGTGACCGTGGGGGTGATGAAGCCGAAGGCCGTCCAGGTGTTGATCGCGATGGATCCGTAGCGCAGCGCCGTGATCGCCCGTTCGAAGCCCGCCCCGAGCGAGGCCTCGGTGGCGGGATCGATCAGCACGTTCGCACCGAGCGTGCCCTGCAGCCGCTCGTTCGCGTGCGCGACGGCCGCGTCCAGGAACGCCTGGCCGGTGCCGGGCAGCTGCTCCACCCCCAGGACGGGTGCGAAGTACTCGGTCTGCTCCAGCGCGGTGGCGTCGTCGCCGTCGTCGACCTCGACCAGCAGGCGGTCGGCGAGTACGAGTGCGTCCGGATACGACTCCGCCGCCTGCGCCATCCGCTCGTCGGAGCGGGGGTACCAGATCGGGCGCTCCGGAGCGATCGCGTAGGCGCGGCGCAGCTCGGTGAGGAACTGGTCCTTCTGCGCCCAGTCGTGGGACAGGATCACGACCTGGCCGGCGATGCAGTTGTGGCCGGCGTTCTGCAGGCGCATCGTCGCCACGTGCTCCGCCTGGAAGCGCAGATCCTCGTCGCTCCAGGCGCCGGGGACGACGATGATCGGCGAGACGCCGCCGAGCTCCGCGGCGATGGGCTTCTTGAGCTGGGGCCGGTTCTCGCGCCGGCGGCGCTTGCCCTGCGCGCCCGTGCCCCACACGATCGCGTCGAACGTCGGGGCGGATCCGGTGATGTGCACGTGCGAGAACGCGTCGTTCGCGGTCAGGTACGCGCCGACATCGGGGCCGCCGCGCACGATCCGCAGGAATCCCGGAGCGATCAGCGGCGCGAGCGCCTTCTCGAACACGGGCACGAGCGCGTCCTGCGTCGGGTTGACCTTGAGCAGCACCACCCGATCGTGCGCGAGCAGCTCGTACAGCACGTCGAGCACCGGGATGGAGGTGATGTTCCCCGCGCCGAGCACGAGGCCGATGCCGCCGTCACCGGGCTGCGGCGCGCGCTGGGCGAGGCCCGCGCGGGCCCGGGCGTCGCCCGGCGTGGTGCCCGGGGTGAGCCACACCTCGCCGGTGAAGCCCGACAGCAGCAGCTTGTCGATGCCCACGAGGGGGAAGGAGTGCACGCGGGTCTGACCGCTCGCGGTGCGGTCGATCGGGATCCCGTCGAGCGGATTGCGCCCGTTCGCGATCCGGTCGAGCGTCTCGATGTAGGCGTCCAGCGCGCCGAGCGTCGCGTACGGGCCGCTCAGCCACTCCTCGCCGCGCAGGGGGTGGTCGTCGCCCAGCTGCTTCGACCGCACCGCGGTGCGCGCCCAGGTGCGCGCGTTCGCGGCGACCGTGCGGCGCACGCCGCGCAGCAGCGTGACGCGCTGCCCGACGGTGAGGGCGGACCATGCCGTGGATCCCTTGCGAAGAGCGGTGATGTCCGCCTCGATCGGGGCGCGGACGTCGTCGGCGAGGGTGTCGGGCATCGGATCTCCTTCGGCGCGGTCTGGGAGGCGAGACACGCCCAGCGTACGCCGTCCGTGGGACTCAGTCTCAGCGATCGGCGCCGTCGATGTCGTGACGGCGCAGTCCGTAGCGGGCCAGCGTCACGAGGCTCAGCAGCATGAGCACCGCCGGGACCACGCTGAAGATCAGCACGATCCCGGTGACGGCGCTCGTCGGCTGCGCGATCGCGGTCGCGTCGCCGGCCGTGCGCGAGACGTATCCGGTGATCGCCAGCACGACCGCGACGATCGTCGTGCCGAGCGCGAACCCGACCGTCTCGGACGCGGTCCACATCCCGGTGAAGGTGCCCGCCTGGCCCGGGCCGCTGGAGCGCTCGTCGTGCGAGATCACGTCCGGCAGCATGGCCATCGGCAGCGCCTGCATCCCCGCATAGGCGACGCCGGCGATCGCGACCGAGACGTAGATCCAGGATCCGGGAGTCCACAGGGCGAGCACGATCGAGGCCGACGCGAGGAGGAAGATCGCCGAGGCGATGCGGAACGCCCTCTCCTTGCCGATCCGGCGCGACACCCGCTCCCAGACCGGCGTCGCGATCACGGCGGGGGCGACGAGCGCGACGAACAGCAGCGTCACCGCGCTCTCGGAGCGCATCACCCAGGTCGCCACGTACTGCGCCCCGGCCAGCATCGTGCCGGTCGCGAGCGCCTGCAGCAGGTAGGTGCCCAGCAGCGCGCGGAACGGCTGCGAGCGGCGCACCGCGGCGAAACCGGCGGCGTACTGCGCGCGGATGCCGACGTGCTCGACCGCGGACGGCGTGGCAACGGCGTCGTCGGCGGTGCGCGCCGCGATGAGCATGCCCACGCCGATCACGACGCCGGCGACCACGCCCATCACGAGGTAGCCCGTCACGGGGTCGCCGGTGAGGCGGCGCAGCTCGGGCCCGCCGCCGCCGAACAGCAGGATCGTGACGGTGAGGGCGATGACTCGCCAGCTCAGCAGCCGGGTGCGTTCGTCGTAGCTCGGCGTGAGCTCGGCGGGGAGGGCGATATAGGGCACCTGGAAGAGGCTGAACGCCGAGGCTGTGGCGAGGAACGCGATCAGCACGCAGATCACCCCTGCGACCGGGCCGAAAGCCGGCGGCACGGCGAAGGTGAGGGCGAAGAACACCGGCAGGGTGAACGCGCCGATCAGCATGAACCGCTTGCGGCTGCCGGTGCGGCGCAGGCTGCGGTCCGACCAGGCTCCGATCACGGGATCGATGACGACGTCCCAGATCTTCGCGAGGGTCACGATCGTGCCGGCGAGGATCGCCGCGACACCGAGGTTGTCGGTGAGGAAGTACGCCAGCACCAGGCCGGGCAGCGTCGCGAAGCCGCCCGTGCCCAGGGATCCGGCCGCATAGCGGGCGACGGTGCGGGCAGGAAGGCGCGTGGAGGCTCGTCCGGCGCGAGCGGCGGTGCTCATGCGCGTCAGTGTATCGGCGCCCTCGACCCGGCCGACGCGCGACCGGGCGGCGTCAGATCAGCGAGAGCTCGCGCAGCTTCGCCTCGACGTCGGCGTTGGACGGCTCGACGTGGTGGGAGGCGTCGGGGTACACGACCACTGGGATGTTGGTGCGCCCGGAGATCTCCTTGGCGACGTCGGCGGCCGCCGGGTCCTCCACGAGGTCGATGTAGGTGTACTCGATGCCGAGCTCGTCGAGCTGCTTCTTGGTGCGGATGCAGTCGCGGCACCAGTCGGCGCCGAACAGGGTGATCGAGTCAGAGGCGGGGGTGGTCATGCATCCAGGGTACGGCGGATCCGAGGGGCCGGCGCGATCGGAGGGAAGGGCTCCGCACCCCCGTTCACCTGCCGTTCGCCTGGGTCGGGAAGGCTGGCTGACACCAAACGCGCAGGTTTCGCATGGTTTCACGTGGGATCATGGCGAGTCAGGCGAACGGAGGAGGGGCATGGAGGACATGTCTGCCGGGGACCCCATTCTCGGCGCCACGGTCATCATCCCGACCTTCAACGAGCGCGACAACATCGCGGCCCTCGTCTCACGCGTCTCCGGCGCGCTGGTCGATCGCGACGTCGAGATCCTCTTCGTGGACGACAGCTCCGACGACACCCCTGACGTGATCCGGCGGATCGCCGCCGGCGCGCCGGTGCCGGTGCGGCTCCTGCATCGCGACAAGCCCGTCGGCGGTCTCGGCGGTGCCGTGGTCGAAGGGATCGCCGCCGCGTCCTATGACGTCTGCATCGTGATGGACGGCGACCTGCAGCACCCGCCGGAGCTCCTGCCCGAGATGATCGACCGCTTCGAGGAGGGCGACGCCGACGTCGTGATCGCCTCCCGCTACATCGGCGGCGGCGACAACGGCGGTCTCGCCGGAGCGGTCCGTGTCGGCGTCTCGCGCGGCGCGACCCTGCTCACCAAGGCCATGTTCCCGATCCGGCTGTCCGGCGCCTCGGATCCCATGACCGGCTACTTCCTCGTCGACCGCCGGGGCATCGACCCGGAGGCCCTGCGGCCCAACGGCTTCAAGATCCTCCTGGAGATCCTGGTGCGCTCCGACGTGCGGATCGCCGAGGTGCCGATGGAGTTCGGCGAGCGGCTGCACGGGCAGTCCAAGGCGTCGTTCGTGCAGGGCATGGAGTTCCTCAAGCACCTTGCGCGCCTGCGGTTCGGCAAGATGTCGCTGTTCGCGATCATCGGCGGCGTCGGCGCGCTGGCGAACCTCGCCATCATGTGGGCGCTGACCCATCTGGGCGTCGAGTACGTCTGGGCGGCGATCATCGCGGCCGAGGTGACGATCATCGGCAACTTCATCCTGCAGGAGCGCTACGTCTTCAACGACATGCGCGGCGACGCCTCCGCCATCGGCGTGCGGTTCGCCCAGTCGTTCACGTTCAACAACGTCGAGGCGGCCGTGCGGATCCCGGTGCTCGCCCTCATGGTCGAGACCTGGCACATCTCCAGCATCCTCGCCGCCGCGATCACGCTGGTCGCCGCGTTCTTCGTGCGCTTCCTCTTCCACTCCCTCGTGGTCTACGCACCGCGGCGCTCGGTGCGCCTCGCGCGCAAGTCCGAAGAGCGCCAGCGTCTGCGCCTCGAGGCGGAGGCCGCCGCGGCGGAGTAACCGAGGACGGGCCCGCCCCGGGGTCAGCCGATGTTCTCCTTGAGTCCCTGCACCGTGTCGCCGTAGTTGATGCGGATCACGGGAAGCTCGAGCTTGTGCGTGCCGATCTTCACGTAGCCGTGCTCGATCGTGCGCGCCAGCAGGAACCCGGCCTTCGTCACGCCCTCCTCGGCGGTCGCGTTGTAGTGGCCGTACGGGTAGGCGATGACCTCCTTGGCGCCGAGCACCTTCGCCGACTCCTCCAGATCCGCGGCGACCTCGTCGGCCGACAGGTTCACCATCCGCCCCTTGCCGTTGTCGCCGGCACGGTGCATGTCGTTGGTGTGCGAGCGCTGCAGCACGTAAGGGGAGGGGGATCCGTCCTTGCGCTCGCCCGTGATGACGAACGACGTGGTGAGCAGCTTCCGCTCGGTCACGACCGGCACCGCGAGCTGCAGCCAGGTCGGATCCGCGTCGTCGTCGGTGATGATGAGGGAGTGCTGCGGCAGGAACAGCTTGCCGTCGATGAACGCGTTGAGCTCGTCCCAGGTGGGCAGGTAGAACTTCTGCGCGGCGACGTAGTCCATCTGCGCCTTGAAGTCCTCGATGTACACGTAGTTGTTGCGCAGCCAGTTGTCCTCGCCCTCGGGCTTGGTCGTGAACTGGTGGTACATCAGGATCGGGATCTTGGCCGCCGTCGCGACGTTCTGCTCCGGCGTGGTCCACGCGGCGTACAGGGTGCGCCGGTGATCCGTGCAGGCGGCCAGCTGCGAGCCGTTCACGCGGTCGGTCTGCACCTGCGACGTCGCGGTCTCCGGTGTCGGATACCAGCCGGCGAACACCGCGCCCGCGCGCTCCGGGATCGGCAGACCGGTGTACAGCACGCCCTCGGTCTGCAGCATCGGCGCCTGGGTGACGCCCTCACCCGAGAACGACACCGCGCACGCCTTGGCGGGATCCGCGGCGGTCTTGAGCAGCTGCTCGGCCGGGGTGAGCGGCGTCGAGGTCGGCGTGGGGGTGGGCGTGCCTCCGGTGCCGATCGCCGCAGCCTTGGGATCCCCGCCGGAGAAGGCGCGCACGGCGATCGTCGCGAGCACCGCGACCAGGGCGATCGCGAGGACGACGATCAGCCCGACCACGAGGCGACGACGGCGGATCACCGCGGGGGAAGGGCGCGGAGGGCGCGACGAAGTGGGGGAGGCTCCGGTCATGGTGCCGAGTGTAAGGGATCGAGGGGTCGGGATCCTGAAGCGATGACGGCGCCTCAGAGCAGCCAGCCGCGCTCCTGTGCGATGCGCGCGGCGTCGGCACGCGTGCGCGCCTCGAGCTTCTGCATCGCGGAGGAGAGGTGGTTCCTGGTCGTGCCCTCGGAGAGGTGCAGGGCGCGGGCTACATCCGAGATCGTGCCGCCGTCACGGGCTGCGGCGAGCACCTCGGTCTCGCGCGGCGTGAGCGGCGAAGGCCCGGCCGTCAGCGCGTCGGTGGCGAGGGCGGCGTCGATGACGGTCTCCCCCTTCATCACCCGGCGGACGACGTCGGCCAGCTCGGAGGCGGGCGTGTCCTTGACCACGTACCCCGCGACGCCGGCCGCCAGCGCGCGGGACAGGTATCCCGCCCGGCCGAACGTCGTCACGATCACGATCCGCACGTCGGGCAGCGCCCGGCGCAGCTGCGCGGCCGCGGTGAGCCCGTCGACGCCGGGCATCTCCACGTCGAGCAGCGCGATGTCGGGCCGATGCTGCTCGGCCGCGGGGAGGACCTCGTCGCCGCGGCCCACCTGGGCGATCACGTCGAGGTCGTCCTCGAGGCCGAGCAGGGTCGCGAGCGCACCGCGCACGAGGGCTTGATCGTCGGCGAGCAGGATGCGGATGCCTCCGGTTGACGCGGTGGTGGTCTCGGGCGTCATGCGGTGACCTCCAGGAGGAACCCGCCACGGCGGGAGCGGCCGATCGTGAGCGCGCCTCCGGCGTCGGATGCACGCTCGGCGAGCCCGTGCAGTCCGGTGCCGCCCGCGGCCTCGGGGGAGCGCGCGGCCGGGCCGATCCCGTCATCCTCGACCGTGATGCGCCCGGGGGCGAGGGTGACCCAGCAGTTCTCCGCGCCGGCGTGCCGGATCACGTTCGTGGCGGCCTCGCGCAGCGCCCAGCCGAACAGCTCGCGGTTGCGCTCGGGGACCTCATCCGTCGTGGTGGGCAGGTGCGCGGTGATCCCGGCGGCGGGCAGGAGCGTGCGCAGCGAGGCCAGCTCGCTCGCGATGCGCACCTGCCGATAGCCGGAGACGACCGCCCGCATGTCGCTGAGCGTCGCGCGGGCGAGCGTCTGCACCTCGTGGATCTCGGCCGAGGCCGCGGCGGGATCCCGCTCGGAGAGCTTGGCGGCCAGGTCGGCCTTGAGGGCGATCGCCGACAGCGAGTGGCCGAGGATGTCGTGCATGTCGCGGGCGACGCGGTTGCGCTCCTCCTCCACGGCGACCGTGGCGAGCTCCTTCTGCGTGCGCCTCAGCTGGGAGAGGGTCTGCAGGTTGCGGGTGAAGGCGGCCATGAGCGTGCCGATGGACAGGATGATGAGCGGCATCGTCCACGGCGGGGTGTTCGACGGCTGGAGCGCGCCGTCGATCAGGTTGATCACGAACGCGACTGCCGAAAGGCCGAACACGGAGAACACGGCGCGGCGGTCTCCGCCGAAGCACATCGCCGCAGAGACCGCGACGTAGGTCCAGAGTCCGGACAGGTCGGGGCCGAGCACCAGCAGGAACGGCAGCGACAGCAGCAGCAGCCCCGCCGGCGGCACCCACCGCCAGCGGTCGGGCAGGGCCATCGCGATCGGGAAGGAGACCGTGAACAGTGCGCCGTAGACGATCACCCCGAGCCCCCAGAACCAGGAGGCGGGGGCGGGCAGCTGGGTGAGCAGCGGGACGAGGATGAAGCCGACGATGAACAGCTGGCTGATGAGCGCGCCGGGGTACCACCGCTTCGCGCCCGGTGCGCCGAGCGTGAGGCGCAGCCGCGGCCACCCGGTGACGCCGTCGAGCGACGGGGCGTCGAGGAAGCCGCCCTCGCCGATCCCGATCCGCCCGAGCAGGCCGAACCGGTGCTCGCGACGAGCAGGGCGGGCGGCCGCAGCCGCCGCGCCCTGCTCGTCGCAGACGTCGTCCGTCATCTCAGACGCGCTTGGTGTCCCGGCGGAACATCAGCACCGCGAGAGCCGTGAAGACGACGAACCACACGATCAGGTTCGGCACCGCCCAGCCGTTCGGCGCGACGCCGATGATGGCCGACTGGGAGAGCTCGGCGATGCCCCACAGCGGGGTGAACTTCGCGCCGATCTGCACCGCCTCGGGCATGATCGCGAGCGGCACGAACAGGCCGCCCATGAAGCTCAGGATCGGCAGGATCGGACCCAGGTAGCGCATCGCGTTCTGCGCCGGGAAGGCGTAGCCGACGGCGAGGCCGAGGCTGGTCAGCATGAGCGAGCTCAGCCAGGCCAGCAGTCCCGCGGCGATCAGGTTCCCCAGCGGGGCGGTGATGCCGAGTGCCGCGCCGACGATCAGCGTCACCACCACGGCGATGCCGCCGAGCACCAGGCCGCAGATGACCTTGACCAGGATGTAGACCACCGGGTTCAGCGGCGTCAGCCGCAGCTGGCGGCTCCACCCCTGGGCGCGTTCGGCGGCGACGGAGACGCCGGTCATCGTGCTCGCCACCATCGCGCCGTACACGGCCATCGAGATCATGATCGGCACGGCGGCCGACAGGCCGCCCTGGCTGACCGGCACGTTCGTGATCGCCGTGTTCTTGTTCGGCAGCCCGATCATCACGAGCATCGCGATCGGGAAGATCAGCGTGAACACGACGACGCTCGAGTTGCGGAAGATGCGCTTGAGCTCGACGCCGAGGAAGGTGAGGCTGAAGCCGCCCAGGGGCGGCACGCGGCGGGTGGACGGATCGATCCGGTCCAGGCGCTCTGCAGCGGTGGTCATGGTCATTCCCCTTCCTGGTCGTCGCCCGTGAGCTGCAGGAACGCCTGCTCCAGGTTCTGGCTGGTGATGGTCACGTCGTGCGCGCTCGTGCGGGTGAGCAGGTGCCGCGCGACCGCATCGGAGTCGTTCGCGCGGATGATGATGCGGGGGCCGCGCACCTCGACCGAGTCGACGCCCGGGAGAGCGGCGATCTCGGCCTGCGCGGATCCGGACGCCTCGTCCCACTCCGCCTCGACGGTGCGGCCGGCCGCCATCGCCTTGATCTCGGCGGTGGTGCCGTCGGCGACGATCCGGCCCCTGCGGATCAGGATGATCCGGTCGGCGTACTGGTCGGCCTCCTCGAGGTAGTGCGTGGCGAAGAGCACCGTGCGGCCGCGCTGCGCGTCGGCGTGGATGGCCTGCCAGAACGAATGGCGTCCCTCGACGTCCATCCCGGTGGTCGGCTCGTCGAGCACGATGAGGCCCGGATCCGACACCAGCGCCATCGCGAAGCGCAGACGCTGCTGCTGGCCGCCGGAGCACTTCTGCACCTTGCGGTCGGCGATGTCGGCGATGCCCGCCCGCTCCAGCGCGGCGTCGATGCTCGTGGTGTGCGCGAACAGCGACGCGGTCAGCTTCATCGTGTCGCGCACAGTGACGTCGCTGAGCAGGCCGCCGGTCTGCATGACCGCGGAGACGAGACCGCGTCCGATCGCCTGCCGCGGGGTCAGCCCGAACAGCGACACCGCGCCGTCGTCGGGCTGGGAGAGCCCGAGCAGCATGTCGATCGTGGTGGTCTTGCCGGCGCCGTTGGGCCCGAGGAACGCCACCACCTCGCCCTGCGCGACCTCGATGTCCACGCCGTCCACGGCGGTGAAGCCGCGGAAGCGCTTCGTGAGACCACGCGCGGAGATCGCGGCAGGAGGGGTAGCGGAGGTGCGGGTGACGGACGGGGCCGTCCGGGTGTCGCTCATGATGTCGCCTCGTTCATGTCATCCAGTCTGCTCCGCAGCGCGCGCGGGGCACGATGAACGATGTCACGGATCCGCTATGACATCCGTCACGGATCCGCGTCCTGTCGCGGGGCGGGCCGGATCCGCGAGGCGCGCAGGCGTCAGGGCGCGAGCGCGGCGACGGCGCCGACCTCGATGAGGGCGCCGGGCACGCCGAGACCGACGACGCGGGCCGCGGTGACGAGCGGCGGAGCCCCTTTGCGCGCGAGCGTGGGCCCGACCGCGCCGTAAGCGGCGCGCAGATCCGCGTCCTGATGGATGAGCACGGTCCAGCCGACCACGTCGGCAAGCGTCGCGCCGGCCGCCGCGAGGGCCGCCTCGGCGTTCTCGAGGGCGCGGGCCGACTGCACGGCGACGTCGTCCGAGACGACCGCGCCCGTCTCGTCGACGCCGTTCTGCCCGCCGACGTGGATGAGGGTGGATCCCGGCGGGATCACCGCGACATGGCTGAAGCCCGGGCTGTTCACGAGCCCCGGCACGGAGGGGTAGGAGATGCTCATGGCGCGAGCGTAGCGAGGGGTGCCGACACCGCGGCGGGGCCGGGGGCGTGGGCGTGGGCGTGCGACGGTTGCAGGACCGTGCGACGCGTGCAGGACGGAATCGGGCGAACCGTCATGCCGGCGTCGTCGGATCCTGCAGGCGTCGCGGCAGATGCGCGATGGACGCAGGGGAGCGGGGGCGGGCCGAGGCCGCACGTCGCGATAGACTCGAGAGGCTCAACAGGAGGTTGCCCGGTGATCCTTCACTACATCGTGTTCGGAATTCTTTTCCTCGGCGGATTCGTGCTGCTGGGCATCGCTCCCGGCCTGCCCGCGTGGCAGGGCCCCGTCTTCGTCGCCGGAATCCTGGCGATCAGCCTCGCGCTCGCGTACATGATGCGTGAGCCCGGCGGCGCCACCAAGCGCTCGCGCTCCTGGGAGAACTGAGCCCGCCCGCAGGCCACGCGGTTCAGCGGGCCTGGCGTGCGCGCCACTCCTCGGCGAGCATCGCGTAGGTGAACCCGTCGATCCACCCTCTTTCGGCGTGCCAGGAATCCCGGACGCCGTGCTGCTCGCGGCGCATGCCGAGCTTCTCCATCACCCGCCACGACGCGACGTTGTCGGCGAAGCATCCGGCGGTGACCCGGTGGACCCCGAGGTCGTCGAAGGCGAGCGACAGCAGCGCGGAGGCGATCTCGGTGGCATATCCCCGCCCCGCGTGCGCCGGGTCGATCATGTAGCCGATCCCGGCTTCGGCCTTTCGCCACGGACCGTCCGGCACGTGCATCTGCCCGAGGCCGTCCGTGATCCACAGCGACGCCGTGCCGACGACCTCCTCGCCGAGGAACGCGACGACCGGATGATGATCCTCGGCCGCCTCCCGCTCGGGGCTACTCCCCGGGGAGTATGCGGGGTGCGCCCCGCGGACGGATCTGCGTCCACGGGGCCGCGCGTAGCATCGGAGGATGCCCGACCAGCCCCACGACAGCGCCCCGAGCGCGTCGACCGCGTGGTTCGGCCCCGACACCGGTCGCGTTCCGCTCGGACCGTCGCAGCGTGTGCGGCTGATCGCGCCGATGGTGCTGAGCCTGCTCGTGCAGGTGCCGGCCGGCGTCTGGACCGCGGCGCACGCGCCCGGTCACGGCCTGCACTGGCGACTCGCCCTGCACCTGGCGCTCGCGGTCGCCGGGCCGCTCGCGCTCCTCGCCGCGCGGCGTCTGCCGGGCCCGACCGTCGCGCTGGTCTCGGCGTTCGCCCTGGTCGACGTGCTGACGGCACCGGTGTACGGCCCGCCCTACGTGGCGCTCGCCTTCGCGATCGCCCTCGCGGTCGCGCGCGGCGCCGTCATCTGGGCGGCCGTCTCCGTCGCCACCGGGTGGGCGACGGCGATCCTCGTCGGCGTCGCCATCGGGCGGATCTGGCATCCGGGACTCATCGTCGCCGCCACGGTCGGCCTCGCGCTGAGCTTCGCCGTCGGCGCCTTCGTGCGCACGCGCGGTGCACGGATGGCGCAGGTGCGGGCCGACGCGCAGCGGCGCCGGCGCAGTGCGGAGGAGCGCGAGCGGGTGCGCATCGCCCGTGAGCTGCACGACGTGCTGGGGCATGCGCTGTCGCAGATGAACGTGCAGGCCAGCGTGGGGCTGCACCTGTTCGATCGGGATCCGGAGCAGGCGCGCGCCGCGCTGCAGAACGTGAAGGACACCTCCAAGCTCGCGCTGGAGGAGGTGCGCGGCGTGCTCGGCGTGCTCCGCGACGGCGAGGTGCCGCTCGTGCCGCAGGCGGAGCTCGCCGAGCTTCCCCGGCTCATCGCGGGGCTCACCACGCCGGGCCTCGAGATCGCGCTGGACGATCGCCTGCAGGGCACCGCGCCCAGCCGTGCGACGCAGTTCGCCGCCTACCGCATCGTGCAGGAGGCGCTCACCAACGCGGTGCGGCATGCGCAGGCCGGGCATGTGCGTGTCGTACTGGAGCGGCGGGACGAGCCGGATCCGGTTCTCGTCGTGACGGTGACCGACGACGGGCGCGGCTTCGCCGGGGCGGATCCGACGGTCTCCGGGCGCGGCGGCGTGCTCGGCATGCGGGAGCGTGCCGCGCTCCTCGGCGGCGGCGTCGACGTGGGCGACGGCCCCGAGGGAGGTGCGCGCGTGGTCGCGACGCTTCCGTGGGGGAGGGCCTCGTGATCCGGGTGGCGCTGGCCGACGACCAGCTGCTGGTTCGCGCGGGGTTCCGCGCCCTGCTGGACGCGGAGGACGGCATCGAGGTGGCCGTCGAGGCGGCGGGCGGGCGAGAGCTGCTGGAGGGGATCCGGCGGACGCCGGTGGACGTCGTGCTGATGGACATCCGGATGCCGGACGGGGACGGGCTGTGGGCGACCGAGCAGATCGCCGCGGATCCGGCGCTCGCGGGCGTGCACGTGGTGATCGTGACGACGTTCGAGCTCGACGAGTACGTGGTGCGGGCGGTGCGCGCGGGCGCCGCGGGCTTCCTCGTCAAGGACACCGAGCCGGCCGATCTCGTGCGCGCCGTGCGCGTCGTCGCGGCGGGCGAGGCGCTGCTCTCGCCCGGGGTCACCCGGCGTCTGCTCGAGCGGCTCACGGTGGGGCTGCGCGATGCGCCCGACCAGCGCCTGCTCGAGGGCATCACGGAGCGGGAGCGCGAGGTGCTGCGTCTGGTCGGACAGGGCCTCACGAACGACGAGATCGCGGTGCAGCTCTTCCTCAGCCCCCTCACCGCGAAGACGCACGTCTCGCGGATCATGGCGAAGCTGCACGCCAGGGATCGGGTGCACCTCGTGGTGCTCGCGTACGAGACCGGACTCGTCGCACCCGGCTGGCAGTAGGACCCGGCGTCCGTGGCGGGAACGTGATTCAGGGAGCGAAGTCTGCTCCGGGTCCAGGCTGCGGAGAGCGAACATCGCTCCTCGAACAGGACCACTACTCCCCGGGGAGCACGCGGAATCACTCCCCGGGCCGGATTCGGCGGCGGGCACGGATCGCGAGGCTGGAGGCATCGGTCGAGATGCGACCGAACCGATCCAAGGATGGTCACTCATGATCGCAACCGTCGCGGCCGTCGCCGCGCATCCCGGCCACATGGGGTTCCACCCCTTCTGGCCTGTCTTCATCATCGGCCCGCTGATGTTCCTCGTCATCGTCGGCCTGCTCGTCGCCCTCCTCGTGCGCCACCGCCGCGGGGGGTACGGACCCTGGGGCGGACCGCACGGTGCTCCGGGCGCTCCCGGAGCCCCGGCGCCGTGGGCGGCCAGACCGCAGACCAGCGGCGCGGAGCAGGTGCTCGCCGGCCGTTTCGCGAACGGCGACATCGATGAGACCGAATACCGGGCGCGGCTCGAGGTGCTCCGCGCGAACCGTCCGGAGGCCTGAGCTCGACGATCCGGGCCTGAGCCCGATCACGGTGGCCCGTCATGCCCGCGCATGGCGGGCCACCGATGCGCGCGAGAATGGAGGCATGCCCCTGCCGCCGATCCTCCTCCCCGCGCACGGAGGCGGGAGATGACGGAGGGCGCTCGCGACAGCTCGCGGACGGCGCAGATCTCGTCGGATCTGCGCCGGCGGATCGCGGAGGGCGGCTTCGCCGCCGGAACCCGGCTGCCCAGCGAGGCAGCGCTGAGCGCGGAGTACGGCACGACCCGCAGCGTGATCCGTGGGGCGCTCGCACGGCTCGCGCGGCTCTCGCTCGTGGTCTCCCGCCCACGCGGCGGCTGGATCGTGCAGGCCGCGCACCAGACGCAGGGCTTCGACCGCATGCAGTCGTTCACGGAGTGGGCGAGCGAGGGCGGCCGGGTCCCGGGAGGATCCATCACCTCCCGCACCGTGGGGCCGGCGGATGCGCGCGAGGCGCAGCTGTTCCGGATCCGGCTCGGCGAGCCCCTGCACCGCTTCGTGCGGCTGCGCACCCTCGACGACCTGCCGGTCATGATCGAGCGGTCGGTGTGGGCGCCCTGGGTCTCCGACGTCGTGGCGCTCCTGCCGGACGACGTGCGGTCGACCACGGCCGCGCTCGCCGATGCGGGGATCCGCGTCGCGTCGACGAACCACCGGATCGAGGCGGCCGCCGCCACCACCGAGGATTCCGCGCTGCTCGGCGTGCGCCGTTCCAGCCCGCTGCTGCAGGTGGGGCGCACGACCACGACGCGCGAGGGACGGCTCGTGGAGATCGGCGTGGACCGCTATCGCGCCGGGGCGATCGCGTTCGAGATCGAGGCGGGGCAGACGGTCCGCACCGCGCTCTGAGCGGGGCGCCGGGCGGAGGCGGCGGACCGGCCTCCGGGGGCGTTTCGTATCGGTCGGCTGCGCCGCCCTCGCTCAACGACCGGGGGCGCGGCGAAACAGCCCAGCGAAGCGGCCGAAACAGCCCAGCGCAGCGGCCGAAACAGCCCAGTGTGCACGCTCGGCGGCCGGATCCGGGGCTGCGGCGGCCGGGGCCACCGGCTCGTCCTCGCACGTTCACCGGCTGTTCCCCTGCCCTTGCTCTCCTCGAGGTCGGCGCCGCATCCGGGTGCCGCCCCGCCGTTTCGAGGAGCGTCCATGTCCAGCGAGCCCGTCCCCTTCACCCCGGACCCCTACGACCGGCCGCAGACCGTCCCGGACGAGGTGCTGCGCAGCGGCATGACCCGTCGTGGCATGCTGCGCGCGCTCGGCCTGCTCGGCGGTGCGGCCGCCGTGGGCGCGGGCCTGGGCGCAGGGGTCTCGGCTTCGTCCGCCGCGGCCGCTACCGCTCGCGGCGGAGCGCAGGCCGCGGGCACGTCTCGCGCCTACGCGCTGCCGGAGGGTTTCTCGGGCGACATCACCGACATCAAGCACGTCGTGATCCTCATGCAGGAGAACCGCTCCTTCGACCACTACTACGGAGCCCTCCCCGGAGTGCGCGGCTTCGACGACAAGCAGGCGCTGCGCTTCCCCAACGGCACCGACGTGTTCTCCCAGCCGCAGGGCTCGTCCTTCGTCAAGCCGAGCCGGGTGACCACGGTCGCCGGGACGACCACGGGGCTCGACCACTCGTACTCGGGCGGCACCTCGGCCTGGGCCGGCGGCCGCTACAACAACTGGGTCGGCGCGAAGGGCGCCAACACCATGCACTACGTCTCCGGCGAGGAGATCCCTTGGCAGTACTCGCTGGCGAGCGCCTACACGATCTGCGACAACTGGCACTGCTCGGTGATGGGGCCCACCACGCCGAACCGCCTGTACGCGTGGACCGGCACCTCGGGCGGCGTCGTCGACAACGGCGGCGAGTCCAACGGCACCCGCGCGTGGCAGACCTACCCCGAGGCGCTGCAGGCCGCGGGAGTCTCGTGGCGCATCTACGTCGACAACACGAACAACGGATCCAGCTGGGTGGGCGACTACACCGACAACCCGATCCGCGGGTTCTCGGCGTTCACCACCTCCGGTTCGACGGCGACCGACCTCGCGAACCGCGGCGATGCGGCCAAGAACGCCCCCGGCACGGGCCTCGTCTGGCGCGCGGGCTCCGCGCCCTATGCGTCGACCGGCGTCGTCAACAACGACAGCGACGCGAACCTGAACGGCGTGCTGAAGGACTTTATCGCGGCATGCAAGCCCGGCGCTCAGTACCCGCTCCCGCAGGTGTCGTGGATCGTCGCCCCCTACAGCTGGTCGGAGCATCCCTCCGCCAACCCCGAGCACGGCGCGCACTTCTCGAACCGGGTGATCCAGACCCTGCAGTCCAACCCGGACATCTGGAAGAGCACGCTGCTCATCATGACGTTCGACGAGAACGACGGCTACTTCGATCACGTGCTGCCGCCGTTCGCCGAGCCGGGGACGCCGGGCGAGTACAACGGATCCACCCCGATCGGATACGGCGCACGCATCCCGACGATCCTCGTCTCGCCCTGGACGCGCGGTGGCTGGGTCGGCACCGAGACCTTCGACCACACGTCGCTGATCCGGTTCCTGGAGACCTGGACCACGGCGATCGGCACCCCGGCGCTGTCGACCACGATCACCGCATGGCGGCGCGGGATCAGCGGCGACCTCACGAGCGCAATGGACTTCGCGCACCCCGTGATCGACATCCCCTCGCTGCCCGACACCGACGCACTGGTGCAGATCGCCAGGGCGGGCGGCACGATCGGCACCCAGGTGCCCCCGGCGGACAAGTGGTCGAGCACGCCGCTCAAGCACCGCCCCCTGTCGTACCACCCGCACGGGGTGTTCGTGGAGGACCGTAAGACGGGGAAGGTCAGCGTGCAGCTGAGCCTCGTCGGCGGCCCCTCGGGCAAGGCGGTGAGCCTGCAGGCGTTCCCCGACAGGTACCTGCCGTTCGCCAACACGCCCTACACGGTCTCGGCGGCGAAGCCGGCGGCGCACGTGTGGGATGCGACCGCGCAGGACGGCCGGTACGCGTTCTCGGTGTACGGGCCCGACGGATTCGTGCGCTCGCACGCCGGCACGGTGGTCCCGGCGGGCCAGAACGGGGCGGGAGTCCCCCGGGCCGAGGTCGACCTGGTCGCCGGTGAGAACCCGACCGTCGAGATCTCCCTGCACAACGACGGCCGCCAGCGGGTGCACTTCGAGCTCGTGCCCAACGACCACGCCGGCACGGCGCAGCGCGTCTGGGTGAAGCCGGGCGGGACCGAGAAGGTCACCTGGCCCACCGACGAGGGCTACTACGACGTGGTCATCACCGCCGACACCGGCGCTGGCTGGCGGCACCGCTACGCCGGCCGCGTCGCGCAGCTCCCCGCCTGACGGCCGCCGCCCGAGCGCCGTCCTCGCCGCCCCCGATCCGATGGAGACCCGCATGCCCCTCCCGCGCCGGCCCCTGCGCCGCTTCGTCCTCGCCGCCCTCGCCGGGGCCGCACTCGTCGTCTCGACGCTCGCCGCGTCTCCGGCCGCGGTCGCGGATCCGGTCCCCTCTCCCTCGTCGACCGCCGCGCCCTCGCCGACCCCGACGCCGGATCCCGCGCCGTCCGCCTCGCCGACACCGGATCCCGCCCCGGCGCCCACCTCGGCCCCCTCGCCGACGACGCCCGCGGCGCCTCCGGCACCGGCTCCGCGCGCCGCCGTGCCGGGCGCCATCGCGCCGGTCGCGGCGTACACGTTCGACGCCGACGCCGGATCCACGGTGAAGGACGTCTCCGGCAACGGCAACGACGCGACGTGGATCGGGTCCCCGGGGTATCGCCCCGGCGTCTCGGGGTCGGCGGCGACGATCGGGCTCGGCGCGAACTACGTGAAGCTGCCGCTGGTGGCGGGCAAGACCGACGGATCGGGGAGCTTCTCCTACGAGTTCTGGATGTCCGAGCAGAACCGCACCTCGTACGGCACGCTCATGAGCAACCAGGACTTCGCGTCCTGCAACAACGCGGGGCTGACGCTCTACAACCAGACCACGCAGGGCGTGCTGCAGGCCTGCTGGGGCACGACGGCGGGCGGCACGAAGCGCTACCTCAACGGCGCGTCGCCGAACATCGCCGGATCCTGGCATCACGTCGCCGTCACGGTCGACCGCACCGCGAACGTCATCATCGTCTACACCGACGGCGTCGAGACCAAGCGCTCGGCCGCCGGCGAGGTGACGGCGTCGACGAACCTGAAGAGCGGCTACGCGTTCAACATCGGCGGATTCAGCGGCAGCGAGAACGACGTCAGCGACGGCTACGTCAACGCCGCGATCGACGACCTCCGCTTCTACAGCGCGGTGCTGCCGCCGGCGCAGATCGCCGACGACTACGCGGCGCTCAAACCCGACACCGGCACCTACACGGTCGCGTTCGACGGCAACGGCGCGACCTCGGGGACGATGGCGACGCAGACGCTCACGATCGGCAGCACCTCGGCCCTCCCCGCCAACGCCTTCGTGCGACCCGGGGACCAGTTCCAGGGGTGGGCCCTGAGCCCGCGCGGCCAGGTCGTCTACACCGACGGGCAGTCGGTCGCCGATCTCACCGTCCGCGCCGGCACCACGGTGACCCTCTCCGCGATCTGGAGCCGGCTGCGGGCGCCCGGCGACACGGTCGCGCCGTTCGCCTCCTACGACTTCGAGACCTCCGACGGCGCCACGATCGCCGACTCGTCGGGGCGCGGCAACGACGCGACCTGGTCGGGGACGCCGTCGTACGTCGCCGGCACGACAGGCAAGGCCGCGTACGTCAATGCACCGGACGGCAGCACGCGGGGTGTGAACTTCTTCTCCCTGCCGCTCGTCCCCGGCCGCACCGACGGATCCGGCAGCTTCTCGTACGTGTTCTGGCTCAAGGAGAAGTCGTCGAGCTCCGACTCGCCGATCGTCTCGAACCAGGACTTCCGGCACTGCTACAACCGCGGATCCACGCTGTACAACACGGCGGGCAGCCCAGGCATCCTGCGCGGATGCTTCGGGCAGAACGGCACCTCGACGACGCAGAACTACCTCGCCGGGGCGAGCCGCACCTCGGTGATCGGCGCCTGGCATCACGTCGCGGTGGTCGTGGATCGCTCTGCAGGCACGATGACCACGTTCGTCGACGGGGAGCAGACCGCGCAGAGCACGAGCCTCGGCTCGGGGTTCTCGCTCGTCAGCGGATACCCGTTCCGCGTGGGCGCCGAAGGATCGCTGCTCGACGACGGCGACGGCTTCGTGAACGCCGCGATCGACACCTTCGACTTCTACGACCGCGCGATCTCGGCGGCGCAGATCCAGAACGACTACACGGCGACGCACTCCGGCGACGTCGTGACGGACGGATCCACGCTCGCCCCCGGCTTCGTCTCCGGCGTGCTGCGCGCCCCGGCCGTGCGTGCAGGGGGACAGGTGTCGCAGACCGTCGCCGGCCTCTGGAACGGCGGGACCGTGACCTCGTTCACGAAGGTCGAGGGCGACGACTGGCTGAGCGTGGACGATCACGGCGTCGTCTCCGGCACCGCGCCCGCGCAGGCCCCGGCCGATCCCGGCTTCCTCGTCGTCGAGGCCACGGACGGCACGACCACGGCGCGGATCGAGGTGGAGGTCCCCGTGATCGCGGCCGACGCGGCCACGCCCTTCGACGCGGTGACCTGGAACCTCTGGGACGCCGGAGGGCATGTCAACGACGCCGCACTGAAGAACCTCGCCGTGATCGCCGAGAACGGATTCGACGTGATCGGCGTGCAGCAGGACGGCGGCACGGCCGCCACCGCTCTCGCCAAGGCCCTGGGATGGAACGCGCTCGAAGGGCCGGGTGGCGTCGGGCTCCTCTCGCCGCATCCGCTCACCGCGCGCACGGTCGTCGGCGAGCAACCGGGTCTCGGAGCGACGGTCGACGTGCTGGGCCGCCCGGTGCGGGTGTGGGCCATGGGGCTGGACCGCACCGGCTACGGTCCCGAGGCCGCGTGCCTGTCCGGTGTCACCGACCCCGCCGCGCTCGTCGCCTCCGAGCGGGGGAACACCCGCTACGCGCAGGTCGACGCGCTCGCGTCGGCGATCTCGGGCGAGACGTCCGGCGCGACCCCCGTGGTGGTCCTCTCGGATCTCGAGTCCCCCTCCGGAGCGGACTGGACCGCGGCGACCGCGGATGCGCACTGCGGGGTCGGCGCCGTGGACTGGCCCGTGCCCGCGCGCCTGCGCCAGGCCGGCCTCGCGGACGCGTACCGCACCGCGAACCCCGATCCCGTGGCCGACCCGGGCGACACGTGGTCGCCGCTGGTCCTCAAGACGCCGGCCGGCGCCGACGAGCCGCAGGACCGCATCGATGCCGTGCACTACGCCGGATCCTCGCTGCAGGTGCTCGGCGCGAACACGGTCGTCGCCGGCTGGCCGTCGCCGACCGCGGTGCTGCGCAACGCCTGGGCGAGCAATCATCGCGCCGTGGTGGCGTCGTTCTCGATCGGCAAGGCCGCTCCGGATCCGTCGTCGCTGCCCGCCGTCGTGGCGAGCGCCGACGGCCGCACGGTGACCCTGCACACCGTCCCCGCGGGGGCGGCCGGCATCGAGTACCGCGTCGGCGGGGGCGCCTGGCAGCCATACGCCGCGCCCTTCGCGGTGCCCGGCACCGCGGCCGCGCTCGTCGAGTACCGTGCCACCGACCAGGGCGTGAGCGGGCCGATCTCGAGCCTGGTCCTCGCGGCCGGCGGTGCGGAGGCGGTGCAGGATCTGCAGCCTCTCGGATCCGCCAAGACCGTGCTGCGCGGCGAGGCCATCACGGGTCTCGGCGCGCGCGTGACCGACGCGTCCGGCAACGGCGTCGCCGGCGTCGACGTGGTGTTCACGATCGCCGGCGGGGTCTTCGCCGGGGGAGCGACCACGGCGACCGTCGCGAGCAACGCCGCGGGCATCGCGGTCGCGCCCGGTGCGACGGCGGCGACGGCCGGCGCGGTGACGATCACCGCGGCCGTCCGCGACCGCACCGCGACCCTGCCGCCGATCACGGTCGTCGACGCCGCCACGACGCTGACCGCCGACGTGCAGGTCACCCCGTCCGTGGTCTCCGGCAAGGTCGTGCTCTCGGTCACGGTGAAGAACACCGGATCCGCCGCCGCCGACGTGAAGATCGCCACCAAGTACGGCACGCGCTCGTTCCCGGCGGTCGCGCCGGGGGCCACGGCGTCCGCAGCGGTCAGCACGTTCCTGACGGCGATCCCCGCGGGAACCGTGACCGTCACGCTGACGAACGGATCCGGCATGGCGACCATCCCGACCCCGTATCCGGCCACGCGATGAGCGCCGGCACCGGATCCCCTCCGCGGCCCACCCGACGCCGCGCACACACCCACGCAGGAGGCAGGACCATGACCACCCGGAACTCGACGACGGATCGCGGCGGAGCCGTCGCAGGCGACCGCGGCTGGACGCGACGGCGCGCGCTCGCCGCAGGCGCCTGGTCGGTGCCGGTGGTCGCGGCGGCCGTCGCCCTGCCGCAGGCCGCGGCGTCCGCACCGATCGTCGTCGACCTCGTCGGCGCCGTCGACGACGCGCAGACCTATCCGTTCTCCGCCGCCGGGGACACCGCGCCCCTGATCTTCCAGGTCTCGGGGAGCGGGCCGATCCCCGCCGACGGCACCGCAGAGCTGGTGAACGCCGCCGCGATCGCCTCGTGGGACGAGTCCGTCCTCCTGCAGGGTGCGACGGCCTCGGCGACGATCGACCCCGACGGGACCCTGATCCTGCCGATCGTGGCGCTCGCCGCCGGCACCTTCCCGGTCGTGGTGCACGTGGGGCCGGTGAGCCGCACCTTCGTGATCACGCTGGTGCAGGCGTGACCCGCACCGCACGGCGCGGCACCGCGGCGCTCGCGGTCGCGCTCGTCGCGCTCGCCGCGGGGCTGCGCAGCGGCTGCACCGCGGGGGCGCCCGGTGGGGCGGGGCCGTCGCCGTCGTCGTCCGCGGCGCAGCGCGGGCCCGCGATCCGCGTGGTCTCGCCGGAGGGCGGGGTGCGCGCCGGCGACGAGGTGCGCCTCGTCGTCCGCGCCACCGACGACGGGGCGCCGCTCGCGGGGCGGGACGCGACGTTCGAGGTGGTCTCGGGACCGGCGGAGTACCCGGGCGGATTCGAGACCTCCACCACCGACGCGGACGGGGTGGCGAGCTCTCTGGGCCTGCGCGCGGAGGGGACAGGCCGGGTCACGATCCGGGTCGCGGTGGGCGCGATCCGCAGCGACGTCACGATCGATGTAGGGCGGCCCTGACCTCGAACGGCGCACATGAGCGGGCTGGGAGATCCTGATGCGTGCGCTGTGAGCCGGGCTCTGCGGGGTCGCGAGCTCTCGCGCCGCCGCCGCGCGCGGGAATAGCATCGCCCTCGGTCAGCGGCGACCGCCGATGGCCGAATCAGAGTCTGGAGATCCCGGATGCGCAGAAAAGTCCTCGGCGTCGCCCTCGCGGTCGTCGCCACCGTCGCCGCCACGTTCGCCGGAGCGGGAGCCGCCAATGCGGCGCCGCCGCCGAAGAGTCCCATCCCGAACTCGACACCGGGCTGGCTCAGCCATGCGACCAAGGGAGGACCGGCGACCGGATCGGTGAGCGCGCGCGTCTACCTCGCACCCGCCGGAGGCCTGGACGCGCTCACCGCGTTCGCGTCCGCGGTGTCGACGCCCGGATCCGCGCAGTACAAGCAGTTCCTCACGGCGGCCCAGTACCACGCGAAGTTCGACGCGCCGCAGTCCACCGTCGACGCCGTGACCTCCTGGCTCCAGGGCGCCGGGCTCAAGACCACGGTCGACGCCGCGCACCGCTACGTGGACGTCACCGGCGGCGTGGGCAACGCGAGCAAGGCGTTCGGGGTGACGATCTCGAACTACACGCACGACGGGCTCACGGTGCAGGCGCCCGACGGCGCCGCGAGCACGCCGGGCGCGCTCGCGGGCGCGGTGATCGCGGTCGGCGGTCTGGACACGACGCCCACGCTCGTAGAGCCGAAGACGCAGAAGCCCGCACCGCCGGACGGCGGCTTCCGCAACTCGCCGATCTGCGGCAAGACCTACGGATCCGCGACGCCGGGCAATCTCGCGACGCCCGACGGCACCGTGCTGCCGCCGTTCGACGGCAAGACGCTCCCGTACTCGCCGTGCGGCTACACCGGACCGCAGCTGCGCAGCGCCTACGAAGCCGGGCTCACCGGCGGCTGGGACGGCACGGGCGTGACGGTCGCCATCACCGACGCCTACGCGTCGCCGACGATCGAGGCCGACGCGAACCGGTACGCGAGCGACACGGGCGACAAGCCGTTCGCGGCCGGCCAGTTCTCGCAGAACCTGCCGAACGCGTACACGAACGTCAACAGCAACAAGTCCAATCACCAGTGCGGCATGGCCGGCTGGTACGGCGAGGAGACCCTCGACGTCGAGGCCGTGCACGCGATGGCACCCGGTGCCAACATCCGTTACTACGCGGGCAAGAGCTGCATGGATCCGGATCTCCTCGACACCTTCACGCGCATCAACGACGAGAACGTCGCGAACGTCGTGACGAACTCGTGGGGCGGGACGGGCGACGTCGTGAAGCCGTCGCTGCTGCTGGCCTACCAGACGGCGTTCCTGCAGGGCGCCGCCCAGGGCATCAGCTACGTCTTCTCCTCGGGCGATGACGGCGACAACGTCGCCAAGATCGGATCCGCGCAGACCGATTACCCGGCCTCCGACCCGTACGTCACGGCCGTCGGCGGCACCTCGACCGCGATCACCGACGCGGGCATCACGGGCGAGACCGGCTGGCAGACCTCGAAGTACGTGCTGAAGGACGGCGCGTGGTCGCTGAGCAACGCGTTCCTGTACGGCGGAGGCGGCGGCTACTCGTCGAACATCGCCGAGCCGCAGTACCAGAAGGACGCGGGCATCGTCAGCCCCAACGGCGGGCGCGCGGTGCCGGACGTCTCGATGGACGGCGATCCGACCACGGGCATGCTCGTCGGCCAGACGCAGACCTTCACCGGCCAGGCAGCCTACGACACCTACCGGATCGGCGGCACGAGCCTGGCATCCCCGCTGTTCGCCGGCATCACGGCGCTGAAGATCCAGGCGGGCGGCACTGGGCTGGGCCTGTTGAACCCGACGATCTACGGCACGCAGGGTCAGGGCTTCCACGACGTCACGGGCGCCGGCATCGACGAGGGCGCCATCCGCGTCGACTACGCCAACGGCCTCGACGCCACCGGCGGCTACGTCTACTCGGTGCGCACCTTCAACGGCGCCACTTCGACGCAGACCGTCGGCACGGGCTGGGACACGGAGACCGGCTGGGGCAGCGCCCGCGCCGGCTGGGTGCAGTAGCCGCCCTCCGGGGCAGGGGCGCCCTTCGTCTCGTCGGTCGCTGAGCGAGCGGCGCGAGACGAAGGGCGTCACCGACGCCGCGCGACGTACCGGTGCTCGGGGCGTCCCGTGCTGCCGTAGCGCAGCTCGAGGCGCACGAGGCCCGACTGCTCGAGCTGCGTGAGGGCGCGCTGCGCGGTGGTTCGGCTGATGCCGATGTCGGTCGCGATCTCCTGCGCCGAGGCGTCCGTGCGCCGCGCGGTCACCGCGTCGAGCACGGCCTGCAGGGTGGGCGCGAGGCGGCGTCCCTCGTCGGGGACGGACGCGGGGGCCGGGCGCAGGAGGTCGAAGAGCCGGTTCACGTCGTCCTGGGTCGCGGCGTCGCCGAGCGCGGCGATCCGCTCCTGCGCCTGGCGGAAGGCCGTGAGCCGCTCCGCCAGCTCGGCGAACCCGAACGGCTTCACCAGGTAGTGCAGCGCGCCGAGCTGCACCGCGCGCCGCACGGTCGCGAGGTCGTTGGCGGCCGAGATCACGATCACGGCAGGCCCCGTGCCGGATCCTGTCGACGGATCCGGATCCGGATCCGGATCCGCCAGCAGCTGCCGCACCACGTCGAGGCCGTCGCCGTCGGGCAGGTACACGTCCATGAGCACCAGGTCGGGGCGCAGCTCGCGGGCCTGCCGCAGCGCCTCGGCCGCCGAGCCCGCCTGCCCGACCACGCGGAAGCCGGGCACCGCCTCGACGAAGCCGACGTGCACGCTCGCGACCCGGAAGTCGTCGTCGACCACGAGCACCGTGGAGTCCGCCAGGCTCACCGTTCTCCTCCCCTCACGTCTATTTGCGCCGAACCGTGGCGTTCGGCCCCGGTTTCCCACGGTTCGGCGCAAAGAGACGGAGCGGTGGGGCGGGGGATCACGACCGTGAAGGCGGCGCCGCCGTCGCGGGCCACCGACACGGTGCCGCCCAGCCGCGAGGCCGTGGTGTGCACGAGCGAGAGGCCCAGGCCGCCGTGCCGGGCGAGGGATCCGCGCTTGGTCGTGTAGCCGCTCTCGAAGATGCGCGGGATGGATCCGTCCGGCACGCCCGGACCGTTGTCGGCGACGCGCACGGTCAGCGTCTGCGGGGTCTCCACGATCGCGACCGTCACCCGGCGCGGCGCGGGGGAGTCGGCCAGGGCGTCGAAGGCGTTGTCGATGAGGTTGCCGAGGATCGTGACGAGGGCCTGCAGCCGGTCGGGGGCGGATCCGAGATCCGTCTCGGGAGCGATTACGAGGTCGATTCCGCGCTCGTTCGCCTCGGCGGCCTTGCCCAGCAGCAGCCCGACGATCATCGGCGCCTCTATGTGCGTGCGCAGCGTGCGGTCCAGGTCGGCCGACGTGCCGCGGATCTCGTTCAGGTACTGCAGCGCCTCCGGCGCCCGGCCGAGCTCCAGCAGCCCGGCGACGGCGTGCATCCGGTTCGAGAACTCGTGCTGCTGCGCCCTGATCGACTCGGCGAAGCTGCGCTCGCCGTCGAGCTCCTGGCTGAGCCCGGTCACCTCGGTGCGGTCCTGCAGGGTGAGCACGGCGCCGTGCGGCCGGCCGGCCAGCGTCACCGGCATGCGGTTGAGCACGAGCACGCCGGAGTCGGTGACGGCGATCGCGTCCTTCACCTCGGTGGTCCCGGTGAGCGCGTCGCGGATCGGGCTCGCCGCGAGCACGTCGTCGAGCCGGCGTCCGCGGGCGCCGTCGGGCAGCCGCAGCAGGCGCTGGGCCTCGTCGTTGACGACCGTGATGCGCCCCGCCGGGTCGATCGCGATCACGCCCTCGCGGATCCCGTGCAGGGTGGCCTCGCGCTCCTGAAGGAGGTGCGCGATCTCGTCCAGCTCGAGGCCGAACGTGCGGCGCTTGAGCACGGCGGCCAGTCCGAAGGACACCGCCGTGCCGATCGCGAACGCGAGCACGATCCAGGTCGCGTAGATGGGGAGCTGGCCGAGCAGCTCCGCGGCGACGCTCGACTCCCTGATGCCCACCGAGACCTCGCCGATCACCGTGCGCGAGGTGCCCGCGAACACCGGGACCCGGGCGTTCGCGGTGGTGCCGGTCGCGCCGACGTCGGTGCCGCGGTGCACCTGTCCGTCACGGGCGACGACGTCCTCCGACACCTTCCGGCCCACGAGCGTCGGATCCGGATGCGAGTGGCGCACGCGATCCATGTCGATGACCACGACATAGGCGGCGCCGGTGCGCTGCTCGGTCGCGGTGGCCAGCTGCTGCACGTCGCCGTCGCAGGAGGAGGGGCCTGACGAGAGGCAGCGCTGCACGGCGGGCATCTCCGCGAACGTCTGCGCGATGTCGGCCGCGCGGTCCTGATAGTCGCTGGTCAGGTTGGCGCGGGCGGTGACGGCGAACAGCACGAAGCCGATCAGCAGCGAGGCGCTGAGGATCGCGACCTGAGCCAGCAGGATCAGGCTCGACAGTCTTCGGATCCGTCGTCGCATCACCTCCGGATTCTCTCATCGTCGCCCCTGTGCGAACCGTGCGCAGAACGCCCAAAAGGTGCGGCAACGCCCGAAACGACGGGCAATGCGCGCAAGCGCGACAGCGCCGGGGGCGCGGGACGAGCATCGATCCATCGCCCGGCGTCGTCGCCGCGGCGAGCAGACACAGACAGAGAGGTCTTCGTGCCATGAGCGACACACGTTCCCCGGGTGCCGGCCGCACCCTCGATGCCGGCGGACCCGCCGCGGGCATCGAGATCGTCGGCCTCACCAAGCGCTTCCTCACCCCGAAGGGCGACACGTTCACCGCGATCCGCGATGTGACCCTGAGCGTCGAGCCGGGGCAGTTCTGCGCGATCGTCGGCCCGACCGGCTGCGGCAAGTCGACCACGCTGGCGCAGGTCTCGGGACTCGAGCGTCCCAGTGCCGGATCCGTCAGCGTCGGCGGTCGCATCGTCGACGGGATCACGCAGGGCGTGAGCTACATGTTCCAGGCAGACTCGCTGTTCCCCTGGAAGACCGTGCTCAACAACGTCATGGTCGGCCCGGTGCTCACCGGCACGCCGAAGAAGGAGGCCACGGTGCTGGCGCTGGACTGGCTGCGCCGGGTCGGGCTGGCCGGCTTCGAGGACCGCTACCCGCACCAGCTGTCCGGCGGCATGCGCAAGCGCGTCGCGATGGCGGCCGCGCTCATCAACCGGCCCCGGATCCTGCTCATGGACGAGCCGTTCGGCGCGCTGGACGTGCAGACCAAGGCGATCATGCAGACCGAGCTGCTGCAGCTCTGGGAGGAGCTGCGCCCCTCGGTGCTGTTCATCACGCACGACCTCGACGAGGCCGTCGCGCTCGCCGACCGGGTGGTCATCATGACCTCGAGCCCCGGCACCGTGAAGGACGTGTTCGACATCGACCTGCCCCGCCCGCGCGGCGACGTGCAGCAGATCCGGCACGAGCGCCGCTTCCTCGAGCTGCAGGGGCAGATCTGGGAGTCGCTGCGCGAAGAGGTCGACCGTGCATACGCGCAGACGGCGGCGGTGGCGGCATGAACGACGTGCTCTCGACCCCGCCCCAGACGGACCTCACGGGTCAGCTCGGCTACGCGGCCGACGACCCGCGCAACGTCTTCCGTCCCGAGGCCCAGACCGAGGCCGAGCTGCAGGCGGCGGGCCGCCGCGCACGCCGCCGTCACACCACGTGGGTGTGGGTCGGGCGGATCGGGTTCGCGGTCGTCGTGTTCGGCGGCTGGCAGCTGTTCACCGAGCTCGGCTGGGTGGACAGGTTCTTCTTCGGGCAGCCCACGGCCGTGTGGGACAGCCTGGTGCACCTGTTCACCGTGGGCACGGCGTTCGGATCCATCTGGGAGAACCTGTGGGTCACGGTGCAGGAGGCGCTGCTCGGCTTCGCGGTCGGCACGCTCGCGGGCATGGTCGTCGGGATCCTGCTCGGCAGCAACCGCTACCTCGCGGAGGTATGCGGGCCGTACATCAAGATCGTCAACGCGATCCCGCGCATCGTGCTCGGCTCGATCTTCATCGTCGCCTTCGGCCTCGGGATGCCTGCCAAGGTGCTGCTGGCGGCCGTGCTGGTGTTCTTCGCGGTGTTCTTCAACGCCTTCCAGGGCGTGCGCGAAGTGGATCCGAACCTCGTCTCCAACGTGCGGGTGCTGGGCGCGTCGCCGCTGCAGGTCGCACGGCACGTCACGATCCCTTCGGCGATGACCTGGATCATCGCGAGCCTGCACACCGCGTTCGGCTTCGCGATTATCGGCGCGCTGGTCGCGGAGGTGCTCGGCGCCCAGCGCGGCATCGGCCTCATCATCAGCCAGGCGCAGGGGTCGTTCGATCCGAACACGGTGTTCGCCTGCATGGTCATCATCGCGGCGTTCACGCTCGTCGCCGAGTACCTGATCTCGCTGCTCGAGAAGCGGGTGCTGCGCTGGCGTCCCCCCACCCGCTCCGAGGCGTCGTCGATCTGACGGGCCGGAGCAGAACCCTCCCTCACCAGGAACGCCGACCCGATCGGCGCAACGAAAGGAAAACCACATGAACAAGCGCGGCATCGTCGCCGTCGCGGCGGCCGGAGCACTGGCGCTCAGCCTCGCAGCCTGCAGCGGCGGAGCATCCGGATCCTCCAGCTCGGCGGGAGCCGGCAACGGCACCCCCGAGACCGTGAAGATCATGGTCGGCGGCATCGACAAGCAGATCTACCTGCCGTACAAGCTGGCCGATCAGCTCGGCTTCTACAAGAAGTTCGGCGTGAACGTCGAGCTCTCCACCGAGCAGAACGGCGGCGTCGGCGCCGAGGATGCGATGATCTCCGGCCAGGTCGACTTCGCGGGCGCCTGGTACAACCACACGATCGAACTGCAGCCGAAGGGCAAGGAGGTCATCGACGTGGTGCAGCTGTCCGGGGCTCCGGGCGAGCGGCTGATGTGCACCGACAAGAGCGGGGTGAAGAGCGCCGCCGACATCAAGGGCAAGAACATGGGCGTGACCGACCTCGGGTCGGGCACCGACAAGCTCACCCAGTTCATCGCGCACAAGGCGGGCCTCTCCACGAGCGACTACCAGACCGTCGCGGTGCACGCCGGTGCGACGGCGATCGCGGCGCTCAAGCAGGGCTCCGCCGACTGCGCGATGACGACGCAGCCGACCGTGACCGCGCTCACGAGCCAGAAGGTCGCTGACACGGTCGTCGACCTCGCCTCGACCGAGGGTGCGAAGAAGGCCCTGGGCGGTGCATGGCCGGCCGCCGGCCTGCTCGGTCGCTCGGAGTGGGTGAACAAGCACAAGGACGCGACGCAGCGCGTCGTGAACGCCCTGGTGGCCACGATGCACTGGATCGACGAGCACTCCGCCGCCGACATCGCGAACAAGCTGCCGGCCGAGTACGTGAACAACTCCACGATCACCAAGGACCAGTACATCGCCGGTCTCACCACCGACAAGGGCCAGTTCCTGCCCGACGGCATCATGCCCGCCGGTGGACCCAAGACGGTGCTGGACATGGAGAAGCAGCTGGGTCTGGACACGTCCAAGGTCGATCTGAGCAAGACGTTCACGAACGACTACGCGCAGAAGGCCAACAAGGACGCCGGCACCAAGGTGTCGACGACCCCGGCCGGATCCGACGGCTGAGCCGGATCAGATCCGTGAGCCTGCCGAAGGCTCGATCGGCCGGGCACCCTCACTCGGGTGCCCGGCCCTTCCCTGCTCCCGGCGCGACCATAGGCCCGATCGCGACACTGAGCTCCGTGTCTGGCCTGCGTGGTGATTCATGAGCCTCTCCGGGAACGGCGCTGATCTGTCGCTCCTCCTCCCTGACGTCGCCTGGTACCAGCGGCGCGCGGCGCAGGCCCTCCTGATCGCCTGGATCCTGTTCGCGTTAGGGCTGCCGATGATGATCCGTCTCGTCGTCGTGATCCGGGCGACCATCCTGAACCCGCACGAGGAAGACCCGGCGGGGCCAATCGATGCGTTCGTGCTGTTGTGCGGGATGTTCCTCGAAGCCATCGCAGTCATGCTCTTCCGCTGGGCATCGGCTCGGCGCCGGACGGCGGCGGCTGTCGCGTCCTGGCAAGTGCGCGGCGCGGACGGTGGGCGGATCGCGGCGTCGGCTCTCCGGCGACCGATCTCGAGCATGCCGCGGCTCCGGCGCTGGCTGGATCGGCGGCGGGCGTCGGTCGTTGCGTCGTCGGGCCTGCCGGATCCGGAGCGCCGCATGCAACTTTTTCTCGCTGCACGGGGCAGGCCCGGGACGCGGCAGGAACGGTCGGAGAGGTTCGGTGAGTCGATCGCGATCGACTACGAGCGGTCCCTGGTCCTGCGTCGTTCGGTCGCGGTGCTGATCAGCCTCGCCATCATCTGCGTCGGCGTGATCGCGGCGATCGGCTACATCGTGGATCGGAACGCATCCGGCCCGTATCAGGTCGGCCGCCTGATGCTGCTCGCGCTTCCGGTGTTGATCCCGTTCGTCGGCGTCGCACTGCGGCGCTGCGCTCTAGGCTTCGGGCCGGTCCTCGCCCGGATGATGCCGGTGCTGAGGCGACGAGACGGCGGCATCGATCGGAACACGGCTCTCGCGATGCTCGTGAAGCCTCGGCTGCACGAGATCTGGACGGAGCTGCATCCGCTCACTCCCTGATGTTGCCCTTCGACGAGGCGCAGCCTGTGGCGCCACCGACGGCAGGGGCCCCGATGCGCGTTCTGTTCAATCGCCCGCCCGGTCGTCCTTCCTATCGTCGGAGGCATCCACGAGCGGGAGGTTCGATCATGAGCAAGGTCATCTGCGGTCTGTCCGTGTCTGTCGACGGGTTCATCACGGGACGTGATCCCCGGCCGGGGCACGGCCTCGGCGACGGCGGCGTGCTGTTCGACTGGTACGGCAGCGGGGATGTGCCGAGCGCGGTGTTCGCGGGCTTCCGGCTCTCGGCGCCCAGTGCGAGGGTGTTCGACGCGCTCGCGTCGCGCGTGGGGGCGAGTCTTGCGGGGCGCACGACCTATGCCGATTCCGACGACTTCGTCGGAGGCGCTCCGCATCCGACGGCCCCTCTCGTGGTGCTGTCCCATGAGGCGTTCGCCCCGGCCAACGAGCGGCAGACGATCGTGAGCACCGGCCTCGCCGACGCGGTCGCGGAGGCCAGGCGGCTCGCCGACGGCAAGGACGTCGGACTCATGGGCGGCGTGCTCGTCACCGAGGCGCTCGAGGCCGGGCTCGTCGACGAGCTCATCCTGCACCAGGTGCCGGTGCTGCTGGGGGCGGGCCGGCGCTTCTTCCACGAGCTCCCGCGGCACATCGCGCTGCGGATCCACGAAGTGGTGCCGGCGCCCGACGTCACGCACCTGCACTATCTCGTCGAGCACGCCGGCCGCGCCGACGAGGGGGGCGCGCGATGATCCTCGTCACGGGCGGGCTCGGGATGATCGGCGCGCACACCGCGGCGGCGCTGGCCGACCTCGGCGAGGAGGTGGTGATCACGGCGCATCGCCGCACCGACGTGCCCTCGTTCCTCGCCGGACGGGCGGCCGTGGAGACGGTCGACGTCGCCGACCGCGATGCGTTCCTCGCCCTCGGCGAGCGTTACGACATCGGTGGCATCGTGCATCTCGCCGGCAGCATCCCGGAGCCGGATCCGATCCCGTACTTCCGTCGCGACACCGCGGCACTGCTCACCGCGCTCGAGGCTGCGCGCACGTGGGGGGTCGCGCGCTTCGCCGTCGCGGGCAGCATCAGCTCCTACGAGGGGCTCGCGCAGAGGCCGTGGACGGAAGACCTCGCCCTGCCTTCGGCGGTGCCGCCGCATCCGATCGCCGCGTTCAAGAAGGCCGTCGAGCCGCTGACCCTGTTCGCCCTCGCGGGCACCGGAGTGCATCCCGTGCTGCTGCGGATCGGCAGCACGTGGGGGCCGCTGATGGATCCGGAATCGCCGTTCAACCCGGTGCCGTCGACGGTCGGCGCCATGCTGCGGGGTGAGCGCCCGCGTCCGCTTCCTGCCGCGGGAGGGGACTTCGCCTACGCACCGGATTCGGGAAGGGCGATCGCGCTGCTCATGACGGAGCCCTCGCTCGCGCACACCGTGTACAACGTGTCGAGCGGTGTCCCGTTCACTGCGGGAGAGCTCGTCGAGGCGCTGAACGCCGCGCTGCCCGGATCCGGTGGGGCGTCGGTGCCCGTGGAGACTCCGGAGGGGACGCCGGAGGATGCGCCGTATCTCGACACCGCGCGGCTGCGCGCGGAGACCGGCTTCGCGCCGGCGTTCGACCTGCGCGCGGCGGTGGCGCACTACGTCGGCTGGCGTCGGGAGAACGCGCGCTGAGGCAGCGCGCAGACGGCCTTGCCTAAATTACTCAATTGAGTAAAAATGGATCCATGACACCGACGCGCAGCTACCGGACGACGCAGGAGCGCCGTGCCGAGATCATCGAGGCGACGGTGCGGGTGCTCGCGGAGCAGGGCTTCGCGGCCACGTCGTTCGCCCGGATCCGCGAGGTCGCCGAGCTCAGCAGCACCCGCATGATCTCGTACCACTTCGTCGACAAGGCGGCGCTCATGGGCGCCCTCGTGGAGCACGTCGTCCAGCAGGCAGCCGCCGTCATGGTGCCGGCCATGGAGGCCGAGGCCACGTGGCGCGGCAAGCTCGCGGCGTACCTCACGAGCAACCTGCGGTTCCTCGCCGACAACCGGCTCGCGGCCCGGGCCCTGATCGAGGTCATCCGCAACGCGCCGCGCACCGACAACGACCTTCGCGAGGACACCTCGGCGCTCCTCCTCTCGCTGCTCCTGACGCAAGGGCAGGAGGCGGGGGAGTTCCGCGCCTTCGATCCGCTGGTGGTGGCGCGCTCGATCCGCGCCACCATCGACGCCTTCGCCATGACCATGCCGTCCGAGGAGGCGGCGACCGCGGCGGCGATCGACGAGATCGTCGCGCTCTACCACCGGGCCACCCGCCCGGAAGGAGGATCCTGATCATGACCCTGACCGTCGACCGCCTCGCCGCGGTCCGTCCGGCCCTCGACGCCGTGCGCCGGCTGTGGTGGCTGTGCGCCGCGGTCTCGCTGATCGCTCTGGCCGTCGCCGCGGTGCTCGCGATCGTGGATCCCGCGGAGGTGAACTGGGTGGTGTGGCTGCGCGGTTCGGTCGTCGCGGTGGCCAGCCTCGTGTTCGTCGTCGTCACGAGGGCCGCATCGCGCGGCAGTCGTCGTGCCTTCACGCGGATGCGATGGATCTCGATCATCGCGCCGATCGGGATCGGGCTGATCATCATCTCGCCCGACTCCGGGTATCCGCTCTGGATGAAGATCGAGCAGGGGGCCATCGGGATCCTCATCGTCGCGATCGCGGTGCTGCTGAACCGCGGCTCGACGCGGGCGGCCTTCCCCAAGCAGGGCTAGGCGTCATGGCCGACACGTACCGGGAGCGGGCGCCGAGCGCCGCGCTGGGCGGTGCGGTGCGCACGATCTGGGTGCAGAGCGTCGGCGGGGCCCCCGCCGTCCATCGCCATCTGCCCACGGGCGGCGTGGAGATCCATGTCGTGGTAGGGCAGGGGGCGCGGCTCCTCGGTCCGCTCACCGGGCATCGGCTCGAGGTCATCCCGCCGCGCACCACGATCCTGGGGGTGCGCTTCCGCCCGGGTGGCGCGCCGCCGCTGCCTCTGCCGCTCGAGGAGCTCGTCGATCAGAGCGTGCCCCTCGCGGAGATGTGGGGCGGCCTGGCCGACCGTCTGCAGCACGACGTCGCCGCCGCAGGCACCCTCGAGCGCGCGATCGGCGCGCTCGAGGCGTTCCTCCTGCAGCGGTTCCGGGTCGGCCGTGCGGCGGATCCGGTGCTGCGGGCCGCGGTCGCGGCGCTCATGCCGTGGCGGCCGGTCGAGGTCGGCGCCGTCGCGGCAGGAGTGGGCCTGTCGGAGAGCCAGCTTCGGCGACGCGCGCTGAGTGCCGTCGGACTGAGTCCCAAGGTGCTGCAGCGCACCCTGCGGTTCCAGGGCTTCCTCGCGCTGGCCCAGGCTCACGCGACGCCGAGCGGACGTGTCGGCCGCGACGGCATCGCCGGACTCGCCGTGGATGCGGGATATGCCGACCAGGCGCACCTCAGCCGCGAGTGCCTGCGGCTGACGGGGCAGACTCCGCGAGAGCTGCTGCACGGCGACGTCGAGCGCTGCGCCTGCGGGCACGACCACTCCGCGTCGTATCGCCCGTTCCTCGCGGGCCGGCTCCGCGCGGGTCCGGTGCCGGTCACGACCGTCTGACGCGATCGACGGGCGGCCCGCACGACGAACGGCGGCCCTCCGCAGAGGCGCCGCCGTTCGCGTCCGTGCGTGTCAGCGTCGCGTGGTGACGGGATCCGCGGATCCTGTCTCCTGACCGGGCCGGTTCCGATCGTCCGCGTCGAGCGCGCGCAGGTCGGCGCCTTTCGTCTCGCGCGCTGCGGCGACGGCGACGAGCGTGATCGCGCAGGCGATCGCCACGTAGACCGCGACCGGAGCGCTCGAGTGGTACTGCGCGAGCAGGCTGGTCGCGATGATGGGGGCGAGCGAGCCCGCGAAGATCGATGTGACCTGGTAGCCGAGGCTGACTCCCGAGTAGCGCATCCGGGTCGGGAACATCTCGGCCATCAGCGCCGGCTGGCCGGCGTACATGGCGGCGTGGAAGACGAGGCCGAGTGCGATGGCCGCCCAGATGACGATCGGGCTGCCGGTGCTCATCATCGGGAAGGCGAAGAAGCCCCAGACGGCGCCGAGCAGGGCGCCGGTCGCGTAGACGGGCTTGCGGCCCCAGCGATCCGACAGTCGTCCCCACAGCGGGATCACGAGGAAGTGCACGACGTGGGCGCCGGCGAGGATGAGCAGCGTCGCCGAGGTCGCCTCCTTCACGGTCTGCGTGAGGTAGACGATCGAGAAGGTCACGACGACGTAGTAGAGGATGTTCTCCGCGACGCGGAGGCCCATCGCCACGAGCACGCCGCGGGGGTAGCGGCGCACGACCTCGAGGGGTCCGAAGCTCTTCGCCGCCTCCTGCTCCTGCTGCTTCTTCATCTCCAGGAAGATCGGCGCCTCGGTCACCTTGGTGCGGATGTACCAGCCGATCAGCACGATCACGGCCGACAGCCAGAACGCGATGCGCCAGCCCCATCCGAGGAACGCGTCATGCGTGAGGGTGGACGACAGCACGAACAGCACCAGTGTCGCGAGCAGGTTGCCGACCGGTACGGCGGCCTGCGGCCAGCTGGCCCAGAAGCCGCGTCGCTCCCGGGGGCTGTGCTCGGCGACGAGCAGCACCGCGCCGCCCCACTCGCCGCCGATCGCGAAGCCCTGCGCGAAGCGGAGCAGCACCAGCAGCGCGGGTGCCGCATAGCCGATCTGCGCGAACGTCGGCAGGCAGCCGATCAGGAACGTCGCCGCCCCGATGATGAGGATGCTCGCCTGCAGGAGGCGCTTGCGTCCGTACCGGTCGCCGAGGTGGCCGAACACGATGCCGCCCAGCGGCCGCGCCACGAACCCGATCGCGTAGGTGACGAAGGCGGCGATGATGCCGCTGAACGGGTCGTCCGACGGCGGGAAGAACACCGTGCCGAGCACGAGCGTCGACGCGGAGGCGTAGAGGAAGAACTCGTACCATTCGACGACCGTGCCCGCCATCGATGCGGCCACGACCCGTCGCAGACCCGAGGGGGATGCTGTCTCGTATGCCATCAGTGCTCCTTTGCACGTCCAGTTCGGCTGTCGACTCCCCAGCCTGCGGGCAACGCGACGATGCGACAATGGCCATTTGCGGCGAACACGATGTGCAGAATCGCACACCGCGACCGGATCCGCCCGATGATGTCCTGCAGGCTGAGCATCGCGTGTGAAGGGCGCTGGGCGTCGCGTGTGAGAAGCCCGCGATCCCGGCGGCAGCCCGGGGCGGCGCGTAGCGTCGAAGAATGAGCACTCTCTATTACGGAAGCTCCGAGCACGCCATCGAGATCGAGGACTACGCCCTCGCCCACCTCAAGGTCGTGATCGCGACGAAGCTCCGGCGCAACGAGAGCTTCACCCTGTCCTGGCGGCACGACGGCGATCAGCCGCTGGGTCGTTCCACGATCTGGCTGCACCCGTCGATCCAGCTCCGGTTCGAGTTCGACGACCCGAATCCGCCCGAGCTGGACCCGGCGCGCATCCAGGCGATCGCCAATTCGGCGAACACGTCCGGCGGGATCCTGATTTCGGAAGAGGCGACCCTCGCTCTCGCCTGATCCGCGACGACCACCCCGCCTCCCGGAGAGGCGGGGTGGTCTCGTTCCCGTGGTCCTTTCCGGATCCGGATCAGGCGCTCGTGGCGTGCTCCGCGGGGAGCGGGTCGGCGGAGGAAGCAGTGCGCGCGCGTCTCCGGCGGCCGACGAGGATCCCGGCGGCGAGCGGGGCGGCGATCCCGATGAGCACAAGGGCCAGTCCGGTGAGCTGTCGGGCCTCCAGCACCTCGCCGGCCACGAGCACGCCGAGGAGCACGCCCGTCACGGGGTTGAGCAGCCCGATCAGCCCCACGGTGCCGGAGGGCAGGTGCTTCAGTGCGGCGAACCACGCGACGTTGGCGAGTGCCGTCGCGACCAGCGCGAGATAGCCGTAGGCCGCGAGGGTCACCGCGTCGAGACGGGGTGGAGGGCCCTCGACGGCGACCGCGATCGGAAGGAGCGCGAGGCCGCCGAAGACGAGCTGCCAGGCCGTCGAGGGGAGGATCCCCACCTCGCCGTTCCAGCGCTTGGCGAGGATGAATCCGATCGACGACATGGCCATCGCGGCGATCGAGGCGATCACGCCGCGGGGATCCGCCGCGGTGGTGGTGCCGAGAAGCATGAGCGCGACGCCGGTGATGCCGACCGTCGCGCCGAGCAGGCGCAGGACGCCGGGGCGCTCGCGCAGGATCGCCCACGCAGCGAGGGCGATCGCGACCGAGGAGGTCGCCATGATCGTGGAGGCGATGCTCGTGGGCAGCAGCTGCGCCGCCGCGTAGACGAGCACGAAGAAGGCGCCGACGTTGAGGGTGCCCAGCACGGCGGATTTCCACCACCAGGAGCCGCGCGGCAGGCGCCGCACGAGTGCGAGGAGCAGCAGTCCCGCGGGCAGCGCGCGGATGGCCGCGCCCCAGATCGGGGAGTCGGGCAGCCACTCGCGCGTGACGAAGTAGGTGCTGCCCCAGGCGATCGGCGCGATCATCGCGACCCCGAGCCATCTCCAATTAGCTTCCACGGAAGACACTATAGCTTCCAAGGAAGATATAGTGAAGGGGTGACCGAGATCGATGACCAGGTGGCGCGGATCCAGCAGGCGTGGCGCCGCGAGCGCCCCGACCTCGACGTGACGCCGATCGGCACCATCGGGCGGCTGCATCGTCTGGCGCTCGCGCTGACCGAGGAGCTCGTGACCGTGTACCGCGCGCACGGGCTGTCGGAGGGCGACTTCGACGTGCTGGCGGCGCTGCGCCGCACGGGAGAGCCGTTCGAGGCCAGCCCGAGCGACCTCGCCGCGTCGACCATGGTGACGAGCGGCGGCATGTCCAAGCGGCTCGATCGTCTCGAGGGTGCAGGCCTCATCAGCCGCCGGGTCGGATCGGGCGACGGGCGCGGCCGGGTCGTCGCGCTCACCGGGCAGGGGAGGGAGCTGATCGACGCGGCGTTCGCCGACCACGTGGCGAACGAGCAGCGGCTCCTGTCGATGGTGCCCGCCGAGGAACGCCCAGCGCTCGAGGCGACGCTGGCCGGCTGGCTCGCGCACTTCGAGGGATCTGCCTGACGGGCCCGGGCTGATCTCGTCGCGCGTCGGATCCGCCGATCGTCCGTGCGGTCAAGCGCGAACGGTCCGCGCCACGACCCAGCGATGCGGAGAGAGCGGGCGGATGCGCTGGAAGCCCCACTTCTCGAAGGTCGGCATCGTCCCCGTGTGCAGGAAGGATCCGGAGACGCGGCGGTCGTCGGTCTCCTCGGGGTAGCCCTCCACGATGCCGCCGCCGAGGTCCGCGATCGCCGTCAGCGCGCCCCCGAGCGCGGCGGACGCGACGCCCCGCTTGCGGTGGCCCTTGCCCGTGAAGAAGCAGGTGATCCGCCACGCGGGGAGCGCTGTGAGGCCTTTCCCATACGCACGGCTGCTCTTGATCCGCGGCACCTCGGTCGGGCTGCCGAACTGACACCATCCCACGCAGGCGTCGCCCTCGAACACCAGTGCCGCGTGGGTGGTTCCGGTAGTGACCCGTTTCCGCTTCTCGGCGCGGTTCCGTTCCGCGGTGCGCGAGGGGTCGTTGACGTCCACGTGGAACGCCATGCACCAGCAGCCGCCCCAGACGCCGCCGTGGGCTTCGACCAGGGCGGCGAACGCGTCCCACGTGTCCTCGTCGAGCGACCGGACGGTCCGTCCGTCGGAGGTCTCATGGAGAGGGGCGCCCATCGTCTCATTCTGCGACCGGGGCCGGGCGGGATCCAGCGCGATGTTCGGAGGGCAGTCCACCGGTGTGGTGCGCCGGCGGACCCGAGCCGTTGTCAAGGGGGTGACGGTGCGCTCGCGCCGGACGTAGCGTGCCGATGAGGGAGGAGATGAGGAGGAACCATGGACGGCGACGCTCTCCAGGGAGACGGCACGGGCGCCTCGAACGAGCAGACCGAGGGGCGCTACACGGACGTCGACGGAAAGCCCGTGACGCGCCGCTCGCTGCGCGGCCGGTACACGCGGACCGAGCATGCCGGACCCGACCGAGAGGACAAGGGCGCCTACACTGACGCGGAGCACGCGGACCGCAGTGCACCCCCGCCTCACTCGGTGCACGATCGTCCCGGGAAGTACACTCGTCGCGACCAGTAAGCGCGGGCGCTCAGGGGCGGCTCGACGGCACCGTGTAGAGGGTGTGCAGCACACCCTCGCCCTGCACGACGACCGTCGGGCCCTCCAGCAGGCGGGGGCCGTCGATGTCGCCGAAGTAGGGCCTTCCGGATCCGAAGACGGCAGGCACGACGTCCATGGCGACCTGATCGACGAGCCCGGCCGCGAAGATCTGGCCGCCCACCCGGCCCGCGTTCACGGCGACGATGCGGTCGCCCGCCAGATCCTGGGCCACGGCGATGGCTTCGGCGACGTTGTCGACGAAGTGGTACGACGCCTCGGGATGCCAGCCCTCCGGCTTGGGCCGGTGGGAGACGACGACCACGTGCTCGCCCGCCGGCGGGCGCCCCTCCCAGCCGTCGACCAGGTCGAACAGGTGCCGCCCCATCACGATGCAGCCGATCGACTGCCAGAACCCGCGTACATACTCGGCCGATGCCGGGGACACCCGGAAGCCGCTTCCGGATCGCGAGTGGTCGAAGTCGCCGTCCGCGGCGTCCGGCTCGGGGAGGATCGGGGTTGTCCCGTTGAAGTACCAGTCGTGGAGTGGCCCGACCGCGTCGTGATCGTCGGCGATGTAGCCGTCGAGGCTCGTGACGCTGTGCATGATCACCGTGCCCATGAGGGGATCCCTTCGGTTGCTGAACGCTGGTGCGACGATCCTCGCCGAGCCTCAGGAGTGCCGGCTTGGAAAAAATCACTCGGCGGGCATCGGCCCCATGTCGGGCGGGAACGACGGCTCCGGTGGGAAGCGGCGCCGCAGGGCCAGGTAGTCGGTCGGCGTGCGGCCGGTGAAGTCGCGGAACTCGTTGATCAGGTGCGGCTGATCGAAGTAGCCGACGGTCTGCGCGAGGTCGGCCCAGGCCGGCGGGCTCGCCGCGTCGACCGACAGCACCACGCGCGCGAACCGGTAGATGCGCGCCAGCCGCTTCGGGGTGACGCCGACGACCGAGGTGAACCGGGAGGCGAGGCGGTTGCTGCTGAGCCCGGTCTCGCTCGTCAGCGCCGCGACGGTTCCGGATCCCCAGGACGACTCGAGCCGTCGCGCGGCGTGCTGCGCCGGATCCCGCTCGTCCGGACTGGCGTCGGCGAGGCGCGACAGGAGCTCGGCTTCGATCACGGCGAGTCGGTCGGAGGGGGTGGCTGCGTCGGCCAGCCGATCGCGGAGCCCTCGGATCCCCGACCCCCAGAGCGCGTCGGCGGGCACACAGCGGTCCCGCAGCTCGCCCATCGGCGCGTCCACGAAAGGCGCCAGGCCCCACGGCTTGAGATGCACGCCTACCACGTTCACGTGGCGCCCGTACTCGATCACGTACCGGCGGGTCCAGATCCCGAGGAACCACGCGTCCACCAGCGACTCGGGCGTGCGCTCGCCCGACGGATCATGGAGCACGACCGGATCGCCGAGGTTGATCATGAGGTGCGCCGACGGCATCGGAGGCACGAGCAACCGGCGTCGATGCCCCGGGTCGCCGAAGAGGCAGTAGAGGTCGTCGGCGTAGCGATCCAGCGGCGGAGCCGGCTTCCTGCCCACATAGCGCACGCTGCCAGTCTGACCCGGGGACGCGGGTGGGGGACAGCCCCTGGAGCGTCTCAGAAACCGCACCGCGCCAGGAAAAGACGAAACCCCCGCGATGTAGAAGCTACGCGAGGGTTCCTGGGGTGATTGTAACGATCACCCTTGTGGCTCCGACCGGCATCGATCCGGTGACCTTTCGATTTTCAGTCGAACGCTCTACCAACTGAGCTACAGAGCCGCACAAGCCGGAAGGTGGAAGCTTCTGACCTGCGTCCTAGACGAAAGGCCTTTCCGAAGAAAGGCCCGTCGCTTGGAGCGACCCTGACGGGACTTGAACCCGCGACCTCCGCCGTGACAGGGCGGCACGCTAACCAACTGCGCTACAGGGCCAGAACTATGAAATTGTATCGGAAAGAGTGACCCCAACGGGATTCGAACCCGTGCTACCGCCGTGAAAGGGCGGCGTCCTAGGCCGCTAAACGATGGGGCCGGAGGCGAACCTCGGGGGTTCCCTTGCCGACGCTCAAGCATAAGGGGTTCTTGAGGCAAAACGCCAATCGAGGGCGAGTTGGGCTGGATCCCGGGCGTGTCCAGGAGCAGTATGGAGGGTGGTCCCGTTCCGTCCCCTTGAACATGACCAGCACCCGAAGATCCGAAGAATTCCCGATCCCGACCCGGATCCGATGGTTGCGCACGGGACTGATGTTGCTAATGTGACATGAGTGAAACCGGCGAAAGGGAGCCGCGTGAACAATCCGAACATCAGAGACGTCCGTCGCGACCCGGCACGGACGTCCGGCGTTCCGCGCGCCGTCGCCGGCGGCCGCGCGCGCCGCAGCGGCGTCGCCCTCAGCATCGCCACGGTCGGTGCGCTGATCCTGGGTCTCTTCCTCGGGGCGCCGGCCGCCTATGCCGACGACTACCCCAGCTGGGACGACGTGCAGGCGGCCAAGGCCAACGAGGCGGCCACCGCGAGCGAGGTCTCCCGGATCCAGGGCCTCATCGCGGGCCTCACTCAGAACGTCGCCGACACCAAGGCTGCGGCCGAGGCCGCGGGCAACGAATACTTCGCCGCACAGCAGGCCGTCGACGCGCAGGCGCGCCGACTCGCCGATCTGCAGTCGCAGGCCGAGACGCAGAAGAAGGCCGCCGACGACGCGGCGGCAAAGGCGGGGCAGATCGCCGCGCAGCTCTCGCGCGACGGCGGCGACACCACAGCGCTGCAGCTCTTCTTCTCGAAGTCCACGGCCAACAAGGACGAGCTGCTGCACCGCCTCGGCCAGATGGACCGCGTGCTCTCCGGCACCCAGGCGATCTACGACAAGGCGCTCACCGCGAAGAACACCGCGCAAGCGCTGACGGATCAGGCCACCGCGGCGAAGACCGAGCGCGACCGTCTCGCGAAGATCGCCGAAGACAAGATGCAGAAGGCGCAGGCGGCGGCCGACGCGGCCGCCAAGGCCCTCGCCGACCAGCAGGCCAACCTCGGTCAGCTGCAGGCGCAGCTCGCCGCACTCCAGGACACCACCGCCAAGACCGTCGCCGGCTATCAGGCGGGCGAGGCTGCCCGTGCTGCCGCCGAGGCCGCACGCCAGGCCCAGCTCGCCGCGGAGCGCCAGGCCGCGATCGACGCCGCCAAGAACAACGGCGGCGTCGATCGCGGCCTGGCGC
>NZ_JYIT01000062.1 GCF_000956545.1 Microbacterium azadirachtae
GCGCCCGGGAGGTGCGTGATCCATCTCGCCGGCGCGCGGCGTCGGGAGAGCGTCGAGAGGGACGAAGGCGGCGGGTCAGCCGAGCTCGTGCTCGTGCACGGCTGTGGTGAGCGTGGTGCCGTTCAGATCGAGGTAGAGCACGCGCTCGGTGACGGTCATCGTCACGGTGTTGCGGCGCTCGAGCAGCGGCACGGCCGCATCGATGAAGCCCGGGTCGAAAGAGTAGACGCGGATGTCGTCGGACCGGTGGATCCGCTTCCCCTCCCACGGGGCCATGACCTTCGCGGGATCCCGGTGCGTGTAGACGACGGTGCGGTCGGCCAGCCGCGAGCCGTAGTGCAGGCGCTCCGCGTCGGGTGCTCCCACCTCGACCCAGGCGGTCGTGCGCCCGGTCAGGTCGCGCACCACGACCGCGGGCTCCTCGGTGGAGGAGAGGCCTTCGCTGAACGCGATGCCCTCGACGAACTCCAGGCCGTACGCGAGCAGGCGGGTGAGCATGTACGCGTCGGTCTCGGACGGATGCCGCGCGACGCGCAGCGAGTACTCCTCGTAGACGCCGCGGTCGGTGTCCGCCAGCTGCACGTCGAACGTGTGGATCGTCGCCCCGATAGCCATAGAGATCCACCCTAGGGGGTGCCCCCGTCGCGGAAGCCCGGCCGAACGGTCAGTGGTCGCGGCGTCCGCTCAGCTGTCCGAGCAGATGGTCCAGGATCGGATCCAGCACCGCGAGGCCGTCGCGCACTCCGCCGCGCGAGCCGGGGAGGTTCATCACGACCGTGCGGCCGGCGACTCCGGCCACGCCACGGGTGAGCAGCGCCATCGGCGTCGCGGCGAGGCCGCGCCGCCGCAGCTCCTCCATGAGGCCAGGGATCTCGCGGTCGAGCAGCGCGGCCGTGGCCTCGGGCGTGCGGTCGTCGGGGGACAGGCCGGTGCCGCCGGTCGTGAGCAGGACGTCGGGGGATCCTGCCAGGGCGGAGGCGAGCGCCTCGGCCACGGCCGCGTCGGGCACGACGACCGGGTCTCCCGTGGCGAATCCGCGGGCCTCCAGCCAGTCGCGGATGATCGGCCCGGTCTCGTCGGCGTACACGCCGGCGGCGGCGCGCGTCGAGACGACGAGCACCGTCGCCGTGCGCCCCTCCGTGCGGGATCCGGACGCGGCGGCGGTCATTCCGTGGTCCAGTCGCCGCTCTTGCCGCCCGACTTCGCGAGCACCCGGATGTCCCCGATCACGGCGTGCTTGTCGACGGCCTTGATCATGTCGTACAGGGTCAGCGCGGCGACGCTGGCGGCCGTCAGGGCCTCCATCTCCACGCCCGTGACGCCCTTCGTCACCGCCGTGGCGAGGATCCGCACCCGATCGCCCTCGGGGATCAGGTCGATCTCCACCCGGCTCAGCGGCAGCGGATGACAGAGCGGGATGAGGGCCGAGGTCTGCTTCGCTCCCATGATCCCGGCGATGCGGGCCGTGCCGAGCGCCTCGCCCTTCGGGAGCGTGCCGTCGGCGATCTTCGCGACCACCTCGGTCGTCGTCTGCAGCACGGCCTGTGCCCGCGCCTCGCGGCGGGTGACGGCCTTGTCGGTCACGTCGACCATGTGCGCGGAGCCGTCGGGACGCAGGTGGGTCAGGTCGCTCATGCTCGTCTCCTCCGGCTCGTCCTGGAAGACCGAGCCTTTCACGTTTCGCGGATCCCATCCCCCGAGCGAGCGTCCGAGGCGGCTCGGGGAATCGTGGCCTCGGGGTTCAGCCGCCCGCGAAGGGCGGCAGGATGTCGACGACGGCGCCGAGCGCGCGACCGTCGTCGCGGCTGACCTTTCCGTCGATGAGGAAGGATCCGGATCGCAGCACGGCCGCCATCGGCGCCCCGTAGCGCTCCAGGAGCTCCGCCCGCAGCGCGCCGACCGTCGGGGCGGGGCCGTCGCCGACCAGCGTCAGCTCCTCCTGGTCGCGTCCTGCGGCCTCGGCGGCCGCCGCGAAGTATCGCACGGTGATGGTGGCCATGTTCTCAATCTAGACCGTATCGCGGAAAACGGCATCCGCATCTTGGAAAAGCGGGGATCCCATCGCGGAATCCCCGCGTACACTCGATCCTATGATCGCGCTCGTCGAGCCGGGGCCGGAACTGCCGCCCGAACGCATCGCCCGCTACAGCCGCCAGCTCATGCTTCCCGGCTTCGGCGAGTCCGCGCAGCGCCGCCTCGCGGCCGCCCGCGTGCTCGTGATCGGCGCCGGAGGCCTCGGCAGCGCGCTCATCCCCGCGCTCGCCGGCAGCGGCGTGGGAACGATCGGCGTGATCGACGACGACGTCGTGGAGCTCTCCAACCTGCATCGCCAGCTCAGCCACGGCATGGCCGACATCGGCCGTTCCAAGGTCGGCTCTCTCGCCGACACGGTGCGCGACATCGATCCCGGCGTCCTGGTGCGCCCGTACCGCGAGCGCGCCACGTCCGAGACCCTGCCCGCGATCCTCGCGGAGTACGACCTCCTCGTCGACGGCAGCGACAACTTCCCCGCTCGGTATCTCGCCGACGACGCCGCGCGTCTCGCCGGAAAGCCCCTGGTCTGGGGCTCGATCCTGCGCTTCCAGGGGCAGGTCGGCGTCGCGGTGCCCGAGGTCGGGTTCCGGGATCTCTTCCCCGTGCCGCCGGACCCGTCCGAGGTGCTCTCGTGCGAGCTCGGCGGGGTGCTCGCGAGCCTGTGCACCGCGATCGGATCCTTCATGGCCACCGAGGTCGTGAAGCTCCTCACCGGAATCGGGGATCCGCTCGTCGGCCGGGTGCTGTTCTACGACGCGCTCACCGCGCGCACCCGCGAGATCGCCTACGAGCGCACCGACGACGCACCCGCCGTCACGGAGCTCATCGACTACGAGCTGTTCTGCGGCACCGGTGCCGCCTCCGATGAGGCGCTGAGCGTGTCGTCCGCCGAGCTGCTGCGCCGGCGACGGGAGGGCGACGTGCGCCTCCTCGACGTGCGCGAGCCGCAGGAGACGCTCCTGCGCGGCATCCCCGGCGCCGCGTCGCTGCCCCTGGGGGCGCTCGAAGCCGGCGCGCCACTCCCGGAGGCGATCGGGGACGGGCCCGTCGTGGTGTTCTGCGAGAGGGATCCGCGCTCGCGGCGCGCGGTGCGCGTGCTGCGGGACCGCGGCATCGACGCGCGCTACCTCGCGGGCGGGATCAGGGCGTACGCCGCCGTGGGCGGCGGAACCGAAGGCGCGGGCGCCGCCGATGCGCCGACCCGGGAAGGGGAGTCGGAGTGAGCGAACGAGCGTTCATCAGCGATCAGCCGCTGGATGAGGCGGTCATCCGCGCCGCCGTCGGAGACGCCGCGCACGGCGCGACCGTGATGTTCTGCGGCATCGTGCGCGACCACGACGGCGGTCAGGCGGTGAGCGCCCTCGACTACCGCGCGCATCCGGACGCCCAGCGCTTCCTGGAGGAGATCGTCGACCGCGTGACCGCCGAGACGGGCCTGCGGGTCGCGGCGGCGCACCGCATCGGCGACCTGCGGATCGGGGACGTCGCGCTGTTCGCCGCCGCTTCCGCCGGGCACCGCAAGGAGGCGTTCGACGCATGCGAGCACCTGGTCGAGGAGATCAAGCGCGGGGTGCCGATCTGGAAGCGCCAGCACTACGCCGACGGCGTCTCGGAGTGGGTCGGCCTCTGACCCGGTCCCGGTCCGCGGGACGTCTCAGCCGCCGATGTAGCTCATCTCGATGCGGTGGCGGTCGGCGCGCAGCTCCGGCGTGAGGCTCGAACGGATCTCGGAGTACCGGTCGTCACGGACGCCCCAGATCCGCGCCAGCGTCGCCGTGAGCTCATCGTCGTCGGCGCCCCCGCGCAGCAGGGCGCGCAGGTCGTGGCCCTCGGTCGCGAACAGGCACGTGAACAGGCGTCCCTCGGTCGACAGTCGGGCGCGGTTGCAGGTGCCGCAGAATGCGTTCGTCACGGAGGAGATCACGCCGATCTCGCCGGATCCGTCGGCGTAGCGCCACCGCTTCGCGGTCTCGCCGGGCGCGGACGGTGCCACCTGCTCGAGCGGGAAGCGGGCGGCGATGGTCGCGACGATCTCGGCCGACGGGACGACCTCGTCGAGGCTCCAGCCGTTCGTCGCACCGACGTCCATGTATTCGATGAACCGCAGCACGTGGCCGGTGCCGCGGAAGTGCTCCGCGAGGCTCAGGATCTCGCCGTCGTTGAGCCCGCGCTTGACCACCGTGTTGAGCTTCACCGGCATGCCCGCGGCCTGGGCGGCGTCGATGCCCTGCAGCACCCGGGCGACGGGGAACTCCACGTCGTTCATACGACGGAACAGCTGATCGTCGAGCGAGTCGATCGACACCGTGACGCGGTCGACGCCCGCGGCCTTGAGCGCTTCGGCTTTGACGGCGAGGGCGGATCCGTTGGTGGTCAGGGCGATCTCGGGCTTGGATCCTCCGAGCGTGCGCAGGGCGGCGAGGCGTGAGACGAGCTCCTCGATGCCGCGGCGCAGCAGCGGCTCGCCGCCGGTGAGGCGGAGTTTGCGGACGCCGTTCGCGAGCGCGGCGCGGGCGATCCGCTCGATCTCCTCGAACGTGAGCAGTTCATGCCGTTCGAGGAATGCATAGTCGCGGCCGAACACCTCGCGCGGCATGCAGTACACGCAGCGGAAGTTGCAGCGGTCGGTCACGGAGATCCGCAGATCGCGCAGCGGGCGGTCGCGGGTGTCGAGGACGCCGGTCGACGGCAGCTTCAGGGGTGACATCGGTCGGCCTCCTTTCGAGGGGCAACCGTAGCACCGGCGCGACGGTGCGGGATCCGAACGGCCGCCGGTTCGGTCCGGCGGACAACGCGCGTGGTCCCGAGCGAGGCGCGTTCGCTCAGGAGCCGGTGGGGCGCTCGCTCAGGAACCGGCGCGGACGGAGACGTCGGCCTCGTCGACGCGGAACGCCAGGCGCTGCCCCGGATGCAGGCCGAGGGTGACGGCGTGCGTCGACGGGCAGTCCACCGCGACCGCCGGATGCTCGGCGGTGCGCAGCCGGATCCCGCCGGGGATCGGTTCCAGCTCCGTGACGCGACCGCTCCAGCGGTTCGGGACGGATCCGGCCCCGTCCGCCGGCGTCGTATCCACGCGCACCGACCCCGGCGCGAACACGACGCTTCCCGCCGCCCCCGCGCCCAGGGCGTCGCCGTTCCCGCGCAGCGCGAGACCGTCCGGCGTCCGCACCGCTCCGTCGCCCGCGCCGACCGCCGCGAGACGGTTCACCCCGGCGAGGGCGGCGACGAAGTCGGAGCGCGGATGGCCGATCACCTCGGCGGTGCGCGCCGACTGCTCCACCGCCCCGTCGTGCATCACGAGCGTGCGCTCGGCCAGGATCAGCGCATCCATCGGGTCGTGCGTGACGAGCACGATCGGCATCGCCCGCCCGCCGGCTCCCGCGGTGTGCGCCTGCGCGGCGATGAGGCGCCGGGCCTGTGCGGCGGAGGGGGCGTCGAGGGCGGCGAACGGCTCGTCCAGCAACAGGGCGTCGGGCTCGGAGGCCAGCGCACGGGCGATCGCGGCCCGCTGCTGCTGTCCGCCCGAGAGCTCGGCGGGCCGCCGGGACGCGAGTCCGCCGAGACCCACCTCCTCGAGCCGCTGCTCGGCACGGCGCCGCGCCTCGCCGCGGGCGACGCCCTGCGCGCGCGGCCCGAACGCCACGTTCTCGCGCACCGACAGGTGCGGGAACAGGAGGGGGCGCTGCCCGAGCAGGGCGATGCGGCGGCGCGACGGCGGCACGTGCACCCGTCGCGCCGTCGCGTCGTCGTTCCGCGAGCCGGCCGGCGCATCGAGCACGCGGCCGGCCACCTCGACGGTCCCCGAGGCGGGCAGGATCCCGGCGATCGCGTCGAGCAGGGTGGACTTGCCGGATCCGTTGGGCCCGATCACGGCCAGGATCTCGCCCGGATGCGCCTCGAACGCGGCGGAGAGCGCGAAGCCGCCGCGCCGCGCCCGCAGGTCGACCCTCATCGCACGGCCCCCGGACGCCATCCGCGCACCAGCACCAGGGCGGCGACGGCGACGAGGATCAGCATGAGCGAGAGCGCGATCGCCGTGTCCTCCTCGACGCCGGCGCCGTTGAACGCGGTGTAGATCGCGAGCGGCATGGTGCGGGTGACGCCGGCGGAGTTGCCGGCAAACAGCGCCGTCGCGCCGAACTCTCCCAGTGCGCGTGCGAAGCACAGCACGGTGCCCGCGACGAGGCCTGGAGCGGCGAGGGGCAGCGTCACCCGGCGGAAAACCGTGAACCGGCCGGCACCGAGACCCGCGGCCACGTGCTCGTGCTCGGTGCCGATCGCGCGCAGCGCTCCCTCGATCGAGATCACCAGGAACGGCAGCGCCACGAACGCCTGCGCGATCACCACCGCCGTGGTGGTGAACGGGATCTGGATCCCGGCGATCGCCAGCGTCGCGCCGAGCAGGCCGTTGCGGCCGAGCAGTGCGAGCAGGGCGATCCCGCCGACCAGGGGCGGCAGCACCAGGGGCAGCGTGGTCACCGTGCGCAGCACGGCCGCGAGTCCTGCGGGGCTGCGGGCGATCACGACCGCGAGGGGGATCCCGAGGAGTGCGCAGAGCGCGGTGGCGATCGTCGCGGTGACGAGCGACAGCCCGAGGGCCTGCAGGGCCGCCGGCGACGTGACCGCAGCGGGCACGGTCGCCCAGTCCAGCCGCACCAGGAGCGCGACGAACGGCAGCACCAGCAGGAGCACGGCGATCAGGGCCGGCACCAGCAGCCAGGAGGGCAGGCGCTCGCCGCGCGGGGACGGGGCGGCGCCGCGCGCGGTCGGCCGCTCCGGCGCCGCGCGCGGTCCGCTCCGGCCCGCCGTGCTCATTCCCCGCCGAATCCGAGCCCGGTGAGGATCCGCCGGCCCTTGTCCGACAGCACGAACGCCTGGAACGCAGCGGCCGCTTCGGGGTTCTTCGACGCCTTCAGCACCGTGATGGGGTACTTGTTCACGGCCTTCTCGGCACCGGCGATGGCGACGCCGGTCACGGCGGATCCCGCCGCCTTGACGTCGGTCGTGTAGACCAGGCCCGCGTCGGCCTCGCCGGCCTTGACTTTGGCGAGCACGGCGCTCACGTTCTGCTCCTCGCTGACCGGCGTGACCGTGGCGCCGGCGGCGTCGAGCAGCGTCTTGGCCGCGTTGCCGCACGGCACGGCCGGGGCGCACAGCACCACCTTGAGGCCGGGGTCGGCGAGGGAGGCCAGATCCTTCACCTTCCGCGGGTTGCCGGGGGCGACGGCGATCTGCAGCACGTTCGTCGTGAAGACCGGCGCCGGCCCGGCCAGCCCTGCCTGGGCGACCTTGTCCATGTTCTTCTGGTCGGCCGAGGCGAAGACGTCGACCGGGGCGCCCTCGATGATCTGCGTCGCGAGGGTCGAGGATCCGTCGTAGGTGATCGGGTTGACGTGCACCTTCGGGTTCTCGGCCTCGAACTCGGCGGTGATCTGGTCGAACGCCTTGCTCAGCGACGCCGCGGCGAAGACGGTGAGCTCCCCGCTGGCCGCCGACGCAGAGCCGGTGGGGGTCGGTGTGGGAGTCGACGCGGGTGCGGCGGGAGAGCACGCGGCCAGGGCGAGCGTCGCGGCGAGAGCGGTGGCGGCGAGCGCCGCCAGGCGGAGTCGGGTGCGGGTCATTCGAGATCAGGCCCTCTCGGCTTCGATGATCATCATGGTGGCCTTGGTGACGGCGACGGCCTTGCTGCCGACTTCGAGCCCGAGCTCCGCGGCTCCTTCGGCGCTCATCAGCGACACGATGCGGTGCGGACCGCTCTGCAGCTCGATCTGCGCCATCAGCCCTTCCACGCGCACGGCGGTGACGAGCCCGACGAAGCGGTTGCGCGCGCTGCGCACCAGGTCGTCGCCGGGATCGGGTTCGCTTGCGAGCGCCTGGGCGCGCTCGGCGAGCTCCGCACCGGGCACGACCTGGTGCCCGGTGGCGTCGGTGGACAGGCTGAGGATCCCGTCGGCCGCCCAGCGACGCACGGTGTCGTCGCTGACTCCCAACAGGCTGGCGGCCTCGCGGATCCGAAAATGCGTCATGAAGATGACCATAGCGCCGCAGATGCGGCGAGGCAATCGCGATTACCGCAATGTGGAATCGGGATTTCGAAAAGTGGTGGACGGGTGGCGGGAACGCTGTTACTGTCGAGCCAGCCCGACGCCGCATCCACGGCCGAAGGCGGGATGACAACCTAGCGGTTCGACGTACTTATCTCGAGGAAGGGCCCGACGAGGGGCCCGACCGGAAGCCGTATCACTGCGACGACAGCAAGGAAGCTCTCCATGAACAGCACCCGTGTGCCTTCGGACAGCAGTGCGCCTTCGGACAGCAGCGTGCCCTCGGCCGCCGCGGCGACCACGCCGGCCGAGTACCTCGCTCAGGCGGTCGCCCTCGCCACGGACAACGTCCGAAACGCCGGAGGTCCGTTCGGCGCCATCATCGTCTCGGCCGACGGCCGGGTCTTCGAGGGCGTCAACCGGGTCACCGCGAATCTCGACCCCTCGGCGCACGCCGAGGTGACCGCGATCCGCAACGCGTGCCAGCAGCTCGGCACGTTCGACCTCTCCGGCGCCACCCTCTACACGAGCTGCGAGCCCTGCCCGATGTGCCTGGCCACGTCGCTCTGGGCGCGCATCGACCGCGTCTACTTCGCGGCGAACCGCGACGACGCGGCCGACGCGGGCTTCGACGACGCGGTGTTCTACCGCTACTTCGAGGGCGGGCCCGAGGACCGGGTGATCATGCCCGTGAGCGACATCGCGCTGCCTCCCGAGGAGCGCGTCGCGCCCTTCACCGAGTGGAGCCTCACCACCACCCGCATCGAGTACTGACCCGACCCGACCGATCCAGGAGCAGACAATGACGTCCCACACTCCCTCCCCCGACACCGAGGGCATGCCCACCGTCTCCGGCGGCGACGTGTTCTCCCGCAGCACGGAAGACCTCCCGCCGCTGAAGACCGGCGCCAGCGCCACCGTCGATGCAGAACCGGCGAACGCCTTCGACCGCTTCTTCGAGATCACCCGCCGAGGCTCGACCGTCGGCCGGGAGATCCGCGGCGGCATCGTGACCTTCGTCACCATGGCCTACATCGTGATCCTCAACCCGCTGATCCTCGGCGGGACGAAGGATGTGGTCGGCCATGCGCTGCAGGCCGCGCAGATCGGCGCCGCGACCGGCCTCACCGCCGGCGTGATGACGATCCTCTTCGGCGTCGTCGCGCGCCTGCCGTTCGCGATCGCGGCGGGCCTCGGCATCAACTCCTTCCTCGCCGTCTCGGTGGTCGGCCAGGTCACCTGGCAGGAGGCCATGGGCCTCGTGGTCATCAACGGCGTGCTGATCGTGCTGTTCGGGGCCACGGGGATCCGGACCGCGATCTTCAAGGCCGTCCCGCAGGCGCTCAAGGCGGCGATCACGGTCGGCATCGGCCTCTTCATCGCCTTCATCGGCTTCGTCGACTCCGGCTTCGTCAACCGCACCCCGGCAGGGCCCCCGGTCCAGCTCGGCAACGGCGGATCGCTCACCTCGGTGCCCACGCTGATCTTCCTGCTGGGCGTCGTCGTCATCGCGATCCTCGTGGCGCGCAAGGTGCCCGGCGGCATCCTGATCGGCATCGTGGCCACAACCGTCGTCGCGCTCATCGCGCAGGCGGTGCTGAACCTCGGGCCCTCGTTCAAGGATCCCAACGGCTGGCACATGACGATCCCACAGTTGCCCAGCACGTGGATCACCGTGCCCGACTTCGGGCTGATCGGCCAGTTCGACCTGTTCGGCGCCTTCGGCCGCATCGGCGCGCTGTCCGCCACGATGCTCGTCTTCACCCTGGTGTTCTCGAATTTCTTCGACGCCATGGGCACCATGACCGGCCTCGCCAAGAACGCGGGCCTGGCCTACAAGGACGGCACGTTCCCGCGGCTGCGCTCGGCATTCGTCGTCGAGGGCTTCGGCGCCGTCGCCGGCGGCGTGACCTCGACCTCGTCGAACACGGTCTACGTCGACAGCGCCTCCGGCATCGGCGAGGGCGCCCGCACGGGTCTCGCGTCGCTCGTGGTCGGTGCGCTGTTCCTGCTCTCGATGTTCGTCACACCGCTCACGCTGGTCGTGCCGATCGAGGTCGGATCCGCGGCGCTGGTGGTCGTCGGCGCCATGATGATGGCCCAGATCCGCGAGATCAGGTTCGACAAGTTCGCGGTCGCGCTGCCCGCGTTCCTCACCATCGTGACCATGCCGCTGACCTACTCGATCGCGAACGGCATCGGCGTCGGCTTCATCTCCTGGGCGCTCGTCAACGCGCTGTCGGGACGCGCGCGCAAGGTGCACTGGCTCATGTGGGTCGTCGCGGCAGGGTTCGCCCTGTACTTCGTCCGCGGGCCGGTGGAGCAGCTGCTCGGCCACTGAGCCCTCACCCCCCAAGCCCCGAGCGTCGCCGCGGGAGGGGCCTGGGGGAATTGCGGGTCAGGATCCACGGCGTCACACAGCCGGGGACGCCCGCGGGCGCGAGAACGGCGCCCCGACAGGGATCGTCGGGGCGCCGTTTCGTGCAGCTCGCTCAGACGAGCTGGATGTTCGCCGCCTGCATGCCCTTCGGGCCGCGCTCAGCGTCGAAAGAGACCTTCTGGTTCTCTTCGAGGTTGCGGTAGCCGTCGCCGGTGATCGCGCTGAAGTGCGCGAAGACGTCGGCGGTCCCGTCGTCGGGGGAGATGAAGCCGAAGCCCTTCTCGGAGTTGAACCATTTGACGATGCCCGTGGCCATGACGTCATTCCTTCGTTGTCTGGGACCAGCGAGTGATCCGCGAGTGCGCGGCAAACCTGCCGCGACGTGGGGGGAGATCGGGATTCGATCGGCGAAGCGCATCACGATGGCTGATGCGACCAGAGCCACTGAACTGAATACCCGCCCGGCGCGCAGCCGGGGCCAGAAGATGGTCCGGAGATCACTCCGGCAGAAACCACAACTTCAATAACCTGAACCCGAGCCTACACGAGATCCGATCCTCTCCGGACAGCGGTGCATCCCGGCTAGCGTGGCACGAGGAGGAACCCATGAGCACCGACCCCGAACTGCACGCCCGGCTGGACGAGATCTTCGCCGCGCGGGATCGCGCACGGATGGCGCCGACGATCGCCGCGTTCCTCGACGTGCTCGCCGAGCATCCCGACGATCCGGCCGTGCTCTACGAGGTGGGCGGCGCGTACGACACCGACGGTCAGGAGGAGACGGCGCTCGGCTACTACCGGCGGGCGATGGCGGCGGGACTGGAGGGGCGCCGGCTGCGGCAGTGCTTCCTGCAGCTCGGCAGCACCCTGCGCAATCTCGGCCGTCTCGACGAGAGCCTCGCCGCGTTCGACGAGGGCATCGCGCTGTTCCCCGAGTCGGAGTCGCTCGGCCTGTTCCGCGCCCTCACCCTGCACGCGATGGGGCGGCCGAGCGCCGCGCTCGGAGCCGTGCTCACCGTGATCGCCGACCGCTTCCCGACCTCGGAGGTGCGGCGCTACGAGGCGGCGCTCCGCGGCAACGCGGCCTACCTCGCGTCTCTCGACGACTGAGCTCCTCGGCGCCGGTGCGGCGACGTCACCGGCGGCACCCGTTCACCACGCCCGGACCACGGCCGCCTTGGGGCCGGCCACGAGGGAGCGCGCGGGAACATCGTCGGCCACGACCGAGCCCGCCGCGACGACCGCGTCCCGGCCGATCGTGACGCCCGGCAGGATCGTCGCACCCGCACCGATCCAGACGTTGTCCTCGACGAGGATCGGCGCCCCGGAGAGGTACTGCCGCCGCTCCTCGGGATCGACGGGGTGCCCCACCGTGATGAACGTCGCCTTCGGCCCGACCATCACGCCGTCGCCGAGCCGGATCCCGGCGAAGTCGAGGAAGGTGCATCCCTGGTTGATGAAGACGCGCTCGCCCAGCTCGAGGCGCAGGCCGTGGTCGGTGTAGAAGGGCGGGTAGACGGTGAGACGCGGTGGAAGGGGGCGCCCGAGGATCTCCGCGAGCACTGCCGCGCGGCCCTCCTCGTCGTCGAACGGCAGCAGGTTGAGACGCGAGGTCAGCGCGCTCACCGCGAGCACGCGCTCGCTCATCGCGCGGAACTCGGCGCCCAGCACGCGCTCGCCGGCCGCCAGGAGCTCGGGGTCGTGGATCGGCAGGAAGCGGTTGCGCGTCATCCCTCCAGTATGCGAACCGCGGCGGACGACCGGGACTCCTCCTCGTCGGTGCCGAGCCGTCGTCCGCTGATGCTCATCGCGCAGCCGAAGAAGTATCGCCGCACCTCGACCTCCAGGCCCGGTTCGGCGCGGAACGCCGCGACGGCGCGAGAACCGTCGCCGAACCCGGCGAGGTAGCGATGCAGCATGCGGTACTCGGTCGGGTCCGAGAGCAGGAGCAGCCCGGCGAGGGGCACGATCCAGCGCAGGTAGGCGCGGTAGGCCACGCGCAGCGGGCCGCAGGCGGGCTCTGTCACGTCGACGAAGGCGAAGGATCCGCGCGGGCGAAGGGTGCGCGCGACCTCGGCGGCCAGGCGCTCCAGCTGCCGGGCGTCGAACGTCTTGAGACCGTATGCGCTGACCACGACGTCGACCGAGCCGCTCGGTGTCGTCTGCTCCAGGGCGTCCTCCTGGCGCAGCCGCACCCGCCCGGCGAAACGGCCGAGATTGCGCCGCTGCGCCTGCGCGAGCATCTCGTCGGAGAAGTCGAGCGCCGTGATCCGCGCCTGCGGGAGCCGTCGCTCGATGCTGGCCCAGGTCTCGCCGCGGCCGCTCATGAGGTCGAGCACCCGGCGGGGGGAGCCCGCCGCCGGCACCAGGCGCAGCAGTCGGTGGCGCCACAGCACCGAGAAGCCGAGCGACAGCATCACGTTCATCCGGTCGTAGGAGCGTGCCATGCGGTCGAAGAGGTGGCGCACGCCGGCCGGGTCGTAGAGCGGGTCGGGCGTGCCCGGCACGACGGCGGAGGCGGGGAGGGCGACGGCGGAGGCTGCCGGGATCGTGGGCATGGGACGACCCTATCGGTAGAACTGAACATGTTCAATAATCAGAGTCGGCGAATCACCGTCAACGGCGACGCCAGGCGGCCTACTCGACCGCGGCGGCCTCGTCGATGAGCTGCAGGATCCGGGCGGCGACGCTCACGGCGATCACCGCGGGCTGCTTGCCGGAGACCTCGGGGATCCCGATCGGCGTGGTCACCCGGGCGAGGTCCGCGTCTGTCTGCCCCAGCTCGTGGAGCTTCGTGCGGAACCGCGCCCACTTCGAAGAGGATCCGATGAGGCCGACGGATGCGAGTCCCGGACGGCGCAGGGCCTGGTCGACGATCGCGAGGTCCTCGACGTGATCGTGCGTCATGACGAGCACGTGCGCACCGGGGGCGAGATCCGCGAGCGCGGTTTCGGGGACGGGCGCGTGCACGACGCGCACCCGGGCGACCGCGTCGCCGAGCGGACCGCGCTCGCCCGGGGCGCCGATCCGCTCCTCGGCCAGCATCTCGTCGCGCGAGTCCACGAGCACGAGATCGAGCTCATGGCGGGCGAGGATGCGGGCGAGCTCGAGGCCGACGTGACCGAGGCCGAACACGGCGACGGTCGGGGTGACCCGGATCGGCTCCAGCAGCATCGTGACCTCTCCTCCGCAGCACTGCACGCCGTACTCGGTGACGGCCTTGTCGCTGAGCGTGAGCGCGAGCAGCTCCGGCTCCGCGGTGCCGTCGGCGAGCATCCGCCGCGCCTGCTCGATCGCCGTCTGCTCGAGGTTGCCTCCCCCGACCGTGCCGTGCACGGCGTCGGGGGAGACCACCATCTTGGCGCCGCCGTTGCGCGGCGCATGCCCGCGCACCGTCGCCAGGGTGACGATCACCGCGGGGATCCGCCGCGACCGCAGATCCTGCAGCGCGTCGAGCCAGTCCATCGTCAGTCGCCGGCCGCGGCGACGAGCGTGCGCCCGTCGGCGTGATCGACCGAGGCCGCCGCAGCCGCCTCCTGCGCGCGGCGCACGGCCCAGAACACGGCCTCCGGCGTCGCCGGCGAGCCGAGATCGACCGAGTGCCCGGCCGGGCCGAACGCCGCGACGGCATCGCGCAGGGCCTCGCGGGCGCTGAACGCGAGCATGAACGGCGGCTCGCCCACGGCCTTGGATCCGTAGACCGCGCCCTCCTCGCGTGCGTTCTCGAACAGCCGCACGTGGAACTCCTCCGGCATCTCGGAGAAGCTCGGCAGCTTGTACGTCGACGCCGACTGGGTCTGCAGCCGGCCCCGGTGCGGACCGTCGCCGGTGTCCCAGCGCAGCTCCTCGAGGGTCAGCCAGCCCACGCCCTGCACGTATGCGCCCTCGATCTGGCCGATGTCGAGCATCGGCGAGAGGGAGTCGCCCACGTCGTGGATGATGTCGACGCGGCGCACGCGGTAGGCGCCGGTGAACTCGTCCACCTCGACCTCGGTGGCGGCGGCACCGTACGCGAAGTACTTGAAGGGGGAGCCCTGCATGATCTCCGGGTTCCAGTGCAGGCCCTCGGTGCGGTAGTAGCCCGCGGCGAACAGCTGCACGCGCTGGAAGTACGCCGCCTTGACGACCTCGTTCCACGAGACGCGGTTCACCGGGGCGCCGAGCGCGGTCACGAAGCCGCCGCCGAAGCGCACGTCGCGCTCGTCGACGCCCAGCATGCGACCGGCCACCTTGGCGAGCCGATCGCGGATCTGCTCGCACGCGTTCTTCACGGCGCCGCCGTTGAGGTCGGCGCCGGACGACGCGGCGGTCGCCGAGGTGTTGGGCACCTTGTCGGTGCGGGTCGGGGCGAGCCGCACCCGGTGCAGCTCCACGCCGAGCGCGGTCGCGGCGACCTGCAGCATCTTCGTGTGCAGGCCCTGGCCCATCTCGGTGCCGCCGTGGTTGACCAGGATCGAGCCGTCCTTGTAGACGTGCACGAGCGCGCCCGCCTGGTTGAAGGCCGCGAAGTTGAACGAGATCCCGAACTTGATGGGCGTCATCGACAGGGCCCGCTTCACATGGGGGCTGGTCTCGTTGAACCGCGCGATCCCCTCGCGCCGGGCGGGCACGTCCGCCTCGTCCGAGAGCTGGCCCCAGATCGTCTCCAGGCGGCCGGCGTCCTTCACGAGCTGGCCGTAGGGGGTCGTCTGACCCGGCTGGTAGAAGTTGCGCCGGCGCAGCTCGAGCGGATCGATCCCGAGCGTCGGGGCGACCCGGCCCAGGATGTCCTCGATCAGGAAGACGCCCTGCGGGCCGCCGAACCCGCGGTACGCGGTGTTCGAGGTCTTGTTTGTCTTCACGATCTGCCCGTACGCGTGCACGTTCGGAATCCAGTAGGAGTTGTCGAGGTGGCAGAGCGCCCGGCCCAGCACCGGCTCCGACAGGTCGATCGACCATCCTCCGTCGCAGGTCAGGGTGGCGTCGAGCGCCTGCAGCAGGCCGTCCTCGTCGAAGCCGACCTTCCACGCGATGTGGAACGGGTGCCGCTTGCCGGTCATCGTGATGTCCTGCGTGCGGTTCAGGCGCAGCCGCACCGGACGCCCGGTGAGCTTGGCGCCGAGGGCCGCGATCGCCGCGAAGCCGTGCGGCTGCATCTCCTTGCCGCCGAACCCGCCGCCCATGCGCAGGCACTGCACCGTGACCTCGTGCGCGGGGATCCCGAGCACGTGCGAGACCAGATCCTGGGTCTCGGTGGGGTGCTGGGTGGAGCACTGGATGAAGTACTGCCCCTCGGAGTCGCGCACCGCGAACGACGCGTGGGTCTCCAGGTAGAAGTGCTCCTGGCCGCCGAACTCCGTCACGCCCTCGAACACGTGGGCGGATCCGGCCAGGCCCGCGGCGGCGTCGCCGCGCTGCACGGTGCGCGGGGTGCCCTGGAACGACTGGGCGTCGAGCGCGTCCTGGACGGTGATGAGGGAGGGCAGCGGCTCGTACTCGACGGCGACGCGCTCGGCGCCGAGGCGCGCGGCCTCCTGCGTCTCGCCGAGCACCCACACCAGGGCGTGGCCGTAGAACATCGCCTCGCTCGGGAACAGAGGCTCGTCGTTGCGGATCCCGGCGTCGTTGAGACCCGGCACGTCGTCGGCGGTGAGCACGCGCACGACGCCGGGCACCTCGTAGGCACCGGACACGTCGATCGTGACCTTCGCGTGCGCGTTGGTGGACTGCACCGGCCACGCGGTCAGCACGCCGTGCGTCTGCTCCGCGATGTCGTCGGTGTACATCGCCGCTCCTGTCACATGCAGGGCGGCGCTCTCGTGCGCGGCCCGCAGGCCGACGACGGGGTTCTCCGGGCGGTCGGCGAGGGTGCTCATGCCGACACCTCCTTCGACTCGATGACGGTCGCGCTGTAGAGCTTGAGCAGCGCGGTGTTGAGCATGAGCGAGCGGTACTCGCTGCTCGCGCGGTGGTCGGACATCGGGGTGCCCTCACTGCGGAGGATCTCGGCCGCGGCCTTCACCGTCGCGATGTTCCAGGGCTTGCCGATCAGCGCGTCCTCGGTGGCGCGGGCGCGCAGCGGGGTGGCGGCGACGCCGCCGAGACCGATGGTCGCACCGGTGACGACGCCGCCGTCGATGTCGAGCGCGAACGCGACGGCGACGCTGGAGATGTCGTCGAAGCGGCGCTTGGCGATCTTGTGGAAGGCGGTCGTCGTGGCCAGCGGCAGCGGGATCCGGACGGCCTTGATGAGCTCGTCGGGGCGCTTGACCGTCTGCCGGTAGCCGGTGAAGTACTCGGCGAGGTCGACCTCGCGCAGGACGACGCCCGAGGCGTCCTCGGACAGTGAGGCGAGCACGACGCTCGCGCGCAGGGCGAGCAGGGCCGGCGGGGTGTCGCCGATCGGAGAACCGGTGCCGAGGTTGCCGCCGAACGTGCCGCGGTTGCGGATGAGGCGCGAGGCGAACTGCGGGAAGAGCTGGGCGAGCAGCGGGATCCGCCCGTCCAGGCGCTTCTCGACCTCGGACAGGGGGAGGGCGGCGCCGATCTCGACGAAGCCCTCTGCGCCGGAGGTGGCCTCGTCTTCGATCGTCAGGGTGCGCAGCTCCGGGAGCTGTTCGATCGCGACGACGAGGGGTGCGCGGCGGCCGCGGATGTTGACCTCGACGCCCCAGTCGGTGGATCCGGCGACGAGCAGGGCGTCCTTCTCGTCGTGCAGGATCCGCAGCGCGTCGGCGAGCGTGGCGGGACGCACGAAGCGGGCGCCGTCGACCTCGGCATCCGTGGCCACGGGTCGCGGAGCGGGCTGTGCCAGCCGCTGCTGCAGCGGATCGCCGGCCTCGGGCGAGCCGAGCGCGTAGGCGGCGTCGCGGATCGGGCGGTACCCCGTGCAGCGGCACAGGTTGCCGCTCAGCGCGTGCAGGTCGAAGCCGTTCGGTCCGTGCTCGGCATCGTGGACCGGGCAGGACGCGTCGTCGGCGCCGTCGGCGGCGGCGGGTGTGCGATCGGCCCGGTAGTACTCGCCGGCCATGCTGCACGCGAAGCCAGGGGTGCAGTAGCCGCACTGGGATCCGCCCGCCTCCGCGAGCTTCGCCTGCACGGGGTGCAGGTCGTCGGGGGAGCCGAGGCCCTCGGCCGTGACGACCTCCTGGCCGTCGAGGGCGTAGACCGGCACGAGGCAGGCGTTGACCGGCGTCCACGCGGTCCCGCCGTCGGGGGTCGGGGTGGCGAGCAGCATCGCGCAGGCGCCGCACTCGCCCTCGGCGCAGCCCTCCTTGCTTCCGGAGAGCCCGTTGTCCCGCAGCCAGTCCAGGGCGGTCGCGTGCGCCGGGGTTCCGGCGAGCGGACGCTGCTCTCCGTTGACGGTGACGGCGATGTCGGTCATGGCGAATCTCCTCGATTCCGGCGACAGTGTGCGATGCGGCGCAGGCCGTGCCTCTGTGAGACGGAGCCTAGGCCCGAGGGCCTCCGCGTGGGGTCTTTCTCCTGTTGAGAGGAGCGCAACGCTGTGTGGTCAGGCGTCGTCGCCTTGGCCTTACCGCCAGTAGATTCGCGCTGTTTCCGATATACGGAATCCGTGTTCCGAAAACATCGTCAGCCTACGACGACGGGCCGGATCCGTCAAGACGCGGTCCGATCGCGGGTGCCGACCCCCGCGCGGAGGCGCGTCAGTACGCGTTCGTCGCGGCGGAGATGTCCGCCACGACCTCGCGCAGCACGGGGATCGCCTGCTCCGCGAAGTCCTCGCCCACGCGGGACATGGGACCGGAGACGGAGACGGCGGTGAGCACCGGCATGTTCGGCACGGCCATCGCGAAGCAGCGGACGCCCACCTCGTGCTCGCCGTCGTCCACCGCATAGCCGCGCTCGCGGCTCACGGCCAGATCCGCGAGGAGCTCGTCGATGGTGCTCAGGGAGCGCTCCGTCGAGTGCGGCATGCCGGCGCGGCCGATGATCTCGCGCACCTGGTCGTCGCTCAGCTGGGCGAGGATCGCCTTGCCGACGCTCGTGGAGTGCAGCGCCGCACGGCCGCCGACCTCGGTGAACATCCGCATCGCATGCGGAGACGGCGCCTGCGAGACGTACACGACGTTGTCGCCGTCGATCGTCGCGAGGTTCGCGGTCTCGCCGAGGCGTTGCACGAGCGACTTGAGCTGCGGCATCGCCAGCTGTCCGAACTGGCGATTGGCGACCTCGCCGAGGCGCACGAGCTTGGGACCGAGGGCGTACCGGCGGTTGGCCAGCTGGCGCGCGTACCCCTGGGAGACGAGCGTGCGCAGCAGACGGTGGATCGTGGGCAGGGGCAGCCCGGCCGAGGCCGCGAGCTGGCTGATCGTGGCGTCGCCGCCCGCGTCGGCGATGAGCTCGAGCAGATCGAAGACGCGCGAGACCGACTTCACGCCGGTCGAGCCCTCAGCGGCCATGCGGATCCTCTCGCCGTGGGTTTCCGGCGCGGGTTATCCGCATGCCGGAAAGGTGATTTCCCGACGAGAGTATCCCATCGGTCCGCTCAGCCGGCGAAGGTCACGCCCCACTCGACTGACCACGTGTCGGCCGGTGCGAGCCGGCGCAGTCCGCGGCCCGAGTTGAACGCCTCCGCCGGAGCCGACATCGGCTCGAGCGCGACCACGAGCTCCTGACCGGGGAAGCCCGTGCTGGTGTAGGCCTGGAGGAAGTCGAGGCCCTCGCCCTGCCAGAGCGTCACCGTGCGGCCGTCCGGCGCGGTGAGGGTGCTGCGCACGAGGCCGTCGTGGTCGCGGCGCAGCGTCGCGAAGCCGGTGTCGAGCTGCAGGTCGCCGAGGCGGCGCGGAGTGCGCAGATCGGTGCCGCCGGACACCGGCGACTCCCCGATCGGAAGCAGGCGGTCGTCGGTCTCGAAGAACGTCTCGGCAGGGAGCTGCAGCAGCAGCGCCCGCGGATCCGCACCCGAGATCGTGAGGAACGGGTGCGTGCCGAGGGCCACCGGGGCGGGGGCCTCGGAGCGGTTGGTGATCGTGTGCTCGACCGAGACGCCGTCCGGGGTGAGCGTGTAGCGCACGCTCGTCTCCAGGAGGTAGGGGTAGCCGATCTGCGGTACGACGTCGGCGCGCAGCAGCACCGTGGTGTCGCTGCGCTCGGCGATCTCGTAAGCCGTGTAGCGGAGGAGCCCGTGGATCGCGTTGCGCAGCTTCGGCTCGGTGATCGCGAGCGCCCGCGTCTCGTCGCCGTCGATCCAGACGCCGTCGCGGATCCGGTTCGGCCACGGCACGAGTACGACGCCGGCGCAGGATGGGGCGGGCCGGTCGTCGGGATAGGGCGGCACGACCGTGGTCCCGTCGACGACGAGGTGGCGCAGCGACGCGCCGACCTGGGAGATCTGCGCGCGCACTCCGCCCGCGTCGAGGTGGATCTGGACGCCGGTCGGAGTGGTCATGTCGCCATCGTAGAGCGGCGAGGGGGCGGGATGGGGCCGCGGGGCGTCCTGCATATCGGCGCACGCGACCGAGGGGGACGTGCATGCGCGTGACGCGGACAGGGGGATTCCCAGCCGGATCCGATAGAATCGCGTGTCGGCTTCGGGCGACCGCGGCCTCGGGATCCCCGATGGTGCGCGGCTGTGTGCGAATGTGTGTGAGCCTCTCGTGAGGGGCGGCCCAGGGCCGATGGTGAGCTCGGCGGACGTCGCCGGGCGCGACATCCATCACCTGAATGGCCCCCGGCCGACGACTGCCCGGGTTTCCCCGCGCCCCACGAGGGCGATGGGGCGCTGTTCTCGTGCGAGAACCAGACAAGGACCAACCCCGTGCCCAAGAACCACAAGCCCAAGGGCGGACGCCCCTCGGCCAACTTCGAGCCGCGCTACGCGAAGAAGACCTCCTTCCACGATCGCCACCGCCAGGGCCGCCCGGTCCGCGACGCCGAGACCGGCCGCGGCGCCGAGCGCGACGCCCGCGGCTACGACCGCGACGCCCGCCCAGCGCGCGACGACCGCCGGGTCGACTCCCGCCCCGGCAGCCGTTCCCCCGGCCATCGCGGCTACCGCGCGGAGCCGGCCGCCGGCGAGCGGGCGCCCAAGCAGCGCTGGTCGGCGCAGGAGCGCGCAGGTCGCGACGAGTCGCGCGCGATCCGCAACCGCGCGGAGTCGGGACGTGTCGACGCCCCGCACCGCCGCGACGACCGTCCGCGTTTCGACCGGGACGACCGTGCCCGCCGGGATGACCGTCCGCGTTTCGACCGGGACGACCGTCCGCGTCGGGATGACCGTCCGCGCTTCGAGAGCACCGAGCGGCCCCGCTTCGACCGGGACGACCGTGCGCGTCGGGACGACCGTCCGCGTCGCGACGATCGTTCGGACCGTCCCCGTTTCGACCGGGACGACCGTGCGCGTCGTGACGACCGTTCGGACCGTCCCCGTTTCGACCGGGACGACCGTGCGCGTCGTGACGACCGTTCGGACCGTCCGCGCTTCGAGCGCACCGAGCGGCCCCGTTTCGACCGGGACGACCGTGCCCGCCGAGACGACCGTCCGCGCCGTGACGACCGTTCGGACCGTCCGCGGTTCGACCGGGACGACCGCGCCCGCCGTGACGACCGTCGCGCCCCGCGCCCGGCTCGCGACGACTGGAACCGCGGCACCGACCGCGCCCCGAAGCACGATGCGATCGAAGACGTGGTGCACGAGCGCCTCGCCGCGCAGAGCGTGCAGGCCGCCGAGGTCGCGGGCGTGACCTTCGGCGACCTCGGACTCGGATCCAACATCGTCGAGATCCTGAGCAACATGGGGGCGGAGACGCCGTTCCCGATCCAGGCCGCGTCGGTGCCCGCCGTCCTCGAGGGCCGCGACGTGCTCGCCCGCGGGCGCACCGGATCCGGCAAGACCATCGCCTTCGGCGCCCCGCTCGTGGAGAGCATCCTGCAGTCGCAGAAGGGCAAGAAGCGCGAGTTCGGTCGCTCTCCGCGTGCGATCGTGCTCGCCCCGACCCGCGAGCTCGCGCTGCAGATCGACCGCACGATCCAGCCGATCGCGCGCAGCGTCGGCCTGTTCACCACCCAGATCTACGGCGGCGTCCCGCAGGCGCGCCAGGTCGGTGCGCTCAAGAAGGGCGTCGACATCGTGATCGGCACCCCGGGGCGCATCGAGGATCTGATCAACCAGGGCAAGCTCGACCTCTCCGACGTGCGGATCGCCGTGCTCGACGAGGCCGACCACATGTGCGAGCTCGGCTTCGTGGAGCCGGTGCAGCGGATCCTGCGCCACACCGGCACGGCGCTGCCCGGTGGCGCGTCCAGCCAGAAGCTGCTGTTCTCGGCGACGCTGGATCGCGAGGTCGCCGCGCTCGTCGACGAGTTCCTGGTGGAACCGGCTGTGTTCGAGGTCGCGGGCGAGACCCAGGACTCCGGCACGATCGAGCACCGCGTGCTCGTGATCGAGCACCGTGACAAGGCCGAGATCCTGGCGTCGCTGGTGGATCGCGACGGGCGCACGCTCGTGTTCTCGCGCACGCGCGCCTTCGCGGAGCAGCTCGCCGAGCAGTTCGAGGACGCCGGGATCCCCGCGGTCTCGCTGCACGGCGACCTGAACCAGGCCAAGCGCACGCGCAACCTGCAGAAGCTCACCTCGGGCCGGGTCAACGTGCTCGTCGCGACCGACGTCGCCGCGCGCGGCATCCACGTCGACGACATCGACCTGGTCGTGCAGGCCGACGCCCCGGACGAGTACAAGACCTACCTGCACCGGGCCGGTCGCACCGGTCGCGCGGGGAACGCCGGTCGTGTCGTGACCCTGATCACCCGTCAGCGCCGCCGCCGCATGACCGAGCTGCTGGACCGCGCGGAGATCGACGCGCCCTTCGAGGAGGCGCGCGTCGGCGACGACCTCCTCGAGGAGATCGCGGGACGCGTGCCGACCGCGGCAGACCTCACCTCCTGAGTCCGGCCCCGCGGCGGGGTCTCAGAGTGTCAGCGCCCAGTCGTTGACCACGAGCTCCCCGCCGCGGAACGGGAACCGCCGGGTCTCGCGCAGCGTGAACCCGGCGCGCGCGCAGAGCGCGTTCGAGGGCGCATTGTCGACCGAGGGATAGGCGTGGATCTCGTCGTGCCGTCCGTCGGCGCGCACGACCGCGAGCAGCTCCCGCACGGCCAGGGCCGCGAAGCCGTGGCCCTGATGCGCGGGCAGGACGCTCCAACCCGTCTCCCAGACGATGTCGCCGGTCTCCTCGTGGACCTCCCAGTAGCCGATCGAGCCGACGGCGTCGGATCCGTCGACGATCACGAGCATCCGCCCCGGCAGATCGTCCTTCAGATAGCGCTGGTGTCGACGATCGAGCTCGTCCGTGCTCTCCGCTGCGACGAGATGGGCGGTCATCGCGGGCGTGTTGAAGGCGTCGAGCAGCGGACGGTCCTCGTCGCGCCACGGGCGCAGTGTCACCATGCCGCCACGGTAGCCGGGGGTGCGGACGTCGTCGCGGACACGGTGATCGGTGTGCGCGCGTCCCTGGCGGGGCGAGACGTGATCCTGGGAATCGGGTAAAAAATTCTGGTGCATCCGGGCGAAACTCGGGAACCTCCCAGACTGAGTGATGCAGGATCGTTACCTTGTGCGCCCGACCCGAGGGCGTTCACGTCACCACCCGAGTGACGCCGAGGACTTCAAGGATCGTTACTTCGTCATGTCGAGAAACCCGTTCTTCCGCTCTGCCCGCCGCAAGACCCTCACCATCGTCGGCGCCACCGCCGTGCTCGGCGCCCTCGCCGTCGGCGGGGCCGTGCTCATCGCGCCGGCCGTCGCCTCGGCCGCTCCGGCCGCCGCCCCGGTCGACGATGTGACCTCGTACAACCAGCGCGTGCAGGTGCGCGCCGCCCTCGACACGGCCAAGACGGCGATCGCCGATGCCACCGCGGTCAATGCCGACGTCAAGTCCTCCGGGCTCGACCTCGGACAGGCGCGCAAGCTCGTCGACGTGACCGGCCTGCAGTCGGCGCACGAGGTGCTGTCGGATGCGGCGTCGGACAAGGGCGCGGTGAACACCACGCTCGCCGTCGTCGTCACCGACTACTCGGAGAAGATCGAGTCGCAGGTAGCCGAGGTGCGCACCAACCTGAACAACGCGGTCGCCCAGAAGCAGGCGGCCGATGCGGCCGCCGCCCAGGCCGCCGCTGCCGCGCAGGCCGCTGCCGAGGCGCAGGCTGCCGCGAACACCCCCGACGGCGCCCGCGCCGCCGCGCAGCAGATCATGGCGAGCGAGTACGGCTGGGGCGACGACCAGTTCCAGTGCCTGAACTCGCTGTGGAACAAGGAGTCGGGCTGGGACTACCAGGCGTACAACCCGTCCGGCGCGACCGGGATCCCGCAGGCGCTGCCGGGCGGCAAGATGGCGAGCGCCGGCGATGACTGGGAGACGAACGCCGTCACCCAGGTGCGCTGGGGTCTCGGCTACATCTCCAGCGTCTACGGGACCCCCTGCTCGGCCTGGGGTCACTCGCAGGCCACGAACTGGTACTGAGCCCCGCAGCGGCATCGACCGCGGGCGCGATCAGAACAGCATCGCCGACGGCTCCGGAGTGCGCACCACGCGCTCCGGAGCCGTCCTGCGTGCACGGGCCGGGCGGTCGTCGGAGTGCAGCGCCTCCAGGCCGTGCATCCGGATCAGGGGCTTGACCCGTCGCCCGAGCCATTGCCGGTAGTCCTTAGGAGCCTCGGCCGCCGCGCCCGGATACAGGGCCCGATACGACGACAGCAGGTCGGGCCGATGCTCGGAGAGCCATTGCAGGAACCACGGCTTCACCCCGGCGCGCAGGTGCAGCGCGCCGTAGATCACATGGTCGGCACCGGCCTCCCTGATCCGGCGCAGCGCGCCGTCGATCGCGTTCACCGAGTCTGTCAGGTGCGGCAGGATCGGCATCAGGAACACCCCCACCCGGAATCCGGCGTCGCTCAGCGCTCGCACGGTGTCGAGCCGTGCCTGCGTGGACGGGGCTCCGTGCTCGATCGCCTCGCGCAGCGTCTCATCGAACATCGCGATCGACAGCTGCACGTCGACGGGGACCTGCGCGGCCGCGTCGACGAGCAGAGGGATGTCGCGGCGGATCAGAGTGCCCTTGGTCAGCACGGAGAAGGGGGTGCCGGACTCCGCGAGCGCGCGGATGATCCCCGGCATCAGGCGGTACCGTCCCTCGGCGCGCTGATACGGATCGGTGTTCGTCCCGAGAGCGACGGTCTCGTGCCGCCAGGATCCGTGCCGCAGCTCTTTCTCGAGCGTCTCGACGACGTTGACCTTGACGACGATCTGCGAATCGAAGTCGCGCCCCGCGTCCAGGTCCAGATACGTGTGGGTTCCCCGGGCAAAGCAGTACGAACATGCATGACTGCAGCCCCGGTAGGGGTTGACCGTCCAGGAGAACGGCATCTTCGACGGACCGGGCACGTGGTTCAGTGCGGACTTCGCGAGCACCTCGTGGAACGTCATCCCGGCGAAGTCGGGCGTGGTCACGGTGCGCAGGAAGCCTGTGCGGTTCTCCATGCCCGGCAGTGCCTGAGCGTCGGTGTCGTCGATCCTCTGCCCTTGCCATCTCATGCAGACATTCGAACATAACGACGATACTGAGTCAAGCATCGATCGGTCGAAGATTCGAAAGTGGGCGATCTTCAGGTCGGGCGGTGAGAATGGAGCCGTGGCTTACCCGAGGCAACCGACGCGCGGTCGCGGCATGCATCCGCGTCTGGTGCTCGTGGCGTCCGTCACGATCGGTCTGGCGGTCGCGCTGATCGGCGCGCTCTGGTCGCTCGCCGACGGCTCGGCGCAGAACGGGCCGCGCGGCGCGGGCGTGAAGGATCCGGATCCGGCCGCCGCGGCGCGCATCGAGATGCCTGCGGCCGCCACCAGCCTTCCGGCGGTGCGGCTGCGTGCGGTCACGGCGGCGGATCCGTGCGCGCTCCCGGCCGTGCAGCAGGCGCTGGCGTCCGGCGGGGACGACGCCGTGATCGGTGCGTTCGGTGGAGGCGCCGCGTTCCGCGCGGCGGTCGCGACCGGGAACGCGCCGTGCATCGACCTGGCAGACCCGAACCGCGACTGGGTCGTGGTGAACAAGATCCGTCCGCTGAACCCGATCACCTTCGCGCCGTCGTCGTTCGGCGATCCCGCGCTCTCGGTGGACGGAGCCGGATCCGTCCGCTCGGACGTGGCCCAGGCCCTCGACCGGCTCTCCGCGGGGGCGGATGCCGCGGGCGTGGGCTCGATCGCGCTCGCCAGCGGATACCGCTCCTACGACACCCAGGTGCAGACCTACTCGGGGCAGATCGCGCAGTACGGGCAGGCGCAGGGAGACGCGCTGTCCGCCCGTCCCGGGCACAGCGAGCACCAGACCGGTCTGGCCGCCGATGTCGTCTCCTGCGCGGGCGGCTGCGGCAGCATCGACTCGTTCGGCGGCACCGACGCCGGCGCATGGGTGGCGCAGAACGGCTGGCAGTACGGCTTCATCGTGCGCTACGTCGCGGGGCAGACGCCGATCACCGGGTACGACGCCGAGCCCTGGCACCTGCGCTACGTCGGCGTTCCCCTCGCGACCGCCTATCACGACGGGGGATACGCCACCCTTGAGCAGTTCTTCGGGCTCCCCGCGGCTCCCGCCTACGCGGGATGACGGAGCGCGACGGCCGCCGCGAGAGGGTATGGACCGTTCGCACAAAGCGTGACACGCAGTCTCACCCGTGGTGGGATGCATTCCCACAATCGAGGCGGAGATCCCCGGAAGTCCGCATAGGATCGCGAGTGCGAAGACGCACACACGATCTGGAGGAGCGCGATGGAACGCGACATCTACGACGAGGATCACGAGGCTTTCCGGGGTCTCGTCAAGGAGTTCATCGGTCGCCACGTCACGAATGAGGCCATCGAGCGCTGGGAGGCGGCCGGCGAGATCGACCGCGCGACCATGCTCGCGGCCGGCGAGGCGGGCCTGATCGGGCTCTCCGTGCCGGAGGAGTTCGGCGGCGCCGGGATGCTTCAGGACTACCGCTTCCGCACGATCGTGATGGAGGAGGTCATCGCGGCCGGAGCCGGGTCGCTGGCCGGCGCGTTCGGGATCCAGGACGACCTGGCCGTGCCGTATCTCGTGCACATGGGCACGCCGGAGCAGAAGGCGAAGTGGCTGCCCCGCATGGCGACGGGCGAGGTGCTCGGTGCGCTCGCGATGACCGATCCCGGCGCGGGCTCCGATCTGCGCGGCATCAAGACCAATGCGAAGAAGGTCGACGGCGGATACATCCTCAACGGAGCCAAGACCTTCATCTCCTCCGGGACCACGGCCGACATCGTCGTCACGTTTGTCAAGACCGGCGAGGGCAACCGCCCCGACGCCTTCAGCCTGCTGATCGTCGAGAAGGGCATGGAGGGCTTCGACCAGGGCAAGAAGCTCAGCAAGATGGGCTTCCACGGCTGGGACACGGCGGAGCTGAGCTTCACCGACGTGTTCATCCCCGACGAGAACCTGATCAGCGGCAAGGAGGGGCAGGGCTTCATCCAGCTGATGATGAACCTTCCTCTCGAGCGCCTCTCGATCGGCGTGGCCGCGGCGGCCGCGGCCGAGGCGGCGACGAAGTGGACCATCGCCTACACCAAGGATCGCGAGGCGTTCGGCGAGCGCATCGCCGACTTCCAGAACACGCGCTTCCGCCTCGCCGACATGGTCACCACGACCGAGGTGATGTGGGCGTACGTCGACCGCGCGCTGCTCGCCTACAAGGACAGCAAGCTGTCGGCCGAGGATGCCGCGAAGGTCAAGTTCTGGACGACCGAGCGCGAGTGGGAGGTGCTCGACACGGGTGTGCAGCTGCACGGCGGCTACGGCTACATCATGGAGTACCCGATCGCGAAGGCCTTCACCGACGCCCGCGTGCACCGCATCTACGGCGGCACGAACGAGATCATGCGCGACCTGGTCGGTCGGCAGATCGCCGGCAAGCGCTGAGCGCCCGACGCACCTTCTCGAACGCCCCTGGACCCACGGATCCGGGGGCGTTCGTCGTCGATCGATCGAGCGGTCTCCACAATCGCGGATCCTGCACAGGTGTGCACCGGTTGCGTTCTCTGCGGACCGCGGGCCCTGCCCGGGCGTCAGGCTGGCCCGCATGAATCCAGAGACTCTGCGCGATCACGCGCTCACGGAAGACGACGACCTCCGCGACGCGGTGGAGCTGCTGCTCCACCGCGCGGGCCAGCGACGGCTGTGGTTGCTCTTCCTCGACGGCCGCGGGCGGCTCGGGGATCCGCTCATGCCGATGGCCGACTACCCGTCCGACCCGCTCGACCCGGTCTCGATCGAGGATGTCGACGACGTCACGCAGGCGCAGGTGCTCGCGCATCGGATCGAGATGCTCCGCGAGCTCACCGGCAACGCGGCCGTCGTGCTCGTGTGGGAGCGCGTCGGCGATGAGACGGTGGGCGGCGAAGGCGACGAGGTCCGGCTCTGGGCCAGGGCGATGCGGCGGCAGGCGTCGTCTCTCGGTCTCCCCCTGCGCGCGCAGCTTCTGCTCCACGAGGACGGTGCGCGGCTGCTCCGCGCCGTCGACGGAGCCTGACGATCGCGCGCATCGCGCGCATCGTGCGCTCGCCGCCTTCGTGTCGACCTGATCGTGCGACGGTGCCACCCCGGATCCTCGGATCCGGGGTGTTCGTCGTCGTCCTGAGGGTGCCCGCGGGAGCGGGAAAAAAGATCGCTATTCAGTGTTGCTATGTACCGGTACTCAGTGTTACTGTCTACCGGTAGTCAACAACACTGAGTAAAAGAAGGAGGCGATCGCGATGGCGAGTCAGATGACCGAGATGCTCAAGGGCACTCTCGAAGGGATCGTCCTGGCGATCCTGGCCGAGCGATCGGCCTACGGATACGAGATCACCACGCGGCTGCGGGACGGAGGGTTCTCCGACATCGCGGAGGGCACGGTCTACGCGCTGCTGGTGCGCATCGAGCAGAGGGGCCTCGTGGACGTGGAGAAGGTCCCCTCCGAGAAGGGGCCGCCGCGCAAGGTGTACTCCCTCAACAGCCAGGGGCGGGATCAGCTCGCCGAGTTCTGGAGGACCTGGAGCTTCCTCGCAGAGCACATCGAACAGCTCCGCCACACCGACAGCAGCACGACCGACACGAATGAAGGAGCCTGACATGGCCGCCAAGTGGATCGAAGCCCTCACCGGGTCCCTCGAGCAGAAGAAGCAGTACCGGCAGTACAAGGCCCGCATCGAGGCCCTTCCCGAGCCCTACGGCACGGTCGCCAAGGCCACGGACCGCTACCTGATGGTCGCCGGCGGCATCGTCGACGGCGATGTCATGGTCACGATGCTCACCGACCTCGCCGATCTCTGGGAGCGCGCAGCGGCCGACGGCACGCCGGTGCGCGACATCGTGGGCGACGACCCGGCAGAGTTCGCCGAGACGTTCGCCCGCGCCTACAACGGCAAGGTGTGGCTCGACAAGGAGCGCACCCGCCTCAACAAGGCGGTCGACGACGCCGCCCGGAAGGAGAAGTGATCATGACCACCACCCTCGCCCCCGCGATCCGCGTGCAGGGCGTCACCAAGGCGTTCAAGGACCTGCAGGTGCTCCGCGGCGTCGACTTCGAGGTCGAGCGGGGCAGCATCTTCGCCCTGCTCGGCTCGAACGGCGCAGGCAAGACCACCCTGGTGCGCATCCTCTCCACGCTGCTCAAGGCCGACGGCGGCACCGCCACCGTGCAGGGCCACGACGTCGCCGCCGCGCCGAACGACGTGCGCGAGTCGATCAGCCTCACGGGGCAGTTCGCCGCCGTCGACGAGGTCCTCAGCGGACGCGAGAACCTCGTGCTCGTCGCGAAGCTCCGTCACCTGAAGGATCCCGGATCCGTCGCCGACGCCCTGCTCGCCCGGTTCTCGCTCACCGACGCGGGCGGGCGCCGCGCGGGCACCTATTCCGGCGGCATGCGCCGGCGCCTCGACATCGCGATGAGCCTGATCGGCAACCCGCCGATCATCTTCCTCGACGAGCCGACGACCGGTCTCGACCCGCAGGCGCGGATCGAGGTCTGGGACACCGTGAAGGAGCTCGCCGACGGCGGCACGACCGTGCTGCTGACCACGCAGTATCTCGATGAGGCGGAGCAGCTGGCCGACCGGATCGCGATCCTGCACGAGGGCACCATCATCCAGAACGGCACCCTCGAAGAGCTCAAGAAGCTGCTGCCCCAGACGACCGTCGAGTACGTCGAGAAGCAGCCCACCCTCGAGGAGGTCTTCCTCGCCCTGGTCGGTCCGTCCGCGGCCGGCGACACCACGGAGGCACGCCCCGTGAACCAGAAGGAGGCATCGAAATGACCAGTCACGTCCTCAGCGACACCGGCACCCTGACGGGCCGATCGCTCAAGCACATCCTGCGCAGCCCCGACACGATCATCACCACCGCGGTGACCCCGATCGCCCTCATGCTGCTGTTCGTCTACGTGCTCGGCGGCGCGATCCACACCGGATCCGACGAGTCGTACATCAACTACATGCTCCCGGGCATCCTGCTGATCACGATCGCCTCGGGCATCGCCTACACCTCGTACCGGCTGTTCCTCGACCTGCAGGGCGGGATCTTCGAGCGGTTCCAGTCGATGCCCATCGCACGTTCGAGCGTGCTGTGGGCGCACGTGCTCACCTCGGTGGTCGCGAACATCGTCTCGGTCGCGATCGTGGTCGGGGTCGCGTTCGCCATGGGGTTCCGCACGGGAGCCTCGGTCGGAGCGTGGCTGGCGGTGGCGGGGATCCTCATCCTGTTCACCCTGTCCCTCACCTGGCTCGCGGTGATCGCCGGGCTCAGCGCCAAGACCGTGGACGGTGCGAGCGCCTTCAGCTACCCGCTGATCTTCCTGCCGTTCATCAGCTCGGCGTTCGTCCCGACGTCCTCGATGCCCGGACCCGTGGCCTGGTTCGCCGAGAACCAGCCGGTCACCTCGATCGTGAACACGATCCGCGCCCTGTTCGCCGGCACGCCGGTGGGATCGAGCATCTGGATCGCGCTCGCCTGGATGGTCGGGATCCTGGTCGTCGCGTACATCGCCGCGATCGCCATCTACCGGAAGAAGATCAGCTGATCGAGCCGCTCCGCTCATGCGAACAGGCTCGGCAACCGGCTCCTCCGAACCGGATCGAACCGCCTTCGGCGCCCCGTGCGCCCGGAGGCGGTTCGAGGCGGTTCGGCCCCAGGCCGCGGCTTGTCCCGTTTCGAAGCGCGCATCTGACCCGATCTCCCCGAGGGATGCAGCCAATTGCGCGCTTCGAAGTCGGCTATGACCGCCAGGTGACGATGAGTATCGCGGCGGAGGCGGCGAGCATCAGGACGATGAAGACGACGTCGCGGGTGCGGAAAGGGACTTCGTGCCGCTCGGTGCGGCTGGGGTAGGCGCCGAAGGCGCGTCCGTCCATCGCCAGCGCCACGCGCTCCGCATGCCGGATCGCGCTCGCCAGCAGCGGCACGATGTAGCCCCAGCCGCGCGCGAGGCGGGCGAACGGGCCCCGCCCTCCGTGCGTGCCGCGCACCCGGTGCGCCGCACGGATCACGCCGAGCTCGTAGCCGAAGCGCGGCACGAACCGGTACGCCGCGAGGGCGGTGTAGCCGATCCGGTACGGCACACGCAGCTGCTGCACCGCGGAGCGCGCCACGTCCGCGCCGACGGTGGTCAGCCCCGGGATCAGGCTGAGGCCGAGGATCGCGGCGAGCCGAAGACCCGTGGCGAGCCCTGCCTCGAGTGCGCCCGTGTACAGCGTCCAGTCCCCGATCCGCAGCGCGGCCGGTGACGCGGAGACCTGACTCGGATCCGTCCACAACGCCATCGCGGCCGTGAGCACGAGCACCCCGGCCGGCACCCCCAGCAGGAGCACGGCCCACGCCCGGCGGCTCAGCCGCGCCCCGGTGAGGACCACGCCGTACGCGAGCGCCAGGAACGCGGCGGGCGTCGCGATGTCGCGCACGAACAGCAGCACGACCAGGGCGGGCACCACGGCCCCGAGCTTCGCGAGCGGGTTCAGTCCGTGCAGCCAGGCCCCCGCCGGATCCGCCGCTCCCGTCCCAGAGCCCGCGCCCTCAGGACGCAACGCAGGAGAAACCCCCGTGTCCGCGTGCTGTGGCCGCGAAGGAGCCGGATTCTCCTGCGTCGTGTTCCGGGGAGGCGCCGAAGGGGGCATCAAGGGAGACGCCGAAGGGTCGGCCGGGGGAGATGCCGGGGAGGGCGGCTCGTCGGCGAGCAGGCCGCGCAGGGGCGGCGGCACGGCCGCGTAGGCCGCCGGGAGCGGGATCCGTCCGTCGCGGACGAGCGCCTGCGTGGGGCCGGAGGCGACGACGGCGCCGTCGTCGACGAGCACCGCGTGCGTCGTGTGCCGCACGACGAGGTCGAGGTCGTGGGTCACGAGCAGGATCGTGGTGCCGTCGGCGCGCAGCTCGCGGAACAGGGCCAGCAGCTCGTCGGTGCGCCGCAGATCCTGTCCGAAGGTCGGCTCGTCCAGCACGAGGATCCGGGGCCGGGCGATCAGGGCGGTGCCCACCGAGAGCCGGCGCTTCTCCCCGCCGGACAGCAGATACGGATGCGTGTCGGCCTTGTGCGCGAGGCCGAACCGGTCGAGCATCGCCGCCACCCGCACCGCGATCTCCTCCGGCGGGGTGCGGCGCAGCCGGAGGCCGTGCGCGAGCTCGTCGAACACGGTGTGCGCGACGAACTGGTGCTCCGGGTTCTGGAACACGAACCCCAGGTGGCTCGCCATCACCCGGGGCGACGCGGTCGCCGGATCGACGTCGTCGACGAGCACGCGCCCTCGGGGCGGTGGGATGACGCCTGCCAGCGCCTGCACCAGGGTCGTCTTGCCCGCGCCGTTCGGGCCGATCACTGCGGTGATCGACGCGGGCGCGATGTCGAGGTCGATGCCGCGCAGCACCGGGACGCCCCCGCGCGCCAGGTCGAGCCCTCGCGCCGTGATGATCGCAGCCGGAGGGCGGGTCTCCGCGTCCGGGGGGCGAAGTCGGTCGGGATCGGGGCGGAAGTCCGTCGAACATCGCTCCTCGAAACGGGACAGCGACGCGGCGAGCTCCGCGGGCGTGAGCGGGAGGGGGAGCGGATCCGCAGCGAGCTCGGGGATCCGCTCGTTCAGCCGTCGAGCGGCGAGTGTCGCGGTCGGCAGCCGCACGCCCAGGGCCACAAGGGCGTCGGCATGCTCGTGCAGGAGCTCCGCGGCTGGGCCGTCGAAGGCCAGCCGTCCGGTGTCGTCCAGCACGATCGCGCGGGTCGCGAGCGGGACGGCGCCGTCGAGGTCGTGCTCCACGAGGACGATCGCGCGTTCGGGGGCGGCGATGCCGGCGAGTGCGGCGTGCACCTCGGCGGTGCCCTGGGGGTCGAGGTTGGCGGTGGGCTCGTCGAGGATGAGCACGGGGGCGGCGGTGGCGAGCGCGGCCGCGATCGCCAGGCGCTGCTTCCCGCCTCCGGACAGGCGATCCGGGTTCTCCTCGCGCCGCGCCCACAGGCCCATCGCGCGCAGCGCCTGCTCTGCACGGGCCAGCACCTCGCCGACCGGCAGGCACAGGTTCTCCAGGGCGAACGCGGCCTCGTCGAGCACGGATCCGGTGACGATCTGTGCATCCGGATCCTGGAACACGGTGCTGACCTGCCGGCTCAGCACGGCGGCCGGGGTGGTCGCCGTGTCGTGGCCGCCGATCGCGACCGTGCCGGTGACCTCGGCCTCGAGGGAGTGCGGGATCAGCCCGGCCAGCGCGAGGGCGAGCGTGGACTTGCCGGAGCCGGAGGGGCCGAGCAGCAGCACGACCTCGCCGGCGTGCACGTCGAACGAGAGGTCGCGCACGGCGGGGGCGCCCGCGCCGCGATGCGTGATCGTGAGATCGCGCACGCGCAGGAGCGGGACGGCGGGCATGGGGTTCCGTTTCGAAGGCGACAGCTTAGGCAAGCCTAACCCGGAGGTCCCGGGGGCCGTCCTCGGCTCCGCGGTCAGTGCGGGGCGACGCCGGCGCGGCGCAGCGAGATCCCGATCCGCAGGCCGATGGCCGTCCAGGCGATCGGGCCGAGCACCGCGAGCGGCAGGTACACGATCCGCGCCCAGAGGGGCAGCTTCTCGAGGTCGACCGCGAAGAACACCACGACCGCGATGATCACGCCGATGATCGCCGCAGAGACGAAGAACCGCCACGCTCCCCACGACCGGTACCGGGTCAGGGCCGCGACGCCCTCCTGGATCAGGCCGAACAGCAGGGCGGTGCCGAGGAACCGCGGGAACCAGATGGGGTTGAAGGCGCTCGCGACGAGGGCGGCGAGCACGTGCGTGAGCAGTGCGACCAGGGGGCGGCGCAGCACCTCCTGCGCGATGATCCCCGGCAGCACGTGCGAGCCCAGCACCAGGCCGTAGGCGAAGGGCGCGCCCGCGATCACGGGGATCGTCACCCAGCCCGCGGCGGCGCCGAGCAGTCCCGTGGCGACCCCGATGGCGGCGCAGACGAGCAGGATCCGCGTAGGCAGCGGGGAGCGGACGGCGGGCACCCGTCCAGCGTACCGGCGGCCCCCGACGCGGCGGTCTCGTGCGGCGCGAGCCTGTCCCCGCCGGGAGCGGTCAGATGCGGCGGCGCCTCGGCATGAGTTGCACCGGGGGGATGGGCGGTGCCGGCACCCGCTCGTCGCCGTGGCCGACGACATGGCCGAACCGGTCGGATCCGGCCTCCCAGTCCTCGCGTGCCAGGGCGATCTCGTCGTGGCTGCGCGCGGCGAAGTTCCACCACATCACGAGATCCTGCTCGAACGGCTCGCCGCCGAGGAGGAAGAGGAGTGCGCCGCCGTCGCTGCCCACGATCGCGCTCTGGCGGGAATCGCCCAGGAACAGCACGTCATCGGCGGAGAGGGCCGTCTCGTTGAGGTCGGCGGCGGACACCCGGGCGTCGCCGTCGACGAGCACGAGACCGTGCTCCCAGGCGGGGTCGAGCGGCAGGGCGACGCGCGATCCGGGCTCGAGGCGGATCTCCGCACCGACGATCGGCGTGTAGGCGGTCGCCGGCGAGGCGACCCCGGCGTACGTCCCCATGACGACGGTGACGTCGGCGTCGGATCCCCGCTCTGCCGACAGTGCGAGCCCGGGCAGCGACAGGTGCTGCTCGAAACCAGGGGATCCGGTGGCCGCGCCGTCGGGCAGCACCACCCAGAGCTGCAGGGCGTCGAGCGGGCCCGCCTCCTCGCCCACGGAGTACTCCGAGTGCGCGATGCCGTTCCCGGCCGTCATGAGGTTCAGCTGTCCGCGACGCAGCACGACGTCGCTGTCGAGGGTGTCGCGGTGACGGATCTCCCCCACGAGCGGCCAGGTCACGGTCTGCAGGCCGATGTGCGGATGCGGCTCCACGCGCATGCGCACGTCCGCCGGGCCGAACCGGTCGAGGAAGCACCAGGCGCCGATCGTCGGCACGTCCTTGCTCGGCAGGGAGCGCATCACGTTCATCGCGCGCACGCCGCCGAGGGGCACCTCGCGCGCCTCCAGCACGACCGCGCGCGGCCCGTGCAGGGTCATTCCGCGCTCTCCGCCGCGGCGGGCGCGGAGGGGAAGCGCACCTTCGCCCCCGGGACCTCGTGCGTGCGCAGGTACTTGTTGATGTACGGGCAGTAGGGCACGATCGTGTCGCCCGACGCGACCGCGTCCGCGAGCGCTCCGGCCGCGAGCTTCGAGGCGAGCCCCTGACCCTGGAATTCCGGATCCACCTCGGTGTGCACGAACAGGATCATCCCCGGCCGGCGCTGGAACTCGGCGAACCCGGCGAGGGCGCCGTCGCTGGTGATCTCGTAGCGGGACTCGGCCTCGTTCAGGGTCACGGCGGTCTCGGGCATGACGCTCCTTCGTGCAGTGCGGCGGTTCGCGTCCAACCTACGCCCGGCGGCGCACCCCGGGTCGCGCCTGTGGACAGCCGCCCGAGGTGTCGGCGCACCTGGTTACCCTGGAGGCATGCCCCAGAACGATCCGCGAGACCCCTATGCGGATCTGCCGTGGTCCGACGCGCCGCTCGACGACCCGTACGCCGACCTCCCGTACGCCGACGAGCCCTGGGACGCCGCACCTCCGCCCGAGGAGGGGGAATGGGCCGGATCTCCGGGGGCCGTCCCGCAGGGCAGCTTCGCGCCGCCCGCCGCGCGGCGCCCGTCCTCGGAGCCGGCGACGCCGGCGCCGAGCCGGTTCGCCACTCCGCTCGAAGCGCTGCGCACCGTCTACGGATACGACGCGTTCCGCGGCGACCAGGCGGCGATCATCGATCAGGTCGTCGACGGCGGCGACGCCGTCGTGCTCATGCCGACCGGCGGCGGCAAGAGCCTCTGCTACCAGGTCCCCGCGCTGGTGCGCGAGGGCACCGGCCTGGTGGTCAGCCCGCTGATCGCCCTCATGCACGACCAGGTCGACGCGCTGCGCGCCAACGGCGTGCGCGCCGCCTGCCTCAACTCCACGCAGAGCGCGGCCGAACGGGCCGAGGTCGAGCGGGCCTATCTCGCGGGCGACCTCGATCTCGTCTACGTCGCGCCGGAGCGCCTCTCGAACGCGCAGACCCTGCAGCTCCTGCAGCGCGGAGCGCTCAGCGTCATCGCGATCGACGAGGCGCACTGCGTGTCCCAGTGGGGACACGACTTCCGTCCCGACTACCTCGCCCTGGGCGGTCTCGCCGAGCGGTTCCCGGGGGTTCCGCGCATCGCGCTCACGGCCACCGCCACCCGCGAGACGCACCGCGAGATCACCGAGCGCCTGCAGCTGCCGAGCGCGAAGCACTTCGTGGCCAGCTTCGACCGGCCGAACATCCAGTACCGGATCGATCCGAAGATCGACGTCCGCAAGCAGCTCGTCGCCTTCATCCGCAGCCAGCCCGCCGGATCCGCGGGCATCGTCTACGCGCTCAGCCGCTCCTCGGTGGAGCAGACCGCGGAATTCCTCCGCGCGCAGGGGCTCGACGCGATCCCGTACCACGCGGGGCTCGACGCCGCGACGCGTGCGGCGCACCAGTCGCGGTTCCTCCGGGACGACGGCGTGGTCGTCGTCGCCACCATCGCCTTCGGGATGGGGATCGACAAGCCCGACGTGCGCTTCGTCGCGCACGTCGACCTGCCGAAGTCGGTCGAGGGCTACTACCAGGAGACCGGTCGTGCGGGCCGCGACGGAGAGCCTTCGGTCGTGTGGATGGCGTACGGGCTCGGCGACGTGGTGCAGCAGCGCCGCTTCATCCAGCAGGGCGACGGCGACCGGGTGATCAAGCAGCGCCAGAACCAGCACCTGGACGCGATGCTGGCGCTGTGCGAGACGGTCGACTGCCGCCGGCAGAACCTCCTCGGCTACTTCGGCCAGGCCTCCGAGCCGTGCGGCAACTGCGACACCTGCCTCACGCCGCCGGACAGCTGGGACGGCCTCGTCCCCGCGCAGAAGCTGCTCTCCACGATCGTGCGCCTGCAGCGCGAGCGGCGCCAGTCGTTCGGCGCCGGGCACCTCATCGACATCCTCCGCGGCGCGTCCACCGAGAAGATCCGCAAGTTCCGGCACGACAAGCTCGCGACCTACGGGATCGGATCCGACCTCACCGACGCGCAATGGCGCTCGGTCGTGCGGCAGCTGCTGGCCCAGGGGCTCATGCAGGCGCAGGGCGAGTACGGCACCCTGGCCGTGAGCGAGGCGAGCGGCGGCGTGCTCGCCGGCACCACGCCGGTCAAGCTGCGCCACGACGTGGTCACCCGTGCCGGGGCGTCCGGGGCGCGCGCGACCAAGCGGAGCGCCGCCGACGCGCTCGCCGAGGGCGACCGGACGCTGTTCGAGGCGCTGCGCACCTGGCGGGCGCAGACCGCCCGGGAGCAGGGGGTGCCCGCGTACGTCGTGTTCGGGGATGCGACCCTGCGTGCGCTCGCCGAACATCGTCCCGCCCGTGCCGAGGACCTGGTCGGCATCAGCGGCATCGGGGAGAAGAAGCGCGAGGCGTACGGCGAGGCCGTGCTCGAGGTCATCGCGGCCGAGGGCTGAGCGCCCGCGTCACCGGTCGCGCTCGAGGCGCCCGACGGGGCGTCCTGTGGGGAGGCGACAATCGGCCGGATCCTCGTCGCCGGGATGGATTGGCGGATCCGCACAGCCCGCTTCGCTCCCCGTTGTGCCAGACCTACCATGAAGGCATCCCAAGAAACCTCACGAGAGGATCCTCATGGTCGACGCCGCCCTTCGCACGAACACCGCGAACAGCACCCCGGACGACTCCGCGACGCACATCGATGTCGACGCCGTCGGAGAGCTGCTGCTCGGCACCTGGGCGGGCACCCGTCGTGAGGCCCGCGAGATGATCAAGGATCCGGCGTTCTGGCGCGACGACTCCCTCGGCAAGGACGAGCACCGAGAGCGCGTGCTGAGCCAGATGCACCTGCTCGTGCAGAACAAGGCCGTGCACCGGGCGTTCCCGAAGCGCCTCGGCGGCGAGGAGAACAACGGCGCGAACATCGCCGGCTTCGAGGAGCTCGTGGCGGCCGACCCGAGCCTGCAGATCAAGTCGGGCGTGCAGTGGGGACTCTTCGGATCCGCCGTGCTGCAGCTCGGCACCGCGGAGCACCACGACCGCTGGCTGCCGGGGATCATGAGCCTGGAGATCCCCGGCGCGTTCGCGATGACCGAGATCGGGCACGGCTCCGACGTCGCCTCGATCGGGACCACCGCGACCTACGATCCCGAGACCGAGGAGTTCGTCATCAACACGCCGTTCCGCGCGGCGACCAAGGAGTACCTCGGCAACGCGGCACTGCACGGCGTGGCGGCGACGGTGTTCGCGCAGCTCATCACGAACGGCGTGAACCACGGCGTGCACTGCTTCTACGTCCCGCTCCGCGGCGAGGACGGCATCGACCTCCCCGGCGTCGGCCGCGAGGACGACGGCCTCAAGGGCGGCCTGAACGGCATCGACAACGGACGGCTCAGCTTCGATCACGTGCGCGTGCCCCGCACGAACCTGCTCAACCGGTACGGCGACGTCGCGCCCGACGGCACCTACTCGAGTGCGATCGACAGCCCCGGCCGCCGCTTCTTCACGATGCTCGGTACGCTGGTGCAGGGCCGCGTCTCGCTCGACGGTGCGGCGTCGTGGGCCTCCGCGCTCGGCCTCTTCATCGCGATCACCTACGCCACGCAGCGCCGCCAGTTCAACGGCGCGAGCGGCGAGGAGACCACGCTGCTCGACTACGGCAAGCACCAGCGCCGGCTGCTGCCGCGCCTGGCCACCACGTACGCCCAGCTGTTCGCTCACGACGAGTTCCTGCAGAAGTTCGACGGCGTCTTCTCCGGGCGCACGGACACCCCGGACGACCGGGAGGACCTGGAGACCCTCGCCGCGGCCCTCAAGCCGCTGTCGACCTGGCACGCCCTGGACACGCTGCAGGAGTGCCGCGAGGCGTGCGGCGGCGCCGGGTTCATGTTCGAGAACCGCTTCGTCGGCCTCCGCGCCGACCTCGACATCTACGCCACCTTCGAGGGCGACAACAACATCCTGCTGCAGCTCGTCGGCAAGCGGCTGCTGACCGACTTCGCCCGGCAGTTCAAGGGGGCGGACGCCAAGACGCTCGCGAAGTACGCCGTGGGGCAGACGGCGGGCAAGGTCTTCCACGGCGCCGGGCTGCGTCAGTTCGGCCAGGCGGTCGCGGATCTCGGATCCACGGCGCGGTCGGTCGAGAACGGCCTGCGCGCCGAGCAGCAGCACGAGCTGCTCACCGACCGCGTGCAGCAGATGGTGGCGGACATCGCGGGACGCCTGCGTGCGGCGGGCAAGGACAAGGTGCTCGGCGAGAAGCTGTTCAACGAGAACCAGGCCGAGCTCATCGAGGCGGCGCGCGCGCACGGCGAGCTGCTGCAGTGGGAGGCGTTCACCGACGCCCTCGGCCGCATCGAGGACGAGCAGAGCCGGACGGTGCTGACCTGGCTGCGCGACCTGTTCGGCCTGCAGCTCATCGAGAAGCACCTCGCGTGGTACCTGATCAACGGGCGCCTGTCGACGCAGCGCGCGGCCTCGGTCTCGCGCTACATCGACCGCCTCTGCGCCCGTCTGCGGCCGCACGCGCTCGACCTCGTGAACGCGTTCGGCTACGAGCCCGAGCACGTGCGCGCTCCGCTCGCCTCGGGTGCGGAGCAGATGCGCCAGGACGAGGCCCGTGCGTACTACGCCGCCCTCAAGGCCTCGGGTGAGGCGCCGGTCGACGAGAAGGCGCTGAAGAAGGCGCGCCAGCTGTAGCGCACCCCGCGGCGCGCGGCGAACGCGGGAAGACAGCCGCACCGCGAGTGTGATGGGATCGACGCATGAGCCTGATCGATCCGGACGTCACGGCGCCAGGGCCTCGGTCCTGGGAGACGAACGCGGTGACGCCCGCGATGGTCCTGCGACTGGTCCTGTGGGGCGTGGTCCTGGCCGGTGCGGCCGTCGTGGTCGGCTGGGGGCTCACCCGCGGTGCCGCCACGGGATTCTCCGACGCGCCCGGTGAGCAGGACGAACCGGCCACGGCGGCGACGATCATCGCGAGCTTCCCGCTCCTGGTGGCCCTCGGCGGATGGGTCGCGGGAGCCTCCCGGAACCCGCGCCTGCCCGGCTGGGCGACCGCCGTCGGCATCGCCCTGCTCGGTGCGGCGACCGGACACGCGGTCGCGGCGCCGCCGCCGCGCATCCTGCAGGAGCCGGCCATCGATGCGGTCACCGTCGGGCTGGGCGTCGCCGCGCTCGCCCTCCTGGTGCTGGGGGCGGTCTTCCGTCGGACCCGGGTGCGTCGCGATGCCGCGCGCAGGGCGCTGGTGCGCAGCACGCCCCCGGTGACGGGAACGGTGACGAATCCGGGGAACATGGAGTTCGACGATGACGAGGGCTCGGCGACGTGGATCGTCACCGGGGTGTCCTACGCGTTCCGCGACGCCTCTGGCACGGAGCGCCACGTCACCCGGACGGCGACCGTGCATCGCGACAGCCCGATCGTGATCGGCGAGGAGGTCGACATCTGGTACGACCGTCAGGATCCGTCGAACGAGGACCTGCTGGTGATCCGTCGGCGCGGGTGAGACGTCGTCGGCCGGTCTGCGCGGCGACCGGTGTGGGATCGGGATCGAGCCGTATGTCGACGGTCTCGCCTAGCCTGGTCGTCATGACGACGCCTGCCTCCGACGACCGCGTGCGCTGCTCCTGGGCCGGCGACGACCCGGAGTACCGCCGGTATCACGATGAGGAATGGGGAATGCCTCTGCACGGGGATCGCGCGCTCTTCGAGAAGATGTCGCTCGAGGGCTTCCAGGCGGGCCTCAGCTGGATCACCATCCTGCGCAAGCGTCCGCGGTTCCGGGAGGTGTTCGCGGGGTTCGATCCGGAGGTCGTGGCGGAGTTCGGCGAGGACGACATCGCGCGGCTCATGGCGGATCCGGGCATCATCCGCAACCGGGCGAAGATCGAGGCGACCATCGGCAACGCCGCGCTCGTGCGGGAGATGGCCGACGGCGAGCTCGACGCGCTGATGTGGTCGTTCGCCCCTGCCGCGATCCGCGGTGCACGCCCGCGGACCATGTCCGAGGTCCCCGCGGTGACCGCCGAGTCGGAGGCCATGAGCAAGGCTCTGCGCAAGCGGGGATTCCGCTTCGTCGGCCCGACGACGATGTACGCGCTCATGCAATCCGCCGGCATGGTCGACGACCACCTCGAGGGGTGCTGGCGCGCGGCATGAGATCCGCGGGCCGGGTCAGGACGCGGGATCTGCTGCTGAGGAGCCGGGGTCCGCTGCCGCCTCGGGCTTGCGGAACACCCGGCGCATGTGGTCGCTGGTGAGGAAGTCGGCGACGCCGATCATGATCAGGCTGAACACGATCTGCTCGGTCACCATCCACGCCGGGTAGAGCCCGGGGATCGCCGCCATCACGAGCGTGATCACGGGGAAGATCTGGGCGAAGAGTCGCAGCCGCTGATACGCCCAGCGCCAGCCGAGGGCGGCGCGCCAGGCGAAGTAGAAGAGCGTGGCCGTCATCGCGAGCACGATGAGCGCCCGCATCCACACGGCGAACGGCACGGCGGCCATCGACCCCGCCTGCACGGCGATCACGACGGCCACCACGACCGCGGCGACGCCGATCACGAGCTCGAGCGCGAGCAGCCAGAACACCCAGCGGAAAGCGCGGACGGTGCGCTCATGGTCGCGGTCGGACTCGACGATCTTCTCGTGCGCGTTCCGGCCGCCGGCGATGCGGTCCACGCGCAGCAGCAGCGGCTCCGCACGCCGGAGGACAGGGTCGAGGAACATGCTCCGAGCGTACGTCGCGGGCCTATGCCCGGAGCCCGGATCCGGGCCTCGGAAGGCGAAATCGATCGAAGGATGGATGGGTAGTCCTCCCCATCGCGGCTCCCAGACTCGCGGTTTACACTCTTACAGTCCCCTGACAATTGCTCATGGGACGGCTGTATCGCACTTTCGGGGGGAAATTCGTGCTGAAGTCGTTCGCCTGGCTGCGGATGCGTCCGAAGACCCTCGCCTCGGTCGCCGGAGTGACCGCGGCGGCTCTCGCCGTCACCGGAATGGCGTTCGCCTACGAGGGCAACCCGACCGCGGAAGTGGATCTGCACGACGGCGGCGTCTGGCTGACGAAGACCTCGAGCCTCCTCGTCGGGCACTTCAACAACGAGTCCCGCGTGCTGGACGGCGGGCTGCGCACCGGCGGGGAGAACTACGACGTCCTCCAGTCGGGCGGCACCGTGCTCGTCACCGACCGCTCCGCCTCCACGCTGACCAGCGTCGACCCCGCGCGGGTGGTGCTCAGCGACGCCGTGCTCGTGCCCGGCGGGGCGAAGTCGGCGCTCGGCGGCACCACGGTCGCGATCCTCGACCCCGAGGGCAAGCTCTGGGTGCGCCCGGCGTCGTCGCTGAGCGGCTTCAAGGCGGCGAGCACGAAGCCGACCGCCACCCTCGGCAAGGACGCCGACGTCGCGGTCGGCAAGGACGGGACCGTCTACGCCGTCTCCGCCAAGGACCAGAGCATCGTGACCGTGCACGTGGACGAGCAGGGCGAGCCGCAATCCCCGTCCACCGAGAAGATCGAGCTCGCCGCGAAGGCCAAGCCCACGATCACGGTCGTCGGCAGCACCCCCGTCGTGCTCGACGCCGAGGCCAAGACCGTGTTCGCCGCCGGCCACCGCACCGCGCTCGACGGTGCGGACGTGAAGAGCCTCGACGCCGCCGTGCTGCAGCAGCCGTCCGCCGAGAGCACGTCCGCGGTGCTCGCCACCGCGGACGCCCTGATCTCCGTGCCGCTGGACGGATCCGCGCCGACGGTGCAAGATCCGGGCGGGACCGGGGCGCCCGCGGCGCCCGTGTTCCTGAACGGCTGCACCTACGCCGCCTGGGGCGGATCGGCGAAGTTCCTCCGGGACTGCGTCGGCTCGGACAACGACCTCAAGACCTCGATCGAGGGCGCCGAGAGCAGCTCCACCCTCGTCTTCCGCGTGAACCGCGACGTGGTGGTGCTGAACGACACCGCGAGCGGCGCCGCCTGGATGGCCACCGACAACCTGCAGCGCGTCGACAACTGGCAGGACATCGTCCCGCCGGAGGGCGACACCGAGAAGCAGGACGAGACCACCGACGACCAGGTCGAGACCACGCTGCCCAAGCGCACGCCGGAGAACACGGCGCCCGTCGCACACGACGACGAGTTCGGCGTGCGTCCAGGACGCACCACGATGCTGCCCGTGCTCGACAACGACACGGACGCCGACGGCGACGTGCTCGTCGCCTCGCTCGCCCAGCAGCAGCCCTCGATCGGGGAGGTGCAGCCGATCAACAACGGCGGCGCCCTGCAGATCGCGGTCCCGGAGGACGCCACCGGCTCCGCGTCGTTCCAGTACCAGGCCGACGACGGCCGAGGCGGCAAGGCGATCGCGACCGCGACGGTCAGCGTGCACGACTGGAGCGTGAACGCGCCGCCGAAGCAGCGGCGCACGCCCGCGCTCCTCGTCGAGGCCGGCGGCACCGTGACGTACAACGCGCTGCCCGACTGGATCGACCCCGACGGCGACGACGTGTACCTCAAGGACGTCGAGGCGGCCCCCGGCGACCAGGTCGACTTCACGCCGGACGGCCAGCTCACCTATCGCGCGGTGGCGAGCCTGCCCGGACGCAAGGAGATCCGGATCCAGGTCGCCGATGCGATGGGCGAGCTCACCAGCGGCACGATCCGCCTGGACCTGCGTCCCGCGGGAACCACGGAGCCCAAGACGAACGCCGATCACTACGTCACGCGCGCCGGCGAGCAGGTCAAGGCCACCCCGCTGCTGAACGATTCCAGCTCGGGCAAGGAGCAGCTGCGCCTGACGCGGGTCGACGAGACGCCGGGCGCCGTGATCACCCCGAACTTCGCCGAAGGCACCTTCACCTTCCAGTCGCAGGTGCCGGGCACCTATTACATGCAGTATCTCGTCAGCGCCGGGCCGAACGCCGTGCCGGGCCTCGTGCGCGTCGACGTGCTGGACAAGACGGCCGAGGCGGCGCCGCCGATCGCGGTGCGCGACGTGGCGCTGCTGCCCAGCGGCGGCGACGTGCTCGCCGGCGTGCTGAACAACGACATCGACCCCGCCGGCGGGATCCTCGTCGTGCAGTCCGTGACGGTGCCGCCGCACAGCGGCGTGGCCGTGTCGGTGCTGAATCACGAGACCCTGCGCATCACCGACCAGGGCAACCTCGACAAGGAGGTGCGGATCAGCTATCGCATCTCCAACGGCTCCAAGACGGCCGACGGCGATGTGATCGTGATCCCGATCCCCGCGCCCGCGAAGCTCGACCCGCCGACCGCGAACGACGACACCGCGGTGGTGCGCGCGGGCGACGTGGTGACGATCCCCGTGCTCGCCAACGACAAGCATGCGCCGGGCACGACCCTGCACGTCGCGCCGAAGCTCGTGGAGCCGCTGGTGGACCCCAAGTTCGGCGAGGCGTTCGTCTCGCAGGACACCGTGCGCTTCCGGGCGGGCGACACGCCGCGCACGGTCTACGCGACCTACGAGGCCGTGGACTCGAACGGCCAGAAGGCGGCCGGATACATCACGATCCAGATCCTGCCGGTCGATGAGAAGACCAACACGGCGCCGCGGCCGCACGACATCACGGTGCGCGCGCTGAGCGGCACGAGCGTGCGGATCCCCGTGCCGCTGGACGGGCTCGACGCCGAGGGCGACTCGGTCGAGCTGGTGGGGCTCGACTCCGCCCCGAAGCAGGGGCACGTCACCGAGATCGGCTCGAACTACCTGACCTACGACGCGTTCGCCAAGACGAGCGGCATCGACACCTTCACCTACAAGGTGCGCGACCGCCTCGGCAAGGAGGCGACCGCGACCGTCCGCGTCGGCATCGCCCCGGGAGCGAACATCAACCAGGCGCCCTACGCGGTCAAGGACTCGATCGTGATGCGGCCGGGCCGCACCGTGGCCGTCGCGGTCCTGACGAACGACTCGGATCCCGACGGCGACACGATCGGCCTGGTCAAGAACGGCATCGAGGTGCCGCCGGGGGTGGACGGCCTCAAGGCGACCGTGTCGGGCGACCGGGTGCTCATCACCGCGCCGAACCGCCCGCTGCAGACGTCGGTGCAGTACACCGTCTCCGACTCGCGCGGCGCCACGGCCACGGCGCCGGTGCAGATCACGGTCGCCGAGGACGTGCCCCTCGTCGCGCCGATCGCGCGCGATGACCGCATCCAGGCCTCCGACGTCAAGGGCGAGAGCCTGCAGGTCGAGGTGCCGGTGCTGGACAACGACGAGGATCCGGACGGCACGGTCGACGCGCTCAAGCTGAGCGTCTCGGATCCCACCGCGAAGGTGATGCCCGACCGGAAGATCCAAGTCACCGTGACCGACAAGCGCCAGCTGGTGCAGTACTCGGTCACGGATCAGGACGACCAGACCGCCTCGGCGTTCATCTTCGTCCCGGCGCTCTCGGAGCTCGCCCCGACGCTGCGCTCGACCAAGCCGGTCGAGGTCAAGAGCGGCGAGACGATCGACCTCCCGCTCTCGAAGTACGTGGCCGTGGCCGGCGGCGGAGAGGTGCGCATCACCGAGGCGGGCAAGGTCAGCGCGGTGAACAGCAACGGCGCGCCGCTGCTGAAGGACGAGCACACGCTCGTCTACACCTCCAAGCAGGGCTACTTCGGCGACGACGCGCTCACCTTCGAGGTGACGGACGGCACCGGGCCCGACGACCCCAAGGGGCGCAAGTCCACGCTGAGCCTGCCGATCACGGTGCTGCCGCCGGACAACCAGCCGCCGGCGTTCACGAACGCGCAGGTGTCGGTCGCCCCCGGCGAGGAGGCGCAGAAGGTCGACCTCGCCGCCCTCACGAAGGACCCCGATCCGGGGGACGCGAAGAAGATCAGCTACAAGATCACCGGTCAGCCCGAGAACGGCATCAAGGCGAGCCTGGACGGCTCGACCCTGAGGGTGGAGGCGGATCCGTCGACGCCGAAGGGGTCGGGCTCCACGGTGCAGCTGAGCATCACCGACGGCAAGACCGACCCGGTGTCCGGCACCGTCGCCGTGACGGTCGCCGCGTCCACGCGACCGCTCGCCGTCGCCAACGAGGACACCGTGCCGCAGGCGGATCAGGGCAAGTCCGTCACGATCCCGGTGCTGCAGAACGACGTCAACCCGTTCCCGGACAAGCCGCTGAAGATCCGCTCCGTCGACGTGCAGACCGGCGACGCCGACGGCGCCTCGGTGCAGGGCGACAAGATCGTGATCACCCCGTCCGCCAAGTTCGTCGGTCAGATCGTGGCGTCGTACCGGATCCAGGACGCGACGAAGGATCCCGACCGTGAGGTCGACGGGCGCATCGTCGTCACCGTCCAGGGCGTGCCGGATGCGCCGGGCGCTCCGCAGGTGACCAGCGTGCAGGACCGCACCGTGGTGCTGAACTGGAGCCCGCCGTCGAACAACGGCGCCGAGATCACGGGCTACACGGTGCGCGCGACGAGCGGCGGCAGCTACACCAAGCCGTGCACGTCGACGACGTGCACCCTGGACGGGCTGACCAACAACGTCGAGTACACCTTCGCGGTGACCGCCACGAACCGGGTGGGCGAGGGCAAGCCGTCGCCGACGTCGGCCGTCGCGCGGCCCGACGCGCGTCCGGACACCCCGAACCCGCCGACCCTGAAGTTCGGCGACAAGTCCCTGGCCGTGTCGTGGACGACGCCGACGACCCCCGGATCCCCGGTGTCCTCCTACAACCTGGAGATCTCGCCCGCCCCGCCGAGCGGCGTCGCGACCAAGACGGGCGTCACCGGCAACTCGCTCAAGTGGGACGGGCTGGAGAACGGCGCGAACTACCAGGTGCGCGTGCAGGCGGTGAACCGCGCCCCCGAGCCGTCGAGCTGGTCGGGCTGGTCGGCGTCGGAGATCCCCGCCGGTCCGCCGACGGCGCCGGGGACCCCGCAGGCGCAGAGCGCGCCCTCGGTGGGAAGCCAGTCGCAGATGAACGTGACGTGGACGGCGGCCGGCGCGAACGGCGACGCGATCTCGAGCTACGACCTGCAGGTGATGCAGGGCGGATCCGTCGTGCGCACGATCAGCGGGATCCCGGGCAGCACGCTCAGCCAGGCCGTGAGCGTCGGCAACTCGACCTCGGACTACACCTTCCAGGTGCGTGGCAACAACAAAGCGGGCGCCGGCGCATGGTCCGCCGTCTCGAACGCGCAGCGCGCCTTCGGGCAGCCGGGCGCCACGACGATCACGAGAGCCGACGAGGGGAACAACAACATCTACGTCGAGTACTCGCTCGCGGACGCCAACGGTGCGAGCGGCTCCGAGATCCGCTACGAGTATTCGACCGGCAGCGGCTGGAACCGCAACTGGGACGGACACAGCATCCCCGCCGCCAACAACGGCACCTACACGGTGTCGGTGCGCGCCTACTCGGTCGTCGGGGGCCAGGAGTCGCAGCCGGGTGCCGCCGGCTCCCGGGGCAACCTCCGGCCGTACGGGCCGATCGGGGACCCCACGGTCAACGCCAGGAACAACGGCCAGAGCATCACGTTGTCCTGGAACGCCCCCGCGCCGAACGGACGTCCGGTGACGATGAAGATCAGCGTCGACGGCGGCGGCTGGGAGTCGGTGGCAGACAGCGGCTCCCGGACGGTCGGCAACGGCTACGACCAGACCCACTCGATCAGGGCGCAGGCGTTCACGAGCATCCCGCAGCAATCGAACGTCGCATCGGACCAGGCCAAGACCGACAGCCCGCCGCCGCCGCGCGTGTGGGTGACCGAGGGCGGCGCCGCCGGCAGCGGCTGCGTCAACGGCTGCCGCTACTTCGTCGTGAACTGGCAGAACCTCGGCATCGGCACGTACAGCGTGACCTGCCACTCCAGCGTCGACGGGCAGATCGGATCCGCCAGCTACCGGATCAACTTCAACGGGGCGGGGTCCCAGCAGCTCGGCTGCTGGAAGGGCCGCGACGGCGTGGACGTCTGGATCGACATCATCGGATGGGGCGGATCCGTGGACACCGAGAAGAACTTCTGGCCGAGAGGCTAGCCGCGGTCTCACCGCGGCCGGCCCTCCCCAGACACACACCCCGAGCTCAGAGGAGCACACAGACATGACGATGACCCCCGAACAGGCCACCTGGTTCCAGGGCACCTTCAGCCGCCTGGCCGACAATGTCGACCGCGCCCTGCAGGGCAAGCGCGACGTGGTGAGCCTCGTGCTCGCCTCGATGCTGGCCGAGGGGCACGTGCTCCTGGAGGACGCCCCGGGGACGGGCAAGACGAGCCTCGCGAAGGCGCTCGCCGCGACCGTGCAGGGCACGAGCACGCGGATCCAGTTCACGCCCGACCTGCTGCCGTCGGACGTGACGGGCGTCACGATCTACGACCAGAACACGCACACGTTCGAGTTCCACCGCGGTCCGGTGTTCGCCTCGATCGTGCTCGCCGACGAGATCAACCGCGCCTCGCCGAAGACGCAGTCGGCGCTGCTGGAGGTCATGGAGGAGTCGCGCGTGACGGTGGACGGGGTCGCCCACGAGGCCGGCCGTCCGTTCCTCGTGATCGCGACGCAGAACCCGATCGAGCAGGCCGGCACCTACAAGCTGCCCGAGGCGCAGCTCGATCGCTTCCTCATCAAGACCTCGATCGGCTACCCCGACCTCGACGTCACGGCGACGATCCTCGCGGGTGCCGCGGAGCGCAACCCGTCGGCGAAGCTGAGCCCCGTGATCACGACCAGCGCCGTCGCCGACATGGCCGACCTCGCCGCCGCCGTGCACGTGGAGCCGGCCGTGCTGCGCTACATCGCCGAGCTCGTCGAGGCGACCCGCGAGGACACCGCGATCCGCCTCGGCGTCTCCGTGCGCGGCGCGCTCGCGATGGTGCGCATCGCCAAGGTGTGGGCCGCAGCACACGGCCGCCACTATGTGCTGCCGGACGACGTGAAGGCGCTCGCCCGCCCGGTGTGGCTGCACCGCCTGCTGCTCGACCCCGAGGCCGAGTTCGCCGGCACCACCGCCGAGACCGTGATCGCGCGGGTCGTCGACAAGGTCGCCGCCCCCCAGGCGCGCGCCGCCGCCTGAGCGGCCGGTCCCTGAGCCTGTCGAAGGCGCCCACCACCAGACCAGGTCCCTTCGACAGGCTCAGGGCCCGATCCGGATCCCTCCGAAGACAGAGAGCACGTATGACCACGACCGCCCAGGCGAGCGGCACCGACCGCCCGGCCGGATCCGACCGCGACGCCGGCTGGCGCGACATCGCGGCTCTCGTGCTCGCCCGCGCCGGCGCGCGGCTGCGCCTGATCGCCTCCGCCGTGCGCCCGCTCGCGTGGGTGCTGGGTGGGATCGCGCTCGGCTGTCTCGTGATCGCCCTGCCGCTCGGCTGGATCGAGCTCGCGGTGATCGCTCTCGTGCTGGGCGTGGTGCTGGCGCTGTGCGCGCTGTTCCTGATCGGCCGCACCGCCTACGACGTCACGCTCGACCTCGCCCGCACCCGGGTGGTCGTGGGGGAGCGCGCGGTCGGAGCGCTCACGCTCGCCAACCGCGGCACCCGGGCGATCCTGCCCTCCCGCGTGGTGCTGCCGGTGGGCGCGGGGCGCGGCGAGTTCGGCATCAAGCGGCTCGCCCCGGGGGAGGAGGCGGAGGAGCTCTTCGCGATCCCCACGCACCGCCGAGGCGTGGTCTCGGTCGGGCCGGTCAGCGTCGTCCGCGGCGATCCGCTCGGGCTGTTCGAGCGTGCGCACCGCCGCGACGACCCGATCGATCTGTTCGTGCACCCGCGGACGATCGTCTTCGACGGGCAGTCGCTCGGCTTCCTGCGCGACCTCGAGGGTCTGCCGGCGGCGGACCTGTCGCGCGACGACGTCTCCTTCCACGCGCTGAACGAGTATCAGCCGGGCGACGACCTGCGCCGCGTGCACTGGCGCTCGTCGGCGCGCACCGGCGTGCTCATGGTGCGCCAGTACGAGGAGACGCGGCGCTCGCATTTCGTGATCGGCCTCAGCCGTGCCGCGGGCGAGTACGCCGAGCCGGACGAGTTCGAGCTCGCGATCTCGCTCGCCGGATCCGTCGGCCTCCGCGCGATCCGCGACTCGCAGCACGTCGACCTGCGCGTGCAGGGCAGGGCTCTGCCGTCCGGCACCGGGAAGCAGCTGCTCGACTCGCTCGCCGGCGTCGAGGAGGGGCGTGCGAAGGACGGCACCCTGTCTGCGCTCGCCGGCACGGTCGCCGCGCACATGCCGCTGTCCAGCGTCGTGGTGCTGGTGGCCGGCAGCCGCACGTCGCCGGAGGAGCTGCGCGCCGCGTGCGCCCGGCTCCCGTTCGGCTCCCGCGTGCTCGCGATCGTCGCGGACCTCGGCGAGCCGCCGTCGCTGCGTCGCATCGGCGACGCCGACGTGATCACCGTGGGCGCACTCGAACAGCTGCCCCTCGCCCTCGGGAAGGTGCTCGCATGACCGCGCCCGCTCAGCCAGGATCCGACCGCTCCGCAGAGACGTCGAAGGCCTCCCGCGGCTCGAAGACGAAGACCGTGCGTCGCCCGCTGTCCGTGCGCCGCACGGTCGTGGACCTGGTCGCCGTCGCCCTCCTCATGGGCGCCGGTCTCGTCGGCTGGTGGCCCTCGTTCGCCGGCGGCTCCTTCCTGCCGGCCGCGATCGGCGGTGTCGTGCTCGGCCTCGGCATCGCGCTGCTCTGCGCCTGGCGCGGATGGGGCGTCCTGGCGACGGCCGGGCTCACGCTGCTCGTCTACTACCTGTTCGGCGGCGCGCTCGCGCTGCCGCAGACCACGCTGTTCGGCGTCGTGCCCACCGGTCAGACGCTCGGCGCGCTGTCGGCCGGCGCGATCACGAGCTGGAAGGCGATGCTCACCACCGTCGCCCCGGTCGCCGTCGCCGACGGCTACGCGCTGGTGCCGTTCCTGGCGGCCCTGGTGTTCGGCGTGGTCGCCGCCGCTCTCGCGCTCCGGCTGCGCAGGGCCGCGTGGGCGCTGATCCCCGCTGCGGCGCACCTGATGCTGGTGATCGCGATGGGCGTTCCGGCGCCCGCGGCGCCCATCGCCCAGGGCGTCGCCTTCGCCCTCGTGGCGGTGGCCTGGCTCGCGCTGCGCGGAACCGGGGAGCACACCGACGCCGCCGTGTCGGTCGCGGCCGACGGAACGCACTCCACGGCGCTGCGCCGGCGTCGCATCCTCGCCGGCGCCGCGGTGCTCGTGGTCGCAGGCCTCGCCGGCACCGGGGTCGCGACCGCGACGACGCTCGCCGAGCCGCGTCACGTGTTCCGCGACGTGGTGCTGCCGCCGTTCGACGTGCACCAGTACGCGAGCCCGCTGCAGTCGTACCGCGGGTACGTCAAGGATCACCGCAAGGACACCCTGTTCACGGTGAAGGGGCTGCCCGAGGGGGCGCGCATCCGCGTCGGCACGATGGACGCCTTCAACGGGGTCGTCTACGACGTCTCGGACAAGGGCGTCGGCTCGTCGGGCGCGTTCAGCCCGATCCGCGACAACATGTCCGCCGACGCCACCGGATCCTCGGCCACGCTCGACATCACGATGGACGCGTACAAGGGGGTGTGGCTGCCGGACGCGGGTCAGGTGAGCCGGATCGCCTTCGCCGGATCCGATGCGGATGCGCTGCGCCGCGGCACCTACTACAACGAGTCCACCGGCACGGCGGTCGCCACCTCGAAGCTGCGCAAGGGCGACACCTACACGGTGGACACCACGATCCCCCGCACCTGGACCGACAAGCAGCTCGAGGGCCTCGACTTCGGCACGGTCGCGATGCCCAAGTCGGCCGAGGCCCCGGAGAAGCTCGCCGCGCTCGCCTCGGACACGGTGGCGGATGCGAAGACGCCGATCGCGCAGGTGCGCGCGCTCGTGAAGAAGTTCTCCGAGGAGGGGTTCTTCAGCCACGGGCTGGAGGGCGAGGCGCTCAGCCGCGCCGGACACACCGAGGAGCGGATCTCCACCCTGATCGGCGGCCAGCAGATGGTCGGCGACGACGAGCAGTACGCCGTCGCGATGGCGCTCGCCGCGCGCTCCCTGGGCATCCCGGTGCGCGTCGTCATGGGCTTCTACCCGGACAAGGGCCAGAAGGGCACCTTCTCGGCCAACGGCGACAACCTGCACGCGTGGGTCGAGGTGAACTTCGAGAAGGCGGGCTGGGTGGCCTTCGACCCGACTCCGCCGAAGGACAAGGTCCCGCAGGACCAGATCACCAAGCCGAAGGTCGTCCCCAAGCCTCAGGTGCTGCAGCCGCCGCCCCCGCCGCAGGATCCGGTCGAGCTCCCGCCGAGCGTGCCCGATCAGCGCGGCAACCAGGACGGGCCGAGCGACCTGCTCGGGATCCTCGGGGCGGTGCTGGCCATCGGCGGCAGCGTGCTGCTCGTGCTCGCGATCCTCGCGTCCCCGTTCATCGTGATCGGCGCGTGGAAGGCCGCCCGGCGACGCAAGCGGCGCGCGGCCGCGCTGGCCGCCGACCGCATCAGCGGCGGCTGGGACGAGCTCACCGACCGCGCCGTCGACTACGGGGCGCGCCTGCCCGTCGGCGCCACGCGCGCCGAGGAGGCGCAGACCGTCGCGACCTCCCTCACCGTGCCCGCGGTCACGACGCTGGCCGACCAGGCGGACGCCCAGGTGTTCGGTCCGAGCGAGCCCACGGCGGAGGACGTGGACGCGTTCTGGCGCGAGGTCGACGGCATCGTGGCCGGGCTGGGCAAGGAGGCGAGCTGGCGGCGTCGCATGCTCGCGCGCCTGAGCCTGCGCTCCCTGCTCGGCGGAACACGGCTGTCGACGGGCGTCCAGGGGCTGCGCGATGCCGCCGCCGAACGGATCCGCCGACCGCAGAGCGGCTCTGGCGCGAGCGCGGCCGCACCTGGCACGATCGAGAACACGGCAGGGCGGCAGAGCGGCACCCGGGCCGCGCGCCCCGGATCCGAGAGCGAGAACTCATGACCAACGCCCCGAGCGGGACGGGCGCGGACGCCGCGCCCGTCGCGCCGATCCGACGGCGCGCGATCGCCTGTGCGATCGACCTCGCCATCCCCGCGGTCATCCTCCTCGCCGGATATCTGATCTCTTTGGGGGTCACGATGTCGGCGAAGCCGGACACCCTCACCGGCGCGCTGTTCGTCCTCATGCTCGGCATCGGGACGACCTTCGTGATCGCGCTGGTGTGGTTCGTGATCTCCACCTTCCTGCAGGGCGCCGGCGCCTCGGTGGGCATGCGGATCATGCACCTGCGCGTGGTGCGCGAGGGCAGTGAGGCGCCGCTCGGCTTCGGACGGGCGCTCCTGCGCAACCTCGTGTTCGGGCTCAGCGCCTCGATCGTGGTGGGGTACTTCACGCCGCTCTTCGACGGCTCCGGCCGGTTCCAGGGCTGGCACGATCGCGCCGCAGGGGCTGTCGTGCGCGACGCGCGCGCCGCCGCCCCCACGCCTGCCCCGGCGACCGGGAAAGGGCAGCCCGCTCCGGCCGGCCCGACGCCGGCCGCTCCGCTCGGCTCTCCGCAGCCCGCCCCCGCCGGCGGTGCTCTCGCGTCGGGGTTCGGCGGCTCCCCGATCCCGTCGCCGACGCCCGGATCCGCTCCCGCGCCCACGGCCTCGTTCGCGCCGCCCGCCGCTTTCGCGCCGCAGGGCGGGGCCCCTACCGGACACACCCTGCCGAATGCCCCCAGCGCCGCGGGCACCGTCGTCCCGGCGGAGCCCGAGGTCGATCCGCATGACGCGACCGTGCTGTCGGCGGCTGCGCAGGCCGCCGCCGACGCCGCCCACGCGATGATCACGGTCGTACCCGGGGTGAGCCCGTCGGTCCCCGCGCCCGCCGCGCCGGTCGTGTCGGGCCCCGAGACCGTGACGCCCGCGGGTCCGCCGGCACCCGCCGCGCCCCCGGCGACCGTCGCGGACGCCCTCGCGCAGGGGCCGATCGCGCCGACCGCCGAGGAGGAGGATCTGGAGGAGACCCGGATCTCGATCCCGGGGCACCGTCTGCAGTTCGTCTGGGACGACGGCGCGCGGGCCACGGTGTCCGGGCGCACGCTGTTCGGCCGCAACCCGGCACCCGAGCCCGGCGCGACGGTCGTCGTGGTCCGCGATGAGACGCTCTCGCTGTCCAAGACCCACTTCGAGGCGGCGGCGGAGGCCGCGGGCGGCTGGGTCATGGACCGGCACTCGACCAACGGGATGACGATCGTGCGCGACGGCGTGCGCATCGCCTGCCCGCCTGGCGAGCGCGTGCGGATCCGCCTCGGCGACGCGATCGAGATCGGCGACCGGATCGTGACCGTGGGCGGCTACGCATGACGCCGGCGATCGTGGCGCGCGCCGGCGCCGCCACGCACACCGGCCTTCGCCGCTCGCTCAACGAGGACGCGCTGCTCGCTCAGGCGCCGCTGTTCCTCGTCGCCGACGGGATGGGCGGGCATCAGGCGGGCGACGTCGCCAGCAGTACCGTGATCGACGGGTTCGCGCAGCTGCGCGGCCGTCCGGTCCTCACGATCGACGACGTCAGCTTCACCCTGGCCCGCGTGCGCGCGGCGGTCGACGCGATCGGCGGCACGGGCGTCTCGAAGGCGGGTACCACCCTCAGCGGGGTCACGATCGCGGCGGTCGACGGGGTCGGCTACTGGCTGGCGGTCAACATCGGCGACTCGCGCACCTACCGCCTCTCCGGCGGCACGCTGGAGCAGATCTCCGTCGACCACTCGGTGGTGCAGGAGCTCATCGACGCCGGGCAGCTGCGGGCGGCGGATGCGTCCACCGATCGCCGCCGCAACATCATCACCCGGGCGATCGGCGCAGGCAGCGCCGGGGAGGCGGACTACTGGATGATCCCGGCGCGCGTCGGCGATCGGATCCTGGTCTGCTCCGACGGCCTGAGCAGCGAGGTGGGCGACGACGAGATCCGCACTCTGCTCACCGTGCACGAGGATCCGCAGGCCGCCGCCGACCGTCTGGTCGACCGCGCCCTGGAGCTCGGCGGGCGGGACAATGTGACCGCGGTCGTCGTGGACGCGGTCCACGTCAGCACGCGTCCGGGCAGTGACGGCACGACCGGCATCGACGACGAGGACATCGACTCCGACACGCGACCGCGTGCCGAGGCCATGGGAGGGATGCGCTGATGAACACCGTCTACCGCACAGGGTCCTGGTACGCGCTGATCGGCCCGCGGGCCGTGGTGGCGCTGCCTCCGGACGCGGACGCCGCGCTCGTCGGCACGCTGTGGGAGCGGGTCGCCGCCGAGGAGGTGTCGTTCGCCGAGGTCGTCGACGCGCTGACCGCCGCGGGCGGGGGCTCGTTCTCCGCCATCCCGCCGTTCGCCGCCGTCGTGCGCGAGGGCGAGCACGCGCGCATCGCCGTGCGCGGCCGGGTGCGGGCGCGCGTGACCACCGCGGACGACGAGCGCGAGATCACCGGCGCCGAGGTCACCACCTGGAGCGAGCGGTTCGTCCCTGCCGTCACAGGGATCGAGATCCGCGTCGAGGACGGGGCGGAGGATCCGGCGCTGCCGATCGTCGCCGGCGTCGTGCGCGCCGGCGCGATCGCTGCCGGAGCCGCCGTCCGGGTTCCCGCCCCGTCGGTCCCTGAGCCTGTCGAAGGGTCCGAAGCGCCGGACGAGGTCGCTCCTCTGGTCCCTGAGCCTGTCGAAGGGCCCGACGGCGGTTCCCCGTTGGTCCCTGAGCCTGTCGAAGGGTCCGAAGTGCCCGACGAGGTCGCTCCTCTGGTCCCTGAGCCTGTCGAAGGGCCCGAAGCGCCTGACGAGGTCGCCCCTCTGGTCCCTGAGCCTGTCGAAGGGCCCGAAGCGCCCGACGAGGTCGCCCTCGGCACCACGACCACCGGCGCCACGACCCAGGATCCCGAGCCCGCGCTGCACCCGGCCGAGCTCGCCGACGCCGACGACCTCGGCGACCTCGGCGACACCGTGCTGAGCGCCCCGGCCGCGGCGGAGACGATCCTGCCTCCGGCCGACACCATCGCGGAGCCGGTCGGCGGCCACACCCTCGACTTCCGCCCGTCGGCCGCCCCGGCGCCCGCGGGTCATGTCACCGCCGCGGACGTCGACGGCGACCACGACGGGGCGACGATCTCCCTCGCCCAGGCGCGGGCGATGCGCGCCGATCTGCCGCTGGCGCCGACCGTCTCGGACGCCGCCCCCGCACCGGCGGCGCCGATCCCGGCGCCCGTGTCGGCCGTGCCGGGGATCACCCTGGAACCGGCGCGTCCGGTCAGCGCGGATCCGGTCGCCGCGCGCGTCGACGGATCCGGGCCGCGGGTGAGGCTGTCCACCGGGCAGGTGGTCTCGCTCGACCGCACCGTCGTGATCGGCCGGCGCCCTCGGGCTTCCCGGTCCAGCGGGTCCACGCTGCCGCACCTGGTGGCGGTGGACAGCCCGCAGCAGGACATCTCCCGCAGCCACCTCGAGATCCGTCCCGAGGCCGACGCGGTGGTGGTGCTCGATCTGCACACGACGAACGGATCCACCCTGCTGCGACCCGGCGCCGAGCCGGTGCGGCTGCACCCCGGGGAGCAGACCATCGTGGTCACCGGGGACGTGATCGATCTCGGCGACGGAGTCACCGTCGCCTTCGAGGAGCTGCCGTGAGCCGTCCGCCGTCTCCGCCGCCGCAGCTGGAGGGCTTCGACTACGTCGAACCGCTCGGCACCGGCGGCTTCGCCGACGTCTTCCTGTACGAGCAGCAGCAGCCGCGGCGGCGCGTGGCGGTCAAGGTGCTGCTCGCCGACCGGCTGGCCTCCGGCGCCGCGCAGGAGTTCGCCGACGAGGCGAACGTGATGGCGATGCTGTCCACGCATCCGGCCATCGTCACGATCTACCAGACCGGCGTCGCGGCCGACGGCCGTCCGTACCTGGTCATGGAGTACTGCCCTCGGCCGAACCTGCAGCAGCGCGCCCGCAAGGAGCCGTTCAGCGTCGCAGAGGCGCTCCGGGTCGGCGTGCAGGTCGCGGGGGCCGTGGAGACGGCGCACCGCGCCGGAGTGCTGCACCGCGACATCAAGCCGGCGAACATCCTCGTCACCGCCTACAACCGGCCCGCGCTCACAGACTTCGGCATCGCCTCGACCACGGGTGCCGTGAGCGAGGCGGCCGGGATGTCGATCCCGTGGTCGCCGCCGGAGTCGTTCGCGGATCCGCCGCAAGGCGGGGTGCGCTCCGACGTCTACGCGCTCGCCGCGACCCTCTACACGCTGCTCACCGGACGCAGCCCGTTCGAGAAGCCGGGGCAGCGCAACAGCGGGGCCGACCTGATCTCGCGGATCGAGAGCGAGCCGCTGCCGCCGCTGGGACGCGCCGACGTGCCGGAGAGCCTCACGCGGGTGCTCGAGCGCGGCATGGCGAAGAACCAGGACGACCGCTTCGGCAGCGCCGTCGCCTTCGCCCGCGCGCTGCAGAAGGTGCAGATCGAGCTGTCGCACTCGGTCACCCCGATCGACATCGTCGACGACCACCAGCCCGAGCCCGATCACGACGATGACGACGACGGCCTCACCCGGGTGCGGGAGGTCGTCAGCATCATCGTCGTGATCGGGCTCGGGCTGGTGA
>NZ_JYIT01000063.1 GCF_000956545.1 Microbacterium azadirachtae
CAACGCACCGCTCCCGCCTCGGCCACGCAGATCCGGCGCGATGATCCATCGCTCGGGGAGCCTCTCCGCGACGAGATCCCAGGCCCGGTGGGTCGCGGTGATCCCATGGATCGCGAGGACCGGCGTCTCGAGGACTTCTTCCACGCTGGGGACGCTGCGCTGGAGCCATGGCCCGATGGGAACAGCTCACCGGACGTGCTGCCCCTGCCCCCGGCGCTCCTGAACGACAACGCGGGGGCCGTTCGCGTTCGCAGCGGATCGCTGTGGCCTTTGACGTGCGGATCCGTTCGCCGGTATCGGGGCTAGGTCAGCCAGGTGGGGCGCGCCGGCGCGGACGATGATGCGTGACACGGTCTGCGCCGGCACCCTAGTCCGAGACGCGACCCTCTCACGCCCGATTCGTTCTTTCCGGATCGCGACCACCGCGCCCGCCGTGGCATCGGGGGTGCGGTCGGCGAAGTGATGAGCGTCGTGAGGAGCAGTCATGCAGACCGGGCTCGGGCTCGGCGCGGTAACGGTCGAACCACCGCTTCACGCAGCATCGGCACACCCCGATGCTGCATGACATGCGCCTACATCCAGCCAGCCCGGGTACGGTTGACGATGAGCAGCCGGTCGTGCGCGGCCTAGCGGGCCATTGCGGTGGGACACGAGAATCTCCGAGTTTGTGAAGCCGTCAGATATCTCCATGAACCGTCCCCGGTTTGATGCCGCTTCTATGCGGGTGCCAGCACCGGGTGGTGAGGCGTTTCGTGGCCAGCGTAGTACGCGGTCTCGAACTCGTCGGGCGGGACGTCCCCGATTGTCGAGTGCAAGCGCCTGGCGTTGTACCAGTCGACCCATCCAGCGGTGACCCATTCGACATCGTCGATCGTGCGCAGCGGCCCGGTGCGGAAGGGGGAACCGTCGCGGATCGCTTCGTTCTTGAACAGTCCGATCGTCGACTCGGCCAGGGCGTTATCGTAGGCATCGCCGATCGAGCCGATCGATGCGGCGATGCCTTCGAGGGCTAGGGTTTCAGCGAACGACACGCTCGTGAACTGCGAGCCGGCATCGCTGTGATGGATCAGCCCGTCTGGGGCGGGGTGGCCGGCGCGGTCGCGTCGCCAGAGACCCATCCGCAGTGCGGTGGTCACCAGGGGTGTCGTCTTCGTGGTCGCGGCATGCCAGCCCACGATCGCTCGCGAGTAGCAGTCGATCACGAACGACACATACGCGAAGCCGGCCCACGTCCGCACATAGGTGAAGTCCGCGACCCAACGACGGTTCGGTGCGGCAGCGGTGAAGTCCCGATCCAACAGATCAGGTGCCCTCGCCGCGTTGCGGTCCTGGACGGTGGTGCGCACGCCCTTGCCGCGCACGAGGCCGTTGAGCCCGAGCTCGCGCATCAGCGGTCAACCTGCCGCTTCGACACGGCCAGGTCGTGTCTGCGCAGCAGCGCGGTCATCTTCCGCCGCCCATACATCGACTCCGGCGTCGGCTCGCCTTTCGTGTTCACCCGGACTGTTCGGATCGCGTCGATCACGACCGCGTCCGCGAGGTCGCGGCCGCTGGGCTGGGCACGTTTCCATGCCCGATATGTCCGCTCGGCGACCGGCACGCCCTGCTCTCGCAGGACCTTGCAGATCGACCCGACCGAGCGGCCCAGTGCGCGCTGCTCCTCGATGAACCCGAGAATCAGCGGCGTCGGGGGTCGAGTTCCCCGGCGAAGAAAACCGCCGCGTCCCGCAGGATCGCGTTCGCCTCACGCAACTCGCGGTTCTCCCGCTCAAGGCGCCGCATCCGCTCCGACTCGCTCGACGTCACCCCCTGGCGTTCCCCGCCATCGATCTGCGCCTGCCGCACCCAGCGACGCAGCGACTCAGCCCCGAACCCGAGCCTTGTCGACACCGTCTCGCACGCGGACGTCAGGTTCGGATACTCATCGAGATGATCGAGCACGAGCCTGATCGCACGCTGCTTCGTCTCCTCCGGAATCCTCTTCGGCATGATCACTATCTTCCTTCCAGACTCGAAAGGAAACGGCATCAAGCCGGGGACGGTTCATCGTGCGACTTTCGCACCTCGTGAGCCATACCTCGGGCATCGACGAGCCGCCGCTGGACACACCCGTGCCGCTGCGCGACGAACTGATTCGCCGTGGACGCGACTTCCCGGCGGGAACCACTTCGCGCTACTCGACGCTCGCGTTCGCGGGCGTCGCGGCGCTCATCGAGCACGTGACCGGGGAAACATGGGATGCCGCGATCTCCGCGTGGACGCGCGCTGTCGGCGCGCACGGCATCACCCTCGACCCGACGCGGGGCTGGCCTACGTGCTGCTCACCAACCGCGCAATACGCCGTGGCATCGATCCCGACGAACTCGACAACGCCGTCATCACAGCTTCGTGACAGTCTGCGAGGAACGCCAGGCGTACTTCGTGGCATCGGAACGTGGCCATGCCGACGCGGCGACGATCGCGGATGCAGGCGCCGACATCTTCGTTAGCCCCCAGAGCCCGTCATTCGTCAACAACCTGTTCCGGCCGGCCAGTGGACGGATGGCGTGGCACGCGATCGAAGTCGAGTCATGAGCCACCTCGAACTCCTCGTCGAGCGAGCCGCGCTTGTCGCACAAGCCTCGCTGATGATGATGATCCCAACCTCCCATCTGAGCAGTCCTCCTTAAGTGCAGCCAGCCCGATTTCTGGTCGTCAATCTGCTAGGCCACGAAGAAAGGCTCGCAGCGGACGCGCTCCTCGTCGTCGACGAGCGGATCCGCACGGGATTCCTGCATGTGATTGCGCCGCCCGCCCGCACCGCGAAGCGGTCACTGGCCGCACTCGGGAATAACTGTCGACCAGCCATTCCAGGACTCTGCGCTGCCCCTCGAACACAGCCGACCATTGCTTCCGACACCACAAGGGCGGCCGCCCGGCGGTCTACGGTGAGCATCGTCGGTAACCACACCGGCACCGGTTCCCCTCGTGACGATCTGGAAGCCGCCGACCGGTGGATCCGACAACGCCAAGGAGTCCCCCAGCGATCCGAGAATCGAGAATGCAGCTCCCCCGAGGTCTACCGCCGGAGCGACAGCACCAGATCGAGTGCGGGCAGGAGCCGAAACGCGAGCACGCCGCCTGAGGCGGTGCCGATAGGAACGAGACCGGCACAGCATTCCTTGACGACCCGGCCGATCCTGGACGGCGCACCTCTCAGGTCAAGCGTCGTCGGCGTCAGCACGAACGTACACTCGGACAGATTTGTCCGAACGGAAATGCACCGCAGGTCCTGGTCCTCGATCCCGTCGGCATCGAGGACCACCGCGACGGGTTACCTTGGTACGCGGTTTCGCGGAGATTTCGACATGGCGGGTCACACACGAACCGCCGTCAGCGCGTCCCGCCAATCGGATTGGTTGCACAGCTTTTGTGTCACCTGTCGATCCGCTCGTGGTGGACGACTCACTCTCGTCGCGACAGGGCGGCCGCCGCACGATAGCCGGATGCGACCGCGCCAGAGAGAGACTGATGCATACCCGTGTGTTCGCCAGCGATCGCCACGCGGCCCGCGGGGGCTTCGAACGCGTCGGCGTCCTCGGGCTGCCAATCCAAACCAGGAACGGTGTACGAACCCCGCGCCCACCGGTTGTCAACCCATGTTGTGAGAACGGGCTCTCCGGCGAAGCGCAGCTCGGGGCGCATCGCCTGCAGAGCAGACACCCATCGGTGGGGTCCGTCCTCCACTCGCAACGCCTGCAGCGCGTCAGGACCACCCGCGAAGCTTGACAGTGCGCGGATCCGGGTCGTCCCGTCAGTGGACAGCGAGCGCCATGACCACCATGTGTGTTCGGAGTTCTGCAGCGCTGTGTCGCAGTCGACGTATTCGAGTGGGACCGCGAGTTTCGCTGCGACGCCCATGAAGCGGTGCGCCAGGGCACGTTGCTGCCGTTCGGGAAGATCGAAACCGAGGGAAATTTCGCCGAGCAACGGTAGTGGGATCGAGATGACTGCTGCGTCGGCGTCCAGCGACGCTCCGTCCGCAAGCCGCACCTCCACCCCGGTTGGGCTCTGATCCACTTCCGTGACAGGACTACCCAAGCGGAGCCGGCGCCCCAAACGCCGCGCAATCTCGACAGCGAGCGACTGGTTTCCGCCGACCAGCCGACCTCCGTCCTCGATGTGGGTCTCACCCGCCCCCTCATACAGCAAGACCGCCTCCGCACTGACCATGGCTGGGTCGGCTGCTGCCGATGTCGTCACCTGGCGGTACACCGGATGCAGACGGTAGTCGCCCCCGAGGGACTCTGCGAAGGCGCTCTCGAGCGACACGCCGGCCACGCCGTCGACGAGCATCTCCTTGAGTGTGTTCCGAACGCGCGCAAGAGTGCTCGTCCGATCAGGAGCGGTGATGATCCGCCCGTTCACGGTTCGGCGGGCATAGCGAACCCCATGCGACATGATGGGCAGTTCGAGCTCAGCAGCCAAGCGGCGGATGGGGTGTTCGTCGGGGAAGATGTACTCTCCCCCACGCTCCATCGTCTCGCCGTTCTCAAGCCGATGGGACCAGGTACGCCCGCCCACCCGATCCTGGGCCTCGAGCACGATCGGCTCGTGTCCGGCCTTCATGAGTTCCCACGCCGCTGTCATTCCCGACAGACCGGCTCCGACCACGATCACTCTCATGCGGTGTTCTCCACATCCATAGTTTGCCGATCGCTTCGGCTCCACACCACGCGTCCCCCGACAAGGGTGAGGTCGGCTTCGACCTCACGCATCAGCGCCGGCGAGAGCGCGCGAGGATCATCGGGGTACACGGCGAAGTCCGCGGCCGCGCCCTCGCCGAGAGCTCCGAGCACTCCAGTCAAGCCCGCAGCCTCGGCGGAGAACGCCGTGTACGTGCGGATCGCCGCATCGATCGTCACTGCCTCGTCCGGTGCGATCGGAAGCCCGTGAGCGTTCCGGCGATCGATCATCATCGCCATTCCGAACCACGGGCTCGGTGCCTTCTCGATGGAGCCGGCCGTGTCGGAGTTTCCGGGCGGCCGCATCCCGGCATCCATCAGCGTGCGAAACGCGTAGACACCCGTGCCGTCGTCTACCGCGATGAAGCTCGCCGTGGGGACGGCGATAACATTCAGCCGTTGCAGAGATTCGAGTATCTTCGGCGAGAGTTGAAGGTTGGCTGCGTGCTCGAGTCGGATCGGTAGCCGTGGGCGGCCTGCCCGACTCTGCGCCTGGTCGATCGCTTCCAGCACCATCTCCTGCGCAAGATCGCCGATGGCGTGGATCCACACTTGCGCACCGAGCCCGATCGCACAGATCAGTTCCTCGCGCAATTGGCCGAGCGTGCGCGTCACGGCCCCCCACTGCCGCGGCTCCCGATCGAAGTACTTGCTGTCGAACATCTGCTCGTTGTCACCGTCGATGAAGATCTTGACTCCGCCGGCGGCGATCATGTCGGAGTCGACGCCATCGCCGAAGTCCGCGGCGGCCCACTCGTCGATGCGATCGAGACCGGCCCCGGCCGGGGGCGCCACGATCGGCGTGAGGGTGATCCGCACCGGAAGCTCGCCCGCGCGAGCGAGCCGCAGGTAGGCGGCGATCCCGCAGACCGAGACCGGGATCTCGTAGACGGTCGTCACTCCGGCCCGTGCAAATCTGGTCCGCAGCTCGGTGACGATCATGTCGTCGAGCTGGTGCTCAGTGACATCGGGCGCGGGGAAGAGGTGGAACCCCTCCTCGACGAGGCCCGTCGGCACGCCCTCTTCGTCGACGTGCACGACGACCCCCGGACCCACGCGCGGTGCGCGATGCACCATGCCCGCCCGCCGGAGCGCCTCCGTGTTCGCCTGCAGCTTGTGCGCGCTCTGGCGGATCAGCACAGGATTGCGCGGAGCCGCTCGATCGAGCTGGTCCTTGGTCGGCAGAACTTGCGCGAATGTCCCCTGGGCCTGCAGCCACTCGCCGTCCTGCAGCGGCGTCGTTGCTCGCGCGACCACGTCGCAGGCAGCCGTGGGCTCGAGACCGCGCACGTCCAGCCAGAGACCTCGGGAGATCGCCGTCGCCTCCACGTGCGTATGGGCGTCGATGAGTCCCGGCAGCACTGTGCGGCCTTGGAGGTCCAGCTCAGGCACGGATGATGGGGAAAGCGCCCGAAGATCCGCGGTATCCCCCAGCCCGACGACGACTCCCCCTCGGATGAGCATCGCTTCAACCCACTCCGCCCTATCGGCGTGCGGGAAGATCCTGCCACCGAAGACGAGGAGGTCCTCGCCGGCGAGACGTGATCCGCCGAATTGCGTCATGGTCGCCACTCCTTCGTTGCGCGGCCCGGTCGCGCCGCCCGGTCCGTCTGACCGGGCGGCCGCTCCCATCCGGGCGTCAGGCTGCGGCATCTCGCAGGCTCAGCGTGACCGCAAGTCCGTGCTCGCCGCCGATGGTGATGGTCTGATGGTTGATCCGGGTGACCACCGCGGACCACGGGTCCTCACCCGTTCCCGGCTTCGGGATGAACTCGGGATAATCGCTGCTCGAGACGTGGAGCCGAAGGCGGTGTCCCGCGCGCAGACGATAGCCGAGTTGCCCGAGATCGACTTCGACGACGGCTTCGTCCGTGGCGTCCGACAGCTCGATCTGTCCGCGCGCGATGCGCAGCGCGGAGCCGTCGGGCGCAACATCCAGCAGCCGAACGAACAGGTCCATCACGGGCCCGTCCGACCGGATGCGCGCCTGCGCGGTGACCGGACCGACGAGGTCGAGGTCTCGGCCTTCTGCGTCACCCGTGAAGACGAGCACACCGGGGTGGTCGCCGATGGTCGCTTCGTCCGGCTTCTCGAGCAGGAACGCGAACGCGTCGGAGACGCTCGATGGCACCAGGTCTGCCGGGTCGTGCGCCCACGTCGCCTCCGAGGCTGCCTCCGGCCGTAGTGCGTCGAGTCGGCCGTCGGCCGTGGCGAACAGAGTCCGCGAGTGGGTACCGGCGGGCGGCCACTGCGTGCTGGCCCGCATACCGGGGGTTCCGGCGAGGTTCCACGCCACCCGGGGGACGTCTTCCGGACGACCGTTGCCGCGCACGAAAACCTCGAAGAACTCCAGCGTGGGATTCAACATCCGTGGCAAGATCGCCCTGATCTGCGCCTCGCTCCGTTCCGCGACGCGGTCTTCGTCGGCATCATCGAGATAGAACGACTCGTGGTCCATCGATTCGATCCGAAGGAAGTGATTGAGCGCCCACCCGGGTCGCTTCTCAATCTCAGAAACGTCGTCCCACGAAAGCGGCGCGATGTTGTCCCACCATCCGATCGTGTGGAGCGCCGGCACCGGTCGCGCATCGAATGGCGAGCCGGTCGGGAACCGGCGCAGATGCACCGGCCGGGGGTACCACTGGTCGTACGAAATCGACCGGGACCCGATCCGCGTGATGACCTGCTCCACCTGGGCGCTGAACGGCCGTACGGTCGGGTCGGGCTCCCAGAAGTAGGCGTCCTGCGAGTGGAACCAGGTCATCGGGTAGAGGTAGGTGATCCCCCATTCGACGTCTCGCGTGCGTTCGCCATTGGCGGGATGCACGGGCTCGCCGAGTTGAGTGCCGGTCACGCGCGGCGAGATCGCCTTCAGCGCCGGATGCTGCGATGATGCCGCGGCCCACTGCGTGTAGCCGTAGTAGCTGTCGCCCCACATCGCGACGCGGCCGTTCGACCAGGACTGCTGTGTGACCCACTCGATCGTGTCGTAGCCGTCGTCGGCTTCGTTGACGAACAGCAGTGTCTCGCCCTCGGAACGGAACTTCCCACGCACATCCTGGGTGACGACGCGGTACCCGCTCTCCATGAAGTACTCGGCGACGAGCGGTAAGAAGGTGTACTTCCCGTTCTTGTCGTAGGGCAAGCGGATGAGGATCGTATCGCCGGGATCATCGTCGCCGTCCGGCAGGTACACGTCGGCGGCGAGGTGAACGCCGTCGCGCATCCGCACGTACTGCTCGGTCGCGAGGTGTCCGGTCGGGACAGGGCCGACCCGAATGATGTCTTGCATGGTTCTCCTGAAATGGCTCGAGATGAGGTCAGGGGGCTTCGGTGGCATCCAACGCGAGCCGGTCCGCGCGTAGTCGCCCGAGGTCCCAGCCCTTGCGGGGGACGGAATCGAGAAGCAGACGCGTGTACGGATGTTGCGGGGCCGCCAGCACGCCCTCGGTGGCGCCGGATTCGACGACCCGGCCGTTCCGCATGACGATGATGTCCTGCGTGATGTACCGGACGACGGCGAGATCGTGGCTGACGAATAGGAAGGCCATTCCGGTCTCGCGACGGATCTCGTCGAGCAGCACTAGCACTTGTGCCTGGATCGACACGTCGAGCGCGGCGACAGCCTCGTCGAGCACGAGGATCTGCGGGCGGATGCCGAGCGCACGTGCGATCGCGGCGCGCTGCCGCTGCCCGCCCGACAGCGCCCGCGGCATTGCGTCGGCCTGCTTCGCGCTGAGGCCGACCTGATCGAGCAGCTCGCCGACCCGTTTGCGTCGCTCTGACTTGGCGCCCCCGAAGTGCAGCCGCAACGGCTCCTCGATGGCCTGACCGATCGTGAGCCGCGGATCGAATGAGTGATATGGGTCCTGGAAGATCATCTGCACCACTCGTGCGGCATCACGGCCGCGGGCGTTCGGAGTTCCTGGAAAATACGTCCTCCCCGATGTGGGCCTTTCGAGCCCCACGACCATGCGCGCAGTGGTCGACTTGCCCGACCCCGATTCACCGACCACGCCGAGCGAGCCACCACGACACAGCGAGAAGGAGACGTCAGCGACCGCGGTAGTCTGACCGAAGCGTTTTGTGAGTTGGTCGGCGCGGAGGATGACCTGGGAGCTGTGCTCGTTCATCGGGCCACCTTTGCTTCGCCCGGTCGCACGCAGGCGACCTCAGCTGCCTCATGCGGAAGTAGTGCAGGCACGTCGACAGTGCACTCCACGACGGCAAGCGGGCAACGGTCGCGGAACGCGCATCCCGACGGTGCGTCGGTGAGAGCGCGCGGGCGGCCCGGGATGGGGCTGAGTACGCGCCGCTCCCCGGTCAGTTGCGGGTTCGAACTGAGGAGCCCAGCGGTATAGGGATGCTGGGGGTGCGCGAGCACCTCGTCGGCGGCACCGCTCTCGACGACGCGCCCGGCGTACATCACGTAGATGCGGTCGCACACCGCGGCGGCGAGCTCGAGGTCGTGGGTCACGAACAGCAACCCGGTCCCGAGCTCGCCGCGGGCTCGCTCGAGCAAGCTGATGACCTCCGCCTGGGTGGTGACATCGAGCGCTGTTGTCGCCTCGTCAGCGAGTATCAGCCGCGGATCGGCGAGGACTGCTGCAGCGATCACGATGCGCTGCAGCATCCCGCCCGAGAACTCGTGCGGGTAGCGACGCATTGCCGTTTCGGGATCGCGGATTCCGACCTCCGCGAGAATCTCGACCGCTTCAGCATGTGCGTTCGCCGCGGGCACGCCGCGGGCGCGGATGCCCTCGGTCAGGAAGTCGCCCACCCGGTGCATGGCGTTCACTGAGCTGCGTGGGTCTTGGAAGATCATCGCGGCGCGCGTGCGCCGGACCTCGCGCAGTCGCTGTGCGCTCCCGCCAACGACCTCGATGCCGTCGACGAGCACTGATCCGTCAACGGTCGCACCGCGCGGGAACAGACCGAGCGCGGACCGGGATGTCACACTCTTCCCCGAACCGGACTCGCCGACGAGACCGACGATCTCGCCCGGGCCAACCTGCAGGTCGATACGGTCGAGAAGGGGGCGGTCGCCGTCATCTGTGCGAACCGTGATCGAGAGAGCCTCGATGACGAGCGGCTCGGCATCGGTTCGTGCTGAGTCGCGAGACGATGTGGCGTCCAATGCGGCGCTCATAGCAAGCTCCTTCCACGGGCGCTGGTGCGGTCGGTGAGGTGTTCGCCCAGAACATTCACCGACAGCACGGTGAGGATGACGGCGAGGCTCGGCCAGAACATGCCCCAGAGCTGTCCCTGCATGACGGCGCTCTGGCTTTGGGCGATCATCGAGCCCCAATCGGCCGCGGGAGGTTGTACCCCCAGGCCGAGATAGGAGAGAGCGGCGATGTCGAGCATCGCGTACCCGAACGCGAGTGTGGCCTGCGCGAGCAGCAGCGGGACGATGTTCGGCAGGATGTGGCGTACGGTGATCCACCATGAGCTGAACCCCATGACGATGTGACTGCCGATGTAGGGGCGGGCCTGTTCCTGCTGAGTGGCCGTGCGTACGATGCGGCCGAGGAACGGGATGTAGCCGATCGCGAGGGCGATGATCGGTGCAGTCAGCCCCGGCCCGAAGATCGCCACTGCGAGCAGGCCGAGCAGGAGTGACGGGAACGCGAACACGATGTCCATGGCCCGCGACAAGACGAGGTCGACAACACCGCCAGACCGGGCCGCCGCGAGTCCGACGATCGCACCGACGATCGTGGTGAGGATCACAACCGCGAGCGGTGCGAGCAAGCTCAGCCGCGCGCCGTACAGCAGACGAGACAGGATGTCGCGGCCGGTGGTGTCGGTGCCGAGCCAATGCTCCACAGATGGGCCTGACGACGCGTTGAGGATGTCGGTCGTGTTCGGATTCATCGGGGCGATCAGCGGCGCGAAGATCGCGGCGAGCACGATGACGACGAGAAAGACGATGGAGGCTATCAGCAGCGCCGGGGGGCGACGGCGTCGACTGCGACGCCGGATGGTGGCCATCGCCACGGTGGACATGGTCATCTCGCGGCCTCTCAGGTCAGGGCTCCGACCGCACGCACGCGTGGGTCGATCAGAGGAAGGGCCAGGTCGGCGAGGGTGCTTGTGAGGACGAATAGTGCGACAGACATGAGCGAGATCGCCTGGACGACCGGGAAGTCGCGTCGACCGATCGTGGTCACGAGCAAGGCGCCAACGCCGTCGACCCCGAACGCGGATTCCACGACGGCGGTCCCGATGAACAGTGATGCGATCAGCAGAGCGGTCAAGGTCATGATTGGCCCCAGAGAGTTCCGGATGACGTGCTTTCGCAGGATGTTCCCCGAAGCGACGCCACGGCTGCGGGCGACCTCGACGTGCTCGCTGTCGAGCTCCTCGCGGAATGCGGCCCGGCTGACCCGGGCGATGAGGCCGAACGTCACGATCGCCAGCGTGATCGCCGGCAGGGTGAGATGGTAGACCATGTCCGCCAGTCCCCCGTCAGCACCCGATCCCGTCGCCGGGAACAGCTGCAGCTGCACCGAGAACACCCCGATGAGGATGAGGGCGACCACGAACGACGGGGTCGCGATCGAGACGCTCGTCACAACGAGGCCAATACGGTCAAGGACGCCGGGGCGGGTCGCCGAGACGAGCGCGATGACCAGCCCCACCACGAGCGCGAGGATCGCCGCATAGATCACCAGCGTGATCGTCGTGGGCAGTCGCGACGCGATGAGATCGTTCACGGAGCTCCCGTAAACCAGTGACTGGCCAAAGTCTCCGTGGAGCACCCCTCCGAGCCAGCGCAGGTAGCCGGTGACAAACCCCTCGTCCAATCCCAGCGTCTCGCGCAGCGTCGCCCGCTGCTCGGGGCTCAGCCGTCGACCCGACGTGATAGCTGCAAGCGGATCGCCGGGCACCAACTTGAGGCTGCCGTAGATGATGATCGAGGCAATCAGCATCGCCACGACCGCCGCAAGCAGGCGCGACCCGATCCAGCGCAGCATCACTTGCCGCCGAGGCTCGTCAGCCACGACGCGTACAGGTAGGACGGGGCGGGCACGAGACCGGCGAGCTTCTTCGAGTAGTACACGTTGACGTACTGCGACACCAGGGGGATATTCACGTAGTCGGCCGCGATGACAGCCTGCGCTCCGGCGGCATCCTGCGCGCGCTGGGTGTCGTCGAACTGTGCCAGGGCCGCCTGGATCGCGGCGTCGTACTTCGCGTTCGCGTACTCGGCGAAGTTGTAGTAGCTGCCCGCAGTCCAGTACTGCAGGTATTGAACCGGCTCGGGGAAGTCCAGGTAACCGGCGCTGACGAACGCGTCAATTCCCTTTCGTGCGTCAGGGCTGCTGTAGAGGGCGACGTAGTCGGCGGGCTGCAACGGCTTCAGCGAGACCTTGAGGCCGATCCCGTTCGCGCTGTCCGCGATGACCGTGGCCATCTTGGTCTCCTCGTCGTTGCCGACGGCGTAGGCGATCGTTATGGTCTGACCGGTGTACGAGGAAGCCTTCAGAGCCGACTTCGCAGCATCCAGATCCCGCTTGGCCGCGGGGAGCTTGTCATACGCCGCCTGGTAGACCTCCTTGCCGTATCCCCACGTCGCCGGGCCCACAATGAAGCGGAGCGGGTCAGCCGTGCCCTTGTAGATCGACCGGGCGATACCCGCGTAGTCCACGGACTTCTGCAGTGCTTCCCGGGTCTTCACGTCGACGAGCGGGCCCTTGAGATTAATGACCGCGAGGAACTCCATCGCGTAGCTGTCGTTGAAGAGCATCGTTCCCTGCGCGCTGAGAGAACTGAAGCCGGACACCGGCACGCTGAACTGTCCGTCGACCGACCCGCTGCGCAACGCTGCGACCTGGGCGGACGCGTCGGTGGTGAACGTAAACGTCGCCTTATCGACCAGAGGCTGGTGGGAGTTGTTCCACCACGCGTCGTTCCTAACGAGCACGATGTTCGATCCCGACGACCAGGTCTGTACCTTGTAGGGGCCCGTGCACATCACGCCACCGGTCGCTGTGCCGAACTTCGCACCGGCCTTCTCTGCGTACGCCTTCTGCACGACCGCGAACGCAGGGGTGGAGAAGTAGTTGCGCACGAGCGCGTTCGGGGTATTCGTCTTGACGGTGACCTCGTCGGCGCCGGTCACCGTGGCGGTCGTGCCCGCGTCCGCCCAGCCGGCCCAGGACGAACCGGTCTTCGGGTCGAGCACTCGCTGGATGCTGTAGACGACATCCTCCGCCGTCATCACGGTGCCATCCCAGAACTTCACGCCCGAGCGCAAGTGGATCACATACGTGGTGGGGTCAGTCTGATCGATCGAGTTCGCCAAGCCGGGCTGGACTTTGCCCGACGCGGTCTGCGTCTGCAGCGACTCGCACAGGTTGGACACGACCGTGCTGTTCGACTCGAGCGCGGAGAGCGCGGGGTCAAGGGTCGTGGGCTCTCCGGCCGGGAGATTCCAGGTGAGGGCGGGGACGGCGGTGGTCGCGGCTGCAACCTCCGTCGTCACCTTGGGGTCGAAGGTCGCGGAGTTCGACCCGCTGCCGCTGCAGGCGGACAGCAGGACCGCGGCGGCGACAGTGCCGGCCACGGCAAGGGTGACTCGGGTTCGGTTCACGGGATCCTCGCGTTCAGATGCGGGCGATGGGGAGCCGCGAACGACAGTCCGGTGAGGGTGACGCTGCATCGCGGTGGTCCCAGTGTGGGCCGCGTTGACTATTTAGTCAATCCTGACAATGTAACGAAGAGGTAACATGACAGGAAAGCCGCTCATGCTTGTCAGAATCACCGGAAGCGCACTATCCTCTTAGTCATATTCGACTAAGAATTGGAGCGCCGACATGGGCCGACCATCGCTTGCCGCCGAGCGACGGCGTCAGATCATCGGCGTCACGATCCAATGCATGGCTGTGCACGGTGTCGCCGGCACGACGCTCGAGCGCATCGCCGATGCTGCCGGCATGGCACGCGGGCACGTCCGCCACTACGTCGGTAACCGCGAGGAGCTCCTGACGGATGCCGCCCGCTTCTTCTACTTCGGCGAGGCGGCGATGGACGAGAAGGATCTCGACCGCATCATGGCAGCGTCACCGATCATCGACCCGGCGTCGACCGTCGAAGAGGCCCTGGAGTACCTGTTCGGCGAGTTCGCGGCACCCAGTGCCGACAACGCGGCCGCGACAGCCTTCGTGGATGCCGGACGCACCATCCCCGAGATCCACACGATCGTGCTGCGCGCCTACCTCAGCTTCGAGACCGCACTGACGGACATCCTCCACCGCGCGCATCCCGATGCGGCGCCGCGCGAGTGCCGGAGGGTTGCGTATGCAGTCCTGGCAACGGCGATCGGGAACACATTCATGACCGACCTCGAGTTGTCGCCGGAACGCATCGCGGATGCCCGCTCCGCGGCCACAGAGCTCATCGGGCGAATGCCCGGGTCAGACGGAGGAGTGAACCCCTCCGTCGTGCGCCCGAGGCTTTGAGATTTGCCGCCTGCCAAACTCCGCCTGCCAGCACGGTGAAGTCGAGCCGCGAGGGGGCGGCCACGTCTGTCACGAGCGTGTTCTCGGCCGGCAAGACCTCAGGCGCCAGCCACCATTCTCCCCCTCGCCGAGATGCAACGGATATTCCAGAATCGCCGCTTGCGAGTTGCACACACAGCCAGTGACCCACCGGCATGACGCCGGGCCCCTGGTCGAGGTCATACTCAGGAGGGGCCACGAACACCACGATGTTTGCGTGCCACACCGAATCGCGCTAGTCAGGATACTGCAGCAGGTAGTACCAGCTACTCCACCCCGGCGGCGACACAGGGTCGAATCGCCATGTCGCTCTGCCTGCGGCCGACGAGAGAATACTGCCCGCCCAGCACCGACGCGACCGGGCTGCTTAATGTGCCTTTCGCTTTCGAATGCGATCCCGCTCAGGAGAGCAGATCTTAGTCGTAGTTGACTATTAAAGATCCAATCCGTAGCCTTTCTCGCGGAGCGACGGCGCATCCACGTCGCGCAGAAAGTGGGATCATGTCCGAAACTGCAGACCTCATCATCACCGGCGGGCGGATCTTCGATGGCCGAGTGCGCACCAGCGATACCGCCGTTGCCGTCCGTGGCAACAAGATCGTTCGCATCGGAACCGATACAGAGATGTTCGAGTTGCGGGGCCAAGATACCCGTGTCTTGGATGCGGCCGGTGGCCTCATCCATCCGGGCTTCGTCGACGCGCACATCCACGCGGCGTCTGCCGGCGCCGAGCGTCTGAGCATCGATCTCACCCCAGCGACCACCGTCGATGAGACCCTCGACTTGATCCGTGCGGCGGCCGAGCGGAGCGACGCCGAGTGGCTGACGGGAGGCGGGTGGAGTCACGATCTGTTCCCCCTGCCCACCCGACACCAACTCGACGCCATCGAGTCGGATCGTCCCGTGGTGCTCAGCGACGCCGGACACCATACGTTGTGGGTCAACTCACGAGCGCTCGACATCGCCGGGCTGGACCGCCACACACCCGATCCGCATAACGGAATGATCTATCGCGACGACGACGGCGATCCGATCGGTTATCTCAATGAGACAGCCACCGAACTCGTCGGCAGGTTCGTGCCGCCCGCCTCCACCGAGGAGATCCATGCCGGAATCCTGAACGCGCAAGGCTATTTGTGGTCACTGGGCGTGACCGGTTGGCACGAGGCGATCCTCGGCGACTACAACAGCCAGGCGGACTGCACACCCGGTTATGTCCGTGCGATCGCAGACGGGACGCTCCGCAGCGACGTGTCTGGAGCACTGTGGATCCCGCCCGGACTGACGGCACCGGACGTGCCGAAGCTCGTCGCGCGGTTCGCCGAGTTGCGGCGGCGGAACGCGGCCGCAGGGTTCGCGACCTCGACAGCGAAGGCGATGATCGACGGCGTTCCGCACGGCGGCACCGCCGCGCTCCTCGAACCGTACTGCAACCACTCGCACGACGGATCGACCGGAGGGCTGCACTTCACCGAAGACGCTGTGCGTGCGTTCGTCACCCAGCTGGATGCCGCCGGCTTCGCGCTCCATCTACACGTCATGGGCGACCGTGGTATCCGGGTCGCGCTCGATGCGATCGAGGAGGCCCGCGCCACCAACGGCACCGGTCCGCGCCACCACATCGCTCACCTGTCGATGGTGCATCCGCAGGATGCGAGACGGTTCGGTCCGCTCGGGGTCACAGCCAACATCCAGGGATTGTGGGCAGCACCTGACGCTTTCGCCGCCACCATGATCGGCGAGGAGCGGATGCTGCAGGGATACCCGTTCCGCACCATGGCTGACGCCGGTGCAGACCTGGCAATGGGGTCCGATTGGCCGGTGTCTTCCGCCGACCCGTGGCTCGCCATCCACGTGACCGTGAACAGGTGGTCGCCCGAGCCCATTCCGGAGTCATCGGGAGAACGTGCCGGCTCCGTGGACACGCTGGATGCCGAGCATCAGTCGTTGACACTGACGCAGGCTCTCGGGGCGTACACGAGCGGTTCGACCTCTCTGGTGCTCGGTCGGCCCGGGCGCGTGCAGGTCGGGGAACGTGCGGATCTCGCGGTTGCGACCACGGATCCGTTCGGCCTCGAGCCTTCGGCGATCGCCACCGTGCGCAACGCGGCGACGGTGGTGCGCGGCGAGTTGGTGTTCGTCAGGGAGTGAAGGCCGGCATCGCGCACCTCGATCGTGGTGTCAGCTTCGCGTCCGAGACGTTCCACCATCCGGCACGCGAAGCTGACACACCGGGCCGCACCAGCCATTCTCGTGTCCAGACATCGCTGTCCCTGAAAGGAGAGCTCATCTTGAGCACCGTGGACATCAGCGCGATCACTCAAATCGCCCGCCACGCGAAGGTTCACCCGAGCATGGTCGCCGTGAACTACGAGGGCCGCGAGGTCACGTATGCCGAACTTCACGAGCTGGCCGGGCGCTTCGCGGCTGGGCTCCGTGCCGACGGCGTCGGCCCCGGCGACCGTGTGGCCTACGCCGGCCACAACAGCCTGACCTTCCTTGTCACGTACTTCGCGGCGATATGGGTGGGCGCGGCTTTCGTTCCCGTGAACTTCCGCCTCGCTGCGCCGGAGGTGCGCGCCGTCATCGAGGATTCCCGCCCCGACCTCGTGGTCGCCGAGTCGGCCCACGCAATGCTGATCGACGGCTTCCTCGACGAAGTCGCCGTCCGCCGGTCGCTTCTGGTCGATGACGACCCATGGCTGGAGTCGCCCGCGGGTCTGTCCGATGGGTGGCACTCATTCGAACGATTCCGCACAGCTCACGCCGAGGCGCCTCCCCACGTTCCCCAGTCGGATGCCGATCTCGCCGCCCTCTTGTACACCTCCGGCACGACCGGCAAGCCCAAGGGTGTCATGCTCACACACGGCAACCTCTGGTGGAACTGGGTCAACGTCGACTCCGTCGTCGACACCCGATTCGGAGATGTCTGCTTTGCCGCCGCCCCGCTGTTCCATATCGGGGGATTCAACGCCGTGGCGCTGCGCACCATCACCCGCGGGGGAACCCTCGTGGTACGACGCGCGTTCGACCCGGCTCAGGCGCTGCGAGATCTCGAGGATCTGCAGGTCAACAGCATGTTCCTCGTGCCCGCGATGCTCGCCGGCATCCAGCGCCAGCCTGGCTTCGCGGATGCCGATCTCTCGCAACTCCGCTCGACGATCGCGGCCGGCGCGCCCGTGCCTCCCGCCCTCATCGCGGCGTACGCCGAAAAGGGAGTACTCATTCAGCAGGCGTGGGGGCTCACCGAGACCTCCCCCTTCTCGACCTACCTCGAGGCTTCCATGACCGAGGCCAAGCTTGGCTCCTGCGGCATCGGTATGCCGTACACGCGCGTGAGGGTGGTCGATCCCGCCACCCTCGACGACGTCACGGAAGCGGGTCGCACCGGCGAGCTGTGGGTCAACGGCCCGAACGTCTCGAGCGGATACTGGAACAATCCGGATGCGACGACAGGCGTCTTCACCCCGGACGGCTGGTTCCGCACCGGCGACATCGGCTACGCCGACGACGACGGATACCTGTTCATCGTCGATCGCCTCAAGGACATGGTGATCTCCGGCGGTGAGAACGTCTACCCGGCCGAGATCGAGAATGTGCTCAGCGCTCACGTGGCGATCGCGGACGTCGCGGTGATCGGCGTACCGGACGAGAAGTGGGGTGAAGCGGTGTGCGCTGTGGTCGCTTTCCGCGGCGAGGCGCTGACGATCGACGCCCTCCGGGCGTTTCTCACCGGCACCATCGCCCGCTACAAGCTCCCCTCGCGTCTCGTCGTGCTCGGCAGCGTCCCTCGCAATGGTGCCGGGAAGCTCGACAAACCACTCATCCGGCAGATCGTGTCCGAACTGCCCGATGCCCGCGTGTCGGCGATCGACGCACCGACCTTCACCGGGGCGGTCCCTGTGCCCGCCCCGAAGCCCTGAAAGGAATCCACCCGCATGGCAAAGCTCTCGGACCGTTACGACCCGGGTCCTCAGGTCGCCCAGTGTGGCGCGATCAACCTCGGCACCAAAGATCTGGAGAAGTCACTGCACTTCTTCAGCGACCTGCTGGGCATGGAGATCGTCCAGCGGGACGGGAACATCGCGTATCTGCGCGGATACCAGGAGCTCACCCACCACTCGCTCGTTCTGCAGCAGCAGGAGGAGTCGATCGTCAACTCCTACAGCTTCCGCGTGAAGCGACCGGAGGACGTCGAACTGTTCGCCACCGAGTTCGAGCGGCAGGAGATCGAGACCCTCGAGGTGCCCACCGGCACGGAAGCAGGTCGCGGCACCGCCGTGCGCTTCCTCGTCCCCGGCAGCGGTCACCCCTTCGAGCTGTACTACGACATCGACAAGCCGGAGTCTGCGGAGGAGCTGCGCTCCAAGCTGCCGAGCAACAGCTCGCGCCGGCGCGGACTCGGGGTACGCCGCATCGACCACTTCAACGTGCAGACATCCCGCGAAACCATCAACCAGGCCGAGAGCTGGGTGCGGAACAACCTCGGCTTCAACCGCCGCGAGTACGCGCTGCATCGCGATGACACCACGGTGCTCGCATCATGGATGTCCGTGACCCCGCAGGTGCACGACCTCGCGATGGTCGCGAACTCCTTCGGCAAGACCGGGCAGCTGCACCACGTCGCCTTCAACCTCGAGAACCTCTCGGACGTGCTCACCGCGGCGGATGTCTTGCGCGACTACGACGTCACCTTCGACCTCGGACCTGGCAAGCACGGCATCGGCCAGGCCATGTACCTCTACGTGCTCGACCCGGGATCAGGGCACCGGGTCGAGATCTACGCGGGCGGCTACCTGATCTTCGATCCCGACTGGGAGCCCATCAAGTGGGAGCGCGAGCAGTTCCCCGACGGCCTGACCTGGTACGGCGACCCGTTCGTCTACAAGGGCGACGCCCGCAGCCTCGAGACCACTCCGTCCGCCGGCCTTTGAGGCGCAAAGGGGCGCCCCGTCATCGACGGGGCGCCCCTTTGCTCGACTTACCCGAGGAGAGTACTCCTCACGCTGCGGTCGCGAATCTGAGCTGAACCGCGGCGCGAGACGCCGCGAGACAGACGCGACGCAGCACGTTCTCGTGCATCTCCGGGCGAAACGTCGCCGCATCCCCCGACACCGAGATCGCCGCGATCGGCTCGCCCCCCGGTCCCATCACGGGGGCGGCGACGCACGTCAGGCGCTCCAGCGACTCACCTCGATCGATCGCGACACCGCTCTGGCGAACGCGCCAGAGCTCGGCGCGCAGCGCATCCTCACCGACGATCGTGCTCGGTGTCCAGGCGTGCCGCGGCATCTGGAACGTCGCATCCTGCGCGGCGGCGTTGTGCGCCAGCAGAACCTTACCGACCGCGGTGCAGTACGCGGGCATCCGCCCACCGATGCGACTGGGTGTGCGCAGGCGCTGATGGCCTTCGAGCTTGTTCAGGTAGACGACGTGCTCGCCGCTCAGCACGGCCAGCTGCACGGTGCCGCGCGTCGCCTCGTAGAGGTCCGCGAGGTACGGCGTCAGGAGGTCGCGCACGCGGTCCTGGTCCGGAGTGCTCAGCTGCGCGCCGATCTCCTGGAGTATCCGTCCGAGCCGGTAGGCCGTACCTGAGCGCTCGACGACACCATTGCGTTCGAGCATGCCGAGGAGGCGGAAGGTCGTCGACTTGCTCAATCCTGCTCGGCGGGCCAGCTCGCTCACACCGAGGCCGACATGGGCGTCCTTGCCGAAGGACTTGATGACGCTGATGGCCTTGTCTACAGCCGTGCGCTCGTCGCGTTCACGGGGCGTGCTCTGAGTCATGGGAATCGCATCTCCGTCGATGTGTCGTGTTCGGGTTGGTCCGATTCTCAAGCCGAACCACTCACCCGAGCAACGCTCGAGCGGTACATTGAAGTAGACATCCGCGGATATCAAAGAAGGAGCGAACGATGGCTGCGAGCGGAATCATCGCGCGTAACCTCAAGCGTTTTCGGTCCGAGCAGGAGATCTCCATCAACGAGCTCTCCCGACGCTCCGGTCTAGCAAAACAGACGATCATAGGAATCGAGACAGGCCGAGGCAACCCCACGATCGAGACGCTCGAAGAGCTGGCGTCCGCTCTCGGAGTCGGCATCCGTGCCCTCCTCAGCGAGCTCGGCAGCGACATGCTCATGCACTCCGGCGACGCCATCCAGTGGCACGAGCAGGCCGGAATGCGCGTCCGGCAACTCGACCAGGCCTTCGGATCCGGATACGTCTACAACTCCGTGCTGCGACTCGACGCCAACCAGGGCCCGTCGCATCACCGGGCCGCGTCCCGTGGCTCGTTGCGGCACTGCTACGTCTTGGAGGGCCGCGTGCGCCTGGGCCCCGAGAGCACACCGGCCTCAGCGAAGACGAGCGACTTCGTGCGGTTTCCCGCCGACACCCCACACATGTTCGAAGCGATCACTCCGATCGCGTTCGTGTTCGTCAACACGACCGCGCCGCAGCTGACGATGGCGGGCGGTGACCGCTTCTTCTGAACGGTCACCGTCGCGCCTAGCGTTCGAGGTCGACAACGATCTTGCCGAGGACGTCACCGTCGAGCAATCTCCGGAACCCGCTTGGAATGTCCGTGAATCCGATCTCTTCGACATGAGGGCGAACCCCCGTCGTGTCCAGCAGCCGCAGCAGGCTCTCGAACTCCGACCGCGTGCACCCCGTCGAGCCGACGATGCTGAGCTGCTGGTAGAAGATCCGCTGCAGCTCTGCCGGGGGCATCCCTCCGGTCGTCGCTCCCGCGATGACCACGGTTCCCCCCGGGCGGAGCGCGCGCAGCGAATGCGCCCACGTCGCCTCGCCCACGGTCTCGACGACCACGTCGACCCGTTCGGGCAGACGAGCACCTGGCTCGAAGGCGCCGACAGCTCCGCACTCGAGAGCGAAGGCCCTCTTCTGCTCGGAGCGGGCGGTCGCATACACGCGCGCACCGGCGGCGGATGCCAGCGCGATCGCAGCGGAGGCCACTCCCCCGCTCGCCCCCTGCACCAGCACCCGATCCCCGGCACGCAGTCCGGCGCGGGTGAACAGCATCCGGTACGCGGTTCCCCAGGTGACGCCCAAGCAGGCCGCTTCGGCGAAGGAGAGCGACGCGGGTTTGGGCACGATCATCTGGTCGGGCACCAGAAGGTAGTCGGCCAGCGTCCCGTTCATCGTCTCGGACAGCAGCGCCCGCTGCGGATCGAGCGTCTGGTCGCCGTCACCGCGCAAGGCGTCGCCGAACACCGGATGGATCACGACCTCCCTGCCGTCGTCGGTGATCCCTGCGCCGTCGCATCCGAGCACGATCGGGATGCGTTCCGCGGGGTGTCCGACGCCGCGGAGCGTCCACGTGTCGTGCGGGTTCAGCGAGGCCGCCTTGACACGGATTCGGCTCCACCCCTCACGAGGACCCGGCTCGGGCCACTCCTTCAGTTCCAACCCGGCGAGAGCATCATCGGGGTTCTGAGCGACGGCGACGGCAGCGCGCATTCATTTCCTCCTCGTTCAGGTCCGATCCTGCCGGTGGGATGTCCTCCGCTCTCGGTCCTCGTTCCGATGCGCGGCACACCGGCTCGCACTGTCGCGTCCGTCTTCGCACGATGATCACGTGACTGAATCGCTGGTTGACGTGCCCGACACCGTGCTCGAGATCGCCGAGGCTCTCCGCGAGGCGGAGCGGACAGGCCTTCCCGTGCCGCCCCCGACCGAGTCCCATCCGGGACTCAGCCTGGAAGACGCGTACCGCGTCCAGGCGACGAATGTCCGACGCCGAGGGGACGCCGGTGAGCGGATCATCGGGCACAAGGTGGGACTCACGTCGCTCGCGATGCAGCGGCAGCTGGGGGTCGATCAGCCCGACTTCGGCATCATCACGGACGCGATGGTCGTGCCCGACGGCGGCGAGTTCGCCCCGGCACACCTCATCGCCCCGCGCTTGGAGGCCGAGTTCGCCTTCCGAATCGGCGCCGATCTGCCGCCCGCACCGACGATGGAGCAGCTCGCCGATGCCATCGAGGGTGTCGCCGTCTCCATCGAGATCATCGACTCCCGCATCGCCGACTGGCGGATCGGCCTGGCCGACACCGTGGCAGACAACGCGTCGAGCGCCCGGATCGTGTACGGCGAGTTCGTCGCGGCCACCCCGGCGCTTCTGAAGTCGCTTCCCGACACGGTGATCGCGCTGACGAACGACGGACAGGATGCCGGTTCTGGACCGGGATCCGCGGTGCTCGGCGATCCCCTCATCTCGCTGCACTGGCTGTCGACGACGATCGGCGCATACGGCGACCACTTCCGTCGCGGCCAGATCGTGCTCGCCGGTGCCGTCGCAGCCGCTGTCCCGCTGACCGCCGGATCCGTCTGGCAGGTGACGGGCGGGGGATTCGCGCCCGTCACGTTCACGTCCATCTGAAAGCGAGTGATGCCATGACGATCACCCGGCTCCCCTCGACGCACGAGGGCGAACGCCCGATGCTCCCCACCGGTGACCTGTGCCGCCCGCAGGGCATCGCCCCGACCATCGACGTCTCCGGGCTCGTGGATCGCGAGAACGGTCTGATCGACCGCTCGGTGTTCACCGATCGACGCCTGTACGACCAGGAACAGGCCCGCGTCTTCGCGACCAGCTGGCTGTTCCTCGGTCACATTGATCAGTTGCAGAAGGCCGGAGACTTCTTCACCACGTTCATGGGCGAGGACCCCGTGATCGTCACCAAGGATAAGGCGGGACGCATCCGAGCCTTCCTCAATTCGTGCCGTCATCGCGGCGCGCGGGTACTGCGCGCCGACTACGGCAACACCCGCGCGTTCACCTGCACCTATCACGGCTGGTCGTACGACCTCGAGGGCAACCTCATCAGCGTCCCGAACGAAGACGGCTACCACGACGCCGACTGGGACCGCGCGAACTGGGGCCTCGTCGAGGTCGCTCAGCTCGAGACGATGCTCGGTCTCATCTTCGCGACGTGGAACCCGCACGCCGTCCCGCTGGACGAGCAGCTGGGCGACATGAAGTGGTACATGGAGGCGTTCCTCGACCGCGACTCCGAAGGAACGACCGTCGTCGGCGGCATCACGAAGTGGGTGCTCAAGGGCAATTGGAAGCTCGCCGCCGAGCAATTCGGCACCGACTGGTACCACGTGAACATGTCACACGCATCGGCGCTGATGGTCCTCTCCCCTACCGGTCGCGGCCCGAAGAAGGAGATCGCGGAGACTCCCGGACGGCAGTACTCCGACGAGCACGGCAACGGGACCGGGTTCCCCACGCATCCGAAGTCCCGTTTCGACGCACAGCCCGTGCACCAGTACTACAACTACGCCGCACTCACCGACCGTCTCGGACAGGCGCGTGTCGAGGGCCCGCTGACCACCGGGCACGCCACCGTCTTCCCGAACTTCTCGTACCTGCCCGTGAACGGCTCCATCCGGGTCTGGCATCCGAAGGGACCCGACGAGATGGAGGTATGGGCCTGGACCGTGCTCGACAAGTCCATGCCCGAGGACGTGCGCACCGCGCAGCGTCTGTACAACCTGCGCACGTTCGGCCCGTCCGGCATCTTCGAGCAGGACGACGGTGAGAACTGGAGCGAGATCCAGGCCATCTCCCATGGCTGGCGCACCAACACCATCCCCCTGAACTACCAGATGGGGATCGGGTCCGAACGCGAGGACGGCATCTATCCCGGATCCACGAGCACGCTGTACAGCGACGCCGCCGGGCGACGGTTCTACGCGCGATGGGCCGAGCTCATGAACACCCCAGCCTGGCACGAGGAGCAGCGATGATCACGGAAGACGGCATCCTGGTCGCACAGACCGACGACATCCCCGACGGCGAAGCCATCAAGATCGATGCATCCGTCACCGGCACGGTCGATGACATCGCGATCTTCAACGACGACGGCGAGTTCTTCGCCCTCGACGACACGTGCTCGCACGAAAAGGCGTCGCTGTCCGAGGGATACATCGAAGACGGCGTCATCGAGTGCCCCCTGCACGCCGGCAAGTTCTGCCTACGCAACGGCGACGTGCTGTCGATGCCCGCGACCGACAACGTCGCCTGCCACCGCCTGATCCTGGACGGAACGGATATCCGACTCGTCCCGAACCCCGAACGCCTCGCATGACCGCGCGATCCGGGAGAGACGCCGGCCGCGTCGTCATCATCGGCGGAGGCCTCGCCGGATACAGCGCCGCGGAGCAGTTGCGCGCGCTCGGCCACGAGGCGCCGATCACCCTCATCGACGCGGAACCGACCAGCTACGACAGGCCGCCGCTGAGCAAGAGGCTCTTCGAAGACGACTTCAGTGTCGCTTCGCTGGCGTTCACCACGCCGGAGCGGCTCACCGACCTCGACATCGGAACGCTGTTCAGCCGACGGGCCACCGCGCTCGATCCGGGTGCTGCATCCGTCGCCCTCGACGACGGCACCGTCGTCGCAGCCGACACCGTCTTGCTCGCGACCGGCGGGCGGGCGCGAACGCTGCCGATCCCCGGTGCAGACCTGCCCGGCGTGCACGTGCTGCGCTCCTTCGCCGATGCGATCGGCATCCGCGACGCCGTCCGCAACGACACCCGCGTCGTCGTGATCGGCGCCGGTCTGATCGGGGCGGAACTCGCGTCCTCGCTCGTGCGTCGCGGAGCGACGGTGACGCTCGTCGATCCCGTTGCGGCGCCGCTCGCGCCGGCCGTCGGAGAGCTCATGGCGGAGCATCTGCATACGATGCATGCGGCCCACGGCGTCGACCTCGTCGTCGGGATCACCGCGGGTATCGAGACCGCCGACGACCACCTGACGGTGACAATCGACGACGGCCGCATGCTGGACGCCGATGTCGTCATCGTCGGGGTCGGCATCATCCCGAACTCGTCCCTGGCGGAAGATGCGGGTCTGGACGTGGACAACGGCATCCTGATCGATTCCCGATTCCGCACCAGCGCGAATCGCGTCTTCGCCGCCGGCGACGTCGCACGGCACCGCGCCGAAGACGGCTCTCTGCGCCGCCGAGAGGAGCACTGGGAGGCAGCGCAGTTGTCCGGGCGCGAGTCCGCGTACGGGATGCTCGGGCTCGAAGTCCCCCCGCGCGGCGCCGCCTGGTTCTGGTCGGACCGCCACGGAGTCCACCTCGAGGCCGTCGGTCGCCTGTCGGGCCCCGGGGAGCTCATCGTGCGTGCCGGCGGCGCGCATCCGGCCGTCTTCCTCAGAGACGGCGGTCTACTGGTCGGCGCCGCTGCCATCGACGACAACAACCTCGTCCGCGCGGCTCGACGGCTGATCGACCTCCGCGTCCCGGTCACGCCGAGTGATCTCGCTGACGACACCGTGTCCCTCCGAGCTCTCCTGAAGGCCGCGCGGTGAGCGCCGTCATCAGACGTGCCGACGGCTGGCACATCTGTTTGAGCAGCCACTCCATCCGGAATGGGATGGAGTCATGAGCGATGCATTCCGCCTCGACCCGGCCACTCTGAACGGCGCCACCTCGGTATCGCCCGGCATCATGAACGACGAGGTCGACGGGATGCGGCTGGCCGACCTGCAGACGCATTTCGAGGTCGGCCAGTTCTACTTCCTCGAGGCCGAGTTCCTCGACGACGGCCGATTCGCGGACTGGCTCGAGATGCTCGCCGACGACCTGCACTACTGGGCGCCGGTCCGCTCCAATCGGCTGCGCCGCCAGCAGGCTCTCTCCGTGCACGCGCCCGGGGAGTCCGCGTTCTATGACGAGACGAAGGACTCGCTGGCCTGGCGCATCCGCCGCTATGACTCCGGCATGGCATGGGCGGAGGATCCGCCCAGCCGCACGCGCCACCTCATCTCGAACGTGTCCGTGCGTGAGCGCAGTGATGGCCTGTTGCAGGCCCGCAGCGCATTCATCGTCTACCGCAACCGGCTGCACACGGAGGTCGACATCTACGCCGGGGGCCGCAACGACGTGCTGCGACGAACCGGCGTCCACGGTTTCGAGCTCGTCAAGCGCACCATCCTCTTCGAGCAGAACGTGCTGCTCATGAAGAACATCTCCACTTTCTTCTGATCACCCCCGCAAACCAACCAAAAGCCGAACCCCCGCAGAGGAGACCTCCGTGACCGCCGCCGTGGACACCCGAATCATCGACACTCCCCTCGGCTCGATCGCCGTCAGCGTCGTCGGGCAGGGTACGCCTCTCGTGCTCATGCACGGCGGAGGCCCCGGCGCGAGCGCGCTGGCCAATTATCGCGACAATCTTGACGCGTTCGAGGGCTTCCAGGTGATCCTTCCCGACCAGCCCGGGTTCGGCGGCAGCTACCGTCCGACCGAGGCGGACCTGGAGGCCCGATCGATCACCGAGATCTCTGTCGACGCGACCTTTCACGTACTCGACGCTCTCGGTATCGACACGTTCTTCCTGCTCGGGAACTCGCTCGGCGGGGCGACCGCGCTCGGCATGGCCATCGCGCAGCCGACCCGCGTGACGAAGCTGGTGCTCATGGCACCGGGCGGTGGCTGGCTTCCGACGGGCCCCACCCCGACCGAGGGCCAGAAGGAGATGTTCCGCTACTACAACGGCGAAGGGCCGACGGTCGCGAAGATGAAGAACTTCGTCCGCGTCATGGTCGCGAATCCGAAGCTGTTCGACGACGCCAACATCCACGCCCGATACGAGGCATCCCTCGACGAGAGCCACATCGCGTTCTATCACCTGTACAACGCGGCCTTCGCGAGGCGGGGCGGCATGGACCCGCTGTGGAAGGATCTCGACCGGATCACGGCAGACACCCTCCTCGTGTGGGGTCGAGACGATCGTACGATCACGCTCGACGGGGCATCTCTCATGCTGAGGAACATCCGCCGAGTCCAGCTGCACGTCTTCGGTGGCTGCGGCCACTGGGTGCAGGTCGAGAAGAAGGCGAAGTTCGAGAAGCTGGTCACCGCCTTCCTCCAGGACACCGAATGAGCGACCCCGGAATCGGCTGGCTCGACGGAGACGTCGCCTTCATCACCGGCGCCGGCTCCGGGATCGGACAGGCCGTCGCGCTGCGCTTCCTCCAGGAGGGCGCGAAGGGCGTCGCGATCCTCGGTCGCGATCCCGGACGTCTCGAGAGCACGGTCACCGCCGCCGGGACGGGCGCGGACCGCCTGCTGCCGCTCGTCGGCGACGTCCGATCGAGCGCTGACCTGCAGGCCGCAGTGGATGCCACTATCGGCCGGTTCGGGAAGCTCGACGTCCTGGTACCGAATGCCGGCGTCTGGGATTTCAACAAGTCGATCAGTCGTACGACCCCCGACGAGATCGAGGCGATCTATGACGAGCTCTTCGACATCAACGTCAAGGGCTACCTGCTGACGGTATCGACCGCGTGGCGAGCGCTCGTCGAGTCGCACGGCAACATCGTGATGACGCTCTCGAACGCCGCCTTCTACGCGGCGGGCGGCGGCCCTGTCTACACCGCCGCCAAGCACGCCACCCGAGGTCTGGTCACCCAGCTCGCCTACGAGCTCGCCCCCAAGGTGCGTGTCAACGGCGTCGCCATCGGCGGACTGCGCACCGACCTGCGGGGGCCGGCGTCCACGGGGATGTCCGAGCGCTCGATCGAGCAGTCCTTCGCCAAGCACGACGACGGGCGCGGACCCAACCTGTGGCTTCCCCTGCATCACGCCAGCCCGGATCCCGTCGATTCCACGGGACCGTACGTGCTGCTGGCGTCCCGTCGCAACGCGAGCGTCATCACCGGCGCTGTCGTGAACGCCGACGGCGGCATCGGCGTTCGTGGATTCGCGAGCGCCGCGGGAGGCGATCAGCTGTGACCGCTCAGGTCCCGACCCACACGCTGCCCGACGGGCTCGAGATCGTCATCGATGTGACCGGACGGGACGGAGGCACTGCGCGGCTCGGCATCCGCCGCGCCCGTGCGGGCGAACTCGTCGATGCCTACCCCGCGGGAACCCACGATCGCGAGCTGCTGGTCGAGGGCTCCCCGGCGCCGTCTGCGGTCGCCGAGTTCGCCGCGCACGTGCTCGCCCAGGATGCTCGCTGTCGACGAATCGTCCTTCCTGTCCCCGAACGCGATCTGGATGCGATCGCATGGGCCGAGGACGCCGGCTTCCGGTATGTGGTCGACATCGAAACTCGCAGCGGCGGCTGGTCGCTGCTGGTGATCGAACCCGACTGGGTACTTGCCCAGCCGCATGTCCTCGAAGACATCCCCTTGAAGGAGTGATACCCATGGCGAAGACGAAGATCGCCATCATCGGTTCCGGCAACATCGGCACCGATCTGATGTTCAAAGTGATCCGGTTGTCGGACGTGCTCGAGATGGGCGTCATGGTCGGCATCGACCCGGCCTCCGATGGTCTGGCCCGCGCCGCCCGTCTCGGCTTCGAAACGACGAGCAACGGCGTCGACGGCCTGATCGCAAGCCCGCAGTTCAACGAGATCGGCGTCGTATTCGATGCGACCAGCGCGGGCGCACACCGCGCGAACGCCGAGAAGCTGCTTCCGTACGGCAAACGCCTCATCGACCTCACCCCCGCCGCGATCGGCCCCTACGTGGTACCGGCCGTGAACATGGAAGCGCATCTTGATGCCCCGGACATCAACATGGTGACGTGCGGCGGGCAGGCGACGATCCCGATCGTCGCCGCCATCAATGCGGTCGCGCCCGTGCACTACGGCGAGATCGTCGCGTCCATCGCCTCGCTCTCCGCAGGCCCCGGCACGCGCGCCAACATCGACGAATTCACCGAGACCACGTCTCAGGCGATCGAGAAGGTCGGGGGCGCCGCACGCGGCAAGGCGATCATCGTCCTCAACCCCGCAGAGCCGGCGATGATCATGCGCGACACGGTGCAGGTGCTCACCTCCCGTCTCGACGACGACGCTCAAGATCGGGTGCGGGATGCCGTGGCAGCACAGGCAGCGGCCGTCGCCGAGTACGTACCCGGCTATCGACTGAAGCAGGACGTGCAGTTCCTCGAACAGGGCAGCGAGGCCGACATCCTCGTCCCGACCGACCGCGTGCAGCCGCACGGATACACACGCGTAAGCGTCTTCCTCGAAGTCGAAGGCGCCGCCATGTACCTGCCGAGCTACGCCGGCAACCTCGACATCATGACCAGTGCCGCGCTGCGCACCGCCGAGCGGGTCGCGCTCAGCGCGCGCGAGAAGGAGGCCGTCGCATGACCAGCCCGAAGATCTACCTGCAGGACGTCACGCTCCGCGACGGCATGCACGCCATCCGTCACCGGATCGCGCCGGCGAAGGCGGCCGCGATCGCACGCGCGCTGGACGCCGCGGGTGTGGACGCCATCGAAGTGTCGCACGGTGACGGCCTCGCCGGCAGTTCGCTGATCTACGGCCCCGGCTCCCACACCGACTGGGAATGGATCGAGGCCGTCGCGGGCGCCGTCGAGAACGCCGTCCTGACCACCCTGCTGCTTCCCGGTATCGGTACGCTGCACGAGCTGCGGCGTGCGTTCGACCTGGGGGTGAGGTCTGTGCGCGTCGCGACGCACTGCACCGAGGCCGATGTCGCCGCCCAGCACATCTCCACAGCGCGTGAGTGGGGCATGGACGTGTCCGGGTTCCTCATGATGAGTCACCTCAACGATCCGGCATCGCTCGCCCAGCAGGCGAAGCTCATGGAGTCTTACGGCGCCAACTGCGTGTACGTCACCGACTCGGCCGGACGCCTCACGATGGACGGAGTCCGCGATCGCATCCGCGCGTATCGCGACGTGCTGGCAGCTGAGACCCAGATCGGGATCCACGCGCATCAGAACCTTTCGCTCGCCGTCGCGAACTCGGTCGTCGCCGTCGAGGAGGGTGCCTACCGCGTCGATGCTTCTCTGGCCGGGCACGGCGCGGGGGCGGGGAACACGCCGATCGAACCCTTCGTCGCCGTTGCGAAACTGCAGGGCTGGGAGGTCGCCGCAGATCTGTTCGCGCTGCAGGACGCGGCAGATGACCTGGTGCGCCCGCTGCACGACCGCCCCGTCCAAGTCGACCGCGAGACCCTGTCCGTCGGATACGCCGGCGCGTACTCGAGTTTCCTGCGGCACGCGGAGCGCGCGGCGGAGATCTACGGACTGGATGCGCGCGACATCCTTGTCGAGGTCGGCGAGCGCAAGCTCATCGGTGGGCAGGAGGACATGATCACCGACGTGGCGCTCGATCTCGTCGCGGCAAGAGGCTGACGGCTATGAACGCGTGGCCCGACGTCCGTCGTTTCGGGCGCGACAGTGAGCCACACGTCGACGCTGGAACTGAGATCGTCCGCTCACGCACCATGGCCCGGTGCTGATCGAGAGGGCCCGCCCGCGGTACAGGTCGAAGACACTTGACCACTTAGCGCAGTGCCGACGCGCCGATCACGACCTTATCGGAGAGCAAGTGTCGCGAATCCTTGCTGACCCAATGCGCTTCCGTTTCGCGAATGCGCCGGCGGTTTCCTCGCCGCGTCAGCACGAGCAGGACGGTGGCGAGGCGGCGTTTGCAGAGGACATCCCTGACAACGTGGCCCGCGACGATGAACACCCCGAACGCAGCCTCGCAGGCGATGATGACGGCGTAGATCACGGAACAACTCTTCTCGAAGCATCTGCTCAAATTGATACAGACGTCCCAAATCGGACAGATGCCGAAGGTCATTGATCATGCTGAGCGGGCGCACGAGGCGCTTCGGGTGCTGTCCGAGGGCGGCTTGGCCAGTCTGTCTGTGCGGAAGCTAGCGGACGAGACGGGCTTGGCGGTCGCTTCCTTTCCCCGCGCAGGCGTCTCTACGGACGTACTGGATGGAGCTGATCGCGCAGCGCGTTCAAGAACATCTGGACACAGTCGATCCGAGCCAGCCCACGCCTGCACTGGTCCGTGACCTGGCCTGCCAGCTGCTGCCCCTCGACGAGGAACGCCATGTCGAAATGGGGGCATTCCTCGCTCTCGGGAGCCTCGACGAGACAGACCCCGGACAGAAGGCTACTTACGTCTGTCGTCCACAACTCGTCCATCGCTCATCTCGCCGGCCATATACTGCCGACTCTGAACCTCCTAGACACGATGGACGTGATCCTGCGCGTCGCGGGACTCGCTGCGGCTCTTGACCGCGTACTTCAACTTCGGCACAACAAGTGGATCGACGGATAGCAACCCAGCAGCGCCCACGAACACAGTGCCCTTGGGACCAGCCGGAGCGCATAGCTGACAGGAATGAGGGGGAGCAGACGCGGCAGGTGGTCTGCGAGGGGAGTGAGCTCGTCATCTTGCGATGGCCCACAGGATGAAGACTCCGAAGCACATCCTCAACCAAGCTGTGCCGCGAGTACGATGCGCACGATGACGGGGACAGAGAGCATTGGAGAGCTGCACGGCGAGCATTGCGGCGTCAGCCAGCGACCACGGTGGAAGACGCTCGAGGGCACCCCGCTCTGGGGTCATACAGCAATCCGTCCTCGACCGCCCCTGATGGTTCGGATGCGTTGCGCGCGACGCGTCGAGATGGCGACCCCACTGTGTACACGCATCACGCCGAGACCGCCATCGCCGCGCGCGTTTCCATCTCGAGCTCGAGGCAGCTGTTCACTACCCCGGCATCAAGACTCGAGTCCGCGTGCTTCCTTGTCAGACGGACGGTGATGGCGTCGAGTTGGCCAATATCTCGGACGTGTGTTCCGCCGCAAGGGATATTCGTGCTCCCGGCTGGGAGTTCACATACCCACATCCGACGGGCGGAGAGAGCGTCGTCGGTTCGTTCGATTCGAACGGGACCACCGACTGAAATCCACTGCGCCAGAATGTCGTTCACGCGCACGGCGAGTCCAGCGGGATCGTTCAGTGCAGCAGCATTGAAGCCTTTTCGACGCAGCGACCTTCCAATCCTGTAGACATCGACGCTGGAAAGGGGCTGGATCCGGGACTGTTGGATAGCGAGGGCGTCGAACGCGGGGTTGCCGAGCGCGTCGGTCGGCGGGGTCTTGCTCCATGCGCCGGCCAAAGCTGAATCGAGTGCGAGCGCGGCGAGGTGGCATGCCGTGTGAGCTGCAGAAAGCGCCGCACGGCGCTCCACATCTACCGTGATCTGGACGCTCTCCCCAACTGCGGGACCCTCGCCCTCAATGATGTGGGCGACAACGAATATCCAGTCGGGCGCCCCCGTCCTAACAGGCAGATCCGTGCCGAGATAGAGGCGACCGTAGCTTCGTCGCGGCCAAGTGCATGCGCCCCGGATCGGCCGCTATAGATCTCGTCGGTCTCCGGCCGTAGTCGCAAGCACCGGTTCACGAGGGTGCGCCTGGTGAGGTTAACGAGCTCGTCCCGCAGCTGTGATGGTGCGCCAATCATCACGCCGAACATCGTGTTGAACGCCTGGCTGCGCGCCTTCACGGCGCTGGAACGGGTAACTCGGAGGGTGCGGATTACCTCGACAACGCCGGACATGCGCTTCGGGATCGCGGTCGAGGTCTCACCAAGAACTGCGCGGGCGATCTGCTCGGCGTCGAGCTGATCGGACTTGCCGTCCATCCGGCGCGCAAGCCGATTGAGCCGGCTGACCTCAACGACGCGTTCGCCGAGCACCCACCCGTCATAGTTCGCCATGAAGTGCGCGATGAGCGCCCGGTGCGTATCCGGGTTGTCCCAGTCGGAGGCAGCCTCGTGTTCCACCCCTGCGACTGCACGCCGCGGCTGTCGGCCGTCACCAGCTTTAGCAACACGGCCTAATCGCACCTCGCAGGATCGGTGCTTCCGCTGCCGATCGCTCTGGTGGCTACTCGAACAGTCATGGTCAGACATGTGCACTCTTCTCATCCGTTACGGATGAGGCGAACGACTGCCCGAGGGGAGGCACCGCTAGGTTTCCAACGTCGGATCTATGCCGTCTGGGGAGCGATCGCCACCAATGGAAGCGTTGAAACGCAGTCTCCGGCACGGTTGGGGCTACGAGGCCCGCCCGCAACAATATGAGTACGACGAAGTGGCCAGCACCGACTTCGGCTTCGCTCGGTTGTGGAGCGCGGGAATGAGCACCAGCCTCGTCAGCGACGAGAGCCTCGTACACGTCGCGGCAATCGTCGAGGGTGCCGCCGACCTAACCATGAACGGCAGAGACCTGCGCATCGAGGCCGGGCAAATGATCGTCCTGGACGGCGGCTCGTCTCTCCGTGCGGCCTCCATGCAACCGTGGGCACGCTATGGCTGGTTTTTCCGCAAGGGGATCCTGCGCGGGCGCGAGTATCGCCATCTATTCGACGAGCCGCGAACGGTCCCGCGATCCGCGTTGCTGGCGCTGACGTCCGTGTCGAATGCGTTGCTCCAGGGAGGCGGCGCATATGTGACGCCATCCATCCACACCCGCATCGCCATGGAGCATCTGGTGGCGGGCGCTGTCGGTGCTCCCTCGCCTCGACCGCAGGCCGACCCCGTGCATCGGGACGGTCTGTTTCTGGCGGCGCAGACGATCATCTCCGAGGGGTATGCAGATCCGGCGATGACGGTGGACAGCCTGTGCAGAGATCTTTCCGTGAGCCCGAGCTCCCTCCATCGCGCCTATCGGCCCATGGGGGTGACCCCGCGCAAGGAGATCGAACGTCACCGCGTGACGGACGCGGTGCGTCGACTTGCGGTACTCGAAGAAGACCAGGACGGGTCGATTGCGGAAATCGCTGCGCAAACTGGGTTCGCGTCCGTGATCACGATGCGTCGGTCACTGGTGAGAGCAGGGTCTTCTCTCCGCGGCCGATGAACGAGGGCTCCACGGCGCTGTCGATCAGTTTCTGTCACGCCGCACGCTTCGTGTCAGATTCGGTCACTCCGCTCATGGCCTCCGACAGTCTCATCTTGCCGGCTCGCACGTCTCCGAACGATTGAGCTGGCACCGCTGTCGGAACCAAGGAAAGGCAACCCGAACCGTGAGCAATACTCCTACCCACTCGACGAACGAAGCCGCCCAACCCACCGTGCAGAAGACCTTGGGCGTCTCCCGGCGCACGGTTGTCAAAGGCGCCGCGTGGAGCGTTCCCGTCATTGCCGCGGCCGTCGCCGCGCCGATCGCCGCCGCTTCGTTGGCGAGTTCGCTGAACTTCACGCTCCCCACGTACGCCGGCACCGCGTGCACCAGAATCTCCAACGTTCAGGCCGTGCTCACGAACACATCCGGCGCCCCGGATCCGGGCAAGGCGATCACTGTCACTCTCTCCAACGGATACACGTTCGAGGATGGGACGACCGTCTACACCGGCACCACCGACGCGAACGGCAAGATCACCCTTCCCTCCGTCCGCGTACCCGCCGCTGGAGGGAACACGTCGTTCCAAGCGACCTCCGGGACCCTGAACGTCACGGCCCCCGTCACCGCGCCCCCGGTCGGGGAGGCCAAGATCTACAGCCGCGCGACGGGCCAGATCTCCACGTTCACCAACGTCCCGGCAGGATCGACCTCACTGGGTGACACGTCTTTCCTCGCGCCGAACGGTGACCTCTACGTCGGAAACAAGCTGGTCGCTTCCGGGGTCAGCTCTGCCGGCACTCCCGTTCTCGATGTGAGCAACAACCAGTGGCAGGGCTTCGTGTCCTCGACAGGAGTTGCGTCGATCCACAGCCGCGCGACGGGCCAGATCTCCACGTTCACCAACGTCCCGGCAGGATCGACCTCACTGGGTGACACGTCTTTCCTCGCGCCGAATGGCGACCTCTACGTCGGAAACAAGCTGGTCGCTTCCGGGGTCAGCTCTGCCGGCACTCCCGTTCTCGATGTGAGCAACAACCAGTGGCAGGGCTTCGTGTCCTCGACAGGAGTTGCGTCGATCCACAGCCGCGCGACGGGCCAGATCTCCACGTTCACCAACGTCCCGGCAGGATCGACCTCACTGGGTGACACGTCTTTCCTCGCGCCGAACGGTGACCTCTACGTCGGAAACAAGCTGGCCGCCTCCGGGGTCAGCTCGGCCGGCCATCCTGGCCTCGACTCGAACAACAACCAGTGGCAGGGCTTCGTTGCCCCTCCGGCATGCACGTGGTGACGCTCACGGGCGTCCAATGAGTCACTAAGCGCAGCGAGGTTCTTCGGAGCATGTCGCACCCGTCGCACATGCCACCGAAGAACCTCGCGAGCGTGAGGGATATGGTCACGTACAGGCGGACACTAACGCGGTTTCTGTCGACGCGCAGGCGGCCAACTATCTGGGCGTCAGCCAGATGTGGCCAACGCTTGTTCGTGCCCATAGAACAACGCTAGATCGAATGTACTGGGTATCTGCATAGAGCGCGCGTCAATAGGGACGTCAGCGCGAACTCTAGGGCGTCGGTCTGGTTGCTGTCAGTGGTCACGCCTAGGGCGTGTCTGACAATGGGTCTCGGTCGTGGCTGAGACTCTGAATGTGTGTCGAGGTTCCAGGTGCTTTCGGATTCTCAGTGGTCGCTGATCGAGACAATGCTGCCGCGTCCGACGGGTCGGCCGGGACGCCGGTTCTCCGATGCGAGGTTGATGGTCGAAGCAATCGTCTACCGGTATCGGTGCCGTATCGCGTGGCGTGATCTGCCGGAGGTGTTCGGCCGATGGCAGACAGTGTGGACCTGGCATCACCGGCTGGCGACGGATGGCATTTGGGATCGGGTGTTGGCTAAGCTCACCGCCGCCGCGGACGCCGCGGGGCTGGTCGACTGGTCCCTGTCGGTGGACTCGACGATCCCGCGTGCGCACCAGCATGCGACGAACACGACCCGGCTCACAGGGGGCTGGATCGAATTACACGAATCCGCTCCTCGAGCCGCCTGACCACGGCATCGGCCGATCTCGGGGCGGCCTGTCGACGAAGATCCACCAGCTCGTCGACGGCAACGGACTCCCACTGGTCACGCTGATCACCCCAGGGCAGGCCGGAGATTCACCGATGTTCCTGCCGCTGATGGCGCAGTTGCGCGTCGGCCGGGAGAAAGGACGGCCCCGAACCCGGCCAGATGCGGTGCGCGGCGACAAGGCCTACTCGTCCCGCGCGATCCGCGGTCACCTGCGCTCTCGTGGGATCAAGGCCGTGATCCCCGAACCGGACGATCAGAAGGGCCACCGCAAGCGCCGCGGATCACGCGGCGGCCGACCCGTCGCTCTCGACGCCGCCGACTACCGCAACCGCAACGTGATCGAGCGCCGCTACTGCCACGTCAAACAATGGCGGGGGCTGGCAACCCGCTACGACAAGCACTCCATGATCTACCGCTCCGCGGTCGTCCTCAACGGCGTCATCGCCTGGACCTGTGTCCTATCAGGGTCCCCTAACTATTCAGTTCGGTAGCGGTCACTACGCCATCAAATACCTCAGCAAGCGCGTAAACCCCGTCATCAAGCACGCCGTAGGCAAGACGGATGACCGGGTGCAGAGCCTCATCTGCCCAATACGCACTCAAAGAAACCACTTCACACTTCGCAAACTCGTCCAGGTCCACGGCAACAGGCAATCGCGCGGCGACAAGCGAGTGAAGCAAATCAGGATCCATGTTCATAACATGCCCGAATGCGGACCGCACGACCGGCAGCCTGCTTTCAAGCGTCTCATCGCTCCAAATACTCTCCGTGATGAGGCCCGAAGCGAGCCTGTTCCCCCAGAGTGTTAGAAGGCACCGATAAAACATCGGCATATCGCGCCGGAACGTAAGATCGCCAGCATCAGTTGGAAAGGTAGCCATCAGGTGAGGACTCTAGGGCACCATCAGGCAACCCAGCTGGGAAGGCCACCTTTGTCAGACACGCCCTAGGGACGTCGTGGAAGAGCACATCTGGCGTCACGTCGACCCCCGCAAGCGCGGCCCGAAAGAGCTTCCCGGGATGGTCGACCTCAGCTGCGACGAGCACGGAAACACGCGGGTTCGGCTGCTGGACCTCGTGCCCGGCCGATCCGGGAAGGCCTACGCAACCTGACTCGCAGACCGCGGCGACGCGTTCCGCCAAGGCGTGAAGGTCGCCGCTCTGGACCCGTTCGCCGGATACAAGACCGCGATCGACGACAAGCTCCAGGACGCGGTGGCAGTCTTGGACGCATTTCATGTGGTCAAGCTCGGCACCGCCGCGGTCGACGAGGCCCGCCGCCGGGTCCAGCAAGACACCCTCGGGCATCGCGGCCGCAAGGGCGATCCGCTCTACGGAATCCAGACCATCCTCCGCGCCGGGGCCGAGAACCTCACCGACAAACAGCGGATCAGGCTCACCGCAGCGGTCGAAGCCGACCCCGCGCACGACGAGGTGTTCGTCGCGTGGCAGTGCGCGCAGCAACTGCGCTCCGCCTACCACCAGAAGGACCTCGCCGAGGGGCGGCGGATCGCGCAAAAGGTCGTCGACACGTTCCACACCTGCCCGATCCCCGAGATCGCCCGCTCGGCCGCACCCTCCGCCGCTGGCGGTCAGCGTTCCTCGCATACTTCACCACAGCCCGCGCGAACAACGGCGACACCGAAGCCATCAACGGAATCATCAAACTCCACCGCCGCCTCACCCGCGGCTACCGCAACCGCCACAACTACCGCCTCCGCATGCTCCTCGCCGCCGGCGGCCTCACCCGATGACCCCCACCCAATGTCCGAAGAGCCGGTTTCGCGCCTGCTCGGATGTGGTCGTGGACGTGCAAGAAGCTGTGACCGTTCGTGTGCGCCTCGACGCTGAATCACGGGGAGCGGTGTGCGACCCTGTAAACGACTTTGGTTCGCGCTACCGCATCGAAACGCGAGGTGCCGACTCCCAGGTTGGTAGTAAGTGGCAACTCAGGTACTGCGTTTCATAGGATTTGTCGGTCCCCTCTATCGCTCGATGGGACTGATTCTCCCCAGGACCTACGACATACGAAGCCGAGGCGCAGCGCGCATGCACTAGGTGTCGAGAATCATTTCCTACGTTCTGGTAGGCGAAACGCGCGCATCAGGATAGCGAGCGTCTGGCTTCGACGGCGCGTCTTGGCATCCGATGCGAAAATCGTTGCAACAGTGGCGACAAAGACCGTGAGAGCCATGCAGCCGGGCGCGATCAGACAAACGCTGACAAGTACGCCCGCGATAGTCATGCGGCCACCTTGTTGCCCAGTCGTGCACTCGCTCCCAGCGCTGGTGGTGCACGACGGCGGTCGTCATCAGGACAGAAAAGGTCTTCGACTACCCCAGCGAAAGGTCGTTCTATTTCTCGCCGCCTAGCAGCTTTCGTGCGGCCCGCTGCTTGAGGCGGCGGTCGACGATGAGGCCCATGACGATCCACCCGCCGAGAGCCGTGATGATCCAGATGATCAAGGGCGCCAGGATCCACGACGCGACGCCGTGGATCTGGATGCCGCCGGGGAACCACGTGGCGATCCAGACGGCGAGCAGGGTGGCGACGATTCCGACACCGCCGACGAGCGGTGCGGCGTAGCGCTGCGCGACGGACTGCACGAAGGGCCCGAGGATGATGTGCGCGAGGGTGAACACTCCGAGCGCGACGAAGAATCCGGAGAGGCTGAGGGCGACGTCCGGGAGCGTGAGATGGACGACGAGGAGTGCGATCGCGCCGAGCACGAGCTGCGAGAGGATCTGGAAGAGGAATCTGAGCATGGCTGCCTGCTTCTGGTCGGGGCGGGGCTACGCCCGGTCGGCGGCGCGGATCGCGTCACGGCGCGAGGCGACCCCGAGTTTGCGGTAGATCGCACGGATGTGGGTCTTCACCGTGGGGTAGGCGATGCCGAGTTCCGCCGCGATCTCGTCGGCGGTCATCGTGGTGCGCAGGCGCACGAGAACATCCCTCTCGCGCTCGGTGAGGATGCCGGTCACCGCGGTCGCGTGCTGTCCGCGCTTCGTGAGGATGGCGTGGAGGAACTGCTGATGCTCCGATCCCCAGTGCGCGTGCGCGCTGAGGAGGTCGGCGATGATCGGATCGTCGCCGAGGAACGGGGCCAGCACGCCTTCCGCGGCCGCGTTCTCGAGCGCGTGATCGAGCTGCTCGTGCGCGCGGTCGCCGTTGCCCGCCGCCGAATGCAGGGCGGCCGAGGTGACGAGGGTGCTGACGCGCGCGTAGCGGGGCATTCCGGCCGCGGCCGCGAGGCGGAACGCCTGACCGGACAGACCGGGTTCGCCCATGGTCCGGTAGAGCTCTGCGAGCAGCGCGTGCGCGACGGCGGCACCGGTACGGGTGAGAGTGGGCGCGGCAAGCGCCCTGGCCCGCTCATCCTGCCCCTGCGCGTGTGCGAGATGCGCCGAGACGGCCCGACGGAGCGTGTCCCAGGGGATCCCGTGCTTGTCGGACCTGCTGATGCCCTGAAGCAGCCCTGCCGCGGCGTAGTAGCGATCCTCTCGCTGCAGGGCGACGACGCTCATCACGTAGTAGAGACGGGCGAGGGCTTCGAAGTTGTTCCCCGGGCTGTCCTCGACGATCGCCGTTTCGAGAAGAGCGACGGCCTGGGCGAACTCTCCGCGCCAGTAGGCGATGCACCCTCGGTTCGCCTCGGGGAGTCCGCCTTCGAACAGGTCCCAGTCGGACGGCGTCGCCCTCGGCGGGAGCGTATCGAGAACCTGCTCGGCATCCGTGAACAGCCCGGCCTGGGTGAGCGCGAACGCGAGGTTGGACTGGGCGAGACGATACGTCTCCCGCCGGTCCTGAAGGCGCGCCTCGGCCGCTGCGGAGCGCAGGAGGGCGATCGCCCCCGGGAAGTTCCTGCGGAGCCGCACCTCGGTCCACCCGAGCAGGAACAGCGCCGAGGAATAGTCGTCGTCGGCTCCGCAGTGCGAGAGCGCCTCGTGCGCCCGGTCGGCGACCGCCGCCTTGGCCGCGGCGTCCGGCGCGAGGAGCAGATCGGTGAAGCAGGCGACGAAGTCGTCCTCGGCGACGCGGAGGCCCTGCCCGCGAAGATACTCGGCGCCGTAGGAGTCGCCGGCGAGGTCGCGGCAGCAGGCGCGGATCAGGAGGATGTGCGGGTCGTGCGGGTCGGGGGCGGCCGTGCAGAGCTGCTCGAGCTCGCTGGTGTGGGATTCGATGATGAGCCGCAGCCAGTTCCTGCGAAGGAGGACCCGCGCCTCCTCGGGGGCCGCAGCGGCCATCTCCCGGCGGACTTCGTCGATCATGCCTCCACGCTAGCGGATGAGGCGCAGGGCGGATGAGATCCCCCCTGCGCCTCATCCGTAGAGGATGAGACCCGATTCCGCGCCCGCTCCGGCGGGAAACACTGGCAGCGATGAACCGTCTGCTGCCCGGCCTGAGTCGCCGGAACCTGGGGCGTGAACTCCTCGCAGGGGTCACGCTCATCGCGATCGCGATCCCCCTCAACATCGGGTACGCGCAGATCGCCGGGCTCCCCGCGACGGCGGGACTGTACGCGCTCGTGCTTCCGACGATCGTGTGGGTCGTCCTGACCTCCTCCCGTCAGCTCGTCGCCTCCCCGGATGCCTCGTCCGCGGCGCTGGTGGCCGCCTCGATCGGCGGCCTGGCGGCGGCCGGTTCCCAGGGCTACCTGACGATGGCGCTCGCGCAGGCGGTCATCTGCGGAGTGCTGTTCGCCGCCATGGCGGTGTTCAAGCTGGGATTCCTCGCGAACTTCCTCTCCCGCCCGATCCTGATCGGGTTCATCGCCGGCCTCGCGCTCGACGTCCTCGTGTCTCAGGTGGCGAAGATGCTCGGTGTGCACATCGACTCGGGGAGCGGGTTCACCGAGAAGGTCGCCGAACTGGCCACCGGCCTCGGCCGGGTGAATCCGTGGTCGGTGCTGATCTCGGCCGCTGCGGTCGCGATCCTGCTCCTCGGACGGAGGCTCCTGCCGTCCCTGCCCTGGGCGCTGGTCGTGCTCGTGGTCGCGACACTGGCGGTCTCGCTCACGCACGCCGGTGACGCGGGCGTCGCGGTACTGGGCGAGGTGCCCGCCGGACCGCCGGTGCTGACATGGCCGGTGCTTGGCTGGCAGCAGTGGCTGGCCCTCGTGCCGTCCGCGATCGCCCTGACGGCCGTCGCGAGCGCGGAGGGACTCCTGGTCTCCCGCTCGTACGGCGAGAAGCGCCGCTATCCGACCCGCGCGAACCGCGACCTCCTCGCGTTCGGAGCGGCGAACCTGGCCGCCGGCGCCTCCGGCTCGTTCGCGGTCGGCGCTTCGACGAGCCGGACGGCGGCGATGGATCAGGCAGGGTCCCGGACCCAGCTGCCCTCGCTCGTCCTGGCCGTCGGCACGGTGCTGCTGCTGCTCTTCGGCACCGCGCTTCTCGCCGGGATCCCGTCGCCGGCGATCGGCGCGATCGTCGGCATCGCCGTGCTCCCTCTCCTCGGCTTCCGCGAGTTCCGAGAGCTGTGGCGCCTGTCCCGCACCGAGTTCTGGATCGGGATCGCCTGTCTCGCCGTGACTGTGCTGGTCGGCGCGATCGCGGGCATCGTGGTCGCGTTCGTGCTCGCGCTCATCAACCTGGCCCGTCGCGCCGCCGCCCCCTCCATCGACGTGCTCGCCGAGGACGACGACCCCGCGGCCTCGCTCGTCGAGGATGCGCCGGCCGGTGCGGTGACGGCCGACGGCGTGATCGTCGTGCGGATGGCCGCCCCGCTGTTCTTCGCCAACGGCACCGTGTTCGCGCAGGCGGTGCGGAGCGCCGTCGAAGCCGCCGGCAGCGCTCACGTCCGTCACCTCGTCATCGACATGGAGGCCATCACCGATGTCGACGTCACGGGTGCCCAGAGCTTCGACGGGCTCAGAAGCTGGCTCGACGACGCCCGTGTCGCCCTGGCCTTCAGCCGTGTCCGGGCCGGTGCCCGTCCTCGCCTCGCCCACTTCGGCATCATTCGCGACGACGATCCCGTGTACGTCACCAACCGTGCTGCCGTTGCGGCACTCTCACCGACGGAGCCCAGCGCCGCGGAAAGGAGCCGATGATGCTCGGCCAGGTCATCGGGGAGATCCTTCCCCTCACGCTCGCCATCGCGATCAGCCCGCTCACCATCGTCGCGGTCATCCTCATGCTGCTCTCACCGAACGCCCGCAGCACCGGCCCCGGCTTCCTGATCGGCTGGAGCGTCGGAGTCGCCGTCGCGGCAACGACCTTCGTGCTGATCGCGGGCGCACTGCCACCGCGCGCGAGTGCCGACGGACCCGACCTCATCCGAGCGATCGTGCAGTTCGTTCTCGCCGCGTTGCTGCTCCTGCTGGCCGTGAAGCAATGGCGAAGCCGACCGGCGCCGGGCGCTGATCCGGTTCTCCCGAAATGGATGTCGGCGATCGACTCGCTCACCTTCGGCCGGGCGCTCGGCCTCGGACTGCTGCTCTCGGTGCCACGACCGAAGAATCTGCTGATGGCGGCGAGCGCCGGAATGATCATCGGCGGGGCCGGACTTCCCCTGGCCTCCGCGGCCATCGCCACCGGCGTGTTCATCCTGTGCTCCATCTCCACGGTGCTCGTCCCCGTGGTGGCCTACCTCTTCGCGGCCGACCGCCTGCGCCGGCCGCTCGAGGCCTTCCACGAATGGCTCACTCGCGAGAACGCCGTGATCACCTCCGTGCTGCTTCTCGTCATCGGCGTTCTCATGCTCGGCAAGGGCCTCGGCTCCCTCTGACCCCACCGCAGGGTCCGCGCCCTGCAGGCCTCAACCACCTCCGAGAAACGGAAACAAGATATGAACTTCTGGGTAGATTTCTGGGCGATCCTGGGCTGGATGCTCTGGGCGGTCGTGTTCATCGGCTACCTCTTCGCACTGTTCGCGATCGTCGGCGACCTGTTCCGGGACCGAGAACTCAACGGATGGTGGAAGGCCGTCTGGATCGTCTTCCTGATCTTCCTGCCCTTCCTCACCGCCCTCGTGTACATCATCGCCCGGGGCGAGGGCATGGCCGAACGCAGCGACCGGGCCGCCCGCAACGCCGAGACGGCCGCACAGGCCTACATTCGCGACGTCACCGGGAAGAGCCCGAGCGAGGAGATCGCAGCAGCATCCGCGCTCCTCGAATCCGGATCCATCAGCCAGGAGGAGTTCGACCGGCTCAAAGCGAAGGCGCTGGCGTGACCGGCTCTGTCATCGAAACCCCGCCGTTCGGGCCGGTCGACCTCTATCTGCTGGGGCTCCCCGGTGAGCGCCCTGACCCGGCCGCGCTTTCGGCGCTGACCGAGCTCACAGGATCCGGCCTTCTGCGCCTGCTCGACCTGCTCCTCATCTCCCGCTCCGATGCCGGCGAGACGACGATCGTGGAAGCCGCGGAGATCCCGGGTGGGTTCGAGATCGGCGCCGCCGGCCTCGGGGCCGCGGGCCTCATCGGGAACGAGGACGTCGACGATCTGGCAGCCCTGATCCCCGAGGGCACGGCGGCACTCCTCGTCGCCGTCGAGCTCGTGTATCAGCGCGATCTCGCGGAGAAGACCGCGGCATCGGGCGCGGAGCTGCTCGCATACGAACGCATCCCGGCGCCGGTCGTGAACGCCCTTCTCGATTCGTTCGTCGCCGAGATGGAGAACTGAGATGCCGTTCATTCCGAGGATCGGCAGGCCGGGGCTGCTCGGGCTGGCCGCCCGCACCGCCGTCGTCGCCGGGACGGCGACAGCAGTCAGCGGCGGGATCATGGCCCACCAGCAGAAGAAGGCACGGACGCAGTACGAGGCGGCCCAGTACGAGAACGCCCGGTACGAAGCCGAGCGCCCCTCGGCGGGGGTCCCCGCGCCTCCGACTGCAGCCTCCGATGACCTGGTCGCCGAACTGCAGCGACTCGGCGACCTGAGAACGCAGGGGCTGCTGAGCGAGGCCGAGTTCGAAACCGCAAAAGCAAGGCTGCTGCGTTGAGCAGCACGGAGAACCGACGAAAGGAGACCGAGATGGCTGCCATCCCCGTCAACGTCCAGAACTTCAATCACGCCGAGACCGACCTCATGTTCTCGCGCCTCGCCGCACCTCACGGCGTCGGGACCTGGAACCACACCTATGAGGTGACTCCACTCGATGATCAGCCGGTGATCCGGCAGAACCGCGACACCCTGTACAGCATGACGATCCTCGACGTCAGGGAGGACGTCACGCTCACGCTCCCGGACACCGGGGACCGCTACATCTCGGCCTTCGTGATCAGCCAGGAACACTACGGACAGGCGATCCTGAGCGAGCCGGGCGACCATGTCCTCAGCCGGGACCTCGTCGGCACGGACTACGCCGGAGTGATCGTCCGCATCCTCGTCGATCCGACAGACGTCGACGACGTGACCGAGGTGAACCGGCTGCAGGACGCGCTCCGCCTTCACGGCGGTGGCTCGGGAACCTATCCGATGCCCGACTACGACGAGGCATCCCATACCGCGACCCGTCACGCGATCCTGGAACTCGCCCGCGGTGTGAGCAAGTATGACCACGCCTTCGGCACGCGGAACGAGGTCGACGCGATCCTGCACCTGCTCGGCACCGCCTCCGGTTGGGGCGGGCTCCCGGAGTACGAGGCGACCTATATCAGCGTCGATGAGAACCTCCCGGTCGACGAGTACCGGCTCAGGCTCAAGGACATCCCGGTGGACGCGTTCTGGTCGGTATCGCTGTACAACGCGGCGGGGTACTTCGAGGAGAACGCGCTCGGGGTGAACAGCATCAACAGCCTCACCGCCACCCCGGACGCCGACGGTGCCGTCACCATTCGTTTCGGCACCCAGCTGGACGGAGTGCCGAACGCACTCGCGATCATGCCCGGCTGGAACTACGTGCTGCGACTGTACCGCCCGCACCCCGTCGTGCTCGACGGATCCTGGACCGCACCTCGCCCCGAGGCGATCTGACGAACGGGCGGGGCACCGCCCCGCCCGTTCCCCCGCATACACGCATACGTCTCACCGGGATCTCTCCCGGCATCGCGACCAGGAGGAGCACGCATGGCGCAGCCCACCGCCGATCAGCTCGCTGCCGAGCTCGACGAACTCAAAGCGGTCAACGCCGAACTCGTACGAGCCCTCGAAGAGGAACGGGCCCCAGCCCGCGGTGGACGCGGAGACCGAGAGGTCCCGCGCAGGACACGCACCGGTGGATGGGGAAGGACGCTGCTCTCGGCGAGCCTGATCGTGATCGGGGCCCTCCTCGCCCCCGTCGCGGTCGTATCGACGTGGGCGCACCATCAGCTCACCGACACGGACTACTTCGTCAGCACGTTCGCGCCTCTCGCTCATGAGCCCGCGGTGCAGGATCTCGTGGCGGATGAAGCCGTCACTGCGATCGAGTCGCACATCGACATCGACCGGATCGCCGACGACCTCTTCGCGGGACTCGGCAACCTCGACCTCACTCCACGGGCCCGGGGAGCCCTGCAACTGCTCCAGGCTCCCGTGGTCTCCGGCCTCAAAGACCTGATCCGCAAGACGATCGACGGCTTCGTCCGCTCCGATGCCTTCGCAGCGATCTGGAAGGACGCTCTCGAGGTCACGCATCGCCAGCTCCTCAGCACCGCCAGCGGGCAGCAAGGAGCAGCGATCACGATCGGCCAGAACCAGCGGATCCAGCTCGAACTCGGCCCGATCATCGACGCCGTCAAGGAAGAACTCGTCAAGGACGGGGTTCCGCTCGCCGACCGCATTCCCGCGATCTCCCGGTCGATCGTGCTCGCCGAGGACACCTCGATCGGCATCTACCTCACGATCTATCAGATCGTGATCGCGATCGGCATCTGGCTCCCCTGGGCCATGCTGATCATGCTCGCCGCAGGGGTGCTCGTGGCGCGCAGGCGCGCGCTCGCTCTCGCCGGGGCATCAGGAGCCGTGCTCCTGCTCATGCTGCTGGCCGGCAACGGCATCAGCATCGGAACGAATCTCTTCGCGCTGGCGGTCGCGGCATCCATCCCGCACGACGCCGCCGTCGTCCTCTACACCGGAGTCCTCCAGTACGTGACGGACATGCTCATCGCGCTCGGCTCCGTCGCCGCCGCCACGCTCGCGATCACGCTGGTCGCGGGACCATGGCCGTGGGCCAGAAGGCTGCGCGGGCACGTGCTCGCCGCGATAGCCGCGATCCGGCGCCGGGCCGAACAACACGGCATCACCACAGGAACCGTCGGGGAACGCCTGTACAGGTGGCGAGGTCGGCTCCGGCTCGCCATCGGCACCGCATGCGCGGCATCCATTCTCCTCATCCGACCGATCACACCCGGAATCGCCCTATGGACCGCAGTACTCGGCATGGGCGCCGTGATCGTCCTCGAGCTGCTCTCCCGGCCGACCACTCGCGCGACGGCCATCGATACCATCACCGAACGCCCCGAAGCCAAGGAGACCCGCACATGAACACCTCGCACACGCGCACCGTGCCGATCGCGACAGCCCCGAATCTCCGCGACCTGGGTGGGCTGCCGAGCACAGCCGGTGAGGTGAGGCGGGGACTGGTGTATCGCTCAGCCGCCCTTTCCTCCTTGACGGGTGCCGACCAGCAGCGATTCGTCGAGCTCGGGATCCGCACGGTGTACGACCTGCGCACAGCGGAGGAGGCCACCGCATCCCGCGACCGCCTCCCCGAAGGGGTCGACAGGGTGAGCCTCGATGTGCTCGCGGACAGCACCACGAGCGTCGCAGCGAGCCTCGGGCAACTCGCCTCCGACCCTCATGCCTTCGCCGCCTCGCTCGCCGGCGGGCGGGCCCAGCAGCTATTCGAAGAGACGTACCGCGACTTCGTCAGGCTCCCCTCCGCGCTCCGCGCCTACCGCGCGTTCTACGCGAGCCTCCTCGACGAGGACCGGCACGGAGCCGCGCTGTTCCACTGCACCACCGGCAAGGATCGGACCGGCTGGGCCGCCGCGACGCTCCTCACCCTGCTGGGCGTCAGCGAGAGCGACGTGTACGAGGACTACCTGCAGACCAATACCGACCTGCTCCCCGCCCTCGAACCTGTGCTTCGACGTGCAGAAACACAGGGGGTCGACCGTGAACTCCTGCTTCCCGTGCTCGGCGTCCGGGAGAGCTACCTCGCCGCCGCGTTCACGCAGATGCGGAACCAGTTCGGCAGCATCCAGGGGTACGCACGCGAGGGGCTCGGGCTGAGCGCCGACGACGAGCAGCGACTTCGGGAGCTGTTCCTCTGACCCGAGCGGATCGCGACCCAGCCAGATCCCTAAATCAGAAGACATCTATCTCAACGTCGATGGCCAGCGCCATCGCGTCCTCTTCAGCACCGATCTCTCACACCGCGATCGTGAGCGACCTGGGCACTCAGGACCCGGCACCGCGTGCTCAACCTGCCCCCCCTGCACCAACGACGCCGACATGGGCACAACAGAGCCCCCGATCTGCGGCTGCTGCCTCGCAGACTGCCCCGACGTCCACCCGCCAGCTACCTAACGAACATGCCGCTCAGGAATACGCACCCACACCACTAGGACTCTGACGACTCGCACGCTTCGTAGGTTGTGTACATGTGGTGACTGGTGCGCCTATCCCCGATTAGCGTGCGTGATCGCGGTTTTGGGAGCGTGGCTGTTCATCGCCGGGGCGGCGTGGCCATGTTTGGTGCTTCGGTCACCTCGCTCGAGAATGTCTGCTGGTCAGGGGGTCTCTGAACCGCCCTGGGTTTCGTTCCGGTCCTTTGTCGAGAGGATGGGACTATGCCTAGGAAGTATCCGCAGTCGTTCAAGGATCGTGCGGTTTGGATGGTGTCGGACAGACTCGAGTCCGATGAGGACGGTCTGAGTAGTTATCAGGTCATCAAGGTCACCGCCCCGAAGCTGAATATCTCTGTCGAGTCGTTGCGGCGTTGGGTCGAGCAGGCCAGCGTCGATAGCGGAAACGAAGCTGGGTATCACGACGGATGCGCAGGCGGAGATCCGTCGGTTGAGACGGGAGAACGCGGAGCTGCGGCGCGCGAACGAGATCCTCAAGACCGCGTCGGCGCTTTTCGCCGCGGAGCTCGACCGGCCCACGCCGAGATGATCGCGTATGTCGACATGTATCGCGACCAGTTCGGGGTCGAGCTCATCTGCCGCACACCCGCTGCGACAGGGGGGGGTTTCTCACATCCCGCGGCTACCGGGCCACGAGGACCCGCCCGGTCAGCGACCGGCAGCTGCGCGATGCGGTCCTGCTCCCGGTGATCGAGCGGATCCACGCGGAGAACTACGGGGTCTACGGGGCCCGGAAGATCTGGCAGGCGATGCGACGAGAAGGATGGGACATCGGCCACGACCAGGCGGCCCGGCTGATGCGGGCAGCCGGGTTGGAAGGCGTGATCCGGGGCGCAAGCCCCGCACCACAACACCCGCCCGCACACCGGACGATCGTCCTGATCTCGTCGAACGGCGCTTCCGGGCGGACCGCCCGAACCGGCTCTGGGTCGCGGACATCACCTACGTTCGCACCATGGCCGGGTTCTGTTACACGGCGTTCGTGACGGACGTGTTCGAGCGCAAGATCGTCGACTGGGCCACCCGGGCAACGATGCGCACCTAGGACCTCCCGCTCGAAGCCCTCGAACATGTGCCCGTCAGCGCGAAGGACCACGCCCTCGACGGGCTCGTCCATCACTCCGACCGCGGCAGTCAAGGTGGATTCAACTGGTCGTCGCAACAACCCGATCTCGGAGGTGGGTATGGGAAGGCCCGCAGGGTGCCTTGGCGTTGATCTGTCGAGCCTCCGGCCGGGCGTGCAGTAGCCGCTGCCGCCGGATCGGGCGTGACCTGATAGGAGCCTGGAGCAGTCTCGACAACGCGTCCCCATGACAGTCCTGTCCACCCGCCGGCGACAGCGTGACACCACGCTAACCGGTGAAGGAGAGAGCACACATGACCGATATCGAGACCGTCAGTTCTGGGCACGTCGTGATCGGTGTCGACAACCACAAACACGTCCACGTCGCGGCGGTGATGGACTCGATCGGCGGGATCCTCGCGACCCTGACGATCACGACCGACACCGCCGGGTTTCGCCAGTTGCTGGAGTGGGCGACGGGCTTCGGGAAGATCATCGCGTTCGGGATCGAAGGCACCGGCTCCTACGGGGCCGCGCTTACCTCGTTCGTCCGTCGTCACGGCCACAAGGTCATCGAGGTCTCACGTCCCGACCGACGGCTGCGACGACTGAACGGGAAGTCCGACACGCTCGACGCGGAGAACGCCGCCGGATCGGTGCTCGTTCACGCCACTGAGGATCTCCGCCGCGAGACGGCGAAGAAGACGCAGAAGATGGTCGTGAGGAACTGCGCCGCGCTCCGTCCTAGAGGGCTGACGACACCCGGGGACGCGAACCGTCACGTACTCCGGTCGATCGCGAAACGATGGATCGCTCTGAACGACTAGATCAAGGACCTCGAGGCGCAGATCGAGCAGCTCGTGCTCCAACGCGCCCGCACCTGCTCGATGAGTTCGGCATCGGCGTCGACACCGCCGCGGAGATCCTCATCGTCGCCGGAGACAACCCCGAACGCATCAGAAGCGAAGCCGCGTTCGCGAAACTTGCCGGGATCAGCCCCGTCCCGACCGGTTCAGGGATGACCAGCGGCAAGCACCGGATCAATCACAATGGCCACCGTCAGCTGAACGCTGCGATCTACCGGACTGTGATCGTCCGGATGAGGTTCCACGAGCCGACCATCGCCTACGTTGCCCGACCGACCGCCGAGGGCAAGAGTAAGCGAGACATCATCCGTTGCTTGAAACGCTACGTGATCCGGGAGGTCTACCACCTCGTTAAGACCGACCCCAGAACCGGCGAAATCATGAGTTGACAACTATAGGTGCATCAACGCTCTCGCCGAAACCGTGAACGGCCTCTATGAGGCCGAACTCAACCACGCACGGCCTGCCTGGCCCTCCGTCACCGAGGTCGAGTTCCAGACCATGAACTGGGTGAACCGGTGGAATAGCACCCGCCTCCACGAAGCCCTCGACTACGCCACCCCGGCCGAGGCCGAAGCCGCCTACTATCAATCAAGAAGCGCCACCCCGGCGCTCACATGGCGACCGGCACAGAACCCAGGGCGGTTCAGCCGCACGACCTTGGCCAGTCGGTTCGCGCTCTTTTTGGAACTGTTTCGGCGGGATGGGGCAATACGAGTTGTGATTAGCGATAGCGACATCGTCTTGGCTTCCCAACGCGTGCCTGGCAGGTTCTCGGAGATTTTCGAGAGGCATGCCCCGCGTGTGGAGGCGTTCATCATCTCGAGAGTTGGGACAACAGCGAAAGACGACATCCTGAGCGAGACGTTCCTCGCCGCGTTCCGGTACCGGGACAAGTTCGATCTCGCGGCCGAATCCGCGCTGCCGTGGCTTATGGGGATCGCGACCCGGATGATTCGACGCCACCGCTCGGACGAGGCCAAACACTGGCGTTCCCTGACCGCGTCCGCCGGGCTGGCAGCGGAGATCGCCCCGGACGACCTCGCGGCCGCGGCGATCCGGGTGGACGCGCAGGCAGCGGTGCGGGAACTCGCACCACGGATCTCGGCACTACGGGACCGGGACCGGGACCTGCTCCTGCTCTACGCCTGGGGGGATCTGACTTACGAGCAGATCGCGGAAGCCCTGGCCATCCCGATCGGCACCGTACGCTCCCGACTCAGCAGGATCCGCGCCAATCTCTCAGCGCCACCGATCTTCGGTGCCGCTGCGCTTCCCTCATCCGACATCAAAGGAGAACCCGCATGGACACTCTGACCCAGGTGCGTGAACTGCGCCAGACCGGCCCCAGTGACCTCGGCGCCGCCCGAGCAGCACTCGACACAGCCATCAACAGCAGCCCCCGCCGAAACACCCGGCCCCGCACCCGGGGACTTCTGATCGGCGCGGCGACCCTCGCTGTCGGTGGCATCGTCACCGCGTCCACGATCGGGTTGCTCGGCGGGCCAGGGAGCCCGGCAGGACCTGCCTCCGCCAGTGCGCAGGAGATCCTCGCCAACGCCGCAACCCTCCAGATCAGCAATTACGACTTCCCCCTCAACGCCGGCCAGTTCCTGCACACCACCGTCACCACCCAACGCCTCGTCTACCTCAACCCGCAGGATCCCGCAGACCCGTTCACAGCCATGGTCGACGGCGCGACGGGCGCGGTCATCACGGAAGACACCCGCAACGTGTACAAGCCGGCATCGGGTGACGAATACACGATCCAGGACATCGGTTTCCACGGCACCACCTCGTACGGAGACCTCACCGCCGTGCAGACGGGCTGGAAGAACTACTACGAAGCGAACGGGGTCCCGGCCATCGGCGCCGCCCCCGACGCGACCGCGTACCGCTCCGCCGACTGGATGGTCACCCAGGCCAGCGGAACCGACTTGAACGCCCTCGACAAGAATCGCCCGGGAGCGGACACGCTGCGCACCCAGCTCGGCCAGCCCACCATCGAAGACCAGTGGCGTTCCCTCGCCGACCCTCGGGTCATCTACGGCACCGGCGAATACCGGGCAACGCTCCTGAACGCGCTCTCCCAAACAGATGGCGTCACCGTCGACCACAACGACAACGGCATCGCCAACCTCACTTACACAGGGACCTGGGCTACATATAAGGTCACCATCGACACCGCCAAGGGCCTGATCCAGAAGGTGCAGATCACCGACGCGAAGCTCGCCACCACCGACACCACTGGCAAGAGCACGACCGTATCCCAGACGCGTCCGTCGTTCGTACCCGCGGACACCGCGGACCTCACCGTCACCATCACCCAAGATGTCGTCGACGCCGCGCCGCCGGCAGAAACCGCCACGAACTAGGCCTCCGTCTCGAGAGAAAGAGGGGTGGGACCTGCATCATGCAGGTCCCACCCCTCTTCATTCTGGCGCAACGATGCCAACCACTTCTTGGAACGCTGTCCTGTAAGCGCTGACCGATCTGGTCCCGGACGGAAGGTCCCCCGCGCAATGGGTCAGCGAATTGCCCTGCACGCGCCAGCCGGGCAATCGATAATCCTGCTTGGACGAACCCGCAGCCGCAGCCGTGTATGTCTGCGCACTACAAAGACTTGGAGAGCTGCTCTCGGCGCGTCATCGTAGTCGTCCTCCTGCGCCTCTCAGCGCAGTCGCACACGATCCCTGACGAAGGTGTCGAGGCGTTCCTGCTTAGTGCGAGCGAGGTGCGCTACGACAGCAACACCTGCTCTCGTTGCGTTGCGTTCGTGGAGCGCGGAGAGGATCTCCGCGTGTTCGTTGCCGGTCTCGGCTCGATCGTCGCGATGGCGTGTCTCTCGGTCGAAGATGCGAAGACGTGCGACGAGTGCGGCCAGCATGGATTGCAACGTCACGTTCTGCGAGGCGTCCCACAACACCTCGTGGAAACGGGAGTGAAGGGCCCGCGACAACGCGGGATCCCCTGCTGCGTCGATGGACTGCTGATGGAGCTGTGTGAGCTCCGCGAGGTGCAACTCTGTACGGAGGGATGCGGCCGATTCGGCTGCGGCTCGCTCCAACGCGATGCGGACGTCGTAGATCTCGATAACGTCTTCGGGGCTTCCTGACCGGATACGAAAGCCACGCATCGCTCGCACGATGAGGCCCTCCTGCTCGAGCCGGTTCAGAGCCTCGCGTACCGGGGTGCGGGAAACTCCGTAGAGCTCGGCGATCATCGTCTCGACCAAGTGATCGTCGGCAGCGAATCGTCCGGCGACAAGGTCGGCCCGCAGTCGCGCATGCAACGGTACGCGTTCAGGCACATCCACCTCCTTGTATACATTCGCGAACATCATGCATACATAAAATACACACAACGTCACATCTGTGCACCTTTTGGCGGGCGTCGCCGGATACTTGAGCATCCGATTCCGCTTAACTCATCGAGGCGCATCATGACTGATTTCCAGACCATCCACCGCACCGAGGCCTGGGCATCGCGCGCGTTGCAGTGGCGAGTCATTGACATCGTCGTCGCAAGCGTTATCGGCGTTGCGTCCGGTCTCGTGTTCGTATTGTGGAACATCGCCTCCAACCCGATCAGCGCACCGCTGAGCGCTCTCCTCCCTGGCGTTCAAGGGCTGGTCGGCGGAGGCTGGCTGTTCGCAGGAGTGCTCACCGCACTCATCATTCGCAAGCCGGGTGCTGCGCTTTACGGGGAGTTGCTCGCTGCCAGCGTGTCCGCCCTCATCGGAAACCAGTGGGGAGCGCTGACGCTGGAGTCTGGCATCGTGCAGGGGCTTGGCGCCGAGCTTGTCTTCGCAATCTTCCTCTACAAGCGGTGGGGCCTTCCGATCGCAATTTTGGCTGGTGCGGCGTCAGGTCTTGCGCTCGCGATCAACGATCTGATCCTCTGGTACCCGGGCTCTGGCACCATGTTCACCGTGATCTACACGGTCTCCGCTGTCGTCTCCGGCGCTGTCGTCGCGGGCGTGCTCGCCTGGTTCGTGGTCAAAGCGATCGCGAAGACCGGAGCGCTCAACCGTTTCGCAGTTGGCCGTCACGTCCGCCGATGAGTCTCGCGACTTCCCCTCGCACTGGTACCACGATCAGAGCGGACGGATGGGGATGGCGGCACGCCGGCCGCGACGAGTGGGCCGTCACGTCCCTCGACCTGCATATCCGTGAAGGCGAGCGTGTGCTGCTGCTGGGCGCGTCCGGCGCTGGCAAGTCGACGCTCCTCCACGGTATCGCCGGTATCCTCGGCGGACAGGAGGACGGAGATGAGCGGGGCACACTGCTGGTGGATGGTGCCCCGCCGTCACGACGTCGCGATCGTATCGGCCTGGTTCTGCAGGACCCCGACTCGCAGGTCATCCTCTCCCGTGTGGGCGACGATGTCGCATTCGGCATGGAGAATCTCCGGGTGCCTCGCCAAAGCATCTGGCAGCGAGTGCGCGTTGCCCTGAAACGTGTCGGGCTCACAGTCCCCATGGACCACAACACGAGCAGGCTCTCGGGCGGACAGAAGCAGCGACTCGCTCTCGCAGGGGTGATCGCGATGGAGCCTGGACTCATCCTTCTCGACGAGCCGACAGCCAACCTCGACCCCGCGGGCGTGCACGAAGTGCGCGACGCCGTCGTCGCCGTCGCGGATCGGACCGGAGCGACTCTGGTTGTCATCGAGCACCGAACCGAGATCTGGCTTCCGGTTGTCGACCGAGCCGTGGTCCTCGGACACGACGGCATCATCGCCGACGGACCCGCAGCCGCCACCGTTGAACAGGAGCAAGAGATGCTCCTCACGGCGGGCGTATGGGTACCCGGAGCCCCACTGCCACACCTTGAGCGTACTCGGAGCACCGACGAGCGGGTTGTGATCACTGCCTCTCAGCTCGCGGTCGGCCACACCTCGGAAACGCACCGGCGGCGGCGCCTCGAGTTCGAGGTTCGCCGTGGCCGCACTACCGTCGTGACCGGCCCCAACGGCGCCGGCAAATCCACGTTGGCGTTGACTCTTGGCGGGCTGATCCCCGCCGCCGCGGGACGACTTGAGGCGACGACGGAGTTCGCACCCGACCCGCGACGACTCGACCCGTCCGCATGGAGATCCAAGGAACTCCTCACGCGCATCGGCAGCGTCTTTCAGGATCCCGAACATCAGTTCCTAGCCGCGACCGTGCGCGACGAACTTGCGATCGGCCCGCGCGCCCTGAAGTTCGATGACGACCGGATCGCCACTCTCACGGAAGACCTGCTCCACAGGCTCCGTCTGAACCATTTGGCAGACGCGAACCCGTACACGCTCTCTGGTGGTGAGAAACGTCGGCTATCGGTAGCGACCGTCCTCGCCACTCAACCCGACGTCATCGTGCTCGACGAACCCACCTTCGGTCAGGACCGGCGAACTTGGGAGGAGCTTGTCCAGCTCATCGCCGATGTCGTGGACGCTGGCACCGCGGTGGTCGCCGTCACACACGACGAGGAATTCGCGCAACTCCTCGCGGATGACTGGATCGAGTTGCCCGCGTGGGAGACCGAAGAGGAAGCAGTGACCCGATGACTGCCCCGCGCGTCGATGTCTCTCGCGCCAACCCTGTCGCCCGCCTAATCGCGGCGCTGCTGATTGGGGTCATGCTGATCTTCAGTATCGACTGGGTGTCGGCATTGACGGCACTCGTACTCGAAACTGTCCTCCTGCTCTTCAGCGGCATCCCTATCGGCAAGGTTCTACGCCGGAGTCTCCCCGTCGTGATCGCAGGCCTTCTCACAGCCCTGACAATTCTGCTTTACGGGCAACCGAGCGGAACCGTGCACGCCCAGTTCCTGCTCGTGACCATCAGTGACGGCTCCATCGTCCTCGCAACGGCCACGCTCCTTCGGGTACTGGCCATCGGGCTGCCGTCCATCCTGTTGTTCCTCGACATCGATCCCACCGACCTCGCGGACGGACTTGCACAGATCCTGCGGCTGCCAGCCCGATTCGTGCTCGGCGCATTGGCAGGGTTCCGCCTCATCGGGCTGCTCCAGCAAGACTGGCGCTACCTCGGCTATGCCCGGCGCGCTCGCGGCGTCGCCGACCACGGTCGGATCCGCCGGAGTGCGGGCCAAGCCTTCGCGCTGCTCGTGTTCGCCGTGCGGAGAGGAGCAAAACTCGCCACCGCGATGGAAGCACGAGGATTCGGGGCCTACCCCACCCGAACCTGGGCCCGCGAGTCGACGCTGTCAAAATCGGATTTCTCCATAATCGCAATCGGCGCAGCCATCGGCGCGACCTCGATCACTGTCGCCGTCCTCGCCGGAACCTGGAGCTTCATCGGTGCACGTTGATCACCTTCCCGCGAGGGGAACCTGGCAGACGCTGCTGATCGACGGGCGCTCAGGGGCCGGCAAGTCCACCCTCGCCAACGCGGTCGCCGCGACCGTACACGGCTGCATGGTCGTGCACCTGGACGACATCTACCCCGGCTGGGACGGACTGGAATGGGCCCACCAACACATCATCACGTCACTGCTGGAACCCCGCAGCCGCAGCACACGCGGGACGTGGCGCCAATGGGACTGGGCATCCAACGCGCCCTCCGGTTGGCGGACTGTGCCCGCCAGCGCACCGCTCATCGTCGAAGGCGTCGGCTCGCTCAGCCTCCGAACCCGGAACCTCGCCGACCTCGGCATCTGGGTCGAAACACCCGACACCGATCGCAAGCACCGCGCCCTCGCGCGTGACGGTGACACATACGTCCCCCACTGGGAACGCTGGGCAGCCCACGAAAAGAGCTTCCAAATGCTGCACCACCCCCAGGAAGCGGCCGACCTCATCGCCCGCACCGTCGGCGGAGGTTTCCACATCTCACCCGCAGGAGCAACCACATGACAACCCGACTCAGCCTCGCACTCGAGTACTTCCACCCCTGGCCCAATGCGGCCGGCTTCTACGTCGCCCGCGAGCACGGCTGGTATCACGACCTCGGCATCGAACTCGAGATCCGCACCGTCGACCCGGGGCTGGGCGACACCCTCGAGCATGTACACACCGGGCGCGCCGATCTCGGTGTCTTCCCCACCAACCGGCTCCTCGTCCGACGCGAACGCGGCGAACCTATTCAGGCGATCGCCGCGGTAAACCAGCGCGGACTGGAGACAATACGCACACTCGAGAGCTCCGGCATCCGCTCGCTCGCCGACCTCGCCGGGCGGCGCCTTGCCCTCAACCCCACGCCCCGAGGCCTCGCGATCGTGCGGGATCTCATAACGCGGGCCGGAGCCGACCCCGACCAAGTCGAACTCATCGACGTCGGCGCACGCGAGCTGACCGCCGACGACCTTGAGGCAGGCCTCGCCGACGCAACGTTCGGGTCCTACTGGTCATGGGACATCCTTCTCAGCGAACGAGCCGACCGGCCCGAACGGGTCTGGCGCGTAGACGAAGAACTCGGGATCCAGTACCACAGCTACCTACTCGGCGGCCTCTCAAACAGCCTCGACACGGGCCTCGTCAAACGCTTCCTTCAGGCGACCGAGGCAGGTTTCGCCCACGCTGCCCACCATCAGGATGCCGCGACTGCACTATTCGCCAGGGTCACACCGTACTTCCCCCACCAGATCATCCGCCGTTCCATGCAATTGGTCGCCCCCACTTGGTTCCACGACGGCCAGTGGGGAACCATCCGTGCCGAGGCAATGGCCCCATACGCACACTGGCTCGCCTCGAAGAAGATCCTTGCCCGCCCGACCGAATGGCCTAGCGCGATCGCCGCCACCCTTGCTGCCGATTCTCCGGAAACCGCGGCATGACCATATCAGTCACCGCCGCCACCCTTGTCACCGAACTCGCAGGACAGAACCCGCCGTTCGTCTTCGACGCCACACTCGTCCTGCACAAACCCCGACACGACGGCGACTTCAATGCCACCAGCGGTGTCGACCGATGGGCCAACGAACACATACCAGGCTCACGGCACGTCGCGATCGATACCGACTTCTCAGTCCCCCACCCCACGCAGCACGATCATCACCCAGAGCCTCAGCAAGTAGCAGACCGCCTCGCGTCCTTCGGAGTCCGCTCGACCGACCGCGTCGTCACCTACGACACCGTCGGTGGCCTTTGGGCTGCCCGCCTGTGGTACCTCCTAGACACGATCGGCGTCAACGTTCGCGTCCTCGACGGCGGCCTTCACGCATGGCACGAAAGTGGCGGCAACACCGTCGCATCACGCTCCGCCCCCTCCGCACCTCCAGCCACGCCTTGGCAAGCGCAAGCGGTGCGCCCCGCCTGGATCGAACTGGACGAGATCCTGACCCGCACCCATCCGAACAACCTCGTGTGCGCCCTGAGCCGAGAGTCATTCGCAGGCACCGAACCAACCCGCTACAGCCGGCGCGGACACATCCCCGGCACCACGAACGTCCCCGCCCGAGAACTCTTCACCGCCACCGGGCGCCTAAGGCCCGCCGACGAGATCAGAAAGGCCTTCCGCGACGCGGGCGTGAACCTCAACACCGAAATCCTGCTCTACTGCGGCGGCGGCATCTCCGCGACCGCAAGCGCCCTCGCCCTCCGCCACGCCGGCATCACACACCTTCGCGTGTACGACGGATCACTCGAAGAATGGAGCGCCACCCCTTCCCTACCCCTCAGCAGGTTGGCAGCCACTAGCCACCCACGAAGCACGGGTCTGCTGCACGGATAGGTGACACCTGATCTGTGGTGACGTGAGGTGCTGCTGGGAGGATGTCATCGTGCCTATGCCCTATCCCCATGAGTTCCGTGGCGACGTAGTGCACATCGCTGCGAACCGCGACCCTGGTGTTCCGTTGCGTCAGATCGCCGCGGGCTTCGGGATCAGCGAGACCTGCCTGCAGAACTGGGTTCGCCAGGCCGCCGTCGAGACTAGTGGGAAGCCCGACGTGACCAAGGCAGAGGCCGAGGAGACTCGTGAGTTGCGCAAGCGGGTCCGGCTGCTGGAGCAGGAGAACGAGGTGCGCCGCCGCGCGGCGTCGTTCTTCGTGCAGGCGCATCTGCCGGGAAATGTTCTACCCGCTCGCGACAGAGCTCGCCGTTGACGGCATCCCAGTCGCGGCGGCGTGCCGGTACTCAAACTCGCCTGCCAACCCTATTGCCGTTGGCTGTTTAGCCCGATTACTCATGCGGAGATCGTAGAAGCGTATCGCGCGAACGCGCTGTTCGATCTCACCGTGACGACCCGGAGTTCGGGCACCGACTGTTGGTCGATGAGGCCCGTGATGCCGGTGAGACAATGGCGGATCGGACGGCGTGCAAGACCGTGTCGGCCACGGCCGACGGTTGGCGTTCGGCAACTGGAAGGGCAAGAAGGCAGGCCCGCCCGTCCATGGCGACCTCGGGCAACGCGAGTTCGTCGCCGACGCCCCGAACCGGCTCTGGCTAACCGACATCACCGAGTACAAGACGGCTGAAGGCAAGCTCTACCTCTGCGCGATCAAGTACGTGTTCAGCAACAATATCGTCGGCTACTCGATCGGCTCACGAATGAAGTCCCGTCTGGTCGTCAATGCCATCAACACAAGGCTCCGCAAGACCTCGGCTGGAAGACACCCGCCGAGGCCTTCAACGAGCATCGACTATTGCTCCAACAAACCGGTGTTGCATCGATTGGTTGAACCTGGTCAATTCCGCAACCGGAAGGCCATATGGACGCCGGCTCGTCACTGCTAGATTGGATCAAGGGCTGGGTCAGCGCGGCCTGTGACAACGACGCGATGGAGAGCTTCTTCTCGTTACCGCAGAAGAACGTCCTGAACCGGCACTCCTGGGCCACTCGCGCGGAGTCGGGATCGCGACCTGGATCGAACGCATTTGCCACCGGCGGCGCCGACAGGCCAGCCTGGGCCGTTTGATGCCGGTCGAGTGCGAGATCATCTTGAACCAAACCCTGGCCCTCGCGGCCTAACCAAAACGGTCACCTATCCGTGCAGCAGACCCTCTGCGAGGCGCCGTTCGTCTTCAGCGGTTCAGCTCTCGGGGTCGTTGAGCCGCTCTTCGACGGTCGTCGCGGTCGCCTCTGCGCCGGTGGAGGTCATGATGATTGTGTAGTGGTTGACGTCTGGGATGACCTGGGGCACCAGTTGAGGGACCTCACGCGTCCAGCGACTCACGGTGTCCGTCGCGAAGAGCGGCATGTCGTCGGAGAGTCCCCGTGGCGCCAGCAGCAGGGCGGTCCGCGCGGGCAGAGACAGGAGCGCGGTCGCGTACCCGTCCCGGCCGTCGAGCTCTTGCGCATCGGCCGCGACGGCGGCCGGATTTACCGAGCTGGTCCGTGAGGTGCCCTCTCCGACGAGGTCGTAGCCGACGTAGGCGTCGATCGCGGCGTTCCAGTAGGGTCCGAATGCGGGGTGGCGCTTCCAGTACGCCCGGTAGGCCTCCTCGTGGGGGAAGGTCATCGAGAGTCGA
>NZ_JYIT01000064.1 GCF_000956545.1 Microbacterium azadirachtae
ACATTCCGAACCCGGAAGCTAAGCCTCACAGCGCCGATGGTACTGCAGGGGGGACCCTGTGGGAGAGTAGGACACCGCCGGACTTCCTTTAACAGAAAGGCCACCCAACGCAGGGTGGCCTTTCTGCGTTAACATGCTCGAACGGAAGGAGTCACGACATGGCCGATGACGGCAAGCCCTCGCGCGACCGCAAGGAAGGCGGTGCGGGGCGTCCCCGCCGCTATGTCGATGGCGACCGTTCCGAGCGTACGTTCCGTCCACGTCAGGATGGCGATCGCCGGTTCCGCAGTGATGACGATCGTCCGCGTCGTGACGGCGACCGGCCGTTCCGCGGCAATGACGATCGTCCTCGCCGTGACGGTGATCGTCCGTTCCGTGGCGCCGGCGAGCGTTCCGATCGTCCGCGTCGTGACGGTGATCGTCCGTTCCGCAGTAACGATGACCGTCCGCGCCGTGAGGGGGACCGCCCGTTCCGTGGTGCCGGCGAGCGTTCCGATCGTCCGCGTCGTGACGGCGACCGGCCGTTCCGCAGCAACGATGACCGTCCGCGCCGTGAGGGGGACCGCCCGTTCCGTGGTGCCGGCGAGCGTTCCGATCGTCCGCGTCGTGACGGCGACCGGCCGTTCCGCAGCAATGACGATCGTCCTCGCCGTGACGGTGATCGTCCGTTCCGTGGTGCCGGCGAGCAGTCCGACCGTCCCCGCCGCGACGGTGATCGTCCGTTCCGCGGCGCCGGCGAGCGTTCCGATCGTCCGCGTCGTGACGGCGACCGGCCGTTCCGCAGCAATGATGACCGTCCCCGCCGGGACGGGGATCGCCCGTTCCGTGGCAATGACGACCGTCCCCGCCGGGATGGAGACCGGCCGTTCCGCGGTGGCGAGCGGTCCGACCGTCCGCGTCGTGACGGGGACCGGCCGTTCCGCGGCAATGACGACCGTCCTCGCCGGGATGGAGACCGGCCGTTCCGCGGTGGCGAGCGTTCCGATCGTCCGCGTCGCGACACCTACGCGAGCGACCGTCCGCGTGACCCCGAACTTCCCGAGGAGATCACGGCACGTGATCTGCACCCGTCGGCCCGTAATGAGCTGAAGACTCTCAGCAAGGAGAACGCCGAGCAGGTGGCGCGTCATCTTGCGATGGCAGCACGGCTCATCGACGAGGACCCGGAGCGCGCGCATCAGCATGCGCTGGCGGCGTCGCGTCGTGCCGGTCGCGTCGCGGTGGTGCGTGAGTCCGTGGCGATCACCGCCTACGCGATGGGCGACTTCGCGCTCGCTCTGCGCGAGCTGCGCACCTACCGTCGCATCTCCGGGAACGACGACCAGATCGCCCTCATCGTCGACAGCGAGCGGGGCATGGGCCGCCCCGATCGCGCGCTCGAGGAGGCGCGTTCGGTCGATCGCTCTGCGCTTCCGACGCCGACGCGCGTCGCACTCGCGATCGCGATGTCGGGCGCGCGTCTCGATCGCGGTGAGCTCGAGCTGGCGCTGGGCGAGCTCGAGATCCCCGAGCTGAACCCTGACCTCGCCTTCGAGTGGAGTCCCGCGCTGTTCGACGCACGTGCGGCCGTCCTTGAGGATCTCGGCCGCACGGACGAGGCGGCGTTCTGGCGCGAGCGCGCCGAGGTCGCCTCCGCGGCGCTCGGCCACGGCGACGACGACGAGATGATCATCGAAGACGCCTACGAGGATCTTCCCGACGACCCGCAGACCGACGACGACGCGGAGACTGACGACGACGCGGCACCCGAGGATCCCACGGAGGACAGCGCGGTGGACGGCAGCGTGGCGGAGGAGCAGCGCGCCGAGGCCGATCCCGTCGACCCCGCGGCGCCGGCGTCCGATGACGCGGAGGACGCGGAGCGCGCCGAGTGAGTCTGTTCACCCGGTCGCGCCGCACGCCGCTCTCCGACGTCGACGTGGTCCTCGCGGACCTCGACGGCGTGGTCTACGCCGGAGCGGGTGCGATCCCGTACGCGATCGACAGCCTGAAGCAGGTCGAGGCCACGCGTCGTCTCGGCTACATCACCAACAACGCCTCGCGCACCGACGCCTCCGTCGCCGCGCACCTCAGCGAGCTCGGCCTCACGGTCGCTCCGGACGAGGTGGTCACCAGCCCGCAGGCGGCGATGCGACTCGTCAGCGGTCTCATCCCCGCGGGGTCCACGATCCTGGTCGTGGGCGGGGAGGGCCTCGTGCACGAGGTGCGCAAGGCGGGGTTCGAGGTGACCCGCAGCGCCGACGACGCGCCGGCGGCCGTCGTCCAGGGCTTCGCGCCGGAGGTGGGCTGGTCCGATCTCGCTGAGGCGGCGTTCGCGTTGAAGGTCCCGGAGAACGAGGGCGGCATCCCGTGGATCGCCACCAACACGGACTGGACGATCCCGCAGTCGCGCGGAGTGGCCCCGGGCAACGGGACGCTGGTGTCGGCCGTGCACACGGCCATCGGTCGCCTCGCGACGGTCGCAGGAAAGCCCGAGACGCCGATCTTCGAGGAGGCCGTCGCCCGGTTCGGCGCGAAGCATCCGCTGTTCATCGGCGACCGCCTCGACACCGACATCGCCGGGGCGTCCCGTGCGGGGATCGAGTCCGCGCTCGTGCTCACCGGCATCGACCGCCCCAAGCACGTGCTCGCCGCGGCCGAGGGACAGCGCCCGACCTACATCCTCGGCGACCTGCGCGAACTGCACGAGCCGTATCCCGAGGTGAAGGTCACGGGCGATACAGTCACCGTGCGCGACGCCGCGGTGCGCGTGGACGGCGTCGACGTCACGATCCTCCGGGAGGGGGACCGGCCCATCGATCTCGTCCGCGCCGGAGCGGAGGCGATCTGGCGCACAGGGCGGCAGATCTTCGGCTTCCGCGTGCCCGAGCGGCTGTACGCGGACCCGTTCCACCGCCCGTAATCCGCCGGAACCGAGCGGACCCCCGTAGGCTGGTCAGGTGAGCGAGAACACCGAACCGGACCCGGCGGACGGGCTCTGGAGCCGGCTGCGCCTCATCGAGGGCCAGCCGCTGGAGTCGCGCGCCGCCGCATATCAGGCGCTGCACGACGATCTCGCGCGGCGCCTGGAGAGCGCCCCGAAGACCGCTTCCGACCGCGGATGACGGCCCGCCTGGACGCCGCGCTCGCGGAACGCGGGCTCGCCCGGTCCCGCACCCACGCGGCGACCCTCATCGGCGACGGTCTGGTGACCGTCAACGGCGCACCGGTCGTGAAGGCCTCGATGAAGGTCGAGGACAGTGACGTCCTGGAGGTCGCAGGCGCCGATCACTACGTCAGCCGCGGCGCGCACAAGCTCATCGCCGCCCTGGACGGATTCAGCATCGCGGTCGACGGCGTCCTCGCCCTGGACATGGGGGCCTCGACCGGCGGCTTCACCCAGGTGCTGCGCGAACGCGGCGCTCGGCGGGTGCTCGCGGTCGATGTGGGACATGACCAGCTCGCCGCCGTGGTCCGCGCGGATCCGGGCGTCGTGGCCGTCGAGGGCTTCAACGTCCGGCACATGGACGCGCGTCTCCTGGCCGAGGCGACGGGGGAGCCGCAGCGGCCGACGCTGGTGGTCGGGGACCTCTCGTTCATCTCGCTCGACCTGGTGCTCCCGGCGGTCGCGGCGACCGCGGCCGAGGATGCCGACGTCGTGCTGCTCATCAAGCCGCAGTTCGAGGTCGGGCGCACCGCGGTGCGCGGCGGTCTCGTGACCAATCCGACCATCCGCGCCGATGCGGTCGCGCGCGTGCTGTGGACCGCGTGGGATCAGGGCTTCGGCGTGCTCGGTCTGCTGCCGTCGCCCATCCTCGGGACGCATGGCAACGCAGAGTACCTGGTGCATCTCGCCCGCGGGCAGGGGAGCAATCCGACAGAATGGTTGAGCACGATCGACCACATGGCAGGAGGCCGATGAACGAGCGCAGGATCCTCGTCGTCGCACACGCGCGCCGGGACGACACGGTGCAGGCGGCCCACCGGGTCGTCGCCGCTCTGCGCGCCGCGGGTGCGACGCCCGTGCTCTCCGCCGAGGACCGCGACGAACTCGCGGCCGCGGACCCGCTCTTCCGCGACGTCGAGCTGCTGGCGGACCGGACCGGCGAGGGCGGTGTGCCCGTCGAGGACATCGAGCTCGCCATCGTGCTCGGCGGCGACGGCACGATCCTGCGTGCCGCGGAGCTCGTCCGCGAGGGGACCGCGCCCATCCTCGGCATCAACATGGGCCACGTCGGCTTCCTCGCGGAGATCGAGCGAGACGACATGGACGCCGCCGTCGCCCGCGTCATCGATCGCGACTACTCCGTCGAGGAGCGCATGGCTCTCGCCGTGCGGGTGAAGGACGCCGAGGGCGCCGTCGTCTACAGCACCTGGGCGCTGAACGAGGCCACCGTCGAGAAGAGCAGCCGGGAGCGGATGATCGAGGTCGTCGTCGAGATCGACGGCCGCCCCCTGACGAGCTTCGGGTGCGACGGAATGGTGGTCTCCACGCCCACCGGCGCCACCGCCTACAACTTCTCCGCCGGGGGACCGGTGATCTGGCCCGGGGTCGAGGCCATCGCCGTCGTCCCGCTGTCGGCTCACGCCCTCTTCGCACGCCCTCTCGTCGTCGCGCCGGGAGCCCCGGTGGCGATCGAGCTCCTGGACCGCAACGACGGCAACGCGATCCTCTGGTGCGACGGCCGACGCTCGCACGATCTGCCCCGCGGCGCCAGGGTCATCGTGCGCCGGTCGTCGCGCCCGGTCCGCCTCGCGCGGCTGCACCCGAGCGTGTTCACCGACCGCCTGGTGCGCAAGTTCCAGCTGCCCGTCTCCGGCTGGCGAGGAGCCGACTCATGATCGAGGAGATGCGCCTGCGCGATCTGGGCGTGATCGCCGAGGCGGTGCTGCCGATCGGTCCGGGATTCACCGCGATCACGGGTGAGACCGGCGCGGGCAAGACGATGGTCGTGACCGGTCTGGGGCTGCTGCTGGGTGCCCGCGCCGATTCCGGCGCCGTCCGTGCCGGGGCCGCGCAGGCCTCGGTCGCCGGGGTGTGGATCGTGCCGAGCACCGGATCCGTGGCGGACACGGTCGCCGATGCCGGTGGCGAGCTCGAGCCCTACGACGACGATCGAGGCGAGCTGTACGTGTCCCGCACGCTCACCGCCGAGGGGCGCAGCCGTGCGAGCGTGGGCGGACGTGCCGCTCCGGCCGGCGTGCTGGCCGACCTGGCCGATGATCTCGTCGTCGTGCACGGGCAGTCCGAGCAGCTGCGTCTGCGGTCCGCGGCGGCGCAGCGCGACGCGCTCGACCGCTTCGGGGGGTCAGCGATCGCCGTCGTCCGCGCCGAGTACGAGGAGACGTGGGAGCGCTGGCGCTCGCTCTCCGCGCAGCTCGACGAGATCGCGGGCAATCGTGAGCGCCGCCAGGCCGAGGCCGAGGAGCTGCGCCAGGCCCTCGCGCTCATCGAGGCGACGGATCCGCAGCCGGGGGAGGACGACGCGCTCGCCGAACGCGCCGAGCGTCTCGCCAATGCGGAGGAGCTGCGTCAGGCCGCGGCCGTCGCGCGGTCCGCGCTCTCGGACGAGGACGGCGAGAACGACGTGTCCACGCTCGCGGCGGAGGCTCGCCGTGCACTCGAGCGTGCCAGCGACCCGGCTCTCGCCGAGATCGCCGAGAGCATCGCCGAGATCGGCTATCGCGCGACGGACATCGCCGCGCAGCTGAGCGGATACCTCGCCGACCTGGACGAGTCGGGGCCGCACGAGCTGGCTGCCGTCGAGGAGCGCCGCTCGGCGCTCGCGGCGCTCGTCCGCGCACACGGCACTCTCGATGCCGCCCTCGACCTCTGGAACACCGGTTCGGCGCGTCTCGCCGAGCTCGACGACGATTCCGACCACATCGAGCGGCTCACGGCCGAACGAGACGCCGCCCGCGCGGCCCTCGACGAGGCGGCGGCCGCGCTGACGGCCACGCGGACAGAGGCGGCCGGGCGACTGGGAGCGGCGGTGACGGAGGAGCTGCACGCCCTCGCGATGCCGGACGCTCGCCTCGTGGTCGCCGTCACCGAGGGCGCCGAGAGCGCGCACGGCCGCGACGACGTCGCGATCCTGCTTGCACCGCACCCCGGCGCCGAGCCGCGCTCGGTGGCCAAGGGCGCGTCGGGCGGCGAGCTCTCTCGTGTCATGCTCGCGATCGAGGTCGTCATCGCCGGAACGGATCCGGTGCCGACCTTCGTCTTCGACGAGGTGGATGCCGGCATCGGCGGCGCCGCCGCGATCGAGGTGGGCCGGCGGCTCGCCCGCCTCGCACGCAGCTCGCAGGTCATCGCCGTCACGCACTTGGCGCAGGTGGCGGCGTTCGCCAACAACCACCTGAGCGTGGTGAAGGCGAACGACGGGCAGGTCACCGCGTCGAGCGTGCGCCGGCTGGACGGGGAGGACCGCGAAGCCGAGATGGCGCGCCTGCTCTCCGGGCTCACCGACTCGGATGCCGCTCTCGAGCACGCCCGCGAGCTGCTCGCCCTGCGCGAGGACTGAGCTCCACCCGCGATCGGATCCCGGCGCGTCAGCGCAGGTCGCGCACCGATTCCCGCATGATCAGGGGCATCGGGAGGAGCTCATGAGCCAGGTCGCGCTCGCCGAGCAGCATCTCCACGCCGACACGCGCCATCTGCTCGTAAGGCAGTCGAGCGGTGGTGAGCCCTGGACGGACCAGGGAGGCGAGATCCTCGTCGTCGAACGACACGACCGAGATGTCGTGCGGGATGCGCAGGCCGCGCTCGTTCAGCGCCTGGTAGATCCCGAACGCCACCCCGTCGGTCGCGGCGATGATCGCCGTCAGGTCCGGATGCGCGTCCAGCATCTGCGGCGCGTGCGCGAAGCCGATCGCCGTCGTCCAGTTCTCGACGACGACCTCGGCCGGACCGGCGACGCCGCGCTCGGCGAACGCGTCGCGGATGCCCTGGAGGCGTCGTGCGATCGTGACGGACCGGCGCGGGTCCCCGGCGACATGCGGGATGTCGCCGATGAAGCCGACGCGCACGTGACCGGCGTCGAGCAGCACGGAGGCCATCGCGTGGCCCGCCGCGTATTCGTCCGGCAGCACGCTGGGCAGGTCGTCGGGGGTGCGGCCGTTGACGATCACGACGGGGATGCCTCGGGGAGCGGCGGGCACGTCGACCATGCGGGCGGCCATCAGGCCGACGATCACGCCGTCGACCCGCCGGTCGATGAGCTCGTCGAACGCTGCGGCCAGCTGGCTGGGGTCGTCGCCGGTCTCCGTGATGAGCACGGTGTGATCCAGCTCCCGGGCGGCGCGAAGCGTGCCGCGCACCATCGCGGAGGCGAAGCGGGTGATGGTGACCTGGTCGGAGATGAACCCGATCGAGCGGGTCTTGCCCGAGCGCAGGCTCTGCGCGGCCGGATTCGGCTTGTAGCCCAGCTGTGCCGCAGCGGTGCGGACGCGCTCCACCGCGTCGTCGGAGAGCCGGGACGGGCGATCGTTGAGGATGAGGCTGACCGCCGTCTTCGACAGGCCGGAGAGCCGGGCGACATCGGCGAGCGTCGGTCTCGGTGCCGTGGACATCGGCAGCCCTCCTCTCCCGTGCGTCCTCCCAATCTAGCGGATCCATGCGATTTGGTGAATTAATTTAGCAACACTGCTTGCGCGGCTTCTCGGGGGAGTGTTACCGTCGGATAAATCGGTTCACCACCCATTGATCTGCGCATGAGGCGCAAGCCGATTCACTCTCAGAGAGGAGAAGTTGATGGCACGAGAGTTCGGGCCTGTGATGGGCCGCCGTGATCTTCTGCGGCTCGGAGGCTACGGCCTCGCGAGCGCCGCACTGCTGGGGATGGGTGCGGGTCTGACGGGCTGCGCCCCCTCCGGCGGCGGGTCTCAGAGCGGCACCCTGACGATGCTGTACTTCGGCGATCAGAAGTCGGCCACCACCCTGCAGAACGCCCTCCAGCCCAAGGTCAAGAAGATCGACAAGGATCTCTCGCTGAAGGTCAGCGCGATCAACGGCAAGGACTGGAACGACTTCCTCGCCAAGGTCCTCACCCTCATCGCGTCGGGTCAGGCGCCCGACATCGTGAGCGTCGCCACCGAGGGCCTGCAGCTGATGGTCGGCAAGAAGCTGATCACCCCGCTGGACAGCTACGTCACCAAGGACATGTCGACGCTGAAGTCGAGCTACTTCAACGACATCCATCCGGCGCTCATCGAGGCCATGATGGTCGACGGGCATCTCTACAACATGCCGGACAGCTTCAACGCGGGGAGCATGTTCTACAACTCCGACGTGCTGCAGAAGGCGGGCGCCGCGGCCCCCGCCGCGGGCTGGACGATCGACGATTTCCACTCCACGGCGGAGAAGATCTCGAAGCTGGGCGGCGACATCCTGCCGTTCGACTGGGTGGTGCGCCTCTGGGGCAGTTGGACCTCGTTCCTCTACGCCAACGACGGCAACCTCATCGAAGAGGGCAAGTACGGCGGCGGCGACTGGCTGTGGAGCAAGGCGTACGAAGCCGGCGACAAGAGCATCGAGGGCCGCAAGGGCGGATGGAAGTGGGGGGCGCCGACGGCGAACTCCGACGCCGCGATCGAGGCCCTCCAGTACGTCATCGATCTGCAGAAGGCCGGCTACTCGCCCTCGCCCGACGTGGGCGGCGGCGGCACCCTGCAGGGGCTGTTCTCGTCCGGCCGCATCGGCATGACGATCGGCGGCGGGTTCTGGGCCGGGGGTCTGCACAACGCAGGCATGAAGGACGGCAGCTTCGAGGTGCAGGCCTTCCCGACGTGGAAGAGCAACAAGTCGCTCTTCGGCACGGGCGGGTACTCGATCTTCGAGTCGTCGAAGAAGAAGGACGCCGCGTGGGAGGTCATCAAGATGATGATCGAGGCCGAGACCTTCGACATCATGTTCCCGGGCAACATCACCACCACGGGACGCAAGTCGCTGATGACCGCCGAACGCTACGCGAGCACCGGTCCGAAGAACTGGCAGGTGTTCTACGACCAGCTCGACGGCTCCGTCCCGATCTCGGCGCCCTCGTACTACAACGCCCTCGCGACCTCGCTCAACCAGCGCACGACCGAGGCGATCTCCTCCGGGAACGCGAAGGCCGCGCTCGACGCGATGCAGTCGGACCTGGAGAAGGTGGCGAAGGGCAGCTGATGTCCGCCCCCGTCTCCGCCCCGCACGCGGTCCTGCGTGTCTCGTCGCGCGAGGTGAAGCCTCCTCGGCCCGTCCGCCGCCCCGGTGCGCGGCGGGCGGCCCGGAGGGAGGGGATGTTCGGCTACGCGATGATCGCGCTGTCGATGCTGTTCGTGACGGTGTTCACGTTCATCCCGATCCTCGCTTCGCTCGGCCTGTCGTTCTTCCACTGGGACGTCATCTCCCCGCCCACCTGGGCGGGGCTGGAGAACTACCGGAGGTTCTTCACGGACGCTCCCGTGCTGCAGTCCTTCGGTGTCACGATCGTCATGGCGATCGCGATCGTCGCCCTGCAGCTCACGATCGGACTCTTCCTGGCGGTCCTCGTGAACCAGCGGACATCCACCTTCGGCAGGACGTTCTTCCGCACGGCGTTCTACCTGCCGCTGCTCGCCTCGACGGCGGCTGTCGCGATCTTCATGGGCTACCTGTTCGACGCGAAGTTCGGCGCGATCAACTACTACCTCGGCCTCCTCGGGATGTCGGGCGTGCCGTGGCTGACCAGCCCCTTCGGTGCGCAGGTGACGATCGTGCTGATCGTGGTCTGGCAGCAGGTCGGCTTCACCTTCGTGCTGTTCGTCTCGGCCCTCATGGCGGTGCCGACGGACGTGCTCGAGGCGTCGTCGATCGACGGCGCAGGCCCGCTGCGCACGCTGTTCCGGATCAAGATCCCGTTGATCAGCCCCACGATCCTCTTCGCCGCGGTGATCGCGTTCATCAACGCGATGCAGCTGTTCGACCAGCCCTTCATCATGACCAAGGGCGGGCCGGGCACGGCCACCACGACCGCGACCATCTCGATGTACCAGACCGGGTTCCAGAATCTGCAGTTCGGCTACTCCTCGGCGATCGCGATCATCCTCCTCCTGCTGATCCTCGCGATCACCGGGATCCAGTTCCTCGCCTCCCGGAAGCTGGTGTTCTACCAATGAGCGCGACATCCCTGATCGTGACGGGCCGCCGCCGGCGGCCCCGGAGCGGCGGCCCCGGAGCCCGCTTCTGGAGTCTCGGCAAGATCGCCGGCCTGATCGCCCTGATCGTCGCCGCCGTGTTCGCCCTCGGTCCTCTGCTGTGGACGGTGACGACATCGTTGCGCTCGCCGTCGCAGGCGTTCGACAATCCGCCGCAGTGGATCCCGTTCGACGCCGACTTCAGCAACTACGCGGCGGTGTTCGACCAGATCCCGATCGGGCAGTTCTTCCTGAACAGCACGATCGTGACGCTGCTGATCGTTGTCGGTCAGACGATCACCTGCACGCTGAGCGGGTACGCGTTCGCGATGATCTCGTTCCCCGGCAAGAACGTGATCTTCGGGGCGTTCCTGGCGACCATGATGGTGCCGCTGCAGACGATCATCATCCCGGTGTTCCTCATCGTGAAGTCGCTGGGCCTCCAGGACGGTCTCGGTTCCCTGATCGTCCCGGCGCTGGGCAGCGCCTTCGGCACGTTCCTGATGCGGCAGTACTTCATGCAGATGCCCAGGGAGCTCGGCGAGGCCGCGCGGATCGACGGTGCGACGCAGTTCGGCGTGTTCTTCCACGTGTACGCGCGGATGGCGGCGCCGGCGATCTCGACGCTCGCGATCCTGAACTTCTCGGGGTTCTGGGCCGAGTTCTACCGGCCCCTGATCTTCCTGCAGGATCAGAGCACCTTCACCCTGCCGCTCGGCCTGGTCGGCCTGCAGGGGAACCTGGGCACCGGATCGATCTCGGTCGTCCTCGCCGGCGTGGTGCTCTCGATGATCCCGAGCGTGCTGCTGTTCATCGTCGCCCAGCGCTACTTCATCGCGGGCGTGACCGCGGGCTCGTCCCGCTAGCACCCCCGCTCTCGTCCCCGACACGATCGAGGCGCCCCGCCCGGGGCGCGCTCGTCCCTTCCCGACCACCCGAAACGGAGCAGTCCCGATGACCGACACCGTCTTCTTCCGTCCCGACGGAGGCTGGGTCGGAGATGTCATCCCGTTCCAGCGTGATGGCGTCTTCCACCTCTGGTACCTCTTCGACGACAGAGAAGTGCCGAAGACCGGCATGCCGTGGCATCTCGTCACGACGACCGACTTCGTGCACTTCGAGGATCGCGGTCTCGCGGTGCCCAGCGGCGGCCCGGACGCCGAGGACTTCAACGTCTACACCGGATCCGTGGTGATCGACGACGACGGGGTCGCGCACCTGTTCTCCACCGCCCAGAACCCGACGCGGCGGGGCGCCGACGGGCGCCCGCTGCAGCTGGTCGCGCATGCCGTCAGCACCACCGGACTGGAGGGATGGATCAAGCATCCGGAGCTCACGGTGGGCGCCCCCGAGGGGTACGAGACGGGGGACTGGCGCGATCCGTTCGTGTTCCGCGACGGCGACCGCTGGCGGATGCTGGTCGCCGCCCGGCACTCCGACGGGCCGGAGCGCCGGCGCGGCACGATCGCGCAGCTCACCTCGACGGATCTCGATTCGTGGCTCCCCATCGAGCCCCTCTGGGACCCGCGTCGATACATCGCCCACGAGTGCCCGGACGTGTTCCGGTGGGGCGAGTGGTGGTACCTGGTGTACTCGGAGTTCTCCGACGCGTTCTGCACGCGCTACCGGATCGCGCGCTCCCTGGACGGGCCGTGGCTCGCGCCGGACGACGACACGGTCGACGCCCGCTCGTTCTACGCGGCCAAGACGGTCGAGCGCGACGGACGCCGCTTCTTCGTCGGCTGGATCGCCACCCGGGAGGGCCACGCCGACGGCGGAGCATGGCAGTGGGCCGGGACGATGTCGACCCTCGAGGCGACGCAGCGTGCGGACGGCAGCCTGGCGTTCCACCTGCCGGACGAGTTCCTCGGATCCTTCACCGTGCCCGTGGCCTCCGGCGTGCCGGTGCCCGCGCGTCTGGACGGCACGGACCGCTTCGTGCAGAGCATCGGCGACCTCGACCTCCCCGACACCTGCCTGCTGACCGCCGAGTTCGACATCGCCGACGGAACAGAGGAGGTCGGGATCCTGCTCCGCGCCACGGCCGACGGCGAGGAGGCGGGAGCGATCCGGCTCGAGCCGCGTCGCCACCGGGTGGTGTTCGATCGCTGGCCCCGCACCCGCACCGGCGACGAGCAGTGGCAGATCTCCGGCGACGTGCCGTTCGTGCTCGAGCGTCCCTGCCCGCTGCCGGCGGGCCGGCATCGGGTCGAGGTCGTCGTTTCCGGCGACATCCTCGTCGCGGTCGTCGACCGCCGCGTGGCGCTGAGCACCCGCCTGTATCGGCGGGCCGGGGAGCGCGTCGGGGTGTTCGTCAACGGAGGGGCCGCCGACCTGGTGTCCCTCGAGATCCGCACGCGCCCATGACGACATCCGCGCTGGAGGCCTCGCCCGTGACACGTCCGCTCATCCACTTCTCCTCGGCCCGCAACTGGCTGAACGATCCCAACGGCCTGATCTTCCACGACGGTCGCTACCACCTGTACTTCCAGTACAACCCGAACGGCGCCGAGCACGGATACATGAGCTGGGGTCACGCCTCGAGCCGGGATCTCGTGCGGTGGGAGGAGCACCCCGTCGCGCTGCGGTACACCTCGGAGCACGAGATCTTCTCGGGTTCCGCGGTGTTCGACGCGCGCGACACCAGCGGCCTCGGCGTCGACGGCCAACCGCCCCTGATCGCCGTGTTCACGCTCGCTGATCAGACGGGCGGACATCAGTCGCAGGGGATCGCCTCGAGCGCGGACGGCGGAGAGACCTGGGCGATGCACGCCGGCAATCCTGTCCTGGACCGCGGTTCGGCCGACTTCCGCGACCCCAAGGTGTTCCGCTACACGGGCGCCGCGGGCGAGTACTGGGTGATGGTGGCCGTCGAAGCGGTCGAGCGCAAGGTCGTGCTCTACCGCTCGGCGGATCTGCGGCACTGGGAGTTCCTGTCCGACTACGGGCCGCGCGGCACGGCTCTCGGGGTGTGGGAGTGCCCAGACCTGTTCCCGCTGGCGGTGGACGGCGATCCGGACGACGTGCGCTGGGTGCTGATCATCAGCATGAACCCCGGCGGCCTGGCCGGCGGGTCGGGGACGATGTACGTCATCGGCTCCTTCGACGGCGTGCGCTTCGTCCCCGACGCCCCGGTCCCGGACGTCGCTCCGGGAGACGAGACGGGCGCCGCCGAGCTGGCGGCCCTGGACTGGATCGACTACGGCCGGGACTGCTACGCGGGAGTCACGTTCTCGGGACTCCCGGACGACGAGCGGACGCTCATCGCCTGGATGAGCAACTGGGAGTACGCCGGGGCGATGCCGCCCGCAGGGCCCGAGCCGCAGCGCGGAGCGATGACGCTGGCGCGACGGCTGTCGCTCGTGACCGCGGGCGGGCGGATCCGGCTGCGTCAGGACCCGGTCGGCCCCGCGGTGGTGCCGATCGTGGCGATCACGGGTGCCGAGGTGCGGCCGGGTGCGCCGCGGATCCTCGATGCGCCTCCGGTGGCGCGGATCCGGCTGCGGCTCCGGCTGGACGACGGCGCCTCCGCCGAGCTGCGCCTCGGCGACGGCGCCGCACCGATCGCGATCCTGCGCGTGCGCGACGGGGAGCTCTCCCTGGATCGCCGGGTCGGCGCCGCGGGGCTCCCGGAAGCGTTCGGCAGCGTAGAGCACCTGCCCCTGCAGCCGGGCGGACTCGACGCCATGCTCTGGCTGGACCACGGGTCGATCGAGGTCTTCGCCGATGACGGGACCGCCGTGCTCACGGACAGACTCGCCGACCGGACGTGCTCGCGCTTCGAGGTGCGCGCGGTGAGCGGTAGTGTGCGGATCGACGAACTCGTCGTCGAGGCGGGAGAGGGGCTCCAGGCATGAACCAGGCGCGGATCGCGGTGATCGGGGAGGCGCTCGTCGACATCGTCGTCGGTGGTGGGGCCCATGCGGGCGGGTCGCCGATGAACGTGGCCGTCGGCCTCGCACGGCTCGGCCGGCCGCCGGTGCTGCACGCCAGGATCGGCGACGACGCGTACGGGGATCTGATCCGTGCGCACCTCGCGGAGGACCGCGTCGGCGTCGGGGCGCACACGCTCGTCGACGGTCCGTCGTGGACGGCGACCGCGACGATCGCCGAGGACGGCAGTGCCGAGTACGACTTCGCGCTGGCCGGCGAGATCGCGGTGCCGGAACTGGACGAGCTCGCCCTCGTGCACACCGGATCGATCGGCGCGCTGCGCGAGCCGGGTTCGAGCGCTCTGCTCGCGGCCTACCGCGACGCGCCCGCGGGCACGCTGAGATCGTTCGACCCGAACATCCGCGCCGACGTCATCGGCCCGGCGGACGCCGCACGCCGGCGGGTCTTCGAGCTCGCCGCGGCCTCGCAGGTCGTCAAGCTCAGCGACGAGGACGCCGCGTGGCTGCGGCCCGGCGCGAGCCTCGAGGACGTCCTGGACGCGCTCGCCGAAGGCGGCACGCGCTTCGTCGTGATCACGCGCGGCGCGCAGGGAGCCGTGGCGCTCGTCGACGGCGTGCGGTACGAGCGTCCCGCCGTGAGAGTGGACGTCGTCGACACGATCGGCGCCGGCGACGCGTTCATGTCCGGGTTGCTGTTCGGCCTGCTGCGCGACGGCACGGACCGCCTGCTCGTGGACGGCGCGCCGATCCCGGCGGAGGACGTCGTCGCGGCGCTGGACACGGCGCTCGTGTCCGGCGCGATCACGGTGTCGCGCGCCGGTGCCAACCCGCCGCGCCCGGCCGAGCTCGAGGAACGTCTCGACGCGACGCGCGCCGTGTCCGACGGTGACGGCCGCTGATCCGGCTGATAGGATAAAAGCCCGTGATGCAGAACTCAGCCGCGCGGACAGACAACGACACCACCAAGCACATCTTCGTGACGGGCGGTGTCGTTTCCTCGTTGGGCAAGGGGCTGACGGCGGCCAGCCTCGGCAACCTGCTCACCGCCCGCGGACTGCGCGTCGTGATGCAGAAGCTGGATCCCTATCTGAACGTGGATCCGGGCACGATGAACCCGTTCCAGCACGGCGAGGTCTTCGTCACGGACGACGGCGCGGAGACCGACCTCGACATCGGCCACTACGAGCGCTTCCTCGACATCGAGCTCAGCCAGGCCGCCAACGTCACCACCGGCCAGATCTACTCGCAGGTCATCGCCAAGGAGCGCCGCGGCGAGTACCTCGGCGACACCGTGCAGGTGATCCCGCACATCACCGACGAGATCAAGCGCCGCATGCGCCTGCAGGCCGACGAGACGCCGAAGCCGGACGTCATCATCACCGAGATCGGCGGCACCGTCGGCGACATCGAGTCGCAGCCGTTCATCGAGTCGGCCCGCCAGATCCGTCACGAGCTCGGCCGCAAGAACGTGTTCTTCGTGCACGTCTCGCTCGTGCCCTTCATGGGCGCGTCCGGCGAGCAGAAGACCAAGCCGACCCAGCACTCCGTCGCAGCCCTCCGATCGATCGGGATCCAGCCCGACGCGCTCGTGCTGCGCAGCGACCGCCCCGTCACCGAGTCGAACAAGCGCAAGATCGCCCTCATGTGCGACGTCGACGAGGACGCCGTCGTGAACGCGGTCGACGTGCCGAGCATCTACGACATCCCGACGATGCTGCACGACCAGGGGCTCGACGACTACATCGTGGACGCCCTCGGCCTCACCAAGGCCGACGACGTGGACTGGTCGCGCTGGCAGAAGGTGCTCCAGGCGGTGCACAACCCGAAGCACGAGGTCACGATCGGTCTCGTCGGCAAGTACATCGATCTGCCCGACGCGTACCTCTCGGTCACCGAGGCGCTCAAGGCCGGCGGCTTCGCCCATGAGGTCGCGGTGAAGATCCGCTGGATCCCGTCCGACTCCTGCGAGACGCCTGAGGGCGCCGCGAAGGCGCTCGCCGACGTGGACGGCATCTGCGTGCCCGGCGGCTTCGGCATCCGCGGCATCGAGGGCAAGCTCGGCGCGCTGCGCTTCGCCCGCGAGCAGGGCATCCCCGCCCTCGGCCTGTGCCTGGGACTGCAGTGCATGGTCATCGAGTACGCGCGAAACGTCGCCGGCATCGAGGGCGCGTCCTCCAGCGAGTTCGACCCGGACACCGCCGAGCCGGTCATCGCGACGATGGCCGAGCAGGTCGAGATCCTCGACGGGGGCGACCTCGGCGGCACCATGCGCCTGGGCCTGTACAGGGCGGCGCTCGGCGAGGGCTCGCTCGCGGCCGAGCTCTACGGCGCGTCCGAGGCGTCCGAGCGTCACCGTCACCGCTACGAGGTGAACAACGCCTACCGCGGCCGTCTCTCCGACGCCGGACTCTCGTTCTCGGGCCTCAACCCTGAGCTCGACCTGGTCGAGTACGTGGAGCTGCCGCGCGACGTGCACCCGTTCTACATCGCCACCCAGGCGCATCCGGAGCTGCGCTCGCGGCCGACCGAGCCGCACCCGCTGTTCCGGGGCCTCGTGGGCGCCGCGATCGAGCGGCACCGTTCCAGCGAGCTGTTCGACGACGAGAGCTGACGTGAGCGACTCCGGCACCGCGCCGCAGGACGAGACGTTCGAGCCCGAGGTGCTCGAGAGCCGCGAGGTCTACCGCGGCGCGGTGTGGAGCGTGCGTGAGGACCGAGTCCGGTACGGTGACGGCGAGATCGTGCGGCAGTACATCGATCACAGCGGAGCCGTCGCGGTCGTCGCGATGGACGAGGAAGGGCGGGTGCTGCTGATCCAGCAGTACCGGCATCCGATCCGCGAGCGCGACTGGGAGCTGCCGGCAGGACTGCTCGATGTCGTCGGCGAGGATCCCATGGCCGCCGCGCGCCGGGAGCTCGCCGAGGAGGCCGACCTGACGGCGTCGGGCTGGGAGCCGCTCGTGTCGACGTACACGACGCCCGGCAGCAACTCGGAGATCATCCACATCTACCTGGCGACGGGGCTGGCCGCGGCCGACGAGGCGTTCGCGCGCACCGACGAGGAGGCGGACATCCGCCTCGCCTGGGTGCCGCTCGCCGAGGCCGCGGATGCGGTCGTGGCGGGGCGCCTGCACAACGGGATCCTCGCGGTCGGTGTGCTGGCCGCGGAACGGCGCCTGTCGTCGGGACGGGCCCGCCGCGAGGCCTGACGTGCGGGAGGCCTGAGGTGCAGCTCGACCGCGCGCTCGACGCGTACCTGCGGCATGTGACGATCGAGCGCGGCCTTGCCGAGCACACCCTCGCCGCCTATCGTCGAGACCTCGGCGGCTACCTGGCGTGGCTCGGCGAGCAGGGCATCGACGACACCGAGGCGATCACCCCGGAGGTCGTCGCCGCCTTCGCCGCGGAGCGCGCGAGCGCCGAGCCGCCGCCGGCGGCGTCGAGCCTCGCGCGCCTGCAGTCCTCGGTGCGGGGCTGGCACCGCTTCCTCGCGCGGGAGGGCGTCGCCGTGGCGGACCCCAGTGCGCGGCTGCGCCCGCCCAAGCAGCCCCGCCGTCTGCCCAAGGCCCTCACGATCGACCAGGTCGAGCGTCTGCTCGCCGCGCCCTCGGCGGACGAGCCGATCGGGATCCGCGATCGGGCGCTGCTCGAGCTGCTCTACGCGACCGGCGCCCGCGTCTCCGAAGCGATCTCGCTGGACGTCGACGACCTGGCGCACGGCGATGTGCTGCGCCTGCGCGGCAAGGGATCCAAGGAGCGCATCGTTCCCGTGGGATCGTTCGCGCGGGCGGCGGTGGACGCCTACCTCACCCGGGTGCGTCCTGCTCTGGCGAGCTCGGGGCGCGCCTCGGCGAAGCTGTTCCTCGGCGCCAGGGGGGCGCCGCTCAGCCGACAGAGCGCATGGCTGATCATCCGCGCCGCGGCCGAGCGGGCGCAGATCACGACGGAGATCTCGCCGCATACACTGCGGCACTCGTTCGCCACGCACCTGCTCCAGGGCGGCGCCGACGTGCGCGTCGTGCAGGAGCTGCTCGGGCACGCCTCGGTCGCGACGACGCAGATCTACACCCACGTGTCTGTGGACACGCTCCGTGACGTGTACGTGACCGCGCATCCCCGGGCGCGCTGACGTGTCGGGGGAGGTCCCGCGTGTTTCCGGCGTGTGACATCTCAAAAGGTTTGAAGTCAGACCATTGACAGTGAAGGAGTCGAGTCGCCAGAATCGCTGCACACGCTCCCTCCACTGAAAGCAGGCAGCACTCCATGAGCGAATCGACAAAGGCGCCCGACTCACACCCGATCGACGACGACGCCGCAGCCCTGGCCGCCCTGGGCTACAAGCAGGAACTGCATCGGGGGATGTCGGGGTTCAGCAACTTCGCCGTCTCCTTCTCGATCATCTCGATCCTCGCGGGATGCATCACCTCGTACGCGATCGCCCTGAAGTCCGGCGGCCCGTCCGCCATCAACATCGGCTGGCCGCTCGTCGGCGTCTTCGTGCTCATGGTCGCGCTCGCGATGGCCGAGGTGTGCTCGAAGTACCCGACGGCCGGCGGTCTCTACTTCTGGGCCGGACGGCTCGCGAAGCGGAACAAGCGCCAGTGGGCCTGGACGGTCGGCTGGTTCAACTTCCTCGGCGAGGTCGCGGTCACCGCCGCGATCGACTTCGGCGCGGCGACCACGATGATGGCGTTCGCGAACCTGGTCTGGGGAGTCGAGGTCAACCCGTTCAACACCTTCGGGCTCTTCGTCGTGCTGATCGTGATCCATGGTCTGCTCAACACCTTCGGCGTCAACCTCGTGAGCCTCCTCTCGAACGTCTCCGCCTGGTGGCACATCGTCGGCGTGCTCATCATCGTCGCGGCGCTGTGGATCATGCCCACGCAGCACCAGTCGGTCGGCTGGACCTTCACCGGCTTCTACAACGGGACGGGCTGGTCGTTCGCGCCGTACGTGTTCCTGATGGGTCTGCTGATGGCGCAGTACACGTACACCGGGTACGACGCCTCGGCGCACGTCGCGGAGGAGACGAAGAACGCCTCGATCGCGGCGCCCAAGGGCATCGTGATGAGCGTCGTGATCTCGATCGTCGGCGGCTGGATCCTGCTCTACTCGATCACCGCGGCCATCCAGGACTCGTCGGACAAGGGCATCGACAAGCTGCTCGGCAGCGCGACCGGCCTTCCTCCCGCCCAGATCTTCCTCGACGCGCTGAACAATCCGACGATGGCGAAGTTCCTGCTGTTCATCGTGTGCGGCGCCCAGTTCTTCTGCGGCATGGCCTCGGTCACCGCGAACTCTCGGATGAGCTACGCGTTCTCCCGCGACAACGCGATCCCCGGCTCGCGTCTGTGGGCCAAGGTGAACCCGCGCACCGGGACGCCGACGAACTCGATCTGGCTCTGCGTCGCGCTCTCGATCATCCTGACCGTTCCCGCGATGTGGAATCTGACGGCCTACCTCGCCGTGACGTCGATCGCGGTCATCGGGCTCTACATCGCGTACGTCACCCCGGTCTTCCTGCGCCGCCTCGACAAGAGCTTCGTGCCCGGGCCGTGGAACCTCGGACGCTGGAGCGGGATCGTCGGCTGGATCGCCGTGGTCTGGGTCGTGATCATCATCATCCTGTTCGTGCTCCCGCCGGTGAACCCGATCACCATCGACACGTTCAACTACGCGCCCATCGCGGTCGTCGTGGTGGCGCTGCTCGCGGCGGTCCTGTGGTTCGCTTACGGAAAGCGCGACTTCATGGCTTCGAGCGTCGAGGCCGAGCACCTCACGGTGGCGCCCGAGCAGCTGCTGGAGGAATGATCCCCGAATGACCGACACGATGGACTCTCCTCTGGTGGATGCCGCGCTGCACCCGGTCCGGGGCCACATGGCCTTCGAGAGCTGCGTGGAGCAGCTGGGATCGGCGATCCGGCTCGGGATCTTCCGGGTGGGGACGAAGCTTCCGGGCGAGCGCGAGCTCGCCGAGAAGCTCAACGTCTCCCGAGCCACCCTGAGAGAGGCCATCAGCGCCCTCCGCGCCGCCGGGCTCGTCGCCACGACCCGGGGGCGCGGAGGGGGCACGGTCGTCCAGCCGGCCACGGAGCAGTGGCCGACGGACCAGACTCCGCCCCGCCGGGCCGAGATCGACGACGTGATCGTGTTCCGCTCCGTCATCGAACCCGGTGCCGCGTACCGGGCGGCGCTGACGCCGCTGGACGAGGCGCAGCGTGCTCTGCTCGACGACAGCCTCGCCGACCTCGCGGCCGCGCAGACCCCGTCCGACTACCGGCAGGCCGATGCCCGGCTGCACCTGGCGATCGCCACCGTGTGCGGATCCGACGAGCTCTCCCGCAGCTGCAGCGAGGTGCAGGTGCGGATCCATCAGCTGCTCGCCGAGATCCCCTTCCTCAAGACGAACATCGACCACTCCGAGACCGAGCATCGCGCGATCGTCGCCGCGATCCTGGACGGCGACGCCGACCGCGCGCGCGACATCATGACCGCGCACTGCGATGCCACCGCTGCACTCCTCAAGGGCCTTCTGAAGTAAAGGACACCGCCGCAATGACCACCTCCGATCTGAGCACCCCTGCCCGCAACGACCGCATGCTCACCGTCGAGCAGCTGCGCGGGAGCATCCGGGACGGATCCGTCGACACCGTGATCCTCGCGTTCACCGACATGCAGGGGCGCCTGCAGGGCAAGCTCCTGCACGCCCGCTTCTTCCTCGACTCGGTGCTCGGACACGGCACCGAGGGCTGCAACTACCTGCTCGCCGTCGACGTCGACATGAACACGGTCGACGGCTATGCGCACGCCTCGTGGGCGGACGGCTACGGCGACATGGAGTTCGAGCTCGACCTCGCGACCATCCGGCCGATGCCCCACCGCCCCGGCACCGTGATGATCCAGTGCGACCTCGCGGGCACCGGCGGAGACCCTGTGCGGGTGTCGCCGCGCGAGATCCTGCGCGCGCAGACCCAGCGGGCCGCCGCGCACGGCTGGAAGGCCCTCGCCGGCACGGAGCTCGAGTTCGTGATCTTCAACACCCCCTACGACCGCGCCTGGGACAGCGGCTACCGCGACCTGGAGCCGGCCAACCGCTACAACGTCGACTACTCGATCCTCGGCTCCACGCTCGTCGAGCCGCTGCTGCGGGAGATCCGCAACACCATGTATGCCTCCGGCCTGAACGTGGAGTCGGCCAAGGGGGAGTGCAACTTCGGTCAGCACGAGATCGCGTTCCTCTACGACGAGGTCATCACCACGGCGGACAACCACGCCTACTACAAGACCGCGTCGAAGGACATCGCACGCCAGCACGGGCAGTCGATCACCTTCATGGCCAAGCCGAACCAGCGCGAGGGCAACTCCTGCCACGTGCACATGTCGCTGCGCGGCAAGGACGACGACGCGCTCGTGTTCTGGGATGCGGAGCGCGGAACCCGCTCCGCCCTCTACGACCACTTCATCGCCGGGGTCCTGGCGACGATGCGGGACTTCACGCTCTTCTACGCGCCCAACATCAACTCCTACAAGCGCTTCGTGAAGGGGTCGTTCGCCCCGACCGCGATCGCCTGGGGCATCGACAACCGCACGAGCTCGGTGCGCCTGGTCGGGAAGGGGGCGGGCGCCCGCATGGAGAACCGCCTCCCGGGCGGCGACATGAACCCGTACCTGGGCCTCGCGGCGATGCTCGCCGGCGGCCTCTACGGCATCGAGCACGAGCTCGCGCTCGAGCCGGAGACCCGGGGCAACGCCTACGAGTCCGGGGCGCCGACGGTGCCGTCGACGATGCACGAGGCGCGTGAGGCCCTCGCCCAGTCCGCGATCGCGAACGAGGTGTTCGGCGAGGACGTCGTGCAGCACTACGTGAACTATGCCGACGTGGAGATCGCCGCCTTCGACGCGGCCGTCACCGACTGGGAGCTGCGCCGCGGCTTCGAGCGGCTGTGAACGCGTTCATCGGAGACTTCGAAAGGCTGTGGGCATGAGGATCCCTTCTTCTCGATTCGGCGCGGGCGGCGCCTTCACCGTCCTCAACCCGGCGACGGGCCGCCCCGTGGCGGACGTGGGTCTCGCCGATCTGGGCGAGACCGATGCGGCGATCGCGCGCGCTCATCGCGCCTACCCTGCCTGGCGCGCGGTCGCGCCGGGGGAGAGGGCGCGGCTGCTGCGGTCGTTCGCCGCGGTCGTGGAGGCGCACATCGACGAGCTCGCCGCGCTCGAGGTGGCCAACGCGGGCCACACGATCGGCAACGCCCGCTGGGAGGCCGGCAACGTGCGCGACGTGCTGAACTACTACAGTGCGAGCCCGGAGCGGCACTTCGGCAAGCAGATCCCCGTGCCCGGTGGCATCGACGTGACCTTCCACGAGCCGCTCGGCGTGGTCGGCATCATCGTGCCCTGGAACTTCCCGATGCCGATCGCCGGCTGGGGGTTCGCCCCCGCGCTCGCCGCAGGCAACACGGTGGTGCTCAAGCCGGCCGAGCTCACCCCGCTCACCGCGATGCGCCTGGGCGAGCTCGCCCTCGAAGCGGGCCTCCCCGAGGGCGTGTTCACCGTGATCACCGGCAAGGGCAGCGTGGTCGGCGATCGCTTCGTCACCAACCCGCTCGTGCGCAAGGTGTGCTTCACCGGGTCGACCGAGGTCGGCAAGGGGATCATGCGCGGCTGCGCGGATCAGGTCAAGCGCCTCACGCTCGAGCTCGGCGGCAAGAACGCGAACATCGTGTTCGACGACGCGGACCTGGAGGCCGCGGCTGCGGCGGCCCCCGGGGGCGGCCTCGACAACGCCGGCCAGGACTGCTGCGCACGCTCGCGGATCCTCGTCCAGGAGACGGTCTACGAGCGGTTCCTCGAACTGTTGCAGCCCGCGGTCGAGGGCTTCCGCGTGAAGGATCCGACCGCCGAGGACGCGGAGATGGGACCGATGGTCTCGGCCGCGCAGCGCGATGCGGTCGCCGCGCACCTGGACGGCGCTGACATCGCGTTCCGCGGCCAGAGCGGTGCGGGCGCGGACGGGGACGGCGGATTCTGGCTCGCCCCCGCGGTCGTGCTGCCCCGGGACGCCGCGGACCCCGTCTGGTCCCAGGAGCTGTTCGGCCCGGTGCTCGCGGTCATGCCGTTCCGCGACGAGGCCGACGCGATCGCCAAGGCCAACGACACCGAGTACGGACTGAGCGGATCCATCTTCAGCCGGGACATCGGCCGCGCCCTGCGCGTCGCCCGCGGCGTGGAGAGCGGGAACCTCTCCATCAACTCGCACTCCTCGGTGCGCTACTGGACCCCGTTCGGCGGGTTCAAGCAGTCCGGACTCGGGCGCGAGCTCGGACCCGACGCGCCGGACTCCTTCTCCGAGGTGAAGAACGTCTTCATCTCGACGACGTACTGAATCCCTCCCCACACAGCGAAAGGCAACACAGGAATGGGAAAGCTCGAAGGCAAGGTCGGCGTCATCACCGGCGGCTGCAGCGGCATCGGACTGGCGACGGCGAAGAAGTTCGTCGCGGAGGGTGCGAAGGTCGTGATCGGCGATCTCGACGAGACCAACGGCCCGCGCATCGCGGAAGAGCTCGGCGGTACGTTCGTGAAGGTGAACGTCACCGACCAGGCCGAGGTCGAGAACCTGTTCAAGGTCGCGCACGACACCTACGGCCGCATCGACATCGCCTTCAACAACGCCGGGATCTCGCCCGCCTCGGACGACTCGATCCTGAAGACCGGCATCGAGGCGTGGAACCTGGTGCAGGACGTGAATCTCACCAGCGTCTACTACTGCTGCAAGGCGGTGCTGCCCTACATGCTGGAGCAGGGCAGCGGATCCATCATCAACACCGCGTCGTTCGTGGCGATCATGGGCGCGGCGACCTCGCAGATCTCGTACACGGCGTCGAAGGGCGGCGTGCTCGCGATGACCCGCGAGCTCGGCGTGCAGTTCGCCCGCAAGGGGATCCGCGTGAACGCGCTGTGCCCCGGCCCGGTGAACACGCCGCTGCTGCAGGAGCTGTTCGCGAAGGACCCGGAGCGCGCCGCGCGGCGTCTCGTGCACGTCCCGATGGGGCGCTTCGCCGAGCCGGAGGAGATCGCGAACGCCGTCGCCTTCCTCGGCAGCGACGAGTCGAGCTTCATCACCGCGATGGACTTCCTCGTCGACGGAGGGCTCTCGAACGCGTACGTCACGCCGCTGGATTCGGACTTTGACTGACGCTTCGACGGGCTCGGGGACCGTGACTCCGATCATCGGGCTCACGACCTACCGCCAGGCCGCCGATTGGGGCACCTGGCGGCAGGTCGAGGCCGATCTGCTGCCGAGCGACTACGCGCGCTCGATCGAGCGCGCCGGCGGGATCCCCGTCCTGCTGCCGCCGGTCGCCGCCCCGGATGCGGCCGCCGCCGTGCTCGCCCGGCTCGACGGCATCCTCATCGCGGGGGGCGCCGATGTGAACCCCGAGCGCTACGGCCAGCAGCCCGATCCGAGCGTGGTGCGCTGGTACGACGACCGCGACGCCTGGGAGCTCGCGCTCCTGGCCGAGGCGGAGCGGATCCGGCTGCCGCTGCTCGGGATCTGCCGGGGTATGCAGCTCATGGCCGTGGCGTCCGGCGGTGCTCTCGTGCAGCACCTGCCCGACGTCGTGGGGCACGACCGGCACGCCGGCGGACCGACCTCGTACGGCACGGCCGAGGTGCGCGTGGACGCGGAGGGCCGGGTCGCGGAGCTGGTGGCGCCGGAGCTCACGGTCCCTGTGCACCACCATCAGGCCGTCGCGCAGCACCCCGGCTATCGTGCGGTCGCCCACGACACGGACGGCGTGCTCCAGGCGATCGAGGGGGAGGGGGATCGGTTCGCGGTCGGGGTGCAGTGGCATCCCGAGACGCACGACGACCCCGCTCTGTTCGACGGATTGGTCGCCGCGGCGCGGGAGCGCGTGCGGAACCGGGGGCACGGCTAGACTCGTCCGAGCACGACCGAGCAGGAGAGACGTGGCGAAGAAGACGAAGGACGACACCCCGATCGGGCCGACCGGCCGTCCCTACCAGGGATTCCCCATCCCCGCCCCGCTGAAGGCGCATGGCCCTGCGCGCATCATCGCGCTCTGCAACCAGAAGGGCGGCGTCGGCAAGACGACCACGTCGATCAACCTGGCGGCGTCGCTCGCCGAATACGGACGCAAGGTGCTCGCGGTGGACTTCGACCCGCAGGGCGCGCTCTCCGCCGGTCTCGGGATCCCGACGCACGACATCCCCACGGTCTACGACCTGCTGCTGGACACCAAGCGCGACGCGCACGACGCGATCGTGCACACGGGCGTCGAGGGCCTCGACCTCATCCCGGCCAACATCGACCTCTCCGCGGCCGAGGTACACCTGGTGAACGAGGTCGCCCGGGAGACCATCCTCTCGCGCGTGCTGCGCCAGGTGGCGGGGGAGTATGACGTCATCCTCATCGACTGCCAGCCCTCGCTCGGGCTGCTGACGGTCAACGCCCTCACCGCGGCCCACGGCGTGCTGATCCCGCTGGAGTGCGAGTTCTTCGCGCTGCGCGGCGTCGCCCTGCTCATCGAGACCATCGACAAGGTGCGCGACCGGCTCAACCCGTCGATCCAGCTCGACGGCCTGCTCGCCACCATGTACGACGCGCGCACGCTGCACTCCCGCGAGGTGCTGGAGCGGGTCGTCGAGGCGTTCGGCGACGACGTGCTGGAGACCGTGATCGGGCGCACCGTGAAGTTCCCCGACGCCTCGGTGTCGGGCGTGCCGATCACCGAGTTCGCGCCGGAGCATCCCGCCGCACAGGCGTACCTGCGACTGGCCCGGGAGCTGGTCGCGCGTGGCGCCGTCGCCTGACGCGGCTCCTGAGCCTGTCGAGGGGCCGGCCGCCGGCAGCGGGACGGGACTCGAGCCCGATACCGGGTTCCGGGTGTCCCTCTCGAACTTCGACGGGCCGTTCGACCTGCTCCTCACCCTCATCTCGAAGCATGAGATGGACATCACCGAGGTGTCGCTGAGCAAGGTGACCGACGAGTTCATCGCCTACCTGCGCGAGCTAGGCCCGGACCCTTCGACGGGCTCAGGGGCCGATCTCGACGAGACGAGCGAGTTCCTGGTCGTCGCCGCGACGCTGCTCGACATGAAGGTCGCCGGCCTCCTGCCGCAGGGCGAGCTGGTCGATGCGGAATCCGTCGCCCTCCTCGAGGCCAGGGATCTGCTGTTCGCGCGTCTGCTGCAGTACCGCGCGTTCAAGGAGGTCTCCGCGTGGTTCGCGCGCAGCCTCCAGTACGAGGACCGGCGGCACGCCCGCGCGGTACGCCTCGACGAGAAGCACCGTGCGCGCACCCCCGAGCTGGTCTGGACGCTGACCGCCTCCGACTTCGCCACTCTCGCGCTGCTGGCGTTCGCTCCGAAGGAGATCCCGACCGTCGGCCTGGACCACCTGCACGCGCCGCTCGTGAGCATCCGCGAGCAGGCGGCGATCGTGGTGACCCTGCTGCGCAGCGCGGAGTCCGTCACCTTCCGCGAGATCGTCGCGGGCGCCACCGAGCCCGGGATCGTGGTGGCGCGTTTCCTGTCCGTGCTCGAGCTGTACCGCCACGCCGCGCTCAGCTTCGAGCAGCTCGAGCCGCTCGGCGAGCTGACCCTGCGCTGGTCGGCGGAGCACTGGTCCGACGAGATGCTGGCGACGTTGGGAGCCGACTATGACCGATGACCGATCGACAGGGGCCGTGCCGGTGACGGACGGGCCGACGGACGAGGTCCGGGCGGCGACCGCCGAGGCGCCCCTGACCGAGCGCCTCGAGGCGATCCTGCTCATCATCGAGGAGCCGCACAGCCTGGTCTCGCTCGCCGCCGCCGTGGGCGCACCGGTGCCCGCCGTGCGGCAGGCGATCGAGTCGCTCGTCGACGAGTACGACGGCCGGGGCCAGGGGCCGCGTCGCGGCTTCGAGCTGCGCGAGGTCGGCGGCGGCTGGCGGCTGTACGTGCGCGAGGACTACGACGACCTCGTCGCGGACTTCGTCGGCGGCCAGGCGCCCGCAAGGCTCTCGCAGGCCGCGCTCGAGACGCTCGCCGTGATCGCCTACAAGCAGCCCGTGACCCGCAGCCAGGTCGCATCGATCCGGGCCGTGAACGTCGACTCCGTGGTGCGCACGCTGGTGGGACGCGGTCTCATCACGGAGCTCTTCCAGGACTCCGAGACCGGCGCGATCAACTACGGCACGACCGACCTGCTGCTGCAGAACCTCGGCATCAACTCGCTCGACGAGCTGCCGCCGATCTCCCCGCTGCTCGACGACGGCTCGGAAGGATTCACCGAAAGGGCATGATGACCGAACTTCCTGATGGCGTGCGCCTGCAGAAGGTGCTCGCGAACGCGGGCGTCGCCTCGCGACGCGTGATCGAGCAGTACATCGTCGAAGGACGGATCCGGGTGAACGGATCCGTCGTGACGGAGCTGGGGACCCGGATCGACCCCGAGAAGGACCTCGTCGACGTCGACGGCACGGCGGTGCAGCTGGACACCGGCAAGCGCTACGTGATGCTCAACAAGCCCACCGGCGTGGTCTCGTCGATGAAGGACGAGAAGGGGCGCCCGGATCTGCGCCGCTTCACCCGGGAGTACGAGGAGCGCCTCTACAACGTCGGACGCCTGGACGCGGAGACCAGCGGCCTGCTCATCCTCACGAACGACGGCGACCTCGCGCACGTGCTCGCGCACCCGTCGTTCGGCGTGACCAAGGTCTACATCGCGAAGGTCGACGGGCGGGTCACCCCGCAGACCATCGCGAAGCTCACACGCGGGATCGAACTCGAAGACGGCCCCATCGCCGCCGACAAGGCGCGCCTGCTGGACGCCTCGGCGGGCTCGGCAGCCGGAGGCGGATCCAGCCTCGTCGAGCTCACCCTGCACTCCGGACGCAACCGCATCGTGCGCCGGATGCTCGCCGCTGTCGGACATCCGGTCACGGAACTCGTGCGCCGCCAGTTCGGCCCGCTGCACCTGGGAACCCTCCCGGCGGGGAAGTCGCGCGAACTGACTAAAATCGAACTCGGCGCGCTTCTGACCCTGTCGCGCCAGGAATCCCCCGCGGGCGGCGCTTCAGATCCTACGAGCCCGCGCGGAGACGCACAGGAGAACGAGTGAGCGACACGAGCAGGACGCCCCTCGAGCGTGCCGCGAGACTTTCCGGAACCGTCCGGATCGTCGGCGCGGGGCTGCTCGGCGCCAGCATCGGGCACGCGCTCACCGCGAAGGGCGTCGATGTCGCGCTCTCCGACACGTCGCCGGCGCAGCTGCGCCTGGCCATCGACTACGGAGCGGGTCGCGCAGCGCGGGACGACGACGCCCCCGCGCTCGTCGTCGTCGCCGTGCCGCCGGACGTCACGGCCGACGTGATCGAGGCCGAGCTGTCGCGCTACCCCGACGCCGTGGTGACGGATGTCGCGAGCGTCAAGCTCGAACCGCTGCGTGCGCTGCGCGAGCGCGGCGTCGATCTGACGCGCTACATCGGATCCCACCCGCTCGCCGGACGCGAGCGCGGGGGAGCGATCTCCGCACGCGCCGACATCTTCATCGGCCGCCCCTGGGTGGTGTGCCGCGACGAGGAGACGCGTCCTGCGGATCTCGCTCTCGTGGAAGGGCTCGCGCTCGATCTCGAGGCGATGCCGCTCGAGATGACCCCGGAGGAGCACGACCGTGCGGTGGCGCTCACCTCCCACGTGCCCCAGGTCGTCGCGAGCCTGCTCGCCGCGCGCCTCGCCGACGCCGAGGACGGCTCGCTCCGCCTCGCCGGACAGGGAGTGCGCGACACCACGCGCATCGCCGCGTCCGCGCCCGAGTTGTGGGTGCAGATCCTCGGGGCGAACGCCGCTCCCGTCGTTTCGGTGCTCGACGCGCTCGCCGCCGACCTCGCCGACGTCGCGGACGCGCTGCGCGATCCCGACCGGGCGGGCTCCCGGCGCACGGTCGCCGAGACCATCCGGCACGGCAACGAGGGCGTCGAGCGACTGCCGGGCAAGCACGGCCAGAACCGCCGATTCGAGTCGTTCGTGGTCATGATCGACGACACCGCGGGCCAGCTCGGACGCCTGTTCGGCGAGCTCGGCGAGCTCGAGGTCAACGTCGAGGACCTGCGCCTGGAGCACTCTCCCGGCGCGCAGTTCGGTCTCGCCGAGATCAGCGTCGCCCCGGCGGCGCTGCGCGGTGCGGTCGAGGGACTGGAGGCCAGGGGATGGCGGATTGCGAGCATGCCGGATGACTGACTCGACCTCCAACTCGGGGACCTCGACGCCCTTCATCGTCGCGGTCGACGGACCCGCTGGATCCGGGAAGTCCAGCGTCTCCAAGGCCGTCGCGCGACGCCTCGGCTACGGCTTCCTCGACACGGGGGCCGCGTATCGCGCACTGGCCTGGCACGTTCTGGACCGTGGCGCGGACACCGCGGACGAGGACGCGGTGCTCGCGGCTGCCGCGGACTTCCCCTTCCGTCAGGGACTGGATCCCGATGACCGTCTCGTGCACGTCGGCGATGTGGACGTCACGACGGCGATCCGCGAGCCGCGGGTGTCGGGGGCGGTGAGCGGCGTCGCGCGCGTGCCCGCCGTCCGCGTGCAGGTGAACGACGCGTTCCGACGCATCGTGCGAGAGTCGGACTACCCCGCCGTGGTGGTGGAGGGGCGCGACATCACGACCGTCGTCGCCCCCGACGCACCGGTGCGGATCCTGCTCACGGCGGCGCCCGAGGTGCGCGCCGCACGGCGGGCGGCGGAGCTCGATGCGGAGGACGCGGCCGCGGTCGCGGCGGCGCTGCATCGGCGCGACGCCAAGGACAGCGCGGTGGTGGACTTCCTCACCGCCGCAGAGGGCGTGGAGGTCGTGGATTCGACCGACCTCGACTTCGACCAGACCATCGACGCCGTGATCGCGGTGATCGAGAGATGTGCGCCCGAGGCGCAGCGAGGAGCCGATCATGGCTGACGAAGAGTACGAAGGCGGCGAGGACCGCCTCGCCGAGAAGCTGGACGCGATGGACGAGGAGCTCGTCGAGTCGCGCGCCGCGACTCTGCGCGCCGGCCTCGAGGACTACGAGCTGGACGACGAGGACGCCGAGCTGCTGGCCGGCCTCGTCGGTGGCGAGGACGGCATCGAGATCCTGCCGGCGCTGCCGGTGGTCGCGATCGTCGGCCGGCCCAACGTCGGCAAGTCCGCGCTGGTGAACCGCATCCTGGGCCGCCGCGAAGCAGTGGTGGAGGACACCCCGGGGGTGACCCGCGACCGCGTCACGTACAAGGCCGAGTGGATGGACCGCCGCTTCACGCTGGTCGACACCGGCGGCTGGGAGCCGGACGCGAAGGGCATCGACCGCTCGGTCGCCGCGCAGGCTGAGGTCGCGATCGACCTCAGCGACGTCGTGCTCTTCGTCGTCGACGCGATGGTCGGGGCCACCTCGACCGACGAGCACGTCGTGAGGCTGCTGCGCAAGAGCGGCAAGCCGGTGTTCCTGGTCGCGAACAAGATCGACGACGCCCGGCAGGAGCCCGAGGCCGCAGCTCTGTGGAACCTCGGTCTCGGAGAGCCGTACCCGGTGTCCGCGATCCATGGTCGCGGAGTCGCGGACCTGCTCGACGCGATCATGGAGAAGCTCCCCGAGGTCTCCGCGGTGGCGAAGCAGGAGATCGGCGGACCTCGTCGCGTCGCGATCCTGGGGCGTCCGAACGTGGGCAAGTCGTCCCTCCTGAACAAGGCGGCGGGGGAGGAGCGCGTGGTCGTCAACGATCTCGCCGGCACCACCCGCGACCCGGTGGACGAGATCGTCGAGCTCGGCGGCAAGATGTGGCGCTTCGTCGACACCGCCGGCATCCGCCGCCGCGTGCACCTGCAGCAGGGCGCGGACTTCTACGCGTCGCTGCGCACTTCGGCCGCGCTGGAGAAGGCCGAGGTCGCTGTGGTCGTGCTCGACGTGAGCCAGCCGATCAGCGTGCAGGACCTCAACATCATCGACCTGGTGCTCGAATCGGGCCGGGCGCTCGTGCTGGCGTTCAACAAGTGGGACCGCCTGTTCGACGACGACATGGAGAACCAGGACCGCCGGCGGTACCTGGAGCGCGAGATCGAGCAGGACCTGGCGCACGTCGCCTGGGCGCCCCGCGTGAACATCTCGGCCAAGACGGGCCGTCACCTGGACAAGCTCGTGCCGGCGCTGGAGACCGCGCTGGAGAACTGGGACCGCCGCATCCCCACCGGCAAGTTCAACGCCTTCCTCACCGAGCTCGTGGCCGCCCACCCGCACCCGCTGCGCGGCGGCAAGCAGCCGCGGATCCTGTTCGGCACCCAGGCGTCGACGCGACCGCCGACATTCGTGCTGTTCACGACCGGCTTCCTGGACCCGGGCTACCGCCGGTTCATCCAGCGGCGCCTGCGCGAGCTGTACGACTTCGAGGGCACGCCCATCGTGATCAACATGCGGGTGCGCGAGCGCCGGCAGCGCTGAGGCACGCGGCCCGCGTCGCTCAGGCGATGCGGGCCGGGCGCACCATCGCGGTGCGATCGGGTTCGGTGAACCCGTACTGCCGGTACAGGCCGTGGGCATCGCTCGTGAACAGTGTCCAGCGCATGTCCGCACCGGGACCGTCATCGATCATGAGCTGCATCAGGCGCTTGCCCAGACCGTGGCCGCGGTGCTCGTCGAGCACGTAGACGTCGGCGACGTAGGCGAAGCCGACACCATCCGAGACGGCGCGGGCGAAACCGACCTGCTCGCCGGTGTCGGTGCGGTACACGCCGACCACCCGCCACGCGTTCGCGATCTGTGTCTCCACGTCGGCGCGGGTGCGCCACCGACCCCAGTACGCCTCGGTCGAGAGCCACTCCCACACCGCGTCGACCTGGATCCGCGTCGGGTCGTCGTCGAGTTCGTAGGCGTCGGATTCCTGGGCTGCGCTCATGTGCACCATTCTTGCAAGGGCCGGGGCGCCCGGCCGCCGCGAGCCGTCGGCGTCGTGTCTGCAACTTGCCGTCGCACTCGGCCACCGCTCGACGGCGTGTGAAAGGCTGGAAGAGTGACGATCGTTCCCCCCGCTCCCGGCGAACCCCGGCGCCCGTTCGGGCCGCTCGATTCGGGTGACGCCTGGGTGGTGTCGCCGACGGGAGAGCGCTACTGGGGGCGGTTCGGCGCGGCGGGTCTGCTCGCCTACGATCCCGACCGCGGAGTCCTGCTGCAGCACCGGGTCGCCTGGTCCCACCACGGCGGGACCTGGGCGCTCCCGGGCGGCGCGAAGCACGCCGACGAGTCCGCGCGCGAGGGGGCGATCCGAGAGGCGCAGGAGGAGGCCGGTGTTCCCGACGGCGCCGTGCGGGCGCGGTTCGAGAGCGTGATGGAGCTCGGCATCTGGAGCTACACGACCGTCGTCGCCGACGTGGTGGTGCCGTTCGAGCCGGTGATCAGCGATCCCGAGAGCCTTGCGCTCGAGTGGGTGCCCGTCGACGAGGTCGACGCCCGGCCGCTCCACCCCGGTTTCGCGTCGGCGTGGCCCGAGCTGCGTGCGCTGCTGACCGTACGCCCCGTCGTGGTGGTCGATGCGGCGAACGTGGTCGGATCCGTTCCCGACGGCTGGTGGAAAGATCGCGCGGGCGCGACCGCGAGACTGCGCGACCGTCTCGACGTCTGGGCCCAGCGCGGGGTCGAGGCGTCGCGCGTCGCCCTCGACTCCACGCGCTGGCACCCGCGCGTGGTGCTGGTCACCGAGGGGGCGGCCAGGGACGTCGCCGATCCCGAGGATCGCGACGACGTGGCGTGCGCCGTGGAGATCGTCCGGGCGCCGGCGGCGGGCGACGACAGCATCGTCGCGGTCGTGGCAGAGCACGTCGCGGCCGGGGACCGGGTGTTCGCGGTCACGAGCGATCGCGGCCTGACCGAACGGATCGAGGCGCTGCCGGGTGACGGAGACCCCGCCGAAGTGCGCCCCGTGCGGTGGCTGCTCGATCAGCTCGACCAGGTGCCCGTCGCGGAATCGTCGGTGCCGACCGCCGGGAACTGAGCAAGTCGGCCGGCGTTCAGCCCGTCGGGTGAGCGCGGTCATGTGAACATGACCCGTCGCGGCGGGTGGTCGTCATAGCTGCGGCCGAGTGGGCTGGTCCAGCGCACGGCGCCGTCGGGGAGCTGATGCGCCGTCCAGCGCAGGACCTCGTGCAGATCCGGATGCTTGAGCGGATGGTGGCTCGGACAGAAGTCCGCGAGGTTCGATGGCTCGGTCCGCCCGCCCTTCGCGTAGTCGTGGTTGTGGTCGATCTCGCATCGCGTGACGGGGATCGGGCACCCGGGGAACCGGCAGCGCTGGTCCCGCGCCCGGAGGAGTCTTTTCATCGCCTCCGTCGGCGTGTAGCGGTCGACCGCGGTGATGACTCCCTCCGGGTCCAGGAACAACCGGTTCCACCCGGTAACGGTTCGTGCGAATTCCCGGGCGATGTCGGGAAGCAGCGGGCCGTGCCCGTCGAGCTCGGCGAGCCGCTCGTCCTCGCCGGTCAGCGTTGTCGCCGCAACGGTGACCTGCACCGTGGCGCGGATCGAGTCCGGGCCTGCGCCGAGCACGTCCGAGGGATCGGCGGCGAGAAGCAGGTCGACGAGCGCGTCCGCCTCGAGCTGCGCTCCGGTGCGACCGCCTGTTGCGGGGAAGAGCTCGTCAGAGGCCGACCGTTCCTCGCGATCGGCGCCGTCAGGGATCATGGAAGCCGCATCGGGGGAAGGCGATGCCGAGGCCTTACCCGGAGCCCTGTCCCGCGATGTCCCGGTGATCGCTTTGGCGACACGGCGCAGCCGGTCCTTGATGGCGACCGCATACACCTCGGGCAGCACAGCCGTGAGCAGAGCCATGCCCTCGTCCAGGGGGCGTACGGTCACGCAGCGTTCGTCGAGGGCCCTGCGGTGCCGCTCGCTCAGCGATCCTCCCGCGATGACCGCGGCGATCTGCCGGGCGGTCACTCGGGTGCGCGTTGGGGAGTCCCGCTCCGCTACGGCGAGGCATGCCTGCTCGTAGGTCACGAACGCCGCCGCGTCGATGCGCCGATTGCGTACCGCATCGCGGACCGGATCGGATGCCGACAGGATCGCCCGTACGTGCTGCACCGCGATCGTTCCGCGCCGCAGCGCGTCATGCACACCGGGGAAGTGCATCGACAGTGCCTCGGCATCGGCGAACGCGCTCTCCACGGCGCCGGATCCGATGTGACCGGCTGCGGCGTACTCGGCGATCATCGAACGGCGCGCCATGTCTCGATGCACGGGGTGTTCCGCGACATCCTGATCGAACAGCGCCGCTCGTGTGGCGAGCAGATCCGCTGCCTCCGCCTCGAGGCGGGCGATCCGGGCCCGCTTCGCCACCCACGCGTCCAGCAGCACGGTGCGGTCTGCGACCGGTGGGCGAGTGTGTCGTGGCATACCGCAAGCTTAGAACATGCGTTCGAAAGTGTGGGATGCCCTGTGGATAACTCGCCAGCCGTGGTCAGGGAGATTCGCGGCCGCGGAGACGATCGATGTCGCGCCGTTCCCGCTTGGTCGGCCGACCCGCCCCGCGGTCCCGCAGGCCTGCCGCGGCGACGGGGTCGCGTGGCGGCGTGCGGTCCTCGGCCGCGACGGCGGCCAACGGAGCGCCCACGCGCTTCACGAGCGTCTGCCGCACGATCAGGATGCGGTCGAAGCCGCTGATCCGGATCCGCAGCTCGTCGCCGATCTTCACGGTCTGCGCCGCCTTCACGCGGTCCCCGTTGAGGCGCACGTGTCCGGCACGGCAGGCGGTGGTCGCCGCGGAGCGGGTCTTGAACACGCGCACCGCCCACAGCCAGCTGTCGATGCGGACGGGGCCGTTCGCCCAGGGCTCGGCGTTCATGCGATCGCCTCCCGGGTGCCGTCGGCGGCGGGGAGCCGGGTGTCGACGGCGTCCCCGCCGTGGCGGAGAGCGCGGAGAGCACCCGCCACGATCAGACCCTGGCCGATCGTGTAGGTGACCATCACCGCGGGGCTGGTCCAGTCCGGCATGGCATCGGGGAGGAACAGCCGGAAGGCGAGGATCGTGTCGCTGGAGAGGAAGAAGGCGCCGCCCCACGCGATCATCGATCCGCAGCGTGCCGACGTCGCTGCAGTTCCGGCGAGCACGACGCCGTAGGCGCCGACGGCCGCGAGCAGCGACCCGGTGTGCGGCCCGAGCACCATGATCATCAGCAGCCACCAGAGCACGAAGACCACGGTCCACAGCGGGAGGCGTCGCACGCGCAGATGACGCAGGAAGAGCGCGATGTAGGCGATGTGGGCGAGCCCGAAGAACCCCAGCATCAGCGGCAGCTCCGGGGCGAAGGGGAAGAACAGCCCGGCCTCGTCGCCGAGCCATGAGAAGAACAGCGCCGCGAGCAGCAGCATCACGGCCGCGCGCGGGGCGAGGGTTTTCCACGCCAGCAGCACCGGCAGGGCGAGCAGCGGCATCAGCAGCGCCTTCGTGGGCGTCGTCAGCGGCCCGTGCATCGCGTTCGAGGCGACGTGGATCAGCGACATCCCCAAGTACGGGATGAACGGCCACAGGGCGCGAAGTCGGGTGCGGCTCTGCATCCCTCCATCGTAGGAGCGTGGTGCCTTGCGCTCGGACGGATCCGGATCCACGCGTCGGTCAGGAGGCGAGATCCAGAGCGACCAGCGGGCGCCCTGAGCGCAGTTCGCCGACGACCGAGAAGCCGGCGCCCACGAACGTGGACAGTGGTCCGTGGAACAGGTCGTTCGACGACACCTTCACCGCGGCGGTGTCGACCGGGTAGCCCTCGACGAGACGCGCGCCCGCATCGCGCGCGTACTCGACGGCGGCTGCGAGCAGTGCCGCGTTGAGCCCCTTGCCGCGATGGTCGCGCCGCACCGAGAAGCAGGTGACGGCCCAGACGCTGCCGTCCTCGAACGGCTCCTGCGTGGCCGCGGCGATCGCACGCGTGTACGCCAGACGCGCCTGCGCGGGGCGCGGACCGATGCGGATCCAGCCTGCGGCCTCGCCGTCGACGTACGCGACGATGCCCGGCGGGGGACCGTTCGTGATCTCGTCGCGCAGGATCTCGACGCGCTGCTCCTTGGTCGTGGCGTTCCAGTCCTTGTTGCGCAGCAACGGCCAGACGCACTGGCAGGAGGCGCCGTCGCCTCCTCCGGTGAGGGCCCGCTGCACGTCATCCCACTCCGTGGGCGTCGCTGCCTTCGTCGTGATCGTGGTCATGCCGTCGACCCTACGCGCGGCCGCCGACATCCGCGCCGCGCCCGGGACTGCACCGGTTCGCGGAGCCCCCGGGAGTCGGCTACGATGGGGGAGTTGCCCGCGCTCCGGCGCGGTCGTCCACGGGCTGTGGCGCAGCTTGGTAGCGCACTTGACTGGGGGTCAAGGGGTCGCAGGTTCAAATCCTGTCAGCCCGACCGCAAGCCCTGATGAGAAATTGCCTTCTCATCAGGGCTTTTGTTCTTCCCGCGTAAGTGCGGGGCTGGGTGTTCCTCGCAGCTTAGCCAGCCTAGTGGGCCAAAAAGTGAAGATTTAGTGGGCCAATTTTCTGGCAGCACACTGCCCGCCTCGTTGCCGAGACGAGCGAGTGAACCAGTTCAGAGACGTGGTGAAGGGTGCTGAGGGTTCTCCTTCCTGCGCCTGCGCGTTGGTTTGGCGAGGAACTGGTTGGCGAGCTGTGCGGCCTCATTCAGGTGCCGGTGATCCGGATGAAGGTAGCCCTTGGTGGTCTCGATCGAGGCGTGGCCGAGGATGCGCTGCAGCACGTGCAATGGGACGCCGGAGTCCGCGAGCCAGGTTGCTCCGGTGTGACGGAGACCGTGGCGTTTCAGGTTCTCGAGACCGAGATTGGTGACGAGCGCATCCCAGTTGGTGGCGTCGCGCAATGTTGCGGTTGTGATAACCCCGCGTCGTGGCCCGCGCAATAGCGGCTCGTCAGGTTCCTTGCCTGCAGAGAGCCTGATCAAGATCGGTTCGAGCGTGTCGAGGATCGGTGCGTAGCGCGTTCTACGGCCTTTGGTCTCTTTCGTGACCAGCCCTCCTTTGCCAGGGTAGGTCTGTCGTTCGATCGTCACGACCCGGTTGGCCCAGTCGATATCCCCGACTCGCAAGCCAGCGACTTCTGATCCTCTTGCCGAGAGCAGCGCACAGAGCATGACGTGGTCGGAGTAGCTTTGATGAATCTCGCCGCAACCCTCTGCCAGCCGATTCAGCGTGTCGAGATCCGGGATAGCGAGCACTCGGAAACCACCGGTCTGACGGTTGTCGTCCTTGCCATATGTCCGGCGTGCGCGTGTGCGCGCCGGATTGGAAGGAATCACCTCGTCGCGTACTGCGACATCAAGGACGCGCACGAGAGGGGCGATGCTGTTCTTCACCGTCGATGGCCCGTGTTCGGTTTCCCAGCGGTCGATCGTGCGGTCGATCAGGCCGGTGCTGATCCTGCTGACTTTCAGATGCCCCAGGGCGGGCAGCACGCGTAGTCGCAGACCGACGTCATAGCCTTCAACGGTGGACGTGGGGTCGAGACCGCGCTGCCACCGGTCGCCGATGGAATCCACATAGTCCTTGAGCGTGATGAGGGTGTTCGCGCCTGTCTCGGTGGACTGCCGCATCTTCTCGAAGAAGGCTTCCGCTTCTTCCGAGGTCGCGACGAACTCCGATCGGCTGGGACGCTTCTTGGTGTGAGGATCGGTCCAGCGTACGCGCGCGAGCAGCCCGGTTCCTCGCTTTTCGGTGCTCTCGGTGAGCTTCACGCCGAGCGGCGGCATCTGGTGCTTGCGCGGGTCAGCCATGGTCGGCCTCGCATTCCAGAACCCAGGCGCGTACTGTCGGCGGGTTGTAGCGGGCGACGCCACCGACCCGCACGAACGGTGGCCCCTCCTGCTGGCTGCGCCATCGGGAGAGCGTTGCTTGTGAGACGTTCAGGAACTCGGCGGCTTCGCGGGAATTCCAGAGCGGTTCGACGGCATCAGTCGTCACGAACATCATCGGCTGACCGCTGTGCACGGAGGAACTCGTCTTCGATCTCCTGACGCGCCTGCACGTCCGCCGCCACGAAGTCGATGAAGTCCTCTGCGCGATCCGTGATCGTCTCGTCTTCGATCGGTCCCTGCGGGTCCTCGCCCGGCCAGATGGTCTGCCGTGTCGGGCGGTCGCGGTCGATCCGGGTGCCGCAGGTAGCGACCCATTCGCGGAGCCGGTCGCGGGTCGCCGCGAAGTCGGTGTGCCAGGCGATCGGCCCGGAGGCCGATTGGTCGGGGTCGTAGCTCGCGATCCAGTACAGATGCAGAGCCGAGAACTCCCATACCAGCTCGGGGTGCCGGTGCCAGAACGGAGGCACGACCGACGCAGGCAGACCGTAGGTGCGGCGGAGCCAGTCAACCCACTGGTTCAGCGCCAACCATTCCGCTTCGGCGTCGCCCGAGGAGAGGAGATTCCAGTTGATCGGGCGCGGTGGCTCCGGGAGCGCGGTGCCGGCCATGAGCTGGTCGTACAGGTCGTCTTCCTCGATCTCGGGATCGAACTCTGCCTCGGGCTCGTCGCTGGGCGTCGGAGGCGGCGGGATCTCGCTCACGCTGGTCACCGCCCCAGCACCATCGCGGCCGGAGCACGAAACTCGACCGCCGCCGACGGGGACGATGCGGGCAGCGTAGGCGCGGCGTCGACCGGGCGAGGGCTTCGCGTTACCGTGTAGCGCGGATGCGAGGTATCGAAGAGAAGCTTGTCGGCACGGAACTGGATCTGATCGACGCTCTCTCCGCGACGCTCGAACGTCCGGGAGTGGAACTCGCCGAGCGCGATCACATCGTCGCCCTCGGTGAACAGCTCGAAGGCGGTCTCGGCTCGGGTACCCAGAACGGTGAGCCCGACATAGGCGGTGCCCGTGAGCGTGAAGGTGCCGTCGTCCTGGCGCTGGTATTGCTTCTGGCCGAGCTGGGTCACGAACAGCAGTAGTCCGTTCTGCAGCCGCTTCAACTGCGGGGTTCCGGCGAGGTACCCGGCTACTGAGGTCTTGGATCGCATGTCCATCGCATTTCTCCTGCCTGCGCCGCGCCGGTCGCGGTTCTACTCCGTAGGTGCGCCGCCGTCGCCCGCGAACCCGCGGTAATGCAACTGCGCTTCGACCTCGGCACGGTCAGCGACGAGCTGCGCACTGTCCGTGCGCTCGGTCCAGCGACGCAACCGTGTGACGATCGGGGGTGCCGCGCGGAGGAGCACGAGTCCGGTGCCGAACGGGAGCCGGCGGATCGTGTCGGGCGGCATGATCGGGACCCGGCGGATGGAGCGTTGCGCGGAACGGGAGCCGTGGTCGCCGACGGTCGTGGAGTCGGTGATTTCGTCGCGTTCCCCGATGAGGGTTGAGAGGTCTTGGAGGTCGCGGCTGTTGGAGGCGCCGCCGAGGACGATCTTCACGATCGCGGCATCCCAGATCGCGTGCGCCGCGTTCTCGGACCACCGCTCCCGGGCTTGGGCGAGGGATTGCAGGACGGGCATGGTCGTGATCCCGGTCCCGCCGCCTTCGGCCATGAGCGTCGGCAACGAGGGTAGCGGGGACAGGTTCGCGACCTCGTCGAGCGCGAGCAGCAGCGGCGGGTCGAGCCGGGCGCCCGGACTGCGTGCCGCGAGCCGGCGTGCGGCTTCCACCACGTCTTCGATGAGTGCCGCCACCAGGGGTGCACTGTTGTTCGCACCTGCGGCGGTCGCGAGGAGATACAGCGTGCCGCGCTGTTCCAGAAACACCTCAGGGTCGAACACCTCGTCCGGGGCGGGTGTCACGGCGTTGAGCACGCGCGGGTCCGCGAGGGCAGCGAGTGCGAGGGAGACGCCTTGCCAGATCGAGTCCCGGGTTCGCGGGTCGGCGTCGATCATCGCCTGCAGCGCTTCTGCCCAGCCGCCGGCCGCCATCGGGTGCGCGGCGAGGATCGAGACGGCATCGCCGGCGGCGGCGGGGTCGAGCGTCCACCGGAACAGGTCGGCTGGCTGTCGATGGTCGAGGGCGGCGGCGTGGAGCAGGCATTGGAGGGCGACGCGGGTCTTCGCTTCCCAGAAGTCACCGCCTTCAACGCCGCCTTTCCCGAGCCCGGTCGCAGAAGCCAACCCCGACGCGCGGATCATCGCAGTCAGCGGGTCCGCGCAGCCGCGGACAGGCGACCAGCGCAGCCCCGCCGGGATGCCATCGGCCAGGTGCTGCGGGTCGAACACCGCGACCGGGCCAACCTTCTGACGGGCACGGATCGTCGCGGTCACATTGTCAGGCCGGGTGCTGGTCGTGATGACCGCGCCGGGCGCGCTGAGGATCGTGTTGATGACGATGTGGACGCCCTTCCCAGAGCGGGGCGGCCCGATCAGCAAGATCGAGTCCTCGACCGACGCCCACACCTCGATCCCGCGGGAGGCCCCGATCCGATACCCGACATCCGCCGGCTCCGGCTGGTCGAGGGAAGGGCGCAGGTTTCCTGCCCGGGCAAGCAGCGCCCGCGGCGAACCGGCATGCGTGACTTCGGCGCGGGTCGCGATCCCGGCGATCCGGTACGGGTCCATCACCTGCCGCCGCGAGTGATGGCGAAGCAGGATCCAGACCCACCAGGCGGCAGCCCCGGCGCCGAGGATCAGCGCCCCGGCGATCAGCCAATACACGACAGGGTTGAGTCCGGGAGCGTCGAGGGCGTCAGCGGGATCACCTGGCCGCAGCAGCACTCCGGCGCCGGCACCGAGGCCGGCTTCCGGTTGCGGGATCCCGGTGACGAACGCGGCGATGTTCCCCGCGGCATGGAGGAGCACAGCGATCAGGCCAAGGCCGGCGAGGAGGACGAGGGCGGCGTTGGTGAGTTCGTCGCCGAGCGTCCCGGTCGGCCGGATCGGACTGCTCATGTGGGTTGGCCGATGCAGATGGTGCCGGAGATCCGGCCGAGCAGGATCACCTCTCGTGTCGGCGCGTGATCGAGGTAGCGGGCATCGATCAGCGTGCGGGAGATCCCGTCCGGGCCGGTCTCGGTGTGTGCGATCACGATTGCCACGGCCACGTCCTCACCGGGCACGAATCCGGACCCGGTGAACTCTGCCAGTCTCGGTCGCACCGGCTCGGACTGGCGCTGTGCGGCCTCGACGGTCTGATTGACGTGTTGCTGCGCCGGCACGGGAGTCGGCGCTGGTGGCGCGGCCGTACGTCGCGGCTTGGGTGGGACGCGGTAGTCGGTGATGACCCTGCCGTCGGTTTCGATCACGTCGAGGCGGAGCGTCTGCCCGGGCCGCCCATCGCTGATTGCATCGACGATGTGCGGGTAGGAAGCGCGTCGCCACGGTGGCGCGAACTCCGCTGGAAGATACGGGGCACCATCGACGGTGACGTGCAAGGTGCCGTCATCCTGGACGACCATCCGCACCATCACCACCACGGACGTATCGGCTTGCGCGCGGGCGCGCTTCGACATGCTGTTCTCCTTCGAGATCACAGAGGGACACCGCACCGTCGCTCGGTCACGGGCGTGCGGCCATGGGTGGTTCAGAGGGCGGCGCGGCGAGCGGTCTTACCTGCATCCGGTGCGGCTCGGCGGGCGACTTCTTGGATTGCAGGGCTGAGGAACGATGGTGGGGCGGGGTCGAGGAGTTCGGTGATGTCGCCTGCGTGGGTGATGACCTCGGCGAGGCCTTCCCGCAGCAGCCGGTGACAGCCGGATGATGCGGCGGAGGTGATGGGGCCGGGGATAGTGCCGACGGGGCGTCCAAGCTCGGCCGCGCGGGCGGCTACGAGCAGCGACCCGGACCGGTATCCAGCCTCGGGGATGATGCTCGCGCCGCCGAGGGCTGCGAGGAGGCGGGCGCGGGCGATGAATCGCCACTTGGTCGGCGCCGTCGCCGGTGGCGTCTCGCTGATCTGGATTCCGCCGGCATCGACGATGTCTCCGAAGAGTTCCGCGTGCCCGGACGGGTAGGGGCGATCCAGGCCGCCGGCGAGGACGGCGATCGTGGAAGCGGAGCGGGCAGCGAGGGCAGCACGGTGCGCGGCGGCATCGATCCCGTACGCGCCGCCCGCGACGACGATCCGCGGCCCCCGCAAGAGATCCGACACGAGTTCCCGCGTGACGTGCTCCCCATACGAGGAAGAAGCGCGCGCCCCGGTAAACGTCACCCGTGACGACAGTGAAGAGGTGAGCAGCTCGGGATTCCCCTTCGCCCACAGCATCACCGGGGCCCGGTCACCGAGATCCGCGAACGACGCCGGCCACCCCGCCCGGCCGGGCGTGAGGACGCGGAGCTGATGCTGGTCGGTGAGGCGGGCCACCTGGTCGGCGAGACCATCGAACAGCCGAGCCGCGGTCGCCTCTCGCCACTGAGTCCCCAGCACCGGGTCGACCTGGGCGGGAAGCGGAATGCGCGGGTTCCGGAGCAGCGCGAGGGTCTCGGCGGGGCCGATGATCCGGAGCAGTTGACCGGTGACGGTATGCCAGGGTTCGGTGAGCGCGGCGATCTCCATCCGCGCGCGTGCATCGTCGCTGTCCTGCATGACCTCTGCCCTCCCTGAAACTGTTTCTCAGGGGGCAGGTGCGCCGGGCGGGCATACGAGAACGGGCGGAACCGGGCCGGCCCTCCGGGGGAAGGGGCTGCGCGGTTCCGCCCGTCGTATTGGGGGTGCGCTTACTCGTTCATCAGGTCATCGATACCGGTGTCCTCCTCCCTGACGTAGCCGTTGCGCTCCCGGTAGAGCGCGAGCTTGCGCCCGAACCAGAGCGTTCCGCCGGTCGCGAGGAGCGCTGCCGCGATCCCGCCCCAGACGAAGCTCATCCACCCGTCGCTACCCGTCTCCGCCAGGGACGTCGGCGGCTTCGGCAATGGAGGCTGCGGAACCGGGGGCGTCGGCGGGGTTCCCGGTGGGCGCTCGGCCACGACGGTCGTCTCACCTGGCGCACCGCACTTCCCGGCCGCGATCACCTTCCCGTCCTGGTCGTACAGGGTCTCGACCCAGTACACGTTCCCCGGCTTCTTCACCGTCGTCTCGCCGGAGCGGTAGTGGCCGGCCTGCGTGACCGGGACCTTCGCCGAGGCGAAGAACGGCACCTCGCACACCGGGGCGTCGGCGGGCGGCTGGAGGCCGTAGGCGCGGAACATCAGGTATGCGCCCTTCGGGATGTCCGTGCCCTGCACGAGCGCGGTGTCCGAGAACGGGTCGCCTACGAACGCGGATTCCTGTGCCTGCGTCACCACCGACACCGGCTGCTCCGGGCCGGGGACGAAGAAGCGTTCCCAGATATCCGTCGGCGAGCTCACGAACGGGTGCACCCGATCATCGCCCTCGAACGAGGTGACGATCACGTAGTAGCCGGGCTTCGCAGGCCGGATCGCATCCTCATCGGTGTAGCCGATGTCGTAGACCCCGTTCTTCGCGGGCGTCGTGACCGTCGTCAGCACCGGAGCATCCTCGAGGGGCAGATCCGACGTCAGCTCCGTATCGGTGGCGAAGGGGCCGTAGACGGTGTGCGTCAACTCCTTCGCGTCCGGACCCCAGTAGCCGTCGCCGGTGAAGTCGGGATGGTTGTCGGGGAACCCGGTGACGGTGATGCGGTCGAACGCCCGCCCGCTCTTGTGCACGTTGTACTCGCGCACTTCCGACGTGATCGAGATCGGCCACCGCACGCTGTGGGTTTCGACGTTGATGCCGTAGTCGTCGCGCCAGTCGGCGGCGAGGAACGGGCGCACCCATTCCGGCTGCGAGCTCTTCCTGACCTCCCACACCCAGGTCACGAACCCCGCATCCGGCAGCGTCACCGCGGGCGACGTGTAAGTGCCGGGGCCTTCCGTGACGACCTGCACCGAGCCCACCGGCGCCGCGTCTTCGGGGATCTCCCCGCCCTGGACGGGCGGGAGGGTGCCGGGCACCTGGTAGGCGGTGCCCTCGAAGATGACCGGGATCGGGGCCCCGTTCTGCTTCAGCCACGCCCCGTTCGTCGAGGACACCGTGATCGTGTCCGTCACGGCATCGCCAGGCTTCACGAGACGCTCGTTCGCCTTCGACACCGCCTCCGGCTGGAACGGCGCCACCGACGTTTCCGCGACATGTCCGAATCGGTCGGTGAACGAATCGGTGAGGTACTTCACGTTCTCGCCCTGCTTCTGCTTGTCGATGCTCCACACCCACGTGTAGAACCCCGACGACGGTGCCACGAGCGTCCCCGGCGACACGTAGGCGCCGGGATGCGTGAGCGTCAGCGACTCGGTACCGAGCACGGGAGCACCTCCCGGGGGTGCGTTCGCTTCGGCCGGCTGCGCGTCGAACGGACCGTACAGGGTGCCCTCGGCGAGCACCGGCACCGGGCTGCCGTTCACCGTGATCCATGAGTGCTTTGTGACCGTGACCGTGAGCTGGTCGGTGAACGGGGTGCCGGCCTGCACGAACTTCGACGACACCTGCGTTTCGATGACCGGCTGGAAGTCCAGCGGGATCGCCGGAGACTCGGCGGTTGCGGTCAGCGGGGCGAACGTTGCGGTTCCAAGGATGCGTTGCGCGCCTGGCGTGTAGAACAGATCCACTCCGGCCCCGTACCCGACAGCGTCCGTCGTGATCGACGCACCGATGCGGTACTCGGGGGCGCCAGGCGGGGGAGTCCCGATCACCGGATAGTCCCCAGCGCCGAGGATCTTCTGCGTCGTTCCGTCCTCGAAGGTCCCGCCCGTCAGCGTCACCTTCCCCGTCAACGACGCCGGCGCACCCTGCACCGTCACCGTCCCTCGATACTGCTCCACCATTGCCACGCTGATGTTGATCGACGGATCGATGACCGCGTCGCGAGGGGCCGCCTCGCGCATCATCGCGAGATTCGCGGTCACCTGGTCACGGGACCCGTCCGGGATCAGACCGAAGAAGTGAGGATCACCGCCCCGACTCGCAAAGGTCGGTGCGTCCGCGACCCACCACACGTACAGCTGCACTGCCGCGGTGATCGTTGGATCCGCGGAATCGCCCCAACGCCCCATCACATAGTTCAGTTCCGCCAACTGCTGTCGAGTAAGCCCGTCCAAAGCTGTCGTGAGCGTGGGTGCCTGTGTGCCCTCACCGGGCGGAGTTGCGTCGAGATCCATGCAGTACGCCTGCCGGCTGTGCGAAACATACGCGCCGATGAACGTCAGCCCCTCACCGAACCCGGGACCATGATCCGCAGCCTGAGCTGAAGACGGGAACAACAAACTGCAGAGCAGCAGAAGCAGCGCTGTGGCGGCTGCCGCCACTCGGGCCGTGGCGCGGGCCGGGGGCGGCGACGTATCTGGTGGAACGAGAGAGGTGCTGGACATTCGCATGGCCTTCCTGACGAGGAATGGAGACCATCGCCAGAGCGACGACGGCACCAGTCAGGTGCACCCACCGGTTCGCGCGAGTGCGCTACACGGTGCGCCAGTCTTGAGCGTCGAGAACGGCCAGGACCGGCTCAGGATCCAGCACGAGCCGCACAATGCCCAGCAGTCGTGCTGCGAAGGCGTGGGGATCGGACGTGAAGCTCTCTGCGTCGATCTCCAGATCGAGCCGATCTCGCAAGTTCACCGGCAGTTCTGCTCCAACTTCCGTGACGAGCTGGCGCCCTTCGGATATCAACGCGGGAATCGTCCGCGGCCGGAACCGTTGGGGCCTGGAAGCCATGGGCTCGGGTGGTCGCAGGTTCGCATGGTTCAGGCGTTTCGTCGCGTCGATGATCCATGCTTCGTCTCGGGCGATGTGGAGCGGAATCGGGATGCTCTGTACGGCATCGATCGCGTTGATGTCGAGGGCGAGGGATATTCGCGAGGCGTCCTCGTGGACGTTCACGTAGCGGAGTACGTTCACGCCTGGTTCGCACACCTCGGCGAGGTAGGCGTTGCCAACGAAATCGGTGGGCTCAGGATGCACACCCGGCTCGATCATGCAGTCCTGGCGGAGCCGCACCCGGTGTAGAAAGAACTGATCCGCTGATCCGTCTTCGTCGTCGATGCGGCGGAACATGTTCTCGATGGCGGCCTCGTACGTGCCGACATGCAGGGCCTTCGACTTCTGGCGTGCGGCCCATCGTTCAACGGCCCCTGGGCGAGAACCCATCGATTCCATGCGGTGCCTGGTCTCTTCCGTCAGATCAGAGGCGGCGTCGAAGTCACGATCGGGCCATACTGCGTGCGTCGATGAGTGATACCAGGTCAAGTCGCGAGTTGCGGCCTCGTCGTGTGCCTGATCATCGGGAGCGGCGGTGAAATCGGGACGGTCCTCGCCTCGGCAGTCCGTGCCGCATGCTGGGCAGCCCTCTTTGCCTTGGTCGAAGCGGTCCAGCCAGTCGACAGTCGCGTCCCATTCGTGGGTACACGCGCCACACTTCATCCGGCGCGGTCGCGTGAAGTCAATGGGCCGTTCGATCACGGCATCAGGATGGCATAAGTCACCGACGTTACTTTCTAGAGCATCCGAGCCCGAGTGTCGAACAGTTCAAGTTCGGCGGGGTGGAGCTGGTGTTGCACGACGAAGCTGCGGTCCTTGATCTTCCACAGCCCTTGGCCGATTCCGAGGCCGGGCAGGAGTGAGCGTTCGGTGCCGGTGAGGCCGAGGGTTTGTGCGGTGACGCCGAGTTGGTCGGACTCTTGCCGGTACACGATTCGCGTTTCCGCGTTCGCGAGGAGCGAGGATGCGAGGGCGCGCATGCGTGAGCCCTGGTCGCCGACGTTTTCGAGGTCGGTGAGTTTGTGGAAGATGAGGAGGTTCGCGAGTCCGTAGTGGCGGGCGAGTCTCCATTGCGCGTCCATTCGGGCGAGGAGCGCGGGGTGGGACATGAGTCGCCAGGCTTCGTCGTAGATCACGAACCGTTGCCCGCCGGAGGGGTCTTGGAGGGCGGCTTCCATCCAGGCTGCCGAGCAGGTCATCAGCACCGCGAGTAGCGCAGAGTTCTCCGCGACGCGGGACAGGTCGAGGGAGAGCATTGGGAGGGTGGGGTCGAACTTCTCGGTGGAGGGGCCGTCGAAGAGGCCGGAGAGGTCGCCGGCGACGAGGCGGCGTAGCGCGTGCCCGACCATGCGGCCGTCTTCGGTGAGCCGCCCGTCGGAATCATCTGCGGTGGAGGGGGAGAGGATGCGGTCGACGACCATCGGCAGGATGGGCACTTCGGAGGATCGGACGGCGTCGGCGAGGGCGAGGTCGATCGCGGTGTGCTCGACTGGGGTGAGTCGGCGGTCGAGCACGGTTTCGGTGAGTGCGCCGATGAGATCGCGCCGCCGCGCGGCGACTTGTGCTGCCCAGTCCGCGTCGGGGACGTGTGCGGCACGGTAGCCCTCGTCGAGCGGGTTGAGCCGGGTCGGGAGTGAGGGGCCGAGGACGATCGCGCGTCCGCCGACGGCGTGGGCGACCGCGGTGTGTTCGCCTTTCGGATCACCGGGCACGTAGACGCGCCGCCCGAACGGCAGCGCCCGCGTGTAGAGCGCTTTCGCGAGGGAGGACTTCCCGGAACCGACGATTCCAGCGAGGATGAGGTTCGGGGCGGTGATGACCCCCTGCCGGTACAGCTCCCACGGGTCGTACACGAACGAGCCGCCGGAATAGAGGTCCTGGCCGATGAACGTGCCGGCGGAGCCGAGGCCGCCTTCGGCGAGGAACGGATAGTGCCCCGAGAGCGTCGCACTGGTGTCCTGATGCCGGGATAGCCGGAGCCGTCCGGGTGTCCGCAACGCTGCCGCGCCGTCCTCACCGGCACGAGGGAGATAGTCGGTGCCGCGCCGCGCTTCCCTTTCCGCGTCAGACGCTGCCTTCGCCGCTCGCCGCGCTGTGGTGCGGGCCTCGGTGCGGATGCGTGCGGCGGCCTGCTCACGGGCTCGCCGCTGCTTGCGGGGTTCGCCCTGCGGGCCGACGAGCACCGAGGTGTGCAGTTCGCCCGTCTCGGCGTCTTCCTGGTCGCTGGTCATCGGCCGAGACCGCGCCAGGCGGAGTGATTCCCGATGGATGGTCGGTTCACTGCCGGGGTGTCGAGTCGTTCCCGCCGGGAGCGCTCCGCACCCTGAGTTGCCGCCGGCTCCGTTGTCGTGCTGGGGGCGGCGTGCCGGGGCGGGTCTTCGAGGCCGATGAGCACAGGATCGGGTAGGGCGTCGCGTTGCCGGTAGAGGCCGACGTGGCCCACGAACGGGTTGTAGACGAGCGTGTACGCGTCTCGGGTTGCGGTCTTGTCGAGCTGTCCGACAGGCGGCTGGTCGTAGACGTACCCGTTCTCGAGCGCGGCCTCCACAGTCTCGTCTCCGAAGTCGTACCCCGCCAGCTGCTCGATTGCCTGATCAGCACCGTGGAGAGTGATGATGTCGATGATCTGGTCGGCTTCCTCACCTTGCAGGAACACGACGTTGATGAACTCCCGCCGCACGCCCGGTACGGGTTCGGGGTGCCAGGCGATGCGTCCGGCCGCACCCATGCCCGCATCGAGGCGGCGTTCAGCCTGACTGATCAGCGCTGCTGCGGCGCGGAGTTCGGTTGCGGTGGCGGTGGCATCGCTGCGTCCGGAGGGCCCGTCCCCGGCGTCGTCGGTCGCCCGGTCGCTGAGGGTGTCGTGCGCGGTCGCGAGCTGGCCGAGGATCTGTTCGAGAGACCGCACGGAGCCGAGCAGATCACCGAGCACCGGGTACACCTGCTCGGGCCGGTCGACGCGACGGGTGGCGTGTGCGAGTCCGCGCATAGCCTCCGACATCTCGGCGGCATCAGCGGGGGCATCATCGAAGGTCGGCATGACAGGGCTCCTTCACGATCAGGACTACGGGGTACGAGCCAGGTGCACCCGCGGTCGCCGAGCTCAGATGGTGCGGCAGAGGGGCAGTGCGGCGGCGGTGAATGCTTGTGCTTGTTGGCCGACGAGGCGGCGGGTTTCGCAGGAGGCTTGGATCGCGGCCTGCTCCACCTGGGACACGGCCGCGTCCAGTTCGCCGATGGTGGGGGCGGAGATCGAGACGAGGCCGACGACGCGGAGTACGCCGTGGCCGGCGGTGAGTTCGGATTCCTGCTGCAGCACGTCCTGGTATTCGGCGGTCGCTTGGGTGTCTTCGACTTGGCCGATCTTGCGGCGTTGGGCGGCGTCGGCGATCATCTCGGTCTTCTTCTTCCGCAGATCCCGTGCGGCCTGATCCGCCCGCACCGGCAGATAGTGCAACGACAACGAACGCAGCACTCCGCCGGTGAGGATCACCGGGGCGAGAAACCCTGGGAGCGTCTGTGCCCTTGGCCATTCGCTGATCCACAGCACCGCGTGATGCGCACTGTCCGAGCGGAGCCGGTCCCAGGTCTCGGTGACGGCGACCGGGCCAGCCGTGGCGAGGTCGCGGCCGAGGTCCCCGTGGCGTTCGAGTGCGGGGCCTGCGGCGGGGTCGTAGGCGGTGCGGAGGATCAGCGCGACATCCCCGGGGGTGAGCCAGCCGGTCAGGTGCAGTTCGGCGGAGCGCAGAGCGGTCTGGAACCACTGCATCTCCTGCCTGAGCACCGCTGCCGCGCCTTTCATCCCGCCGCCGGCGGAGTGGATCTGCCGGACGGCGGCGCGCATGTCGAGGGCGAGGGAGATCGTGGTCGCGTGCCGTTCCCCGGCGGGGCCGGCGCGTTCGATGAGCTCCCGGTAGGTGGTCGCAGCCCAGGAATCGTCGTCGCGGCCGTGCTCGCGCCACCATTCCGCAAGTCCGCTGCCGGAGTCGGGGAGGGTGCGTTCTTGTACTTGGATGCGTGCGATCCTGCCGGAGCGGCAGGCGGCGGCGAGGACTCTGCCCCAGCCGGTGACGCGGCGCTGCTGCTCGCCCGGGTCGAGGAGCACGAACGCGGGGTGCGATACCCCGCAGATCGCGGTGAGGGTCTGCGCGTGCGGGTCATGGATCATCGTCGCCCCCGTCTCCGGGTCCTCCCACTCCCGCAAAGCTGCGAGATCCCCGGGGAGGGCGAGGGTGCCGGCGGGGCGCGGCTTCACGACCCTCCGCCGGTACGTGGTTTGCTTCGCCCGGGTGCGGAGCATCCACCGGAGGGTGATGGGTACCCATTCGATGATCTTCCGGCCGCCGATAGGTACCCAGGCGATCGTGACGAGCAGCGTCCAGGCTGGGGATGACCAGGCGAGCCCGGCACCGCCGTTCGTGTACAGACCAACCACGATGATGATCAGCGCGGTGGCGAGGACGATGAGCTGTGGGAGCGAGAGGCCGAGGAGGATGCCGCGGCGCGTGAGGCGGGAGAATTGCACCGGCCGCAGTTCGAACGACGGCTCACCCGTACTGGTGGCGGTCATCGGTCACTCCTTCACCCGCGGGACGGGCGCGGAGCCACCGGACGGTCGAGATGGCGGCGGGAGCACGGCGGGCGGCTGCAGCACCGGCGCCGCACCGTGCGGCGGCGGGGCTCCCTGTTCGGACGCGGCGTCCGCATGGCTGTCCGCGGCGCTGCCGAAAGCGCCACCGAGCTTCGGCCCAGCCGTCGCAGCCTCCTTCACCACCAGCGCGCCCGCGACGACCGCGGCCGCGGGCCCCGCAGCGGCGGTGCTGCCGGCGGCGCCGCCGCCCGCCGCAGCGCTCCCGCCCGCACCACCGCCAGCGGCCCCTTTGGTCGCGGCGGGTACCGCGGGTACCGGTGCCGGGGGCGTGCCGCCCGAGCCGGGCTCCGGGCTGTCGAGCACCTGCTTCGGGGCCGGGCCGCTGGGCTTGGACGGGAGCGGGATGGGACGGTTGAGGGCGTTCTTCGCTTCCTGCTCCATCGACGCCGCCTGGTACATGTCGAACCCCACGAACGACAAGAACTTGTATGCCATGTAGGGGGCGAACGCGGCGATGAACAGCAGCACGATGCCCGCGATCGGTTCCGACAGCGACTTCAGATCGATGCTGATCGGTGCCGAGACTTGTGCGGTGGCGATGAGGAAGATCACGACCACGACGAGTTTCGACGCGATCAGGGCGACTACGAAGGTCGCCCATTTCCCGAACCAGCCGCGCGCCGATTCCCAGGTGAGACCGGCGAGCGCGATCGGCCCGAACACGATCGCGACAAGGAGGAGGGCTTTGCGGATGAGGAGAGAGAACCAGAGGATGAAGATCGCGGCGATCATGAGGCCCGCGAGGAAGATCGTCAGCAACGCCCCCGCCCCGCCGGCCACCGTGGTGACGGTGACGGCGGCGATCAGGAGCGCGAGCCGGTCACCGATGCTTTGAATGGTTTGCCCGGTGGCCTGGATGATCCCGACGCAGAGCTGGTCCGTGATCTCCAAGAGCAGCGCGGTGAGGGTGATGAGGACGAAGGAGCCGAGCACCGACTTCGCGAGCCCGAGGGCGGCGCGGGTGAGGACGGTCGGGTCGCGGCGGGCGAGGCCGGTGATGAGTTGGAAGCAGAAGAACAACAGTGTGATGAACACGGCGATCCCGAAGAGGATGTTGTACACCTTCACGTACCCGTCGGAGGCGATATCGACGGCGGTCGTGGTGGAGAACACGTCCCACATGCCCCGGAACAGCGTTGACACGGCGAGGCCCATCGCGGACGCGATCCAGCCGAAGAACACGCCGGCGGGGCCGTCGCCGATCGCGGTGCAGACGGTCGAGATGCCGGGAACGTCGCAGATACTCACCCTGAATCAGCGCCCCAGTTAGTTGACGGCCTGGCCGACGGTCCAGAAGAAGTTGATGAGCGTTACCGCCGCACCGCAGAGGATCGCGGCACCGCAGGACACCAGCACGCCGGTCTTCCCGCGGGACGCGAGGTGCGGGTTGCTGCTGTTGGCACCGAAGCCCCAGACGATCGCGGAGATGATGAGCGCGAGCACGGAGAGGATGAGGCCGACGGTCATCACTGCGCCGACGATGTCGCGCAGTTGCGCGATCCCGGGAAGCCCGTTGCTGTTCGGGTCGATATCGATCACGACTGTCCTCCTGCCTGGAAGCGGACGCGGCTCGTCCACCAGACAGGTGCACACACCACGCCGAAGCAGGGACCGGTGTCGCAGGTCGGGTTAGATGTGGTCCCCGAGGGTGAGGAGGAAGTTCGTCCAGGTGATGCCGGCGCCGGCGAGTGCCGCGGTGCCGATCGCGACGAACACCCCGACGCGGGCTTTCTGCGCCGCGTACGGGCTCCCGGTTGAGGAGGCGATCGCCCAGAAGATCGCGGAGACGATCAGGGTGAGTACGGCGGCGATGAGGATGATCGTGAGCAGCGCCCCGATCACGCTCGCGAGTTCACCGGACGCGCCGACCGCCCCGAAGTCCGGGAAGACGTTCATGATCTGCCTCCGACCTGGGTTCGGCATCCCGCCGGTGCGCTGGTGCCGTCGCCGGGCTGGGCCCCGTGTGCGGTGAGCCAGTCGACGGCGTTCACCGGCGGCTGGCCTTGCCCGCCGGGGCGGATCTCGACATGCAAGTGTGGGCCGGTGGAGCGGCCGGAGGAGCCGACATCGCCGATGTGCTGCCCCGCGGTGACGGTCTCCCCGCCCGTGACGAAGATGCCGTCGTCCCACATGTGGGCGTAGTAGGACGCGACCCGTGCGCCGTTGACGGTGTGCTCGATCACGATGAGCCCGCCCCACCCGCCGGTGTACTCCGCGACCGTCACACGGCCATAGGCGATCGCGTAGATCGGGGTGCCGGCCGGGGCGGCGAGGTCGCTGCCGGAGTGGAACGCACGCTCCCCGGTGAAGGGGTCGGTGCGCCACCCGAAACTGTCGGTGTTCGTGTAGGAGCCGGCGGGGAGCGGGAACACGATCCGCGAGCTCTCCGGCACCGGCCCCGGGTCCATTGAGTTGCCGCCGGGGGCGGGTTTGGTGAGAGCGGCGAGGATCGCGTCGGCGACGGGCTGCCAGTTCCGGTACCGGTCCGGGAACGCCGACACCTCGACTGCCTGCACGGCCGATCCGGGGTCGAGTTGTTGCCAGCCGGGGATGTCGAGCAGTCCGCGCGGGGAGGGGTAGTTCGGGCCGTCCGTCCCGCCGAAGAACGCCCGCGCCTGATAGGTCGGGTCCATGAGTTCGGCGACGGTGCCCCAGCCGGCCGCGGGCCGCATCTGGAACAGGCCCAGCGAGTCGTGATCGGACCCGTTCCCATCATTCGGAAACGACCCGGACTCCGGGTATGTGCTCGTGTTGGCGAGCATCCGCAGCCGAGACTCGGTGAGGGCGGCCATGAGCGCGACCCGGACCCCGGCCAGCCCGACCCCGGGAATGCTCGCCCCGGTAGTGATGATCGTGGCCGCGTGGGTGAGCTGCCGTTTCTCGAGCGTCACCGATACGCCGTCCGCCGTCGCAGTGGTCAGCTCGTCAGGGATCTCGGCCACGGTCAGGGACCCGGTGGTGCAGAACCCGAGCGGGCCAGCGAACGCCGCGACTGTCACGACCGCGGCCGACGGCCCAACACAGAACAGCACCAGAACGAGGATGAGCAGCTTCTTCACCATCAGCGCATCTCGGTCACGGCATCGGCTGGTCGACGGCCGAGAGCCGTAGCAGCCGGCAAGCACCATCTGTCGGGCAGGCGATGAAGATCGTGAACGACACCGGATGCGCGTCCGCGACCGCCTGCCCCTCCCAGATGCCGGCCCGATGCCGGGTCCCAGTGATCGTGAATGCGGCAGCCCCAGGCGGAATCAGGCCTCGCGCCTGCTCGGTGACGGCCGACCAAGTGGGCGGGATGGTGAGGGTGTCGATGGTGAGCCATTGCCGTGTGTGCGCGTCGCGGAGCTTCGCCCAGATCTCCCGATCCGGGTAATAGCCGCGCAGATCCGCAACGAGCCCCGGCGCCTCCTCGGGGTCGGCGACATCAATCAGCGGCTGCTTGAACTCATCCACATCACGCCCGGCCGCCGTGTCCCAGGCGAACAGGCGCATCGCGATCGTGCGTGCGAATCGCTCTGGCTCGGTCTCGGCTTCGATAGGCGCAGAGGCGTGCGTCGTGTCCGGCGTGACTGGCGTTGAGCTCTCGGGTGATGGGGCGGGCGTTGGAGTGTCGGGGCCGCGGAGCAGGCCGTAGATGCCGACGCCGACGAAGACGAGCAGTACGGCGCCCGTCGCCATGAGAACGACGGGGAGGCGACGTGACTTCTCGCCGGGCTCAGAGATGTGACGGATGAGGGCCTCCCGAGATCGAAGCGGATCGATACTCGGCAGGTGCGCCGACTGTTCCCGCCGGTCAGGCCGTCCGCACGTCAGCGGCGGCGGGTTGAGGTGAGGCGTCGGCCTGGTTGCGTGCGTCGCGGATGCGCGTGAAGAACGCGATCGTCTCCGCCAGCACCGTCTCCGCCTGCTCCCACTCGACCGCGGTCAGCGACGTGGCGATGTTGTCCGCGTCGTATCGAGCCGTCCAGCCCTGCATGTCCGCCCACAAGGCGACGAACGCCCGCGGCGGCAACACCACCGACGACAACGCCGGGCGCGCCGGCTTTAGGGCGGAACGCTTGGTCTTGGCGCGGTTCTCCGCGGTGACGCGCGCGATCGCATCCGCGGCGAGAGCCGCGAGCTCCGTCGCCCTCGTATCGGCCGCACCCGCGCCGCGCACCTGGGCAGCGGACGCGGCGGCCTGGGTCCGCACGAGCTCGGACTGGGCGGGGTCGGCGGCGATCCGGTCGAGTTCGTCGAGGGATAGCGCGGCGTTCATGCGCAGGTGCGCGCCGTGCACTTTCCCGCCCGCCTCGATCCGGGCAAGCTCTTCGGCGGCCTGGACGTGGATGTGGTCGGGGCGGGAATCGTCGTTCGCGAGATCCTTCAACCGGCCGATCTGTTCCAGCATCGTCTGCGAGCCGCGCCCGGTCACCATCCGGGCCGCCTGCACCCGGGCTTCACCGGCCGAACGCGGTGCCGTCGAATCGACGGCACCGGAGACTCCCGCAGAATCCCGACCCTCCCGCACGGCGCTGCCGAACCGGGAGGCCTCCTGCCGGCGGGCGGCGTCCTCGGCCACCACAACCTTCAACTCTCGGTACAGCGATTCCGCCTCAATCAGACTGAGCGGCTTGTGCAGCGCGTTGTCGTTCTGCTCCGCGAGAAGTTGGCTCAGCCGGTCCGTGATCCCCGACCGCACCCACACGTTCGTCGTGCGCCGGCCGAGTCGACGCAGAGCCTCCAACCGGCGTCGCCCGCACACCAATACCCCGTCCGGAGTGACCGTGATTGGCTGCAACAAACCCTCACGCTCGATGGACTCCATCAGCGAGTCCAGGTCGCCGAGATCGGTGCGATGTCGCTTGCCGATCTGGATGGAATCGAGGGACCGTTCCAGCTCGATGTGTCCGGGACTACTGGCAGCCACGATACTCACCACCCGCTGGCACCGCCCGCAACACCTCGGCTACCAGCCCTGCGTCGAGCAGCAGCGCTTCGAGGGGTTCGCCGCTCACGAGCCGGTGCAGGATCCCGCGGGATGCGCGCGTGTGGGCGAGGTTCGGGTCCGGGCTCCCCAGCACGACCCGCAGCATCGTCAGCCACGACGCGGGTGGCAGATCGAGGAACGCGCGAGCGTGATAGTCGCGCCGCAGCGACTCGAACGCCGACATCCGCGACGAAGACTCCGCCAGGCGTGCCACGATGTACTCGATGCCGGACCGCGCCATCTCCAAGGGCCACCCGAGGCATCGGAACAAGGTCACACATTCCGAGACCGCGGCCTCGACCCGACTGACTGTCTCGTTCTCCTCGTCTCCGTCAACGGCGGATGCGGCAATGGTGCGGAATGCGGGGTGGTAGTCGGTGAGTGGGGTCTCCCGGTCGGAGAAGCGTTCCGCATCGTGATGTGCCGAATACTTCGGGCGTCGTGCTTGGTGGACGGAGCAGAGCAGCCCGTTGGCGCGTTCTTCGGCGATGCAGGTGACCTGCACGGCCCGGGTGATGACCGCCCATGGGTCCTCGGCGCGGCGGACGGAGCCGGTGCGCATCGCATCGAACGCCGCCGCCGCGGCCTCCCACGGATCCAATCCGTGTCGGCGTGCGAGCGCCGCATACTTCCTAGCAGCGTGGCGCATGAGCGCGGCGACTTCGGGGTCGTGCCGCCACGCCCAGCGGCCTTCCTCGTGCAGTCGGATCAGCGGTGTCCGCAGGCCTTCGGAATGCTCGAACCCCCGCCGGGCCCCGGATGTCTGGGACTTCTGGTCGGGGATTCTGGTGTTGGTCTTCGTCATGGTGATGGCACCTCCTACAGGGAAGGTGCACAGGAGGCTCCCAGGGGCGGGCAGTTCCCGTGCGAGGGGAGTGGTTGCGCTCACAACGGATCACCTCAGGTCCATCCCCAAACGCGCCGGCTCCTGACGTGACTGCCGGTGCCGCCCCGAGACTGACAGATCCAGGTGCCACCGCTTCCGGTCTCCTCGCCTATGGAGGCGCTGACTGTCGCGTGTGGCGTCTTGGAGTCGTTGCCCGAGTTCGGCGCGCAGATCGAGTCCCCATCCGGTCGCTCGAGCACCGGCCTGCATCGCGAGATCCGTCGGCCGCGCCCACCGCACCTGCGTCCGCCGACGTGCCTCCGCAACCGCGTCAGCCGCGAACTCAGCGGGATCCGCAGTGACGGTCGGGTCGCTCTGGACGGCGAGCATCGACCGCTCCAGGTCGACGGCCGTGCTTGGCTCGTGTAGTTCGATTGTTTCGGCGCGTCCAGCGTCCATCGCCGTGGCGAGCGCTGGGTGCAACCGCGACCACGGCCCGCCCCGGCCCTCAGAGGCATCCTCATGCTCAGCGTCCATTTGTGGGTCTCCCATTCTCGAGGTCTCGGTTTGGCGCGTGTGTCATCGTGGGTTCCGGCTCGCGTATGGTCTGGTTCGTGAACCAGCGGCCGATGGTCGAGGGGTGCACGCCGAGGTGGCGGGCGATGCTCTTGTTCGACCAGCCCTCCGCTCGCAGTGCCGCGGCCTCTTCTTGCGCGGAACTTAACGTGCGAATCGGGGCGACGACCTCGTCGCGGACAGGAACGCCAGTGTCGAGTGATGCTGCAGGTGGCTCAGGCTGCGCAGAGACTGGCGGTGCTTCGGTGTGCGGTTGGTCCCGATCGTCACCCGCCGTGGCGGGGGAGGATGTGTCGGCGTGGTGGCGGGTCAGGACGACGGTGAGGTGGGTGATGGCGAGCAGTACCAGGGGAGGGACTGCCGCGACCGTGGCGGCCAGGAGTGCGGGTACATCGGCGTCGGCTGTAACCATCGCGTGGACCGAGTTCGCCGTCACGGACAGACCTGCGCCGACGATGAGGAGCATCCACGGGTACCAGGTGAGTCGTGTGCCGGCGAGCGCGACCACGGCGACGGTTGCGACAACGATGATGCCGTCCACGATCAAGGGCCACGCCCACGCTTGCCCCGCAGCGATCCCCGATCGGCGTGCGAGATCTGTGAGCGCCGTGAACGACAGCCAGAACGCGCCCGCCGCGATCAGCACTGTCCCGGCGATCGCCGTCGTCACGGCGCCCCGGCCACCTTGGACCGACCGCGCGCCGTTCATGTGAGCATCCGGCCCTTCCCGGTCGCCTCGTGTCGCATTCCGGCGGACGGGTTCTGCGTTGAATCTCCCGGCGTGGGGGCGGCGCCGGGGGAGCGGTAGGCGGAGCGGATTGTTCGCTCGATCTCTCGTGGTGGAAGGCCGATCCTCTCTGCGACCGGGCCGAGCGCCTCAAGTGCCGCGTGCAGCGAGACCTCGTTCTCGGCGAGACGGCAGGACGCCCAATACAGGCCCTGGTTTCGTTGGCCTTCGCCCTGCCCTTCCAACCAGGTGGCGATCCGCCGTGTGCGCTCTTCGAGCGTGCCCCGGAACGGGGCAGTTGGCCACGATGCCCGCACCGGGCGCGGATCCAGGAATTCCCGCAACGCCTTAGCATCCACCGGAAAGGGCTGGCCTGCGGATAGTTCGAGAAGCTCATACGCCACGGGCTCTCCGCCGATCATGATCCGGGACGGCGGGGCAACGATGTAACCGGCAGTACCGCGGAAGTCGAGTTGCGCGGCACCCGAAGCCCAGCACCGCTGCTCGACCTCGGCGGCCGGGTAATAGGCGTGCAGACCACCGGAAGGAGTGACCACGAGCGCCGCCCACCCATCGAGCAGGCCAGCGTGAGTGGCGCGCTGCCAGGACTCCGGACCGCGAGGTGCGTCGCCCTTCACGTCGACGTCCACGACCTCGAATCCGGACGCGGGGCCGGTCGGGATGCCGATGTTCGCTTCCGGCCATCGCTCCCACCACGCCGCAACCTGCGTCGGGTCGATGCTGGCGTCCTTGAAGCCGTGCGCGACGAGAGGATGCTTCTTTCCAGGCACCAGGGGGAATACCGGCACCCCGGCGGTGGCGAAATGCTGAGCAGCGTCCGGCAACGCCAGGGCCGCCACCGCGGTGAGAAGCCGCTCGGCAATCATCACAGCCCCCGCAGTGCTATCTGCGGCCGCGCTGAACGGAGCCCGTTCACGCGAACTGGCAGACGGCGCTTCGCAGCTCGCTCCCCGACCTTTCGATCGGACGCGTATGCGACCTCGCTTCGGTGTGGACTGTGCCGCCTCATGTGAGCGGGATCTTGCCTGCCTTTCACTGGTCGGTTCATAGCGAACGCCCTTCGCGTCGACGTGGCCTTTCTGCCACGGGTTCGCTCGCGGTCGTGCGGGCGAGGGGTTTGGTGAGGGAAGGCAGTGCACCATCGTCGATCTGGGTTGTGTCGAGTTGGTCAAGGAGTGTCAAAGCGGCGGTGCGGACCCTAGCCGCGGTGGCTTGGATGGTCTCGACGGCGCTCTGGCCGGGGACTCTCGATGCCCAGGTCGCGACGTAGGGGATTGTGTACTGGTCGGTGTCCATGCCATGCGCGGCAGCGATCATCAGGGCGACGGACTCGGCCTCGACTTCCGCGATGCCACGGTGCACCACAGCGTCAACGTCGTCACGGTTATGGAGCAGAAGATGTCCGACTTCGTGCGCGAGAGTGCGGGTGCGAGCGGCATCGTCCATGTCGGTGCGGACATGGACGGTTTTCCGTAGCCAGTGCGTGACCCCGTTCGCGCCATCGAGATACTCCGCGTCGGGTGCATCATGGAGGGTGTAGCCGCGGTCCGCGACGATCCGTGCGAGCCCATCCCAGAGCCCCGCGGGTGCCTGCCCGGTGAGTAGGCGTGGGACGGGGAGCTCGGGGATCGGGTCACCGGTGGTCTGTGTCACGTCCCAGACGTAGGCAGGTTTCGCACCAACCATTCTGGAACGCACTGTCTCGCCGGCGGCGGGTTTCTCAGCAGGACCGAGCCGCCGCCACGATGCGGGGTCTTTCGGTGTCGAGGACGCGAACCGGCCTGTGACGGGCGCGAAAATCAGGTACCCGGCTTGACCCTTGTCGACTTGCCGGCCCTGGGACTGCCATTGCCGGTATCCGGCGACATGGGATGGGAGTGGGGTTGGGACGCGGCCGTGTTCGAACGCGGCCTGGTGCTGGGTCCAGATCAGCAGGGTGTTGTTGAACGAGCGGGACCGGAACCGCGCGGCGAACTCGATTGCGCGCCGCCAGTCCTCACCGGTGACGAGCGATTCCACCGCAGAGGTCAGCTTCTCGTGGAGTGTGTCGAGCTTGGCTTGACGTTCAGCGGCCTGCTGCGGGAACGTGGTGTCTGCGCGCATGGGCCCTCCCTGGGCTGGTATTGCCGCGCGGCGCGGCATCAGAGCTGTGTCGGGTAGGTGCGCACGACGGGCACTCAGTTGGTGTTTCCCCGGGCGTGCGAGGTGCAGGCGGGGACCAGGAAGTCGAGGTCGAGCGCGGCGCGGCGCATCTGGGTGGGCGAGTGTTCCACCCGTGACGAGTTGTTCGATGGCGGCCATCAGCTGCCTATGAGCCTCGTAGAGCCTCGCGCCCGGCGCGGCCCGCCTACCTTTCGTCGCTGCCACAATTGACCTCCTCCCTGCGAGGCCAGCGGCAGAAGCCGATGTCTCGTTGGATGCGCCGGCTTGATCACAGAGGCGACACGGAGAGGTGCGAGCCAGTGGACATCAGCACCGACGGTGCAAGCCGACGCGTCGGATTTGGTCTACCTGTCGGGTATCCGACGGCCGAGCCAAATCAGTGCAGTCAGGACTGAACAACGAGAATCATGGGCCAGCTAACGAGTCACCGCCCATTGGCCTTCCACCCCGGCACAGGATCCTCATCGCCTTGATGCGGTTGCGGATTCAGACGGAACTGCGATGGTGTGCAGCTATACCGGCGATAGAACCAAGCTGATGCTACGCGTGGATCCGACCATCCCACCGTTCTCGCGGCGCGCTCGATCGTGAAGTCGGTTTCCTCGATAAGTCGCGTGAACTCCGTCAGGCGGGTTTCGGTCAGGTACCGCATTGGAGGAACGCCTGTATGGCGTGTGAAGAGTCGAGTGAGGTGCGTCCGTGACAGTGACAGCTCGCGGGCCATCCTCTCGATGGTCCAGGTCTCGTGCATCTGTTCGCGAAGGAGCCGCGTTGCGAGCCCGATCTGGCCGACGAGAGCGGGGTCTGTGAGCCGCCCGGAGACCGGGAAGGGAGGCGG